>NZ_RQVV01000033.1 GCF_009295515.1 Erwinia endophytica | reverse complement strand
TGACCGCCGGGCAGACGTGAAGACGCTGCTGGGCGACGGCGTGGAGCAGTGGGGGAAGAAGCTGCCTTACGATAACTGGAATTTCAGTTTTATATACCCGAAAAACCTGCCGGCACTGGTGACGATGGTGTATCTGGAGGACGGGGATGTCCGGGAAAGTATCTTCCGCCGGTTAGATCCTATGGACACCAGTGATCTGAGTGTTGGGCGCTGGCATGATTTGATGGGGGGATATGGCGGGTATTTTAACCGGGGCAAAGCACTGCCGGTACGAATGACGGTGTGCTGGGACTCGGTTATCGATAAAAAGGCGTATGAGACGGAGATCTGGTTCAGCAGGGAGACGTGGCAGCAGATGACTACGGCATATCCTGATCCCTACCATCCAGGTAAACCTTACTACCGGAACCGAATGGCTGTTGGTCTGGCTCCCGGCGGTACTGTACGGGTCTGGCTGGAGGATAACGGGAACCCATCCGTACTCCAGCATCCTGCGCGGCAGTTCACCCTGACGGGAGATGAAATGCTGATATGCAAAAACGTTCCCAACCAGATTGATTTCAGTTACATCGAGGCTAACGGTTACGATCCCTTTATCCGCGATTTTATCAAGGGAAAGTCCTATCCGTATGGTAACTGGTAGGGCGTAACGATCAGCAAAATCAAAAGGATCTTCTTGAGATCCTTTTTTTTTCGGGCGTAATCTCCGGTTCTGTAAACGAAAAAACCCACGTTCTCAGGCGTGGGTTCTTTCGAAGGTTAGAAGTTTCTCAGGCTTTCTAACCTGTGGTAACTGGCTTGGTGGAGCGCAGATACCAAAACTGTCCTTTCAGTGTAGCCGCAGTCAGGCCACCACTTCAAGAAGTCTCATATCTAAATCCACCTTTCGGGGTCTGAAGCCCAACCGTACGAAACTGTACGCCAAGTACATTTTTTAAGCAGATTTAGTGAGTAAAGAAAACGAGGGATTTGTTTACTTTTTCCGTTGGTGCCTGTCGGCATGCGGTTATCGGCACTGCCAATGTTAAGAAACTCGGTAATCAAATCAACGTAACCCTGTTCGACAGACCATAACTTTATAGATATAAAATCATATGGTTACGTTCTTAACGTACGTTTCCGTTCCATTGCGCTTCAAACCCCTATGTGGCGTCAGCCCTGTCCCGGTATCTTCAGGTAAAACAAATCGCCACAGGCTCAATCGTGCAGCCAATAGTGCTTTGCACATTATTGCTATTGGTCGATTACGTACAGATACGAAAACACAGGAATATGTAGCCAAACGGGTCGCAGAAGGTCACTCGAAAATGGAAGCGCTGCGTTGCCTGAAACGTTATATCTCACGCGAAGTCTATACGTTACTGCGTAATCAAAATCGCCTGATCAACAGTACTCAAATAACGACTTGACTCTTAGAAGGGCGTCCAGGGAAGCCACTATACCAGCAGAAAATTCAGGCAGTTACTGTGGCGGTATCGAATCAAACAAAGCATGAGTCGGCGGGGAAATTGCTGGGATAACAGTCCGATGGAACGATTTTTTCGCAGCCTGAAATCAGAATGGATACCGCAAAGTGGCTATGTTAATTTTAGCGATGCCAACAAAGCGATAACGAATTATATCATTGGCTATTACAGCCAACTCAGACCCCACCAATATAACGGTGGATTAACGCCCAATGAATCAGAAAGATTGTTTTGGGAAAGCTCTAAAGCCGTGGCCAATTTTTGTTGACCACTTCACTCAAACAAGTTCAAAGCTGAAATCCGAAAGTTTTATCGGTTTTGTCGCATTAATGACAGCAGGTCAGTAAAAATTGAATTGCCTGTTTTTCAGGGAGCCATCCGATAAAACTGTTCTGCCGGGGACATCCCGTCCCCGGCAGGGTGCTGATATTGCCCTTTGTGTATCATGTGAATCAGTTCAATACCGGCACAGAATGGTCTGTGCCCGACGGAACGACTTAAATCCAGCATCAAACGTATTCGTCGTTTGATATTACGGTGATCCTGCTCCACAAGATTGTTCAGATACTTACACTGCCTGACCTTAATGCGTTTATCGTCTTCCCTGCCGGCATTAAGCACAGCGAGGGCTGCAGTATTCGCCCCACTTTTATCGATGGTCACCCCCTCAGGTGCGCCGTGATGACGGATAACCTTACGAAAGAAGCGCAACGCCGCTGCCGCGTCACGCCCGGCGGTCAGCAGAAAGTCGATGGTATGACCTTCGGTATCGACCGCACGGTACAGATATTTCCACTTGCCCCTGATTCTGATGTAGGTTTCATCCATTCGCCACCGGTGGCCCACGGCACGTTTATGCCGGCGGAAGGCCTTATCCAGCAACGGTACCAGGCGGATAACCCAGCGGTGAAGCGTCGAATGATCAACAACCACGCCACGTTCTGCCATGATCTCTTCGAGATTACGCAGGCTCAGGGAATAAGCCAGATACCAGCGAACACACTGGGCAATGACATCAGCGGGATAATGCAGGCGTTTGAAGGCTTTTCAGATCAGGGACATGGGCAGGTAACATCACAAAAAAACAGCATATTACCTGATAAGTCGCTTAATGCGACAGAACCCCCCAGCGTCCCCTTTATGCCAAACCGTACATAAGAACCACACAGATATAACAATTACACCAACAATTAAGGGCGTTTTCTGACCAAAGGTGAACTTTTCAAAATTTGAGGGGTGGCATCGGAAAACCATCACAAACGTCACAATATTTAAAAAAACCAGTTATGTATATGATATATATAAATAAATTAGACATTAAAAAACCATCACGAAAGCATCACAGTGTGACGGTCTTAAAGCATCACATTTCTGTTTTATAACTCATTAAATTTACAGACTGTGACGGTTTCTGTTGCGTTTTGTGATGGTTTTACCGTCACAACATTTATTCAGCTAATTCATATGGATAAGTGGGGTTTCTGGAAGCTGTGACGGTTGTAGGGGCGCTGCTCCCTCATGTGACTGGCCCATTGTTCCGGGTCAATGTCTGGCGGAGCCCACGCCTCTATTTGTTCATGTGTGTAGTCGTGTGATGCAATGATATGTACTGACGATAAAAAGGTTCTGAATAACGCAATTTCATCCCCATTACTGAACCGTCTTATTTCCATAATCCCCTGTTACGTTTGGGATTCGGATAAATTTGGGGCCGGTTTGTCCCTTCTCCCGGCTCCGGTCCTGTTACTGAAGCTCGCTCTGCAAGGCGCTTTGCGCCTGGTTGAGTACCTGGGCATTGGCAGCTAGCCTGCTCATCAACGCATTGTACTGGCTGGCCTGTTGCTGGCTTGGAAACTGGATTGCCGGGCCATTAAATGTCACCTGCGTTCCCTGTTGTTGCAGGAAGTCTCCAGCCTGTACCGCATCCTGGCTCAATGTTTGTAGCACTGGCAGCAGTGGCTGCAGTGTGTTGGCGGGCTGCGTCACAACTTTGTTGTAGACGTTGTCGTAGATCGTTTTGAGATCTTCCGGCTGCTTCAGGGCGGCTTTACTGCTGTCAGCCTGTGTTTTCGCTGTCTGAATCTGTTGGGTCAGCACGCCCAGCGAACCGCTGGCCTGGCGCAGAGAATCACGGCGGGTCAGGTAATCCTGCGGGATTCGGATCGCCATCAGTTCATCCACCACCGGTTTCATGCCGGAATCCACGGCACGATTCACCTGCTGTGAGAAACCATAAATGATGGTGTAATCATTGACGTAATGACCGAATTTCTGTTTCTGATCTTCGCTAAGGCTTGGCAGATGTTCACCGCTGCGCATTACGGTGTTTTGCAGGAAATCGATAAAGGCTTTACGCTGATCGGCTTCTTTGTCGCCGCAACCGGTCAGTTGAAAGACCAGCAACAATGCGGCGAAGGGCACTAACAGTCGCGTCCAGACACGTGAGATTCCTGTCGTCATGGGAAGTAACTCCTGTAATAGAAGGGCTTGCAAGTAATAAGGGCGGTCAGTTCCGCGCCCTAAAGCATAGTCTAACTCGTGCGGTGAGGATACGGGAAAGCGTGGTTGCAGGGTGAAGAAATTTCACCCTGCGTCAGAGAACACTCAGAACACCAGCGCCTGCCCGTCTTTGCGGCTTTCGGTCGCGGCAATATAGAAGCCCTGTGGATCGCGGACAATTGCCTGCGCGCCGCCAAAGCTGTAGGTTTGCAGCGGATCTTCCACCACAATGTGATGGCCCATCGCCCGCAGTGCGGCAATAGTATGGCGCTGCATCGTGGGTTCAACGACCACTTCCCGACCTGCGACGACTCGCCAGCGAGGCGCATCAATGGCGGCCTGCGGATTTTGCTTATGCAGCATGATCCGCAACGCCATTTGCACATGCCCCTGTGCCTGCATCGGGCCGCCCATCACGCCGAACGACATCAGTGGCTGGCCTTCGCTGTCCAGCGCGAAGGCAGGAATGATGGTATGGAAGGTGCGCTTGTTCGCCGCCACGACATTAGGGTGATTTTCTTCCAGCACGAAACCCGCGCCGCGGTTTTGCAGGCTGATACCGGTCCCCGGCACCACCACGCCTGAACCAAATCCCATATAGTTCGACTGAATGAATGACACCATCATGCCGTTGGCGTCGGCGGTAGAGAGATAGACCGTGCCGCTTTGCTGTGGCGCGCCAAAGGTAAAATCGCCGGCTTGCGTCGGGTCAATCAACGCCGCTCGCGTCTGCAAGTAATCATCGCTGAGTAACCATTCGGCCGGGAATTCCATATGGTCTTCGTCGGCCACGTAACGTTCCAGATCGACCAGCGCCAGCTTCATCGCCTCAATCGACAGATGCAGCCATTGCGGCGAGTCAGGTTCATAACGGCCAATGTTCAGATGTTCGAGTATGCCCAGCGCCATCAGGGTGCCAATGCCCTGACCATTGGGTGGCAGTTCCTGTACCGAACCGCCCGCAAAGGGGCGGGAAAGCATTTGAACCCAGTCGGCGCGGTGATTTTTCAGATCATCGAGCGTCAAGGCGGCACCGTGTTGCTGCGCGAATGCCGCTATTTTTTCCGCCAGTTCGCCCTGATAGAACGCTTTGCCCCTGGTGGCGGCAATTTTCTCTAACGTGTCGGCCTGATCGGGATTGCGGAACAGTTCGCCGACTTTTGGCGGGCGACCTTGCGGTGCAAAGCAGGCGCTGAAACCGGGCTGATCGCGCAACCGGTCATAGCCGCGTTGCCAAAGATGGCCGATCAGCGGTGAAACAGGAAAACCGTTACGGGCGTAATCAATGGCTGGTTGTGCGAGGGTGGTTAAGGGTAGCGTAGCGAAACGTTCAGCCAGTTCAACCCAGGCGGAAACCGCGCCAGGAACGGTAACGGCATCCCAGCCGATTTCTGGCATAGCGGCAAGATGAGCAAACTTTTCACGGTGCCAGGCGGCAGGCGCACGGCCTGAAGCATTCAGCGCATGCAGCGCCTTGCCATCCCAGACAATCGCGAAGGCATCGCTACCCATACCGTTGCCGGTCGGCTCTACCACCGTCAACGCCATTGCAGTGGCGATCGCGGCATCAACTGCGTTCCCCCCCAGTTGCAGCATGCGGATCCCGGCTTGCGCCGCCAGCGGCTGCGAAGCCGCAACGGCGTTGCGACCCATCATCGGTACGCGATAGGAAGGGTAGCTTACGTTAAAATCACTGATTCCACTCATAGCGGTTCCTTAAGACATTATTCGTTGCGCGGATCGAGCGCGTCGCGCAGTCCGTCACCCAACAGGTTGAAGCCCTGCACGATAAGAAAAATAGCAAGACCGGGAAAAATGGACATCCAGGGCGCCTGCTCCAGAAAACCTTTGGCGCTATTCAGCATCGCCCCCCAGGATGGATTGGGGGGCTGCTGGCCGAGGCCAAGAAACGACAGGCTGGCCTCGGTAATAATGGCGGAAGCGATGGCCAGCGTAGCCTGTACCAGAATCGGCGACAGCACGTTGGGCAGGATATAGCGCAACACTATCCAGCGGTCAGGAAGGCCGATGGCCCGTGCGCCGTCGATATACTCCTCGTTACGGATGGCGATCACCTGGCCACGGGTCAGACGGGCGAAAATAGGCATCACCGACAGGCCAATCGCGATCATCGCGTTACTGAGGCTCGGGCCAAGAAAAGCGCCGAGCGCGATCGCCAGGATCAGGAAGGGACAGGCCAGCAGCGCTTCGATAACACGCGAAATCACGCCGTCCCAGAGACCCTGCCAGTAACCGGCGATCAGCCCAAGGGGCACGCCGATCAGCATCGCCATCAGCACCGAGAGACAACCGGTCAACAGTGAGGCTCTCGCTCCCCAAATCATGCGGGAGAGAATATCGCGGCCCAGCTCATCGGTTCCCAGCCAGTGCAGCGCTGAGGGGGCTTTGCGCACCGCAAGGAAATTTGCCTTGATCGGATCGAAAGGCGCCAGCCACGGGGCCAGCAGTGCCATCAGCACAAACACGGTGACGATCATCGCGCCGATCATCGCGCTTTTATTGCCGATAAACTGCTTCAGTACCCGATTGTTCGGTTTGCGTAGCACGGCGGCGTTACCGGAGGTCAGTACTTCACTCATCGTCAGCCTCGCATTTTCGGGTTAAGCAGTACGTAAAGTACGTCAGCGAGCAAGTTAAGTAGCAGGAAGCCAATGGCTACCACCAACACCACACCCTGTACCACCGCGTAATCCCGGTTGAAAACAGCATCAACAATCATCTTGCCGAAACCTGGCAGAGTGAACACCTGCTCGGTCAGTACCGCGCCGCCTAACAGTTCGCCAAATAACAGCGTCGTCAGGGTGATAACCGGTATCAGCGCGTTACGAAACGCATGTTTCAGGATAACCCGGGCAGGCAACAAGCCTTTTGCTCTTGCGGTACGGATATAGTCCGCTTTCAGCACGGCGATCATCGCGGCGCGCGTATGGCGCATGAGCGTGGCGGCTAAGCTGGTTCCCAGTACCAGCGCGGGCAACAATAGCGTTTTAAGATTCTGTGCAACGCTTTCGTTCAGCGAGGCGTACCCGGAAGCTGGCAGCCACTGCAAATGCACGGCAAACAACAGGATCAGCAGGATACCCAGCCAGAAGTGCGGTATCGAGATGCCGGAGAGTGCGACAAAGTTGGTGGTATGGTCGACCCAGCTGTTTTTACGTACCGCCGCCACTATCCCGGCGCTGATGCCGACCAGCAACGCCACCATCATGGCCAACAACGACAGCTCCAGCGTCACCGGTAATTTACTGGCAATCAGCGTCGTGACCGGTTGCTGGGTGCGAAGCGAGGCGCCTAAATCACCCTGTAGCGCATGGCCCAGCCAGTAAAAATATTGCGTCGGCAGCGGATCGTTGAGGTGGTACTGTTCCCTGAGTTGTGCGATCACTGCCGGATCGCGCTCTTCCCCCGCCATCGCCAGCACCGGATCGCCCGGCAGCAGTTTCTGCAGTGAGAACACCATGATGCTCACCAGCAGCAGTGTTGGGATCGCCAGCAGCAAACGTTTAGCTATCAGTTCCAGCATGGTTGCTCCTGAGCGTTACGGCGCCATTTTCAGACCAGCCAGGCGCACCAGCCCGTCCGGCCAGGCTTTAAAGCCTTGCAACTTTTTACTCATGCCAAAAATACGCGGTTCAAAGTAGAGATAGGCTATCGGCATATCGTGCTGCAATTGATTCACCACCTGGTTATACAGTGCCTGACGCGTCGCCTGGTCGTTCGTCTGACGGGCTTCGGTCAGCCATTTATCCACCTGCGGATTGCTGTAACGTCCGTCGTTCAGCGTGCCTTTACTGTCGATAAACGAGAAGATGCTGCCGTCAGGGTCGGGGCGTCCTGACCAGCCGGAGAGACTGAGCTGGAAGTCGCCGCGTTGCTGGCGATCGAGCAGGGAAGCAAATTCGCTCATTTGCAGTTTCACGTTGAAACCCGCTTCGCTGACCATTGACTGAATCACCTGGCCTACCTGTTGCGCCGTTGGGTTATTGGTGACCAGCAGGGTGACGTTGACGGGTGTTTTCACGCCGGCCGCCGCTAACAGGGCTTTGGCTTTCTCTATATCACGAGAAGGAACCGGCAGCGTGACGTGATAAGGGCTGACGGGCGAAAACGGTTGGTTGGCCGGGGTAAATAAGCCTTCAAAAACAACCTGATTCAGCGCATCACGATCGATAGCCAGTGAAAAGGCTTCCCGCACGCGGGCATCTTTCATCAACGGGTTGTTTGGGTCGGCCTTGTCATTGCCGATATTGAAGGTAATGCCCTGGTAACCCAGGCCGGTGACTTTCGCGAGGCGCAACTGGCTGTCGGCTTGCACGGTTTTTACGTCGCTGGGGAGAATGCCTTCGATCAGGTCGAGGTCACCAGAACGTAGGTTAGCCAACCGGACTGAAGCGTCCGGGATTGGCAGGAACACCACTTTATCGAAGTGGTAAGCACCTTTATTCCAGTAATTGTCGAAGCGTTTGAGCACGATACGATCCTGCTGCACGCGGCTTTCAAACTGATAAGGGCCAGAGCAGACCGGATGGGTAGCGAAATCGGGTTTTGCCGCCGCTTGCGGTGCCAGCATCGCACCCGCACGGTCAGTCAGTTGGCTGAGTAGCGCCGCATCGGCGTTTTTCAGGTGGAAAATGACCTGAAAAGGCGACGCGACCTCAACCGAGGCAACAGAGGAGAGTTCGCTTTTCCGCAGCGAGCCAGGCAGCGTCAGCGCCCGCTCAATATTGAACTTCACCGCATTGGCATCAAATTTTTCACCGTCCTGGAATGTGACGCCCTGGCGCAGATCCATGGTCAGCGTCTTGCCGTCGTCACTCCATTTCCAGTCGGTCGCCAGCCCGGGTACCACCTTGAGATTTTCATCCACCTCGACCAGGCGATCACACATGGCGGCAAACACAAAGCGGCCATAATAGGTACGCGCCAGGTGTGGATCGAGCAGATCCGGATCGGCGCCCAGACCAATGCGCAGCGTGCTTTCAGCATGTGCCGACACATTACCCAGCAGCATCAGGCCGCCCAGGGCGGCCAGTAATGAATGGCGTACTTTCATGGCGTTACTTCTCCAGAGAGGGTGATTGAGCGTTGTTTTACCGCCCGCTCGAACAGCGCGCGGCGTCGTAAAAAAGCGGCTGATGGTGGCGCAAGATCAATGACGCTGCGGTCGCGGTTAATTTCCTGCCAGCGATGGCAGGCAATCTGACGCCCCCCCGCTAAAACCTGATTGATGGGTTCCAGAAGACGGCATTCATCGCTGGCGTGTGGGCAACGGGTATGAAAGCGGCAACCACTGGGGGGAGACGCCGGGTTAGGCAAATCGCCCTGTAGCATCGGGATGTGACGCTTTACACCGGGTTGCAGTTGCGGGGCTGAGGCAATCAGCGCCTGTGTATAAGGATGCAGCGGCGTGTCAAAAATGTCGTCTACCGCCGCTATTTCCACAATTTGCCCCAGATACATCACCACCACGCGATCACTCATATGGCGGATCACCGCCAGGCCATGCGCCACAATGATCATCGTCAGGCCAAATTGCTGCTTCAGGCTTTCGAGCAGATTGACCACCTGCGCCTGTACCGACACATCCAGCGCGGAAACCGGCTCGTCGCCAAGCAGCAACTTGGGGCCAGACGCCAGCGCGCGGGCGATGCCGATTCGCTGGCGCTGACCGCCGGAAAATTCATGCGGGTAGCGATTCGCCCAGGCCGCAGGCAGGCCAACTGTGTGCAGCAGGTCGGCAACTTTTTCCTGCCGTTGGCGGGCGGAAAGGGAGCTGTGCAGCCAGAGGGGTTCCCCCACGATCGCAGCCACATTCATGCGTGGATTGAGCGAGGCAAAGGGATCCTGAAAAATAATCTGTAACTCACGACGCAACTGATTCAGACGCGCGCCGCTGGCCTGGGTGATCGCTTCACCCTGATAAAAAATCTCACCCTGCGATGGCGTCAGTAAACGCAGTAACAGACGACCCAGCGTGGATTTGCCAGAGCCGGACTCGCCGACAATGGCCAGCGTTTCACCCGGCATCACCTGCAGCGAAATACGATCAACGGCGGTCACCAGGGGATTCCGTTTAAACAGGCGTGTCGGGCCGGCAAAGGTTTTGCTCAGGTCGATGCATTCAAGGATCGGCGTGCTCATGCAGATTCTCCCAACGTGACGTGTTGTTCCAGCGGCGCCCGGAAGCAGGCCACCTGATGATCCGGCCCAAAAGCCTGCAGGCCGGGTTTGTGCTGATGGCAACGTGTTTCTGCAAAGGGGCAGCGAGTGGCGAAGCGGCAGCCTGTGGGCATTTTTTCCGCCAGCGGTACGGTGCCGGGAATGGTAGCCAGAGCGGCGGAACGTGCGCTCAGGCTGGGAATTGCCCCCATCAGGCCGATGGTGTAGGGATGCTGAGGATCGTTAAAAATCGCCGTCACATCGCCCGTTTCAACCACCTGCCCGGCATACATCACCGCCACGCGCTGCGCGACCTCGGCCACGACGCCCAAATCATGCGTGATCAGCAGGACGGCCGTGCCGGTTTCTGTTTTTAGCGTGTTAAGCAAGTCGAGGATTTGCGCCTGGATGGTGACGTCCAGCGCGGTGGTCGGTTCGTCGGCAATCAGCAGTTTGGGATGATTAATCAATGCCATGGCAATCATCACTCGCTGGCGCATACCGCCAGAAAGCTGGTGGGGATAAGCCTTCAGGCGCATTTCAGCCGCCGGGATCTGCACTTTTTCGAGGATTGCCAGCGCGACCTGCATGGCGTCGCGGCGACTGATATCACGGTGACGCAGTACCGCTTCACTCAACTGATCGCCAAGGGTGAAAGCGGGGTTGAGAGAGGTCATCGGTTCCTGGAAAATCATCGCCAGGTGATTACCGCGCAGCGAGGCATACTGACGCGCGCTTAATGTCCGTAGATCGTGGCTGAGGAAGGTCATCTCGCCTTGCCGTATTTCAGCACTGGCAGGCAGTAAGCCCATGAGGGCGAGAGAGGTAATGCTTTTGCCGCAGCCGGATTCACCCACCAGCGCCAGGGTTTCGCCTGCCGATACCGCCAGTGAAATATCGTCCAGCACACTGACGGGCGATCCTTTGAAACGGACATTTAGCTGATGCAGAGACAGCACGGGTGGGGCAGAGGTCGGATTCATTGTGATGCTTCCTCGCCATAGCGGATGGCTTCAATGAGGGCCTGCTGAAGGGTCAGCAAATGTTCACGCATGGCGGCGGCGGCTTCCAGCGACTGACGTGCTGAAATGTGGCGTACCAGACGTTGGTGATGATGGTCATAGTTATCCAGACGTGCCGGCGTCCGGGCCAGAATCCGCAAGTGTTGCCAGCTCGGTTCGCGCCGAATGGCATCGATGGCGTCAAACAAGCCCAGCATCAGGCGGTTACCGGCGGCTTCAGCAATAGCACGGTGGAAGGCGCTGTCCCACAATTCATGTTGATCGTCATCGCCGGGTGTGATGCCTTGCATCCTTTCAAGCAGACGTTTGATCAGCGCGATTTGTTCATTACTGGCCCTGAGCGCAGCGAGACGTGCCAGCCCCGGTTCCAGCTGTATACGCGCTTCCATTACCTCCAGCAGGTTTGACTGCTGCGGTAAATCCTGTAATACCAGTGGCTGAACGGGCGCGGCCGGGCCGACAAAGGTGCCTTTACCCTGCTTACGCCAGATGCGGCCTTCTTCTTCCAGCACGTCCAGCGCCCGACGGATTTCACGGCGGCCCACACCATACTGCTCGCACAGCTCGCGTTCAGTCGGCAGGGGGTGATCGGGCCGTGACTCCTGCAGTTGGATCAGCTGGCGAAGTTTATCCAGAGCAGAGCTGGAGTTAATGGTGTTTTTGGGGGTATCAGCCATGATGGTTTCGTTTCTTTTATTATCAGATAAACCTTCTGACGCCACGGGTCTGCCGGGGAGAAAGCGCTTTGCTTTACAGCAGGCAAGAAGCGAACCAATTTTTGATTGGTTCAGTAAATGATGGGCAGAATGTGACTAACAGGCTGAATTTATAAATGAATAAAATTTCTCCGCCGTCGCATGAGCAGGAAATCGTTTGCGGGGGCGATGCATCATGTCAGTGCTTTGTTGCAACTTTTCGGGGCAATCTGTCAGGCAGTTGGGGGCGTTGAGCTTCTTAATGCAAATTAAAACAGTCAGTTAAAAACCTGGCATCCATCTTGCCTCTGTTAACTGACATGCAGGAGCGATAGCGGGTTACCGGTGTCGCCACACAATTTGCCAATGGGTCACTAGGGTTCCGGTCGCAAGACGCTGGTCCGAGAGTGACCGACCGCCCTCTGGCGGTTACACGGCGGGATAAAAGCCCGGGAGGATAGCGCGATGTACTCGCTGCCTCCTGCTTTTTCTCACTCCGCACCGTCAGAGGAATTACCATGATCAAAGCCTGCACGCGTCTGCTTCTTCTCTGTTCCCTCGCGCTGTTCAGCGTTAATGCCCTTGCCGCTAAACCCACTTTCAAGATTTGCTGGTCTGTTTATGCCGGATGGATGCCCTGGGATTATGCTCAACAGAATGGCATCGTCAAAAAATGGGCGGATAAATACGGCATTAATATCCAGTTTGTGCAGGTGAATGACTATATCGAATCAGTGAATCAGTACACTTCCGGCGGTTTTGACGGCTGTACGATGACCAATATGGATGCGCTGACCATCCCGGCCAGCGGCGGTGTGGACAGCACGGCATTGATCGTCGGCGACTACTCGAATGGCAACGACGGCATTCTGGTGAAAGGCGCTGATAGTGTGGCTTCGCTAAAAGGCAAATCGATAAACCTGGTAGAACTGTCGGTTTCCCATTATCTGCTGGCTCGCGCGCTGGATAAATCCGGCATGAGCGAGAAAGATGTCAAGGTGGTCAACACCTCGGATGCCGATCTGGTGGCGGCTTTCAGTACCCCGGATGTTCACGCTATCGTGACCTGGAATCCGTTGCTGGCAGAAGCGAAGAAACAGCCTGACAGCCATCTGGTTTTCCCCTCTGCCCAGATACCGGGCGAGATCCTCGACTTGCTGGTGGTCAACACCGACACGCTGAAGAAGTATCCTGAACTGGGTAAAGCCCTGACCGGCGCCTGGTATGAAACCTTGAAAACCATGTCCGGAAATTCTCCTGAAGCAAAAAAAGCCCGTACGCAAATGGGTGCGGCCTCTGGCACCGATCTGGCGGGTTTCGACCAGCAACTGGCGGCCACGCACCTGTTCAGCGATGCAAAATTAACCCTCGATTTTATCGATACGCCGCAAATCAAAACCACCATGCAGCAGGTTGCCGAATTCTGCTTTAAACATGGTTTGCTGGGCGACGCCGCGACAGGGCCGGATGTGGTCGGGGTGGAAACGCCAGCGGGTAACTGGGGTAATGCCGCTAACATCAAACTTCGCTTCACTGACCAGTTCACCAAACTGGCCGCCGCTAACCAGCTGTAAACCGGGGGCGCCTGATGCGCAAGATGATCAATTACCAGCCCATGCCGGTAGCCCGTTTCATGATGGGATTTCTGCCGCTGATGGCATTGCTGCTGGTGTATCTGGTGGCCTCTGATGCGCGATTGAGCCTGAATGCCGCCGATAAATTGCTGCCTGGTTTTAACGCGATGGGGGCCGCGATGTACCGCATGGCGTTCACCCCCAGTCCGCGTACTGGCGACTATCTGTTGTGGGTGGACACCGGTGCCAGTCTGCTCCGGCTGGGGATGGGGGTGGCGATCGGCGCGATGCTGGCGCTGATCTTTGGTCTGTTCTGCGGTGCGCTGCCGGTGGTCCGTGCGGTTATCTCGCCGCTGATCACCTTATTTGCGTTGGTACCGCCGTTGGCAGTATTGCCAATCCTGTTTATCTGCTTTGGCCTGGGGGAAGCGTCGAAAGTGGTGCTGATTGTTATCGGCACCACGCCGATGATTGCCCGTGACCTGATGTTGCAGGTACAGACCATTCCGCGTGAGCAACTGGTGAAGGCACAGACCCTGGGGGGGCACAGTGCGCAGATCCTCTGGCGGGTTATCCTGCCGCAGTTGATGCCGCGCCTGTTTGATGCGGTGCGTCTGTCGCTCAGCTCCGCCTGGCTGTTTTTGATTGCGGCGGAAGCGATTGCCGCCACCGAAGGGCTGGGTTACCGGATTTTCCTGATGCGTCGCTACCTGGCGATGGAGGTCATTCTGCCTTACGTGGCGTGGATAACACTGCTGGCTTTTACGCTTGACTGGCTGTTGCGGGTAATCAGTCGCCGCTGCTGGCCGTGGTATTACGCGAAATAAGGGCGAAGCGCATGGCGATTATTGAACTGAAAAATCTTGCAAAACACTACGATCAACAGGTGGTGCTGGAGCGGCTTAATGTCAGCGTGGAAGAGGGCGAATTTGTCTCGATCGTTGGCGCGTCGGGCTGCGGCAAAACCACCTTTCTGAATATGTTGTTGGGGACCGAAACGCCCAGTAAAGGGGAACTGCTGCTGGATGGCAAACCGATCCCGCAGGAACCGGATGCCCATCGCGGCGTGGTCTTTCAGCGTTATTCCGTCTTTCCACATTTGACCGTACTGGGCAACGTCATGTTGACAGATGAGTTCAGTGAAGCTCGCTGGCTGGGGCGAGTATGGGGCAAAAAACGCCGGGAAATCCGTGAGCGCGCGTTGGCGATGCTGAGCCAGGTTGGGTTGGTCCAGGCGCAGGAAAAATATCCACACCAACTTTCAGGCGGGATGCAGCAACGGCTGGCGTTGGCGCAGGCCTTGATGAAGCGACCGCGCATTTTGCTGCTCGACGAGCCTTTTGGCGCGCTGGACCCGGGTATTCGCGGCGAGATGCATGAACTGATCAGCGACCTGTGGCAAACCCATCGTCTGACCATTTTTATGATAACTCATGACCTGAAGGAGGGCTTTACGCTCGGCTCCCGGCTGTGGGTTTTCGATAAGCTGCGTCACGATCCGCATCAGCCGGATGCCTGGGGCGCCAGTATCACTTACGACATTCCACTTGAGCGTTCCCGGCCTGATGCCTCGCCGCAGCAGCCGATCGCCCAGGTGGCATAAGGAGAACATGATGAGTACGACTTACCAAACCATCCTGCCAGCAGGTTCCCACTGGTCATTGCGGATGCGTCGCGGCAGTGCGCTGCGACTGACCGATCTGGATGGCGGCATTAATGCGGCTATGTTGATGTACAACCCGGAGAATTTACTGGAACGCTACAACGCGCCGGACACACTGAAATGTCAGCATACCTTTCGTCTGACCCAGGGACATTGTCTCTATTCTGATATGGGGCGCATTTTCTGCGGTATTGAACAGGACAGTTTTGGCTGGCACGAAAGCGTCTGTGGTAGCAGCAATGCGCAGCAGGTGGCTGCGCAATATGGCGCAAGGGATTACCAGCAGGCACGTAATGACTGGCATCAGAATGGCTATGACAGTTTCCTGGTCGAACTGGCGAAATACGGCCTGGGCAAGCGCGATATGGCCGCCTGTGTCAACTTCTTCGCCCAGGTCACCGCCAGCGATGACGGTGAACTCCAACTGCGACAGCAGGGCAAAAAAGGCGCGGAAGTGATGTTGCGTTTTGCGATGGACACACTGGTCATTCTGCAGACCTGCCCGCATCCGCTTTCTACCGCGACCGGGTACCCACAGCAGCGACTGGGCATCCAGCTTGATGGTAGTCCGGCACCGCTGCCGCCGGTCTGTCTTGAGCGCGAAGAAAACCAACGCGGCCTGCGTAACAACCATCTTTACTACTTAACCGACCAGCCTTAAGGAGCCCGTGATGATCAAAGTGAGCCCCAATGACGTGGCGCAGGCTCGCCACCGTGAAACCATTGCCGCAGGTGATTACTGGCTGTATCGCGTGGCGTCCGGGCAGACGTTGCGTATTACCGATCTGCAGGGCAATCAGGCCGCCGATACGTTGTTTTTTAATGCGGATGATACGGCTGAGCGTTACAGCGTCAGCGAGACATTGCGCGGCCAGAAGAATGTTTTCCTGACTGCAGGCAGCGTACTGCTATCCAATGATGATCGGCCCATGCTCACGTTGACCGCCGATACCTGTGGCCGTCACGATACGCTGGGCGGCGCTTGCGCCACGGAGAGCAATACTGTGCGCTATGACCTTGAAAAGCGTCATATGCATGCCTGCCGTGACAGTTGGATGCTGGCCGTTGCTGAGCATCCGGAGTTTGGCCTGACCCGTCGTGATATCACCCATAACATCAACTTTTTTATGAATGTACCGGTGACGGCAGAAGGCGGACTGACCTTTGCCGATGGGATCTCCGCACCCGGAAAGTATGTCGAAATGGTGGCGCATATGAATGTGCTGGTGCTGATTTCCAACTGTCCCCAGTTGAACAATCCCTGCAATGGCTATCAACCAACGCCGATAGAAGTCGCCATCTGGTAAGTCGCGGGTACGGCGGGACGACCCGCAACGACCGTACTCTGATGCCGCAGGACGACCTGCCTGAATTGAGAGTTGAACCATGCTGACGCGTGTATTAATAGCTAACCGTGGCGCGATTGCCGTGCGTATCATCCGCACCCTGAAGACTATGGGCGTGCAGGCGATCGTGGTCTATGCCGAAGCGGATCGTCATTCCCTGCATGTGCGCCTTGCCGATCAGGCCTGGTCGTTAGGTGAGGGAAATGTGCGGGATACCTACCTTAATCAGGACAAATTGCTGCAAATAGCCACACAATCGGGGGCTGAGGCGGTTCATCCTGGTTACGGATTTCTCAGTGAAAATGCCGATTTTGTTTCCCGCTGTGAGCAAGCGGGTCTGGTCTTTCTTGGTCCGACGGTTGAACAGATGGCCGCTTTTGGCCTGAAACATCGCGCCCGTGAACTGGCGCGACAAAATGCGGTGCCGCTACTGCCCGGGAGCGGGCTGCTGACCTCGCTGGATGAAGCGAAAACCGCAGCGGAGAACATCGGCTATCCGGTGATGCTGAAGAGTACTGCCGGCGGCGGCGGGATCGGGATGCAGCGTTGTGATTCCCCATCGCAGTTGCATGAGGCATTTAACCGGGTTAAGCGCCTTGCGGGCCACAATTTTGCCGACGATGGCGTTTTTTTGGAGAAATTTATCGCTCGCGCCCGTCATATTGAAGTGCAGGTTTTTGGCGATGGTAAAGGTGGCGTGTTGGCGCTGGGGGAACGGGATTGTTCGGCTCAACGGCGTAATCAAAAGGTTATCGAGGAAACGCCCGCACCAGGATTAAGCGATGAAGTCCGTGCCGCCTTGCAGGCGACCGCGGTTCGGCTGTGTGAAGCGGTCAGCTACCGCAGCGCGGGTACGGTTGAATACGTTTATGACGATCAGTCCGGGCAGTTTTTCTTTCTTGAAGTGAACACCCGCTTGCAGGTTGAGCATGGCGTCACGGAGCTGGTGTATGGCGTGGATATCGTGCGCTGGATGGTACAACTGGCGAGCGGTGAACTGCTTCCTCTGGCGACGCTGAAAACCTCTCCTGGTGGACATGCTATCCAGGTGCGCCTGTATGCGGAAGATCCGGCCCGGCAATTCCAGCCTGGAGCCGGGTTACTCAGCCACGTACAGTTTCCCGACGCGGTCAGTCAGGGGCAACTGCGCATTGATAGCTGGCTGGATAGCGGTGGTGTTGAGGTTTCAGCGTATTACGATCCGCTGTTGGCAAAAGTGATAGTGCATGCTGACGCCCGTTCACAGGCACTGGCTGCTCTGGCTGAAGCGCTGGAAGGGTGCCAGTTGTATGGTATTGAAACCAATCTGAGCTGGCTGCGGCATCTGTTGACGCTGGCGGAAGTCCGTGAGGGGAAGGTGATCACCGCCACCCTCGGCAGCGTTCCGTGGTCTCCGGCCACGCTGGATATTCTCAACGGCGGAACGTTGACGACTGTGCAGGATGTGCCGGGTAGAACGGGTTACTGGCATGTGGGCGTGCCGCCTTCCGGCCCGTTTGACAGCCGCTCGTTCTGTCATGGCAACCGCTTGTTGGGCAACGCAGAAGACGCCGCCGGGTTGGAAATGACCTTGCGTGGCCCGACGGTGCGTTTTAATCATGACTGCGCCTTTGTGCTCACTGGTGCGGCTATCCGTGCCAGTCTGGATGATCAGGCGCTGAGTCACGGTGAAGTGATCAACGCGCGGGCTGGACAGGTACTGACGCTGGGCGAGGTACAGGGCGCGGGGTGCCGTAGTTACCTGTTGCTGGCGGGCGGTATCGACTGTCCGCTTTATCTGGGGAGCCGCAGTACTTTCACTCTGGGTAAGTTTGGCGGTCATGCGGGGCGGCAGTTGCGTACCGGCGATGTGCTGCATCTGTCCCAGCCTGAGCACCGTCCACTGGCGAGGTTGCCCGCCGGATTGCGACCCGCATGGCGAAACGAATGGCAACTGCGGGTGATTTACGGCCCGCATGGCGCACCAGACTTTTTCACCGAGGCGGATATCAACACCTTCTTCGACGCCAGCTGGCAGGTGCATTACAACTCCAGCCGTACCGGTGTGCGCCTGATCGGCCCGAAACCAGAATGGGCGCGCAGTGATGGCGGCGAGGCGGGCATGCATCCGTCGAATATTCACGATAACGCCTATGCTTTTGGTTCCGTCGATTTTACCGGGGATATGCCGGTGATCCTGGGGCCGGATGGCCCTTCGCTGGGGGGATTTGTTTGTCCGGCGACGGTAATTACCGCTGATTTATGGCAATTGGGTCAGTTGAAGGCGGGAGACCGTGTGCGCTTCGTACCGGTTTCGCTGGACGAAGCAGACCGTCTGGCGGCCCGGCAATGTCAGATCGCGCGGGATCTGCTGCCGCTGTCGGAAAAAACCGTCGATCTTTGCCGTACCGATCCGGTGTTGATCGCCCGTCCCGCCACTGATTGTCAGCCCTCTCTCACCATCCGGGCGGCAGGTGATCGTTTTCTGTTGCTTGAATATGGTGACGCGCAACTGGATATTGCGTTACGTTTTCGTGTTCATGCGTTGATGCAGTGGCTGGAAGCACATCCCCAGACTGGCAGGCTGGAGTTGACGCCGGGGATCCGCTCGCTACAGGTCCATTTCAACAGTCTTATCTTGCCGAGGCAGACGCTGCTCGACACCTTGCTGCAGGCTGATCATGCGCTGGGGTCGCTGGAGCATGCCACCGTTCCTTCGCGTACGGTCTGGTTGCCGCTGAGCTGGGACGATGAAGCCTGCCAGCAGGCCGTGACGCGCTATATGCAATCGGTGCGGCCTGATGCGCCCTGGTGTCCTGGAAATATTGAGTTTATTCGCCGCATTAACGGGTTGTCTTCGGTAGAGGAGGTCAAAGATATTGTATTCAGCGCCCGTTATTTAGTGATGGGGCTGGGTGATGTGTATCTTGGGGCGCCCGTTGCCACGCCGCTGGATCCGCGACACCGCCTGGTGACCACCAAATACAACCCGGCAAGAACCTGGACGGCGGAAAACTCGGTGGGGATTGGCGGCGCGTATCTGTGCGTCTACGGTATGGAAGGGCCGGGCGGCTATCAGTTTGTTGGCCGGACGTTGCAGATGTGGAACCGGGATCGGCAGACGGATGCCTTCCGGCAGCCGTGGTTGCTCCGATTTTTCGATCAGATCCGCTTCTATCCGGTCAGTGCGGAGGAACTGTTGGCAATCCGTGAACGCTTTCCGTGGGGCGATTATCCGTTGCGTTGTGAAGAGGGCGAATTCAGCCTGGCGGCTTATCAGCAGCAACTGGCTGACGATCATCAGCAGATTGCGGCATTTCAGCAGCGTCGACAGCAAGCCTTCGATGAGGAACTGGCTCGCTGGTGTCGCGACGGACAATTAACTTTCGACAGCAGTCTGGTGGAGGAAGAGACTGAAAACGAATCAATCCCGGAGGGGTGTTACGGCGTGGAAAGCCAGGTTGCCGGCAGCGTCTGGGAGTGGCGGGTAAAGCCGGGAGACCGGGTGAGGGCGGGTGAAACGCTGGGCATTCTTGAATCGATGAAGATGGAGATCCCGATTGTGGCGACGGTGAATGGCACCATCCTCACCGTGCAACGTGCGGCGGGCCAGCAGGTGCAAGCCGGGCAATTATTACTGGTAATGGCGGTAGCGGAAAACTGAAAATAAAGACTAAAAAATAGTCAAATAATATGCCGCAAATCGTCGCGTTGATCCCATGAGTGAATCGTCATATAAGAGCAACCTGCCATCCGGCGGGTTTGGCGATAAACGTCGTCTGAATGGCCGCGAGGATAATGAACAGTAACGGTAGCCAAAGAAAAACCTCAAATGCCGGAATATCACCAGAAAGTTCTATCGATTGAAGGCATTACACCCCACACCTGAATAATGTGCAGAAAAGCCAACGGGCGGATTGTCATCCGCCCGTTGAATCAACCCCGCACGGTGGGGAAGCGTTTTCTCTTTACTGTAGCAGGGAAATATCCGCGACCTGCAGGAACAACTCACGCAGCTTCGCCAACAGCGTCAGGCGATTGATGCGCACCTCGCGCTCTTCCGCGTTGACCATCACCTTTTCAAAGAAGTTATCCACTGCGGTACGCAGTTGCGCCAGCTCGATCAGCGCATCCTGATAGCGGCCTTCGGCAAAGTAAGGGGCCAGTTTGCTACTCAGCGCCGATACATAAGTCGCCAGTTGGATCTCTTCGTTTTCTTTCAGCAGTGAAGCCTGAACGTTGTCGTTCAGCGGTTCGCTGGATTTCGCCAGAATGTTGGAGACGCGTTTGTTAGCCGCCGCCAACGTAGCAGATGCTTCCAGCGTGCGGAAGTGAGAAACCGCCTTCATCCGCGCGTTGAAATCAGCCGGACGGGTAGGGCGGCGAGCCAGCACCGCCTGGATGGTGTCCACACTGTGGCCTTCTTCCTGATACCAGGCGCGGAAACGGCCCAACATAAAGTCGATAACCTCATCGACCACCCGGGCGTTGCTCAGCTTGTTACCGTACAGGCGCACCGCTTCTTCGGTCAGCGTTTGCAGATCGAGCGGCAGGTTTTTCTCCACGATAATACGCAGCACACCCAGCGCGGCGCGACGCAGGGCAAAGGGGTCTTTATCGCCTTTGGGATGCTGGCCAATACCGAAGATCCCTGCAAGGGTATCCATCTTGTCAGCAATCGCCAGCGCGCAGGCCACTGGGTTAGAAGGCAGATCGTCACCAGCGAAACGCGGCTGATACTGCTCGTTCAGCGCCACAGCGACGTCTTCTGCCTCGCCGTCGTAACGCGCATAGTGCATCCCCATGACGCCCTGAGTATCGGTGAACTCAAACACCATGTTGGTCATCAGGTCGCACTTGGACAACAGACCGGCGCGGGTCGCGTGGTTGACGTCGGCTCCCGTCTGCCCGGCAATCCAGCCCGCCAGCGCCTGAATACGATCCGTTTTGTCACGCAGCGTACCCAGTTCTTTCTGGAACAGCACGGTTTCCAGGCGGGGCAGATTATCTTCCAGACGTTTTTTACGGTCAGTATTGAAGAAGAATTCCGCGTCGGCCAGGCGTGGACGCACCACTTTTTCGTTACCGGCAATAATTTGTTGCGGGTCTTTCGACGCGATATTACTCACGAAGATAAAGTTTGGCAGCAGCTTGCCTGCGGTGTCATAAACCGGGAAGTACTTTTGATCGCCTTTCATGGTGTACACCAGAGCTTCGGCGGGTACTGCAAGGAACTTCTCTTCAAACGTTGCGGTCAGTACTACCGGCCACTCTACCAGCGACGTGACTTCTTCCAGCAGGCTGTCGTTCAGATCGGCAACACCGCCAATCTTACGTGCGGCGGCTTCGGCATCGGCTTTGATCTGGGCTTTACGTGCTGCGTAATCAGCCTGCACCTTGCCGCGTTCCAGCAGGATCTGTGGGTATTGGTCGGCATGGTTGAGGGTGAATTCTGGCTCACCCATAAAGCGATGACCGCGGATAGTGCGCCCGGAAGCGACACCCAGAATAGTGGCAGAAAGGCTCTCGTCACCCAACAGCAAGGTCACGGTATGTACCGGACGGACAAACTGCACCTCGGAATCGCCCCAGCGCATCAGTTTAGGTATAGGCAGTTTTGCCAGTGACGCGCTGACCATTGCCGGTAACAGCGACTGGGCGCTTTCACCCTTCATATGGGCGCGATACAGCAGCCATTCGCCTTTGTCGGTACGCAGACGCTCGGCTTGATCGACGGTGATACCACAGCCGCGAGCCCAGCCTTCAGCGGCTTTAGTGGCCACGCCATTGGCATCAAACGCCGCGGCGATAGCCGGGCCACGTTTTTCCACTTCACGATCGGGCTGTGCGGCGCTCAGGTTAGCGACTTTCAATGCCAGACGGCGTGGTGTGGCGAACCAACTCACCTCGCCATGCGCGAGGCCTGCGGCGTCGAGCTCAGCGGTAAAGTTAACGGCAAACGATTCGGCAAGGTTACGCAGTGCCTTCGGCGGCAGCTCTTCGGTGCCGATTTCCACCAGAAAAGTTTTCTCAGTCATGGCGGCCTCTTATTTCTTGTTATTGCACATCGGGAAGCCCAGCGCCTCACGAGACGCATAGTAGGCTTCAGCCACGGCTTTAGTCAGGGTGCGAATGCGCAGGATATAGCGCTGACGCTCGGTTACGGAGATCGCTTTACGGGCGTCCAGCAGGTTAAAAGTATGGCCTGCTTTCAGGATGCGCTCATAGGCTGGCAGCGGCAGAGGTTTTTCCAGCGCCAGCAGCTTTTGGGCTTCTTTTTCATATTGCTCGAAGCAACTGAATAGGAAATCAACATCCGCGTATTCGAAGTTGTAAGTGGACTGTTCAACTTCATTCTGATGGAACACGTCACCGTAGGTGGTTTTCCCCAGCGGCCCATCGCTCCACACCAAATCATAAACGCTGTCCACGCCCTGGATATACATCGCCAGACGCTCCAGGCCGTAGGTGACTTCGCCGGTAACCGGTTTGCACTCCAGTCCGCCAACTTGCTGGAAATAGGTGAACTGTGTCACTTCCATGCCATTTAACCAGACTTCCCAGCCCAGCCCCCAGGCACCCAGCGTTGGGTTTTCCCAGTTATCTTCCACGAAGCGGATATCGTGAATGGTTGGATCCATACCTAACGCTTTCAGCGACCCCAGATAGAGTTCCTGAATATTGTCCGGTGATGGTTTGATGATCACCTGGAACTGATAATAGTGCTGCAGACGGTTGGGGTTTTCGCCGTAGCGGCCATCAGTCGGGCGACGCGAAGGTTGCACGTAGGCGGCGGCGATGGGTTCCGGCCCCAGTGCGCGCAGGCAGGTCATCGGGTGAGAAGTTCCTGCACCGACTTCCATATCTAATGGTTGCACGATGGTGCAGCCCTGTCTGGCCCAATAATCCTGTAAGGTCAGGATGAGTCCCTGAAATGTCTTGGTATCAAACTTTTGCATGTTGAATTCGCACGCGAGACGGTTTTAAAAAGTGGGCGTCAGTATACCCTTTGACCGTCAGATAGTCAGCCTGCAATATACCGGCAATCATCATATCGGTGGAGGTCATCACACTGACATCCGGGCCAATATAACGCTGTGTGAAGGTCTTTCCCGCCAGCTTCAGTGTTTCCGCAGGACCGGTGATATCCAGCGTCATCACGCCGGGCAACGTTAAAAACCACACCGGGGTTGTCATAGTATGCCAGCTCCTGTAGGCACTCCCCGACGTTACGGATGGCGGCGAATCGATTGATCAGTATGCTCCCGGTCCGGTGATGCAGGTCGCTGGTGCCCAGAGTTATACACTGATGGCATATTGGGAAGGTCGGGGTGGCTTCGGTCACAAATGTCACCCGATAACCGAGATCTGAGGCGACTCTCGCTGTTGTTTCACCGCACTGTTCGGTACCCATGCCGCTGATAATCATATGGTCTGTTTGTTGTTCACGTAGCCACGCATCAAGCCCGGAATCAGTCAGTGCGTTATGCACGCGCTTTTGCACCTTTTTAACCGCCTTATGGGTCAGAAAAGACAACCGCTTAACCAGATCTGATGCCAGTGAAAAGGGGCCTGTCTCTTCTCGTCAGTGAAGGTCTTACCGTCGTTGGATGGCCGCTTTTTACAGTATGAAAGGGATAAATTAGACAGACTGATTTTTCGGGTGAATAGCAAGAATACTATTTTTGACTACTGGCTTCTGCGATTTGACTCTGTTTGGTTTACTTAATGTTTAGCATCGCTAATTGTATAATACGCACCATAAAGGGGGATGATGACAAGAGTAGATGTACTCTATTTAGCCAGGTAAATTTACTATTGTTTTTGTTCTGTATGTTACGAAAGATTGGTATTTTTATGAAAATTGTATATTTTCATAAAAATATTGTTTTATAAGACTATTTTTATAATCCACCCTCCTTGTTTGTCGCATTTCTGTCAGGGAATTTCGCCTGAATTCAGATGTTATGGCACTGATGTTATCATTAATCATCTATAAATCGAATCACTACTCAGAATCTGACAGTATAAAAATCTAAAAAAAGCCATAAAAAAAAATATTAAATTGATGTAATTTTTCATGAAAATAAACTTATTATAAATATGTATGTTAAATAAATGTTAAAATAACATTTGTCATGATTGATTATTAGTATTTTATACTGTGTTTAGTTGACATATTGGTGTCATATTTTGATTTGTTGAGAAAAGTCTTATTTGCTTTTTATTTTTAAGGTCAATATATAATATGCAGTTCAGAAAACACTGCATCACGGTTTTCTGACTCTAAGGAAGAGAGGGGAAGTACATTTGGACAAAGTTATTGCGGGTTACTATATCGGTCAGCATGTTCAGTTTGACGTAACCCATCGTCGTTTATCCTGCCTCGATCCCAAGAATCGCTCCTTAATCAAAGAGTATAGAATGCGGGATACAATGATGCGGTTGTTCTTATTTTTATTACAGAATGCCAACGGTAAAGTTGTTCTGAAAAAGGATATTCTCTATCACGTTTGGGATTCACATGGATTGAAATCATCTCATCAACGGCTATGGCAGGTGATGCAGTCGTTGCAGTTTCGTTTGTTATCACTCCATGTCCCTGGTGACTTTATCCTTACAAAGCAAACCATTGAAGGAAAAGGGATCTTGCTTAATGGAGAGATAATAAAACCATATTATTTTCATATTAATAATCTTACCTGATAGTTTCCTCTTTAATACTGCCTTTACGTTAGCGTAGTTAAACTTTTATCACTTCTATTTAAGAAAAGATCTGAGTCTGTCGATTATTACGGTTGACAATGGTTTGTTCGTGTAATGGAGGATCATTAATTGATTTAAAGGAAATGTTATTCCATTAACTGCACCTGTGGTGCAGAGCTATTTTTTTTGCAGTTAAATCACATGTTGTTTATCCCCAAATTTATTGGTGAAAAAATGAATTTTCAATTAATTATTAGGGACATCCAGGGGCATGTGCTTACTAAGCATGCTCTGAATTCCACTCAATCACAATCTCTGCAGGCACCACAGCAGGCTGCTTCCTTTGAAGTTCACGGCATTGACGGACAACCTCCGAAAAAGATTCATGTTACAAAATCTAACGGTAAGCTGTCTCTGCATTTGGTCGATGATATTACTGGCGAACAGTATGATATCGTAGTGGAGAATTATCCACTGACTGAAGAGCCTGTAATCCTGGCCTCAGGTCCAGATGGCGTTGCGTATGCTTACGAGTACGACGCCGCTGCTGATATTTATCAACTCACTTCAACGCCAGTAGCACTGAGTACAGCGGAAGAAGGTGTTAATGCCTATGCCGTTGCTG
The DNA here is from genome assembly GCF_009295515.1 of Erwinia endophytica. Lineage (GTDB taxonomy): Bacteria > Pseudomonadota > Gammaproteobacteria > Enterobacterales > Enterobacteriaceae > Erwinia > Erwinia endophytica. The sequence goes on along the minus strand of NZ_RQVV01000033.1, from coordinate 653 downwards.
GCGGAGTGCTGGCTGCAGCAGCCGCTATCGCTATTGGTGTCAATGCGGGTAGTAACCATAAAAGTCATCGCTCCTCTAATTCCAACGCGAGTTCGGCTGATGCTGACCAGACTGACAGCAATACCGGAACTGACGCCGCTACGAATACTGGCACGGATACAAGTACAGGCAGTAGCACCGATGCAGGAACTGACACGGATACCGGAACAGATACTGACAACGGTACCGACACGGGTACTGACACCACCACCACTACGCCGGCGCTGACCGATGACGCAGGCAACGTGATTGCCGATGGCAGCACCACCAGCGACAGCACCCCGACCCTGAGCGGCGACGGTATGGAGCCGGGCTCAACCGTGACCATCAGCGACGGCGACACCGTGCTCGGTGAAGTGACGGTGGATGACGACGGCAGCTGGAGCTTCACGCCGGATGAACCGCTGGCGGACGGCGATCACACCCTGGTGATTGACGGCACCGATGCGGACGGCAACGCGGTGGATGACACGGTGAACATCGTGGTCGACACTGACGGCAGCACTGACAGCGGAACAGATACTGACAACGGTACTGACACCGACACGGGTACGGATACCGGAACAGATACTGACACCGGTACGGACACCACCACCATTACGCCGGCGCTGACC
>NZ_RQVV01000032.1 GCF_009295515.1 Erwinia endophytica | reverse complement strand
AATTTTCAGCTTGTTAGCGGATAAAGAATTTAGCTGTTCTGCGGACTGAGGTCCGGAGGATTTTGTTTTGTGGCATGGCGTTAAGGCAGTCACGGAGCGGAAGAGACAGGACGGCACAAAGAATTTGCCTGGCGGCTTTAGCGCGGTGGTCCCACCTGACCCCATGCCGAACTCAGAAGTGAAACGCCGTAGCGCCGATGGTAGTGTGGGGTCTCCCCATGCGAGAGTAGGGAACTGCCAGGCATCAAACAAGCGGAAGCCCCGACCGGAAGGTCGGGGTTTTTTGCGTTATAAGCTCACATTATCTGTTTTTGCAGCCATTGAGCGATGAATCCAGCAATTTGTTGTGGGTTATTAAGATCAAGCAGCGGATAGTTGACAGAAATTTTACGATCACTGGCGACCGCGATGACATGTTCATCCAACAGCTGATCCAGGGCCTGCTCTCTTTCCCCTTCTCGCCACAGCGCAATTTTCGCTACTGGCTCGTGTTTAAATCCTTCCAGCAAGATAATATCCAGCGATGATAGATCCATGCGACTGGTTAGAAACTGTAAATCAGGTTGTTGTTGCGGCGTTTCGGTCATTAACGCCCAGCGTTGCTGATTAAAGACCATGACTTGATCAGCTCCGGCTTTGCGCAGCTCATAGCTGTCTTTACCGGGTATATCGATGTCCATATTATGGTGAGCGTGTTTGATCAGACCGGGACGGATACCTTGAGCTTTCATAATAGTAATTAATTGTTTTAACAGTGTTGTTTTACCTGTACCACTGAAGGCTGTAATCGCTAAAAGCGGGATCATCGACATACCTCAAAGCAAGAGATCTTCAGGACAATTAATATTGGCAAAAGCACCGGGGCAATCATCAAAAGGTACGCTGTGGCCACCCGCCTGTTGTAGAAAAAGCATGACTTTCCTTTCTCCCTTTGCCAGGAAAGAAGCCAGTGCCGGTGCCAGGCTGATATGCAATAGCGCTAATGTTGGATGCTGTCGTTGTGCCGATTGGGCCCAGACTGCCATAGCATGATGCTTACCTTGCCAGAGATGCGACACCAGGTTTTCCGGTAACGCTGGTGTATCACATGAAACAAATACCGCCCATTCGGTTTCGATATTTTCCAACGCGGCAAGCATTCCTGCTAATGGGCCGGGAAAGTCTGGCAATGAATCACTGATTACCGGCAGGCCGCTTTGCTGATACGCCGCCAGGTTACGATTAGCGTTGATGTATATTCGGCTTACCTGGGGTTGCAGCCGTGCCAGTACATGCTGATAAAGCGGTTTTCCCTGATAGAGGAGCAGTCCTTTATCTTCCCCCCCCATACGAATACCACGCCCTCCTGCGAGAATAACACCGGTCACGTCAACAGACGGAGATAGAAAATTGCTATCTGTCACGCTTACACTCTCTTTTATTGTGGGTTTAACCCTGCTACCGTAACAGGATCGGGATTAGAACAGGAAGAAATTCATGAAATGTCATCGTCTCAATGAACTGCTGTCACTGTTACAGCCAGCCTGGCAACAGGAGCCAGATCTGAATCTGGTGCAATTTTTACAGAAACTCGCAGCAGAAGCCGGTTTTACTCAGCCACTCGACGAGTTAACGGATGATGTATTGATCTATCATCTTAAAATGCGTGGTGCGGACAAGAATGAAGAAATTCCAGGTCTTAAAAAAGACTATGAGGAAGATTTCAAAACCGCTCTCTTGCGTGCGCGTGGCATTATCAAAGATTAAATCCCTCCTTTCATCCGTCTCTAATGATATTCTTGATCGTTCATTGATTGCGATTATCTGCGAGTATGCCGGATGAAAGAACCAGCGTTTAACTTTCAATATTTAGACCCGGACGCCATCCTGGATGCGCTCTGGGAAACTGGAATTCGCGTGGAGTCTGGGCTTACCGCGTTGAACAGCTATGAAAATCGGGTTTATCAGTTCACGGACGAAGATAAAAAGCGTTATGTGGTGAAGTTTTATCGCCCTCAACGCTGGTCGCCGCAGCAGATTACAGAAGAACACCAGTTCACTGCTGAGCTATTGGCTGATGAAGTGCCTGTAGCGGCTCCTCTGGTTCTGCAAGGTAAAACGCTACATCAGCATGAGGGCTACCTGTTCACGGTGTTCCCTGGCTTAGGAGGGCGTCAGTATGAAACGGATAATTACGATCATCTGGAGTGGGTTGGGCGCTACCTTGGTCGCATCCATCAGACCGGACGAAAGAAAATCTTCTCGGCTCGTCCAACCATCGGTTTGCAGGAATATATTACCGAGCCGTTGCAGGTGCTTGAAGCCAGTAATTTGATTCCGGGCAAGCTGAAGGAAAATTTATTGACCAGTGTTCGCTTGCTCGGAACAACTTTACAAAACTGCTGGCATACTCAGTGGCAGCCGTTACGCCTGCATGGTGACTGCCATCCCGGCAATATTCTTTGGCGCGATGGTCCTCTGTTTGTTGACCTGGATGATGCCCGTAATGGCCCGGCTATCCAGGATTTGTGGATGTTGGTCAATGGTGATAGCCAGGAACAACGTATTCAGTGGGACATTCTGCTGGAAGCCTATACTGAATTCAGTGAGTTTGATTCACATGAATTGTCACTGATTGAGCCTTTACGCGCTATGAGGATGGTTTATTATCTGGCGTGGGTTGTTCGCCGTTGGCAGGATCCAGCATTTCCCGCCAGTTTTTCATGGATGACGGATGAGGATTTCTGGTGCAGGCAGATTTCCATTTTTAACGAGCAGGTCAGGCTGTTGCAACAACCACCATTGCAACTGATGCCCATATTCCAGGGTTGATAGCCTTTTCCGATTTGCCTAATTTGTTGTGAGGAGAGAGTATTTAAATGAAAAAGATTTTATTTGCGCTGGTTGGAATGGTCCTGGCATTCAGCGCTTCGGCAGCCCAATTTACCGATGGTCAGCAATACATCACTTTGCAGAAACCTGCAGCCGGGGAACCCCAGGTTCTGGAGTTCTTCTCTTTCTTCTGTCCGCACTGCTATGAGTTTGAACATGTCTGGCACGTCAGCGATGCTGTGAAGAAAAGCCTGCCAGAGGGTACTAAAGTGACGAAATATCACGTCGAATTCCTTGGCGGTGATATGGGTAAAGTTGTGACACAGGCTTGGGCTGTGGCCATGGCGTTGGGGGTGGAAGATAAAGTGACGTCCCCTATCTTTGATGGTATTCAAAAAACGCAAACCATTACCGATCCTGACAGCCTGAAAGATGTTTTTGTTAAAGCTGCTGGAATTACTCCCGAACAATATGATGCAGCATGGAACAGCTTCGTGGTGAAATCACTGGTTGCTCAACAGGAAAAAGCGGCAGAAGATGTTGATCTGCGTGGTGTTCCTGCCATGTTTGTTAACGGTAAATATATGGTGAACAATGGCGGCCTGGATACCAGTTCAATGGATAACTACGTGCAGCAATATGTTAACGTGGTGAAGTTCCTGCTGACCCAGAAATAAGCATTGATTTATCCTCCCAATATTCGAGTTGAGGGAAGATAGCCAGCGAATAACACCTGATGCCTGTTAAGGTCAGTGACAGAGACTCATGTGGCTAATGTACCTGCGGCTTGAAGTGTGATGGTGAGTAGAAGACGCCGGCTTTTAGTCGGCGTTGTTGTTTCCCGTCTTCTGAACGCTTATTTACGGGATAAACTACCATTCTCTGGTGGTTTTTTCAGTAAGAGATCCTGTCTTATCGTTTCGCTTGATAATTAATATCCACATAAAATAAATTCCATAAAACCTGAAATTAATCCTGGATTGAATTATTAACCTGATGATTTTAATTGGTTTTTGTTATTTTCTCGCTGTGCTTTACTGCATATAACAATACGTTAGCAAATTTACGCACAAAGTTATCCACAGCTTGTTATTGCGTGCTTTGCCACAAATCCTCTTTCACGGGCAAGTTAATACGCGGAGTTATTTCATTTTTCAGGCTGAGCTGTGGCATCCTTACCCCATTGAGAAAACCAACGAAGAATGTGACGACTTATGGCACAAATTGCAGAAAACCCGCTAATTTTGGTAGATGGATCTTCTTATCTTTATCGCGCTTATCATGCGTTTCCTCCACTGACCAACCGTGTGGGAGAACCTACCGGGGCAATGTATGGCGTGTTGAATATGCTGCGCAGCCTGTTACTGCAATATAAGCCCAGTCATGTCGCGGTGGTTTTTGATGCCAGGGGTAAAACATTCCGTGATGAGCTTTTTGAACATTACAAATCTCACCGACCACCGATGCCGGATGATTTGCGTGCGCAGATTGAGCCACTGCATAACATGGTAAAGGCGATGGGGCTGCCTTTGTTGGCTGTTTCTGGCGTGGAGGCGGATGATGTCATTGGTACGCTGGCACTGGAAGCAGGAAAAATCGGCAAGCCTGTGCTGATCAGCACGGGTGATAAAGATATGGCTCAGTTGGTGACGCCGGATATTACCCTGATTAACACCATGAATAATGCCATTCTTGGTCCGGATGAGGTGGTTGAGAAATACGGCATCCCTCCGGCGCTGATTATCGATTTCCTCGCCCTAATGGGAGACGCTTCGGATAATATTCCTGGTGTGCCAGGGGTGGGCGAGAAAACGGCTCAGGCGTTAATTCAGGGGCTGGGTGGCATTAAAGACATATACGAAAATCTGGATAAAGTGGCCAGTTTATCATTTCGTGGTGCGAAAACGATGGCCGCCAGGTTGGAACAGAATAAAGAGGTTGCCTTCCTTTCCTATCAGTTAGCGACGATCAAAACTGACGTTGAGCTTGATCTCACCGTTGAGCAACTGACGGTCAGTGAACCCGCCGTAGAAGAGCTGCTGGGTCTGTTTCGCCATTACGAATTCAAACGCTGGATTGTCGATCTGGAAGAAGGTAAATGGTTGCAGGGTAAGAAGAGCAATCCTCAGGCACAAAAAGCACTGGCTGAAACAGTGGAAGAACCGTCGGAGACAGCCAGCGTACTGCCAACAGATGGCTACGTCACTATTTTGGATGAAAAGACTTTTAACGACTGGCTGGAAAAATTATCCCGCAGCTCACTGTTCGCTTTCGATCTGGAAACAGACTCTTTGGATACTCTCAGCGCCACTATTGTTGGGATCTCGTTTGCGGTTGCGCCAGGAGAAGCGGCTTACCTGCCCGTAGCCCATGATTATCTTGATGCGCCGGTTCAACTGGATCGTGACAGCGTGTTGACACGCCTGAAACCATTGCTGGAAGACCGTAATCTGCTGAAAGTTGGTCAGAATCTGAAGTATGATCGCGGTGTGCTGAAGAATTATGATATTGAGCTGCAGGGCATCAAATTCGATACCATGCTGGAATCCTATGCGCTGAACAGTGTCGCCGGGCGGCATGATATGGATACGTTGGCTTTGCGTTGGCTGAACCACAAGACCGTGACGTTTGAAGATATTGCGGGTAAAGGTAAAAAGCAGCTGACCTTTAACCAAATCGCTCTGGAACAGGCTGCTCATTATGCTGCTGAAGATGCTGATGCCACACTACAACTGCATCTCAAGATGTGGCCAGAGCTGGAAAAAGAGCCGGGTCCAAAGCAAGTTTTCGAAGCGATTGAAATGCCGCTACTCACCGTCATTTCGCGTATTGAACGTAATGGCGTGCTGATTGATCACGGCATTCTGGCGAAACAGTCGCAGGAGCTGACCTTGCGGTTGGGCGAACTGGAACAGCAAGCACACGAGCTGGCTGGTGAACCATTTAACCTTTCGTCGCCCAAACAGCTGCAAACTATTCTTTTTGAAAATCAGGGGATTAAGCCGACCAGGAAAACACCGGGCGGCGCACCGTCCACGAGTGAGGAGGTATTGGCTGAGCTGGCTCTGGACCATCCTCTGCCCAAAGTGATTCTGGAGCATCGTGGTTTGTCCAAGCTGAAGTCGACCTATACCGATAAACTGCCGCAGATGATTAATCCACTGACCGGACGGGTACACACCTCTTATCATCAGGCGGTAACGGCAACAGGGAGACTCTCTTCATCCGATCCTAACTTGCAAAATATTCCGGTACGTAATGATGAAGGACGACGTATTCGCCAGGCCTTTATTGCTCCGGCTGGTCACAAGATAGTCGCAGCGGACTATTCACAAATTGAACTACGTATCATGGCCCATCTTTCACAGGATAAAGGGTTGTTGACGGCCTTCTCTGAAGGACAGGATATTCACCGCGCGACCGCTGCTGAGGTATTTGGTGTGGCGCTGGATAGAGTCACTGCAGAACAGCGTCGCAGCGCCAAGGCTATTAATTTCGGTCTGATTTACGGCATGAGCGCGTTTGGACTTTCCCGTCAGTTAAGCATCGGCGCGGGTGAAGCGAAAAAATACATGGACCTGTACTTTGAACGTTATCCAGGCGTGCTGGAATATATGGAGAGTACCCGTCAGCTGGCGACGGAAAAAGGTTATGTCTCCACGCTGGACGGGCGTCGCCTCTATCTGCCGGACATCAAAGCCAGCAACGTAATGCGACGTAAAGCCGCTGAACGTGCCGCGATTAACGCACCAATGCAGGGAACTGCCGCGGATATTATTAAAAAAGCGATGATTGCTGTCGATAGCTGGTTGGCGCCACAGGCGAACCCCGAGGTGAAAATGATAATGCAGGTACACGATGAACTGGTGTTCGAAGTGAAAACATCAGCCGTTGAAGCTGCAACCGTTAAAATCCGCGAGTTGATGGAAAACAGCATGAAACTGGAGGTTCCTCTGCGGGTTGATGTTGGGGTCGGCGATAACTGGGATCAGGCCCACTAATAACCTATGGTCACTGATGGAGGAGGCTGAAATCACAGGATTTCAGCCTCTTTTTTTAGCCATAAGAAAACAGTTTAGTTAATCGGTTCAGCTGTATTTGCTCTTTATTCGCACTGAGCATTTTTCCTAACCATTGATGTTGAAAGCATTTTTTTTGTAATTTAGCTACAGATAATGCCATTTTATGTGAACCAGGTTGGATAATACGCGGTGTTTTATGAAAATTAACAACAAAAAAAACTTTTGGGTGCAGGAAAAATCATGTAGAGTTTGAGTCGTAGGGTACAGAGGTAAGATGTTCTATCTTTAAGACCTTTTACTTCACGTAATCGGATTTTGCTGAATATTTAGCCGCCCCAATCGTTATGATTGGGGCGTTTTTTATTGGGCGTCAGTTCCCTTCATATTTTTGCCGTAGGTTCAGTTTTACTCTTCAGGGATGTCTTCTGTGGCCGCAGGTGGCAGCTCGCTGAACCAGCTGTTCAGTTTGGTGCTTAGCTTATCGACACCGATTCTCTTCAGTGACGAAAATATCTCAACCTGAACATTGCCGACAAACCCCTTTGCCACTTCACGCACTTGATTTAGTTGTGCTTTACGCGCGCCGGAAGCCAGCTTATCGGCTTTGGTTAACAGTACCAGTACCTGAATCCCGCTCTGCACTGCCCACTGAATCATTTGCTGGTCCAGATCCTTGAGCGGATGGCGGATATCCATCAGCACCACCAGACCTTTCAGACACTGACGTTCCTGCAGATATTCCGCCAGTGCGCGCTGCCACTTAAGCTTCATCTCTTCCGGTACTTCTGCATATCCATAGCCAGGTAAATCCACCAGACGATATCCATCAGCAACTTGGAACAAGTTGATTAGCTGTGTGCGTCCTGGCGTTTTACTGGTACGCGCGAGGCTTTTTTGATTCGTTAGCGTGTTCAGCGCGCTGGATTTTCCTGCATTGGAGCGACCAGCAAAAGCCACTTCAATACCGGTATCGGCCGGTAGGTGACGAATATCAGGTGCGCTGGTAACAAAATGAGTAAGGTGATAATTCCAGCCAGACACAATGAAAACTCCAGATATAAGGGTAATTGCGCAGAGTATACCTTGTATGGATTGAAAGCGCTCAGCCTGACACTGATCGGTGAAGGATTTGTAAGAGATTGACCATGGTTTTTTTAGGAAATTATCCTCACTTTTATTTAAATGAAAATAAAAATAATTAATAAACAATCATATAAATTAGATTAGTTTATTAATATGGGAAAATTGTGGTAGATGACTTGTGAGTTTGACCATTTAGTCTAAAGTATCGTTCAGAACCAGGAAGGTTCATTCCAGGACAGAAAGCTCAGGGTGGCATCAGGATGATGCAGAGCAGGGATGGAATGTGTTGTGGACAACGCGCCTGAATGGAAAGGATGTGTCCAGGATGGACTAAATGGCAACGGAAGACTGGGATGTTGTGTGCTAAAAAGGATGCTGACTAGAGTCAGTCCTTCTGCGGAAGGTGCGAAAAAGGCGACAGGGTGACCTGTCGCCTTTTTTCTTGGTCTGCTTTCTGCTAGATTCCGCCGCAATTCTATACTGAAGATAAATAGTCTGAGAGCTGAAATCATGAAGCAACCTACACGCGTATCCCTGAGCAATAAACCGGCAGTACATGCCAAACGTAAAACGCGCGATCAAGTGAATACCGAAGCGCGCGATCGTAAACGTGATAAAAAACATCGCGGTAATGTTGCTGGCAGCCGTGCTAATCCAGTTACACCAGAGAAAAAAGGTGGTAACGGCGCTAAAAATAAAGATCCACGGATTGGTAGCAAAAAACCAGTTGCGTTGGGGGGGGATGTCCAGCCAGTGAAAAAGAGGAGCAAACCGGTTAAATCCGCTGAAGATCAACAACCGCGCCTGACACCGGAAGAAGAGTTGACGACACTGGAAAATGACCCTCGTTTGGATGCGTTACTGGATCGACTGGAGGATGGTGAAACGCTGAAAGCGGAAGATCAGGCATGGCTCGATCAGACTCTCGATCGTATCGATGTACTGATGGAGCTATTGGGTATCGCACTGGATGATGATGTCGATGATGAAGAAGCGGAGGAAGATATGTACCGTCTGTTAAAGGGCGGCAACTGATCTTCTGCTACGCTGCGAACGGTAAGTTAGGATGGTGCCAAAAAAATCGCCATCTCTGTAAAAGGTTTCTCTGTTGATGGGTTGGCCTGGATCAATTTACCTGCTGATTTTGCTCTGCGGCCTGCTGTGGATGTTGGGTAAACTATGGCGTCTGTCCAGACTGAGAAACCGGCTGCGTAGAACGACCGTCCGTCAGCCTCTCAGACCTGCTCTCCCCATCCGACGGGCGGCAGCCAGATGCCAAAGAAGGAGTGAACACAGTGACGCAGATGATTGAATGGGATCAGGCCCTGATTCAGAAATACAATATTTCGGGGCCTCGTTACACCTCTTATCCCACCGCGCTGGAATTTCACCAGGATTACGATGAGACGGATCTGTTACAGGCCAGCCAGCGTTACCCGGATCGTCCATTGTCGCTGTATATCCATATCCCTTTCTGTCATCGGCTGTGCTATTTCTGTGGTTGTAATAAGTTAGTGACACGTCAGCAGCATAAAGCCGATGAATATTTGCAGGCGCTGGCTATAGAGATTGCTGCCCGCGCCAGGTTATTCAGCAATCGCACGGTCACACAAATGCACTGGGGCGGCGGTACGCCGACTTATCTGAATAAAGCGCAGATAACCCGACTGATAGATCTGCTGCGCACACATTTTCGCTTTAGCGAAACAGCCGAATTGTCGATTGAAGTTGACCCGCGTGAAATTGAGCTGGGCGTGCTTGATCATCTACGGGCTGCTGGATTCAATCGCCTGAGCATGGGGGTGCAGGATTTCAATAAGGAAGTGCAGGAGAAGGTCAACCGTGTTCAGGATGAAGAGATGATCGTCTCCTTGCTCGAACGCGCCAGGCGGTTGGGCTTTACCTCCATTAATCTGGATTTGATCTACGGTTTGCCAAAGCAAACGCCGGAAAGTTTTGCCTTTACGCTGAAGAAGGTGGTTGCACTGAACCCTGACCGGCTTAGCGTGTTTAACTATGCACATATGCCGCATTTGTTCGCTGCTCAGCGAAAAATCAAGGAAGCGGATCTCCCTGATAGCCAACAGAAACTGGCTATTTTGCAGCAATCTATCGCGATTCTGACCGCGGCGGGTTATCAGTTTATCGGTATGGATCATTTTGCCCGTCCTGATGACGAGCTGGCAGTTGCCCAGCGGAAGGGACAACTGCACCGTAATTTTCAGGGGTACACCACCCAGGGCGACAGCGATTTGCTGGGAATGGGGGTTTCTGCCATCAGCATGATCGGTGACAGTTATGCGCAGAATGAGAAAGAATTAAAGCACTGGTACGCCGCGATAGAGCGGCAGCAGACCGCATTATGGCGTGGGCTAAACCTGAGAGCTGATGACTGTCTGCGCCGGGAGGTGATTAAAACACTGATGTGTAATTTTTCGCTGAATTTTGCTGATTTTACGACGGCTACGCAGAACTTTACCGACTACTTTGCTGAGGATTTAGCATTACTGGCACCGTTTATTGCGGACGGGCTGGTGGAATGCGATGGAAAAAGTTTACAGGTGACCGCCAGAGGGCGGATGCTGGTCAGGAATATCTGCATGTGTTTTGACGCTTATCTGCGTCAGAAAAAACCAGTGTCACAATTTTCGCGGGTGATATGAAAAAGGCCGGACTATCGTCCGACCCTCTCTTAATTTAACAAATTCAGCATCAAGGCGCACATTACAGCAGCCATGGCAGTCTGCGGAGAATGCGCTCCAGCTTGTGCTGTTTGCGTCATGAAGTGGATTAACGATTCCAGCATGATATTCCTCCCCGGTAACCGTCCCAAATGATACCGATCAGCACGGGTGTGTAAAGTCGGGAAAGCATAAAAAATGTGCATAGCGATGCTTTTTTACACTTCCCCCTGCTTATTCCATGCCCAGTTCTTTCAACTTGCGGGTCAGGGTATTTCGTCCCCAGCCCAGCAGGCGTGCTGCTTCTTGCTTATGCCCCTGAGTATGACGTAGCGCGGTGGTTAATAGCGTACGTTCCATTTCCGGCTGGGCTTCTGACAGCAGGTTTTGATGACCGGAACGTAGCGCGCGGTCGGCCCATTGCGCCAGCAATGTCGCCCAACTGTCTGGCAGAGACTGTACCGGGTTCTCCGGGGTGGCGGTCTCAAACAACTCTGAGGGCAGGTCCTGGATCAAGACTTCCTGTCCGGCAGCCATCACCGTTAGCCAGCGACAGGTATTCTCTAACTGGCGCACATTCCCTGACCAGTGCAGACGGGTCAGGGCGGTTTCTGTTTCCGGATGCAAAACCTTCGCTTCAACACCGAGTTCACGGGCAGCGACTTGCAGGAAGTAACGCGCCAGGCGTGGAATATCTTCCCGACGTTCGCGTAGTGGGGGCAGATGTACGCGGATCACGTTCAGACGATGGAACAGATCTTCACGGAATTTACCTTCTTGTACGCGCAGCTCCAGATTTTGGTGGGTTGCCGCAATAATACGCACATCCACTTTCACTGGCGCATAACCACCAACGCGATAGAACTGACCATCAGCCAGCACACGCAGCAAACGGGTCTGCACATCCAGCGGCATATCGCCGATTTCATCAAGGAACAGCGTACCGCCATCGGCTTGTTCGAAACGCCCCTGACGAATTTGGTTTGCGCCGGTGAAAGCGCCTTTCTCATGACCGAACAATTCTGACTCGATCAAATCTTTTGGGATCGCGGCCATATTCAGCGCGATAAACGGCGCTTTGGCGCGTGGGCTGTGGCGGTGCAGAGCATGAGCCACCAGTTCTTTACCCGTACCCGATTCACCATTAATCAGCACACTGATTGATGAGCGTGAGAGACGACCAATAATGCGGAATACATCCTGCATTGCGGGGGCTTCGCCGATGATATCGGTAGTCGGGCCACTAACGGGTTGATTACGCGGTTGTTGTTGTTCCTGATAATGACTGATCGCTCGTTCGACCAGTGCCACCGCCTCGTCAATATCGAAAGGCTTCGGCAGGTAATCAAATGCGCCTTGTTGGTAAGCGCTAACAGCGGCATCCAAATCAGAGTGGGCGGTCATGATGATGACCGGGAGCATCGGGTGTCGCTGTTTTATCTGTTTGAGTAGTGCCAGTCCATCCATGCCGGGCATACGGATATCAGAAAGTAAAACGTCTGGGGTTTTGGTGGCAAGGGCGTCCAGCACCTCGTTACCGCTGTCAAAAGTCGCACAGCTTAAACCGGCTCCAGTGAGCGCGCGTTCAAGCACCCAGCGGATGGAGCTATCGTCATCGACGATCCAAACTATCCCTCGTTGCATAGAAACCTCACTGGCGAATAGGCAGATAAACCGAGAATTCAGTGTGACCAGGCCAACTGTTGAATTCTATTTTCCCTGAATGCTGATCGATAAGGCTACGGGCGATGGACAGGCCTAAGCCCGTTCCTCCTTCGCGGCCGCTCACCATCGGATAAAACAGCGTATCCTGCAGTTGTGCCGGAATACCGGGGCCATCATCTTCGATATCGATGCGAGCCACCAGGCGATAACGTACTCCATGCAGCGTCAATTGAAATGCCGTACGGGTACGAAGTGTAATAGTGCCGCCTTTTTCACCCAACGCCTGTAGCGCGTTGCGTACAACGTTCAGCAGAACTTGTTCGATCTGATCCGGATCGTGGGGCAGCTCCGGCAGGCTGGGATCGTAATCCCGAACCAGCGTCACGTTATCAGGCAGTTCCATCGACACCAGATTGACTACGCGTTCCGCCGCCTGATGGATACTTTGAGTCACGTGCATGCCTGGCTGCTGCGGGCCAAGCAGACGATCAACCAGATTGCGCAGGCGGTCGGCCTGCTCAATGATAACCTTGGTATATTCGGTTAAAGACGGATCGGGGAGGGCTTTCGCTAACAGCTGCGCAGCGCCTCGTAATCCTCCCAGCGGGTTTTTAATCTCATGGGCCAGACCCCGGACCAAATCTCGGGCAGCCACCTGCTGAGCATGTTGAATCTGTTCCTGACTGAGGCGACGCTGATTATCCATCGGCGCCATTTCGAGCAGGATTAAACCATCGGGCAAACGCTGCGCGGTTAACGACATAATATGCGCGCGGCTGTCGACTACCAGAGTCACTTCACTGTCGGTAAAGCCCTGACCTGCGTTCAGACTCTCGCGCATGACGTCGATATTTAACGAAAAATACCCCATCAGTTCCGGCAGCGGTGTACCAAACAGCTTGCGGGAACTTTGCGCTAACAGCTGCTGTGCGGCAGGGTTGGCGTAATGCACCACCAGTTCGCTATCCACCAGCAAAATACTGTTAATCAGAGAGTTGAGAATCTGCCCAGCATCGGGCAGCATGCCTGTTGCCATACAGCGTTCTCCTGCACCTTTTTGGTGCATTATAGTCATGGAAACCGAACGTCGTTTTCCTGAACGATGAATTCGTGGAGAAAAAAGCCCATCCGGAGATGGGCTAAAGTTTCCACGGCAACAAAAAAACCTCAAACCAATTAAACGCTGTAGTACAGCTCGAACTCGACCGGATGCGGCGTCATACGAACGCGATCCAACTCTGATTTACGCAGTTCGATGTAGGCATCAATGGCGTCGTCCGTGAACACGCCGCCACGAGTCAGGAACTCACGGTCTTCATTCAGAGCATTCAGCGCTTCTTCCAGTGAACCTGCCACTTTTGGAATCTCAGCTTCTTCTTCCGGTGGTAAGTCATAGAGGTTTTTGTCCATCGCGTCGCCAGGATGGATTTTGTTGATGATCCCGTCCAGGCCGGCCATCAGCAGTGCAGAGAAGCACAGATATGGGTTAGCGGCGGGATCGGGGAAGCGAGCTTCAATACGGCGGGCTTTCGGGCTGGCAACCACAGGAATACGGATAGACGCAGAACGGTTACGGGCAGAGTAAGCCAGCATAACAGGCGCTTCATAACCCGGGACCAGACGTTTGTATGAGTTGGTGGTTGGGTTAGACAGGGCGTTGATCGCTTTCGCGTGCTTGATAACACCGCCAATATAGAACAGGGCAGTTTCAGACAAACCGCCGTACTTGTCGCCAGCGAACAGGTTGGTGCCGCCTTTAGACAGGGACATGTGGCAGTGCATACCGGAGCCGTTATCACCAAAAATAGGTTTTGGCATGAAGGTCGCGGTTTTGCCGTAAGCGTGGGCAACGTTGTGCACGACATATTTGTAGATCTGAATTTCATCCGCTTTTTTGGTCATGGTATTGAAGCGGGTAGCCACTTCGTTCTGACCTGCTGTTGCCACTTCGTGGTGATGAGCTTCAACAACCAGCCCCATCTGCTCCATGGTCAGACACATGGCGGAACGGATGTCCTGTGAAGAGTCGACCGGAGGAACCGGGAAATAACCGCCTTTCACCGATGGACGATGACCTTTGTTGCCATCTTCGTATTCTTTACCGGTATTCCAGGCGGCTTCAATATCGTCGATAGCAACATGAGAGCCGGAAATGGAAGTACCAAAGCGAATATCGTCAAACAGGAAGAACTCGGGTTCCGGTCCAAATAAAACGGTATCTGCGATCCCAGAAGCGCGCAGGAAGTCTTCCGCACGCTTGGCGATGGAGCGTGGGTCACGATCATAGCCCTGCATCGTACCTGGCTCGAGGATGTCACAACGGATGATTAGCGTAGGGTCTTCATAGAATGGATCCAGAACAGCGGTAGTCGCATCAGGCATCAATACCATGTCTGATTCGTTAATCCCTTTCCAGCCACCAATCGATGAGCCGTCAAACATTTTGCCTTCTTCGAAGAAGTCAGCGTTAACCTGATGAGCAGGAATCGTGACGTGCTGTTCTTTACCTTTAGTATCGGTAAAACGCAGATCAACAAATTTGACTTCGTGCTCGTTCATCATCGACAGAACGTGTTCAGCGGACATACTTAACTCTCCTGGATTTTGTCATTGTCGTCGTGGTTAGGGAGCTTTACGGCGTACCATAATTTTGCTTATTTGGCACTGTCATCCGATAATTAAAGATCCCTGACAAGCTATTACCGTTGTGGAAACTGGCATTCTTCGCTTGCATGTTTTAAAGCGAAATCTATGCCAACTTTCTTAACTGGCTGAAAAAGCGCTATGATGCGCCCTCTCGTGAAACGAGGGCTGCACCATGATGGAAAATGCGCACCATCATGGTGCATAACTGTGCACCTTAAGCACCATGTTAGTGCATTATTTCGACGGGGTGCAATTTTTGCACTGTAAATGGCTATAAAAAGCAATGCTGGCAGTAATCTTTAATTGATATTTGTGATCCTGTTCAGTCCTTCGATTAATCCGTGTACAATAGCGCGCTATTTCTAATGCCTGAGGCAAAGCTGTGATCGAAAATTTGCGTAACATCGCCATTATTGCCCACGTTGACCATGGTAAAACCACCCTGGTTGATAAGTTGCTGCAGCAGTCCGGTACCTTTGATGCCCGTACTGAAGCAACTGAGCGCGTAATGGACTCCAACGATTTGGAGAAAGAGCGTGGGATTACCATCCTCGCAAAAAACACCGCCATTAAATGGAATGACTACCGCATTAATATCGTGGATACCCCAGGACACGCCGATTTCGGTGGTGAGGTAGAACGTGTGATGTCAATGGTCGACTCGGTGCTACTGGTTGTGGATGCAATGGATGGCCCTATGCCGCAAACCCGCTTCGTGACCAAAAAAGCGTTTGCTAACGGTCTGAAGCCGATCGTGGTCATCAATAAAGTTGACCGTCCTGGCGCGCGCCCTGACTGGGTTGTGGACCAGGTATTTGATTTGTTCGTTAACCTGGATGCGACTGACGAGCAGCTCGACTTTCCGGTGATTTATGCTTCAGCCCTGAATGGCATCGCGGGTCTTGACCATACCAACATGGCGGAAGACATGACGCCATTGTATGAAGCCATCGTAAAACATGTTTCTCCTCCGCAGGTTGAGGCAGACGAGCCGTTCCAGATGCAGATTTCACAACTGGACTACAACAACTATGTTGGGGTTATCGGCATCGGTCGTATCAAGCGCGGTAAAGTGAAGCCAAACCAGCAGGTCACTATCATTGATAGTGAAGGTAAAACCCGCAATGCTAAAGTTGGTAAAGTGCTGACTCACCTGGGTCTGGAGCGTATTGATGCGACTGAGGCTGAAGCTGGCGATATCATTGCCATCACCGGTCTGGGTGAACTGAATATCTCCGATACTATTTGTGATCCACAGAATGTACAGGCGCTACCTGCTCTGAGCGTGGATGAACCCACTGTGACCATGTTCTTTAACGTCAATACTTCGCCGTTTTGCGGTAAAGAAGGTAAGTATGTGACGTCGCGTCAGATCCTTGACCGTCTGAATAAAGAGCTGGTGCACAATGTGGCGTTGCGCGTTGAAGAAACTGAAGATGCTGATGCCTTCCGCGTATCTGGTCGTGGTGAGTTGCATCTGTCTGTATTGATCGAAAACATGCGTCGTGAAGGTTTTGAACTGGCGGTATCTCGTCCGAAAGTTATTTTCCGTGAGTTCGAAGGGCGTAAACAAGAGCCGTTCGAAAACGTGACGCTGGATATCGAGGAACAGCATCAGGGTGCGGTCATGCAGGCAATGGGTGAACGTAAAGCCGACATGAAAAACATGGATCCCGATGGCAAAGGTCGTGTGCGTCTTGACTACGTTATCCCAAGCCGTGGTCTGATTGGTTTTCGTAATGAATTCATGACGATGACTTCCGGTACCGGTCTGTTGTACTCCACCTTCAGCCACTATGACGATGTTCGTCCAGGTGAAGTTGGCCAGCGTCAGAACGGCGTGCTGATCTCTAACGGTCAGGGTAAAGCCGTGGCGTTTGCGCTGTATAGCTTGCAGGATCGCGGTAAGCTGTTCCTGGGGCATGGTGCAGAAGTGTATGAAGGGCAGATCATCGGTATTCACAGTCGTTCTAATGACCTGACAGTTAACTGCCTGACAGGTAAGAAACTGACGAACATGCGTGCTTCTGGTACTGATGAAGCAACGACTCTGGTTCCAGCGATTAAGATGACGCTTGAGCAGGCGATCGAATTTATCGATGACGATGAACTGGTCGAAGTGACACCTTTGTCTGTACGTATTCGTAAACGTCACCTGACTGAAAACGATCGTAAACGCGCCGCGCGCGGCAGCAAAGACGTTTAAACGATCATTAGATCGGCAGGGCTGGCTTCTTTCAGCCCTGCTTTGTTTTCTTTTTAAATCTTCCTTCCAGTTTTAAATCCCCGACCTGTTCAGACATTCATTTTATCGCTAGAGTGAACAATTCACCGGAACAAAAGGAGATGGCTATGCTGTATATCTTTGATTTAGGTAACGTCATTGTTGATATTGATTTCAACCGGGTCTTGGGCGTTTGGAGCGATCTGGGACGTGTGCCGTTAGCTACACTGCAAAACCATTTCACCCTGGGCGAGAGCTTTCATCGTCATGAGCGCGGTGAAATAAGCGATGAGGACTTTGCCGCCCAAACTTGCGACGAACTTGACCTGGCGTTGAGTTTTGAACAATTTACTGCGGGCTGGCAAGCTATTTTCGTTGGTGTTCGTCAGGACGTGCTGCAGATAATGAAAATGCTGCGTGATCGGGGCGAGCGAGTGGTTATCCTTTCCAACACCAACGCGCTGCATTGTTCCTTCTGGCCTGCTCTGTATCCTGAAGTGCAGAGTGCTGCGGATAAACTCTATCTTTCGCAGGAGATGGGGATGCGCAAGCCTGAGGCGCGTATTTACCAGCAGGTTCTGTATGAAGAGGGTTTTACTGCTGAGCAGACTATTTTCTTTGATGACAACCTGGAGAATATCGAAGGTGCGCGTGCGCTTGGGATCCAGAGTATTCATGTCACAGATGCCAGCATCATCCCCGCTTTCTTTGCTGAACATCGGTAATGATACGTCGTATTATTAATCACTACCGACATCGCCTGCGAGCGATATGGTTATGGATAAAACTTCTCTGGCAGCGTATCGACGAGGATGCGATGACTACGCTGGCCGGTAATTTGGCCTATGTCTCGCTGTTGGCACTGGTTCCTTTGGTGGCGGTGGTGTTTGCCTTGTTTGCTGCTTTCCCGGCGTTTGCCACGGTCAGTAGCCAACTAAAAACGTTTATTTTCAAAAATTTTGTTCCGGCGTCTGGCACCGCTATTCAGAGCTACCTTGAGCAGTTTGTGGCGAACGTGAATAAGATGACTGCGGTAGGTGCCTGCGGTCTGGTGGTGACGGCGCTATTGCTGATGTACTCCATCGATTCAGCGCTAAACACCATCTGGCGTAGTAAACGCAAGCGCCCGCTGGTTTACTCCTTTGCGGTTTACTGGATGATCCTGACGTTGGGACCGCTCCTGGCTGGCGGGAGCCTGGCTATTAGCTCATACCTGCTTTCGCTTAGTTGGGCTTCGGTCAGTGGTGTTAGCGGGCTAATTGATCATGGGCTGCGTTTTTTCCCGTTGCTGCTCTCCTGGCTCTCATTTTGGTTGCTTTATAGCATTGTGCCCACCCGGCAGGTCGCGGGTCGCGATGCGTTGGTTGGTGCGCTGGTTGCCGGGATACTTTTTGAGCTGGGGAAAAAAGCCTTTGCGCTCTATGTTACGATGTTCCCTTCATATCAGTTGATTTATGGCGTATTGGCAGTTATTCCCATCCTGTTTCTTTGGGTGTACTGGACCTGGTGTATTGTATTACTGGGGGCTGAAATTTCTGCCACTTTGGGTGACTATCGCCAGTTGACGCAGCAGGAACAAGAAAAAGAAGACGAGGAATCATGATTGCCTTAATTCAACGGGTACTGAGTGCCAGCGTTGCGGTGGCGGGAGAGACCATCAGTGACATCGGGCCTGGATTGCTCATCTTACTGGGGGTGGAAAAAGGTGATGATCAGCAAAAAGCGCAACGGTTATGTGAGCGTGTGTCAGGTTACCGTGTTTTCGGCGACGCCCAGGGAAAAATGAACCTTAACCTTCAACAGACCGGGGGCAGCCTGCTGGTGGTATCACAGTTCACCCTGGCTGCGGACACGCACAAAGGTATGCGCCCGGGTTTTTCGCGTGGCGCAGAACCTGCGGAAGCCGAGCGACTATATGAGTATTTTGTCGAGTGCTGTCGTGAAAAGGGTATTACTACAGAGACCGGGCGTTTTGCCGCCGATATGCAGGTTGCCCTGGTCAATGATGGCCCCGTAACTTTCTGGCTGCAGGTGTGAGGCAGTTAGCAGAATGGCACGGAAGCGGATCTGGCTCAGAGAGAGAGAAGCATTTTATGTATCACCTTCGCGTTCCTGAAACAGCGGAAGAACTGGATACTTACTATCAGTTTCGTTGGGAAATGCTCCGTAAGCCCCTTCATCAACCTATGGGCTCTGAACGGGATGCCTGGGATGCGCTGGCGCATCATCAGATGGTGGTGGATGAACGTGGCGATCCGGTGGCCGTGGGGCGGTTGTACATCAATGGCGACAATGAAGCCGCGATACGTTTTCTGGCGGTACACCCTTCCGTGCAGGGTAAAGGGCTGGGGACGCTGGTGGCGATGACCCTGGAGTCTGTCGCGCGGCAGGAAGGCGCCAAGCGAGTGGTTTGTAGTGCCCGTGAAGACGCGGTGGAGTTCTTTGCCAAGCTTGGTTATGTCAATGAAGGGGAAATTACTGCTCCGCAGACCACACCAGTGCGCCATTTCCTGATGATTAAGCCCGTCGTCACCCTGGATGACATTTTGCACCGTGCGGATTGGTGCGGTCAACTACAGCAGGCCTGGTACGATCACATTCCGTTAAGTGAGAAAATGGGGGTGCGCATACTGCAGTATACCGGACAGAAATTTATCACTACCATGCCGGAAACGGGTAATCAAAACCCACACCATACTCTGTTTGCTGGCAGTCTGTTCTCGCTGGCTACGCTGACCGGCTGGGGACTTATCTGGTTGTTACTGCGTGAGCGCCATCTGGGCGGCACGATTATTCTGGCCGATGCGCACATTCGCTACAGCCATCCGATCAGTGGTAAGCCGGGCGCGGTGGCCGATCTGGGCTCACTGAGCGGAGATCTGGATCGCCTGGCGCGTGGACGTAAGGCGCGTGTACAACTGGAAGTCGAACTGTTTGGCAATGAACAATGCGGTGCGGTCTTTGAGGGGGTGTATATCGTCCTGCCTGCTGATCCGGACGGCCCGTTGGAGCCGGGGGGATCTGGCGGTTAATCCCCCCTGCGCCAGCGCTATATAATGAACGGCATAAACCCGCTTCATAGTCTGCTGATGTTGATAAAAACCTTCTCTTATTCAATGTACCGATGAGCATCAGGCGGGAACGACTTTCCGGGCGGATAAGCCCGGTCTGTATAGAGTCTGTTCCGCCAGGATGGCTCATATCCTTAAACTATCACTGTGCTTGAGTCACCTGACCGTTGATCATGGTCTGTTGCAGTGTTTGATCGCCAGCCATTACTGACAGAGAGCCGTTCATGGCGGATTTCAATGGTGTGCCTGCGGCAAGGTTGCCCTGTAATTTCAGTTGTAAATTGGCATTGCCTTCCAGTGATAGCAGCGGCCAGCCCCAGTTGTGCAGCAGGTTTACTGGCACGTCGTGTCCGTCCAGTGTCAATGACAGGTCACGCTGCGGCTGTTGAGAAAGCGTCGCCTGGCTTTTCACCATCCCGTCATGGGTGAGCGCGTTCATTTCTGTCACATTGATGTGATTGTCTTCAGCGTTAAGGGTAATAGAGGGACTGCGGACATCCACACCATTAAATGTCGCTTCTGCCGCATTAAGACTTAAATTACCGGACCAGATGCCCCACTGATGATTGCGGGCCATCAACAGATTGCTACCATTGCCTTCCAGAGACGTTAACTGGAAAGGAAAATCAGGATTAATATCGATTATCAGATTGCGGTTCGTGGTCAATTTCGTCACTTCCACACTGTTCAGCCAATCGGGTAGGCGAGTCATCCAGCGATCACGCCAGTCCTGTGGCAACGTATACTCGAGCCCTGTCACGGCCAACTCATCCAGGGTCAGTTTTTTATCACGACGAGTCCAGTGACCTGACGAGCGGATCAACCCCTTAACCCAGCGTGAGCTGAATTGCTTCAGTGTGATACCTGCCGGTGAAAAGGCCAGATTAACGATCGGATCGTTCAGCTCAAGGCTGCCGTTAATAAACGTACTGGCATTCATTGACAGTGAGCCGTCATTGCTTTCCCAGTCACCGTTGCGCAGTGTGATGTTTTTCAACGTCATATCCAGATCGGTCACTGCCCAGTCAGTACCTTCCAGGCGGGCATCTGTCACATCGATATGGTCAAAGTGGATGAAAGGCAGCGCCAATATTGGCGCGAAGAAACCAGGGAGAGACTGAGCACTTTGCCAACGGATGCCGTTAAGCCGCAGGTTAGCCACCTGCCAGTTGCCCAGGGTATCCCGTTGTGCACTGGCTGTAATAGACCCCAGCGCCACATCGGCCCCAAGATTACTCATCACCAGTTGATGATGACGGAGGCTGCCCTCTAACAGTACATTGGTGGCCTGGACGCCGTTAATCTCCAGCGTTCCCGCGCTCATCTGGAAGCTGGCATCATCACCAATGACATTTCCTGCCTGGGGTTTCCACGGCATAATGCCGCCATCTACCTGTTTCGCGGTCAGGGGGAATTTACTGCCAGAATTGTTGACGGCCATGTGATTCAGTTGCAGTCGACTGGCAGAGAAAGCCAGTGGTTTATCGCTATCACTGACGTTAAGTGTGCCATTTTCCAGCCAGATACTGGCGAAATGCAGTGGATTTGAAAATTGTTTACCGCTAAGACCCAGATCGACTTTCCGCGCCACGACAAGAGCAGGTTGAGCTTTACGCCCAAAGGAAAGGTTATCGAGTATCAGGTGGGAAGGATCGGAAAAGTTATGTTCCAGTTTGGTAAAGGTTATCTGATAGTCGCTGTGTTGACTGGCTGTGCGGCTGAGCCAGTTGGCGCCCCACTGTGTTTGTAGCAGAACATAAACCGCCACCAGTATCAGCAGTAGTAACAGCAGAATTGTCAGCAAAATTTTTCCGATGGCTTTCATCGCATCTGTTCCTTTGAGCGTTCGGCAAAGGATTGTTATGCCTGATTTATCACCGAAGCTCAACCGCCAGATGGCGACGGTGATAACCCATGGACTGTCCGCCGCCCTTGTGGCAGAAGAGATTATTTCTCTTGCGGGAACAGCAAATTCAGAACTATTGCCGTGATACCGCCGGCGGCAATACCGGAAGAAAGTAACGTTTTCAGCCAGTCAGGTGCGAATTGCAGGATCAGCGGTTGCTGAGAAACGCCCAGACCGATGGCCAGCGATAACGCGATAATCATGATCGCCCGGCGGTTTAACGGTTCGCGAGACACGATACGGACACCTGAGGCCGCAATGGTGCCAAACATGACGATAGTGGCGCCGCCGAGAACCGGCTCAGGAATATGCTGAACAAAACCGCTCACCGCCGGGAACAGACCCAGCACGATCAGCATCAGCGCTACCACGAAGCCAACGTGACGGCTGGCTACGCCAGTCAGTTGGATGACACCATTGTTTTGGCCAAAGCATGAGTTGGGGAAGGTGTTGAACAGAGCTGAGAGACAGGAATTAAGCCCATTAGCCAGTACGCCACCTTTCAGACGTTTCATATATAACGGACCGCTGACGGGTTGTTCAGAGACGTCAGAGGTGGCAGTGATATCGCCAATCGTTTCCAGCGAGGTCACCATAAACACTAACATCAGAGGGATCAGCAAGTTCCAGTCAATACTCAGGCCATAATAGAACGGCATCGGTATGGCAATCAGTGCCTGATTAGAGGAGGGGGTATTTTCCGGCAGCATGTCCAGCATCCAGGCCAGTAGGTAACCGACGGCCATTGCAATAACTAAAGAGGCAACGCGTAGGTAAGGATTACGCTGTCGGTTGAGCAGGATAATCACCAGTAGCACCGCGCCCGCCAGGAGCAGATTTTTCGGCGCGCCAAAGGTGTGATGACTTATTGCAGTAAAGCCGCCGCCAATAGACGTCAGACCAACTTGAATCAGTGACAGACCAATAATCATCACCACAATACCGGAAACCAGCGGCGTAATGATACGACGAGCCAGATGAAGTACGCGTGAGAGCAACATCTCGGTGATGGAGGCTAGCATCAGCGTACCAAACAAGGCCGCCATCATCGTTGGCACATCCGCCCCGGCGTTTTTCAGTGCCATTCCCCCCATAATCAGCGGTGTAACGAAGTTAAAGCTGGTGCCCTGAATTGATAACAGGCCGGAACCAACGGGACCCCAGGTTTTGATCTGCAATAGAGACGCAAGCCCGGAGGCAAACAGCGACATGCTGATAATGTGTTGAGTATCCTGAGTGGGTAAGCCAAGAGCCTGACAAATCAGCAAGGCAGGAGTGATGACAGCGACAAACATCGCCAGCAAATGCTGACAGGCTGCGAACAACGTTTGCGGTAGTGGGGGACTGTCTTCAAGGCGATAGATCAATTCACTTTTTGTCGTAGATAAGGGGGTGTGGTGTGTATCGGCTTCAGGGGTATTGACGGCCATGCTCTTGGATCTCTGAGAAACAAAGTGGCGATTTTAATCATAAGCGGGGTAAAAGCAAACGATTGCCAGCGCTTCTGTTTTACTGCCACGTTATTGTTGTTCCTGTTTGCAGAGCGAGGTTTGATATAAAGACCAATTTAGATTAAAAATGAGTCAGAAAATAATTAAGATTTCTGGAAAATGGTCAATGCATAAATCCCAGGGAGATTATTCAAGTCAGTGAAAATAAGCGCGTAAACCGCGTATTTGCAAACTGAATTATGAAGTAAACATAATAATAACCACTACTTTCAGCTACCATACTGGAAAATAACAACATTGGCTTTCAATAAAAAATGGTACTGTTATTGTGCGGGTTGTCTTGACAAGATAGAGATTTTTTAAAAATTCCCAATATATCACTGGCAGTGAGTTAACTGCGTTTTTTTCCGAAAATTAACAGAATGAATTGAATTGACAGGGTATATGCTTGACTCTATTTATTCGCATGAATAGAGTGAATAATATAATTTTGATAATTTTGATAATTTTGATAATTTTGATAATTTTGATAATTTTGATAATTTTGATAATTTTGATAATTTTGATAATTTTGATAATTTTGATAATTTTGATAATTTTGATAATTTTGATAATTTTGATAATTTTGATAATTTTTGACCACACGTATGAACCAACATGATCTGATCAAAAGAAAAATTGAGTATCAAGGTGAGTTATCATACCATCCTGATATGCATGTTTTATTTACCAGTGATAAGCATTACCTTACTTATTGCGGTGTGTGTATTTTTTCAATTATTGAAGCTAATCCAGGCTTTAAAATAAAATTCCATATCTTTGTTGATGAATATGATCAGCTCTTTTCTGCCACATTTTTTTCAATATATAGGCATGTTAGCGCAACTGTCTATCTCCTGGATAATAATATTTTTAACGGTCTTCAAGTTTACGATTTTTACCCCAAATCAATCTATTACAGAATAATTTCCTCAAATATTTTAGCCTCAGAGGCAGGCGTACTGTTCTATCTTGATTGTGACATTGTTTGTAATGGTGATATTTCCTCATTACTGGAAATTGATATGAAAAGCTACACAATCGCTGCTGTGCATGATAAGGGAATGAATAAAGACTATCTGCGCTATCTTGGGTTGAGCAATGACAAAAAATATTTTAATTCAGGAGTGATGTTAATCAATACTCAGGCCTGGGTGAAAAATAATGTGATGGAAAAATTTTTTGAAAAAATTCAGGAGAGAAAATATCAGTATCCTGACCAGGACTGTCTGAATATTATTCTGGATCAGGACGTATTTTTTCTGGATCAATCGTTTAATTTTATACCCAAGAATAAAAACACTGATAAGAAACCCATTTTTATTCATTATGCTGGTCAGACAAAACCATGGAGTATTTCAATCGAGGAGACGGGCTATAACAAGCTCTACATTGATATATATAATCAATCGCCCTGGAAAGACGTACCACTTGTCCCGCCCAAAAAAGCCTATGAATCATTTCACTACGCTAAAAAATTACTACTGAAGAGAAAGATTGTACTCGCATCATTCTGGCTAACAATATCAATCTGTCAGTTTTTATCGAAAAAAATCAGAAGTATTTTCTGATGGCTTCTATAACGGTGCGAGAAGAAGTCAGACATTAGTGTAGCGTTGTGTTTCCGGGAGCCAGCGTTCAATCAGTGCCCGGGCCTGTTCAGGATAGTGCTGGTGGATATGTCGGGCGATACGCTGTACTTCCGGGATAATCGCACTGTCGCGGAGCAGGTCAGCGACTTTAAATTCCGCATTACCCGTCTGGCGGGTGCCCAGCAGCTCGCCTGGACCGCGGATTTCCAGATCGCACTGGGCAATAACAAAGCCATCGTTACTGTCGCGCAGCACTTGCAGGCGTTTTTGCGCGGTCTGACTCAGCGGTGCTTTGTACAGCAGAACACAGTGAGAGGCAACGGAACCACGACCAACACGGCCCCGCAGCTGGTGGAGCTGAGCCAGCCCCAGTCGTTCCGGGTTTTCGATAATCATCAGGCTGGCATTGGGAACATCCACTCCAACTTCGATAACCGTCGTGGCGATCAGCAGGTGAATGTCACCCTGTTTGAAAGCCTGCATAACAGTTTGTTTCTCTGTTGGTTTCATCCGTCCATGTACCAGACCGACCTGTAGTTCAGGTAGCGCCAGTTTCAGTTCTTGCCAGGTGGCTTCCGCCGCTTGCGCCTCTAACTGCTCTGATTCTTCAATCAGTGTGCAGACCCAGTACGCCTGGCGGCCTTCACAACAGGCGCGCTGAACGCGGGTAATAATATCAGCCCGACGGGTATCAGGGATGGCGACGGTGGTAATCGGCGTTCGACCGGGTGGCAGTTCGTCAATGGTTGAGGTATCCAGATCGGCATAAGCGGTCATCGCCAGAGTCCGTGGGATAGGCGTTGCTGTCATAATCAGCTGATGAGGATGAAACCCCTGCTGTTTACCCTTTTCCCACAGTGCCAGTCGTTGATGGACGCCAAAGCGATGTTGCTCATCAATAATCACCAGCGCCAGGTCGTTGAACTGGACTTGCTCCTGGAAAATCGCGTGGGTGCCAACGATCATCGAGACCTGCCCGCTGGCAATGGCTTCTTGCTGCGCCTGACGGGCTTTGCCTTTTTGCTTGCCAGCCAGCCAGCCAACGTCAATCCCCAGCGGGGCAAACCACTGGCGAAAATTATTGGCATGCTGTTCCGCCAGGAGTTCCGTTGGCGCCATCATCGCGACCTGTTTGCCCCAGGCGATAACGTTGAGTGCCGTCAGGGCAGCGACCAGCGTCTTACCGGAACCCACATCGCCTTGCACCAGTCGCATCATTGGGTAGTCATAGGCCAGATCCTGTTCTATTTCGCGAACGACCCGCTGTTGGGCGGCTGTTGGAGTGAAAGGTAAAGCGGCCAGCAATTTATCGCTGAGTTCGTGGCGGGCAGGCATAGGGAGAGCATGATAACGTTGAGCTCCCGCGCGTACGGCCAACATACTGAGATTGTGCGCCAGCAACTCTTCCATAATCAGACGGCGCTGCGCCGGATGCGTGCCGCTATCCAAGTCGGCCAGATCGGTATTGGGTGGTGGGCGGTGCAGCGTACGAATAGCGTCTGGCAGGCTCATCATCCCCTGACTGAGCTCAGGTGGCAATAGCTCGGTTATTGCACGGGTTTTCAGCAGTTCAAGAGCCTGGTCCGTGAGGTTGCGCAGCGTCGCCTGGCGAACACCTTCGGTGGTTGAATAAACCGGCGTCAGCGTTTCCTGTAGTTCCACCACGCTGTTATCACCCTGCACGCGGTATTCCGGATGAATTATTTCAGCGCCCCGCTGACCACGTTTGATTTCGCCATAGGCGATAACCCGGCGGCCGGGTGCCAGGCTGTTTTTCATGCCAGCATTAAAGTTGAAAAAGCGCAGAGTGAGGATGCCGGTACCGTCGCTGATTTGACAGGTTAGCATCCGGCGGCGACCAAAGGTGATATCGCTGTGTAGTACTTCACCCTCTACTGTGGCATAGCTATTAGGCAGTAATTCATTGATAGCGTAAAGTTGGGTGCGATCTTCGTAGCGCAGAGGCAGATGTAGCAGAAGGTCCTGCACTGTTCCCAATCCCAGCTTCGCCAGTTTGTTCGCCTGACTTGCGCCAACACCGGAAAGTGTACTCAGTGGGATGGCATCCAGCATGCGGCCTTTCATTTTCTGCGTACCGAGGCTTGCATTGTTGCCCACCAGTCAGGAGTCGCAATCACTTCGCCCCTGTCATTAATTTCCGGATAGGGCAGGCCTTTATGTTTGGCTACACGGGCCAGAACTGGATAACCGCCTTCAAACAGCAGACGTTGTTGCTCGTGGTATTCCAGAGTACTTTCCTGCCGCTGGTACATACCGGCGTTTTGCCGTTGACGCTGAGCTTCATACAGGATCAGCGCCGAGGCGACGGAAACATTCAGTGACTGCACCATGCCCGTCATTGGGATAATAATCTCTCTGTCAGCGAGATTAAGCGCTTCTTGAGTAATACCGGTTTTTTCCTGGCCCAACAGAATACAGGTCGGGCGGGTGTAATCAACATCGCGGAAATCCACCGCTTTATCAGAAAGATGTGTGGCGAGGATCTGCATTCCCTGGCCTTTGAGGTGGTCAACTGCATCGGCAATATTACGGTGAGTTTTCACCCGTACCCAACTATTGCTGCCAGCGGCCGACGAGGCCATGGTACGCATTCGGTTGCCGGGCCAGATCGCGTGGACTTCATGTACCCCAACCGCGTCCGCTGTACGGATCACGGCAGAGACGTTATGGGGTTTATGAACCTGTTCCATGCAGACCGTCAGATCGTGCTGACGAGCGGCCAGCATTTCGAGGATGCGGGCATAGCGTTGAGCATTCATGCGCTAGTTTCTGTTACGGTGAACTTTAATCACGTCCGGCATCACGCGGATTTTACGCATAATATTCGCCAGATGGATGCGATCGCGGGCAGTCAGACGGATAAAGGCGCTGTAAACACGGCCATCTTTTTCTTCCGTATTCAGGCTCTGAATGTTTGAGCCGGCGGTATTGATCGAGGCGGTTAGATTCGCCAGCGCACCCTGGTGGTTAAACATATCCACTTTAATCTCCGCCACGAACTCCTGATCGATAGCCTGATCCCATTCTACCGCCATAAATTTCTCCGGCTCTTTCTGGTAGCCTCGGATATTTCGGCACGATTCATGGTGTACCACCAGGCCTTTGCCTGGGCTGACGTGGGCGACAATCGGGTCGCCAGGGATGGGACGGCAGCATTTGGCAAAGGTGATCAGCACGCCATCGGCACCTTTGATCGGTAACTTGCTGCGTGAAGAACTGCTGGTGGACTGTACCACTGTCGTGGCCTGCTCACTCTGTTGCAGGTTTTTCGCCACCACGACGCTCATTGCGTTGCCGAGACCAATTTCAGCCAGCAAATCGTCCAGTGTGGCCAGCTTCATACGTTCCAGTTCGTGCTGAATGTTTTCTGGGGGGATCTCGGCCAGCTTACGGCTGCCACCCAGTGCATGATTGAGCAATCGGCGCCCCAGGCTGACAGAGTCGTCGCGCTTGAGGTTTTTCAGTAGTTGGCGGATTTTGGCCCGAGCTTTGGAGCT
Source organism: Erwinia endophytica (assembly GCF_009295515.1). Classification (GTDB taxonomy): domain Bacteria; phylum Pseudomonadota; class Gammaproteobacteria; order Enterobacterales; family Enterobacteriaceae; genus Erwinia; species Erwinia endophytica. The sequence goes on along the minus strand of NZ_RQVV01000032.1, from coordinate 118,100 downwards.
GACGACAAAGTTCAGCCATGCAGCATTGGGTCGTGCGCCAGGCGCGGTAATGATTTCGACCGTTTGTCCGCTGGTTAGCGGTTGTGACAGTGGATACGGTTGGCGATCGACCCGCGCGCCCACGCAGGCATGACCGATATCGGTATGCACGGCATAAGCAAAGTCGACAGGCGTCGCCCCGGCAGGCAGCTCGACAATGCGGCCTTCCGGAGTAAAAACGTAAATCTCATCCGGGAACAGATCGGATTTCACGCTTTCAATGAATTCGAAAGAACTGCCAGCGCTTTGCTGCAGTTCCAGCAAACTTTGCAGCCAGCGCTGGGCTCGGATTTGCGCTGTGGTGCTGCTTTCACCTTGTTCTTTATAAGCCCAATGGGCAGCCACCCCCATCTCTGCCATTTGATCCATATCTTCCGTACGGATTTGCACTTCAACCGGCACTCCATGAGGGCCGATCATCGAGGTATGAAGAGACTGATAACCGTTAGCCTTGGGAATAGCGATGTAATCTTTTACCCGGCCAGGACGTGGCTTATAGAGGCTGTGCATCTGTCCCAGCACCCGATAACAGGTATCGACATCACTGACAATCACCCGAAAAGCATAGATATCCATAATGGAATGGAAACGCTGCTCTTTAAGGTGCATTTTGCAGTAAATCGAATAAAGATGTTTTTCCCTTCCGCTGACGCGGCAGAGGATCCCGGCTTCCTGCAAGCGACCGTCGATTTCCGAGAGGATTTTCTGGATCATTTCTTTACGGTTGCCACGGGCCGCTTTGACCACTTCTTTGATCACGCGGTAGCGGTTGGGGTAAAGCGCCTCGAAACCCAGTTCTTCCAGCTCGGTTTTCAGGTGGTGAATACCCAATCGGTGGGCCAGTGGACTGTAGATCTCCAGCGTTTCCAGCGCAATACGGCGTTTTTTATCCGGACGTAATGCGCCCAGCGTCCGCATGTTGTGTGTACGGTCAGCCAGTTTGATCAGAATGACGCGGATATCCTGCACCATCGCCATGATCATTTTTCGGAAGTTTTCGGCCTGTGCTTCTTTTTTATCGCGGAATTTCAGTTTGTCGAGTTTGGAAACGCCTTCAACCAGTTCAGCGACAGTTTGACCAAACAGCTGTTCCATATCCTGATAGGTGGCGGGTGTGTCCTCGATAACGTCGTGCAGAAGCGCGGCCATGAGCGTTTCATGGTCGAGCTTCATCTCAGCCAGGATGCAGGCGACGGCAACCGGATGGGTAATATAAGGCTCACCACTGGACCGCGTCTGTCCCTCGTGAGCATCACGTGCGACAAGGTATGCTTGCTGAAGGCGCTTAATCTGCTCTTCAGGCAAGTATTTTTCAATCAGCTGATTGAGACTTTCAAACAGATACAAGGGCGAGCCTTCCGGCTAATAATTAACGGCGACCTTCAGCGATAGCGGTAACAGCCTGTAACTCTGCGGCTTCCTGCTCTTGCTGTTCCTGATGATCACGCACATCCAGAATCTGGTTAGTTATCAGACCTTCTTCGATTTCGCGCAGTGCGATCACGGTTGATTTGTCGTTTTCTTCCGGAACCAGCGGATCTTTTCCGCCAACCTGCATCTGACGAGCGCGACGAGCGGCGACCAGAACCAGGTCAAAACGGTTACCAATTTTTTCTACTGCGTCCTGTACGGTTACGCGTGCCATAAGTGTGATACTCCACGGGTGACGAAATGACTGGGCATCATACTGAGTTGTCCTCAGTCTGCCAACAGTTTGCTGATTAAAGCGTCATGACGGGCCTTTTGACGGCTCATTCGCAGACGCTCGGCGCGAATAATGGTTTTCAGATCCGACAATGCCAGATCAAAATCATCATTCACAATAAGGTAGTCATATTCTGCATAGTGACTCATTTCCGCGACAGCCTGGGTCATACGCCGGGCAATCACTTCTTCACTGTCCTGACCGCGGCCACGTAGACGGCGATCCAATTCATCTTTTGACGGCGGCAGCACGAAAATACTGCGTGCCTGTGGCATCTTCTGGCGAATTTGCTGCGCGCCCTGCCAGTCAATATCTAAAAAGACATCCACTCCGGTAGAGAGCACCTGCTCAATCGCGGCACGGGAGGTACCATAATAGTTGCCAAACACTTCGGCGTGTTCCAGGAAGGCGCCCTCCTTGATCATGTCGCGGAATTCGTCACGGGAAACAAAATAATAATGTTCGCCGTGATTCTCGCCCGGACGTACTCCTCTTGTGGTGTGGGAGATGGAAACCTGCGTGTCATATAACGGCTGTGTTTTCAGCAGCGCGTTGATCAGACTGGATTTACCTGCCCCACTGGGCGCTGAAACAATAAAAAGAGTGCCTTGAACCATGATTATTCTTGATATGCCAAAAAAGATGAGTCTACTTCCTGCACAGTATACACGGCTGAACCACAACATGCAGCGTTTCAGCTTCGCTGCATTATTTGTTGCTGAAAATGGAAAGCGACTCGCAGTGTCAATGTGACATTTCATGCTAAGCAGAAACGTCTTTCGAGCCATCGTCAAAAACCTTCCACAGTTCGTCGCGTTGATCTCTCCTGAGTGCTGTAATCCGCTCTGCAGGGAATAACAGGGAGCAGGGAGATGCGCAGTGTAATATTGATAGTTGTCCTTTGGTGTGCGGTCGCTCAGGGACAGTGCCCGGTCTGGACGCCTGCCCGGGGGGAACGGGAGATGACCGCTCTGGCGCAACAATTGAATGACTGGGATCGGGCTTATTATCGACAGGGTATCAGCATGATTGGGGATGATCGTTATGATGCCCTGGCGAAGAAATATCAAGCCTGGCAGCGCTGTTTCCAGCCTCAGAGTGATACACGACAGCCGGAATGGGGCGCCAACGGCAAGGTGCTTCATCCCGTGGCGCATGTCGGGGTCAAAAAACTGGCTGATAAACAGTCTGTTTCTCGCTGGATGGCAGGACGAACGGCACTCTGGGTCCAGCCGAAAGTGGATGGGGTAGCCGTGACTCTGCATTATCAACGAGGCGAACTGGTTAGCATGATCAGCCGTGGGGATGGGTTGCGCGGTGAGGACTGGACGAAGAAAGCCAGACTTATCCCGGCAATCCCTCAACACATTCCCCTACGGGATGATTCGCTGAGCTTACAGGGTGAACTGTTTTTGCTGATGAACGGTCATCAGCAGGCGGTGGCGGGGGGCGTGAATGCGCGGACAACGGTTGCGGGCGCGATGCGGCGCAAAGGGGCTACCGAGGTTTTGCAAAATCTCGGTATTTTTATCTGGTCCTGGCCTTCAGGACCTGAAACGTTGACACAACAGCTTAGCTTACTGCGGGAAGCCGGTTTGGGACGGGTGTCTGACTGGAGCAAACCGGTTGACAGTGCTGATGATGTTGCGGGCTGGCGTGAGCGTTGGTTCCGTCAGCCGCTGCCTTTTGTAACGGATGGCGTGGTGATCCACAGTATGCCCACAGCCGGGATTTACTGGCAATCCGGAAAGAATACCTGGTCAGCGGCCTGGAAGTATTCCCCACCGACGGTCAGCGCAGAGGTACGCTCCATCAATTTCCCGATAGGTCGAACGGGGAAGATCAGTGTGGTGCTGAATTTGGTTCCGGTGAAGTTGGATGACAAGCGTATTAGTCGGGTGAGCTTTGGGCCGTTAAAGCACTGGCAGGCGATGGATATTGTGCCTGGCGATCAGGTTACCATCAGTCTGGCTGGTCAGGGGATCCCCCGGCTGGATGAGGTGGTATGGCGGGTGGCTGATCGGCGGCACCCCAGAATACCCGATACAGCGAAATTCAATACGCTGAGTTGTCTGACCTATACGCCCGATTGCCGTGAACAGCTACTCTCCCGGCTGGTCTGGTTAAGCAGTCAGACAGTATTGTCTATGCCCGGTATCAGCCGGGCGCGCTGGCAGCAGTTGATGCAGGCTGGGCAGTTGAGTCATCTCTTTTCATGGTTGTCGTTGTCACGTGAGCAGATCAGTGGTGTTGAGGGGATGACAAATGTCCGGGCGGAACAGCTTTATCATCAGTTTTCGCTTAGTCAGCAGCAGCCGTTCAAACGCTGGGTGAAAGCGTTAGGTGTACCTGTTCCGGAAAACGCGCTTAATGCCATGAGCGATGATAACTGGCAAACGCTGCTGGCCAGGAATAGTGATGCCTGGCAGCAGTTGCCCGGTATTGGAAAAAAGCTGGCTGGGCAGATAATCGTTTTCCTGCGGCATCCTCAGGTTCAGGCATTGATCGTTGAGCTACAGCACCACCAACGGGAAAAATCAATGCTCAGCATGCGGGTAATTAAAGACCGGCAGACCCAGCTTAAAGCGCAACGCCAACAGTCGGGCAATAAAACCGAACAGTAGCGTAATAATGATAACCAACTCATGTGAAAGCGGCGTTTTCAGCAGCAAGATATAGAGCCAGCCAGAGGCGAAAGCAATTCCTGCGTACAGTTCCTTCTGGAACACCAGTGGGATGCGGTTGCAAAACATATCGCGTAGGACGCCGCCGAATACGCCGGTAATCACTGCACAGATAGCGGCGATGATTGAGGCATGACCCATATCCAGTGCCACTTCAGCGCCGATTAGTGAGAATACCGCCAGGCCCAGGGCATCCAGTACCAGGAAGGCCTTACGCAGGTGAGGCATGAGCGGAGCCAGTTGGGTCGTTAGCACTGCGGCTGCGGCGACAATGACGATGTAAAATGGATGCTGGACCCAACTGAGAGGGTAGTGACCTAACAGTATATCTCGCACTGAGCCGCCGCCAATAGCGGTGACGGAGGCAATAATAATCACCCCGAACATATCCATTTTACGGCGCCCGGCAGCCAGTGCGCCGGTCATGGCTTCCGCTGTAATTCCGATGATATAGAGAACAGTGAGTAACATAGCCCGCTCCATAGAAACCGGTTGCAAGCCTGAAGGATCGGCTGCAGGTGACGGTTGATATTTTTTCACAGGTCATAATGGGATTAATTTTTCTAACCTGACTTTGTCGATAGATTACGCGAATTACGTCCAGACAGCGATAAAGGTGATAAAAGAGGCAGTCAGCCAGTGTTTGCTTATTATTGAAGTTACGCCGACTGGTGGTATTTCTTCACGGTCTGAGGTGGCAACCCTAAGCAACGGAGAAATGCCCGACGCATGGTTTCCGGGTGTGGGAATCCCACCAGGTGAGCAACGCTGGCGATGCTGTGATGAGTGCTTTCCAATAATGTACGAGCGGCTTCGACACGAAGGCGCTCGACTGCTTTAGCGGGCGATTCACCAGTTTGATGCTTGAAAAGGCGGCTGAATTGACGCGGGCTTAAACAAGCCTGACTGGCCAGGTGTTCCACCGTCAGGGATTCGGTGAGATGCTGGTGAATATAGTCCAGCGCCAGTCTGATGCGATCGGAATCAGGCTCCATCTGCAACATTGGCGAAAACTGCGATTGACCGCCAGGACGACGTTGATAGACGACCAATTCCTGTGCAACGGCTCGCGAGCGTTCCATCCCGAGATCGGCCTCGATCATTGCCAGCGCCAGATCGATTCCGCAACTGATCCCCGCTGAAGTCCAGATGTGTCCGTCACGTAAGAAGATTTTATCGCTCTCAACCCGCACATCCGGATAGCTTTTCTGTAACGCCAGCCCGTGGCGCCAGTGGGTGGTTGCGCGTCGTCCGTTCAGCAGTCCCAGTTCTGCCAGCAGGCAGGCGCCTCTGCAGACACTACCGAGACGTCTAACGTTCTCTGCCTGGGTTTTAAGCGCATGGAGATCGACGGCGCTATCAGACAAGGTATGAATACCATAACCACCACAGATGATCAGTGTATCCAGTGAAACAGCGGACAGAGGAACGGTGGTGATAACGCACCCGGCAGAGCATTTCACCGGACCGCCCTGTAAGGACAGCACACTCAAACTGTAGGGAGAGGTGGTTTGATGAAATCCCGCAATCTGAAAGGCTGCTAGCGGCCCACTGAGATCCAGCAGTTGAAAATCCGGAAAAACGAAAAAACCAATATGCATCATGATGTCCTGAACAGTGGGAATTGTGTCATTTACGACCAGATTAATTGGGTCAGAATGGTAGCGTCTATTCCACAGGAGAACATTATGCCGCAGCCATTTATTATCCTTATCCCCATTTATCAGGGGTTGACTCAGTTGGACTTCACCGGACCGTACCAGTTTTTCTGTGACCTGCCTAATGTGGACATCAAGGTTGCTTCCATTGGTGGTCAGCCCGTGACTGTTGAAGGATTCAGTTTTGCCGATCTTTCTGTTCTGGAAGAGATAACTCACTGTGACCTGTTGTGTGTCCCCGGTGGTAATTGTACTAATGCGATTGAAAATAGTGATTTTATTGCGGCGATTAAGCGTCTGGGGCAGGGGGCAAGGTATATTACTTCAGTGTGTACTGGATCGTTGATCCTCGCAGCTGCGGGATTGTTGAAAGGAAAACGCGCGGCCTGTCATTGGGCATGGCGGGAGAAGCTGGCTCTGTTCGGCGCCACGCCTGATGCGGGCAGGGTGGTTAAGGATGGCAATATCATCACTGGGGGTGGCGTGACAGCAGGAATGGATTTCGCCCTGGTGGTGATTGCCGAAATGGTCGGTGAAGATTCGGCCAGAGCGATTCAACTGAGACTGGAATATTCGCCTGAGCCACCTTTTCATTCAGGTAACCCTGAAACTGCCCCGAAGGCTGTCCGTGACAAGGTGGCGCAAAAACTCAGTCAACAGGTGACAGAAAAGTCACCTGTCCTTGAGTGCGCCGCCCGCCATCTGTCAATTGATTGAAGGAACGGCACTGATCAGGACTAATTTTTCTTTACGAACTCAGATTTCAGTTTCATCGGGCCAAAACCATCGATTTTGCAGTCAATATTGTGATCGCCCTCGACCAGACGAATGCCTTTCACCTTCGTGCCGATTTTCAGCGGCGTTGAGCTGCCTTTCACTTTCAAATCTTTAATAACTGTCACGCTATCGCCATCGGCCAACAGATTGCCGTTGGCGTCCTTCACTATCAGAACGCCCTCATCTGCGGCTTCAGTGCCCTCAGACCAGACGTGCCCGCATTCAGGACAGTTAAAGAGCGCGTCATCCTGCCAGGTATATTCAGACTGGCATTTAGGACAAGGAGGGAGAGTTTGCATAATTAAGCCTCAGATTAATCCATAAAAACAGAGAGTATTTTAGCCTGGTAGCGCCTATAAACCTACCGTAAAGCCGTTTGAGGTTAGGGCCAGAAGTGAATTTTCTGTGAAACAATTGACAGTAACCAATATTGTTCATTATAAGGAACAGAGGTGAGCGATATATAGAACGCTTGCCAACTTCGGGAGAATGCGTTGTGGAAAATCCTATGGTACTGTCGAATGAGATACGTCAGTCCGTATCATTGAGTCTTGCCAGGGTACGAAAATCACGGGGACTTTCGCTGTCAGGATTGGCAGAAGCCAGTGGCATCGGGAAAGCGACTTTGTCTGGCATTGAGGCTGGACGCGGCAATCCAACCATTGAAACGGTCTGGCGGCTGGCGCATGCTCTTGGGGTTCCGTTTGGTGAACTAATTTCTCAGGAGCAGGACCAGTTAGTAGAATCCAGCTCCACAGGTGTCAGCGTTCGACTGATCAATAAACAGTCTTCTCCTTTCGTCATTGAAACCTATGTCATGGATATGGCCCCTCATACCAAACGTACGGCTGAAGCTCATATGCCGGGGGTGGAAGAGAATGTGGTTGTACTGAAGGGACGGGCCCTTACCGGGTCTCAGGCCGAACCCGTTTTCCTGACCGCAGGTAAAAGCTGCAGTTTTGCCGCTGATATTCCTCATCTTTATCAGAGTCTGGATGAACAGACCTCTATGATGGTCAGCGTAATCTATCCAACACTGGCCGAAGCGGCGCCCGGCGAACATGATATCCATCGTGAATGGCCCAGGAGCGAGGATGACTGGTCAGGTCTTCAGCAGCAGTTCCGACGTCTGGCGCTGGAAAGTCGCCAGGGAGTCAGCGCTGTGCGACTCAGTTTCACGGACTGTGAGGATCCTCTGGGGGCAGAGCAGCAGCTCCTGCAGAATCTGCAGCCGGAAGCCCCGGGGATGCAGACCTTTTATGTTAATGAACAAGGTCCGAAACTGATTTGTCTGTCACGTGAAGGAAGCCATGCATTGCTGGATGAAGAACCGCTGGATAATTCGCGATTGCAGCAAGCCCTGGAATTGAGCAACCTGGCCGTTTCCCCCTGGCGTCAGTTGGATGAGGCAGATCGTGCAGGGTTACAAACACTGGTCCAGTCGGACAGTATCTGTTTGTCCAGTCTCGCGGCAGAAGTTCTGACTCGCAATGGCTCGCCTTGTGTGCCGCTACGTGCCGCGCCGCGTTATGAAGTGACGCCGGTAGTCCAGCGCGAAAGCGATAATGTGCTGTTTGAGGACCGGATTGATGTGGATGGCTATGCTGCCTGGGAACTGGTACATCCGGCCTATGCGAAACAATCCGTTGCTATTGCTCAGCAGTTACACCACTACCTGGCGCCAGGCGCGACGCGGATTATTGATATCGGTACAGGCCCTGGACTGCCGTTGAAAATGCTACTGGAGCTGTTGCCTGAGCTACAGGTCACTACAGTGGATCCCAGCGAGACGGCTTTTAATCATTTGCAAAAGTTGTTCAGGCACTCACCAAATGTTCATTCCTGCAAGACCAGTATTACCGATCTTCCCGCGCCAGAGAGGCCGTTCGATGCGGCTATCTCCGTTGGGGCATCTCACCATCTGGATACGCTGGCGTTTTTGAGTGCAACCCGCAGGCAGCTTTCCCGCGATGGTATTTTTGTTGTCTCCGATGAAATGATTAGCCCCTTTTCAACCATCAGGCAACGCAAAATTGGCCTGATGCAGCATCATTTGCAATATATCGCCGATACTCTGGTGCCGATATCGTTGACGGACCTCCCACAGGAAGAACATCGGCTGGTGCATATGCTGCGCCAGGATGTACCCCAGGCTTTGTTTGAAGCGCTCTCTGGCGATGAAAGCCGATCCGAATATCGCTGCCGACGTCTGCTGGAGCGTCTTCATGCTCTGACTTTATCGGAGCAGCCTGCCGATCCGCTGCAAGTCTTCTATCGTTTTCATATTCTGGAGCTGGAAGCGTTGGTGGCCGGATTGGACTACGAGGTTGAGCAGAAAACGTCGCCAGATTGTTTCAGTGATTTGGCCCGTGCCGCCGGATTTTCCGTTCAGCACCATTGTCGTTTATATGCCACCTGTGGACGAACTGACAGGGATGCGGGTACGCATTTGTTTGTATTACAAGCGTTGTGAGTCAGATGGGAAAAACGGTTAAACAGGCGTTTCTGGCCTCCTTACCCATTGTTACGGGTTACCTGCCTATCGCCTTCGCGTTTGGCATGGCGGGTGTGGTGAATGGGTTGCCGGGATCTTTAGTGGTTGCGATGTCGGCTTTTATTTTTGCCGGAGGGAGCCAGTTTGTATTACTGGCTGCGATACATGCCGGGACGGCCTGGTATCTGGTGGTGGGGCTGTGCGCGCTAATGGATATTCGCCACCTACTATATGGTGCGGTGATGGTGCGTCAGTTACCGGCTGGTTTACGCAAGCAACTGCTGGCGGCTTTCACACTGACAGATGAGGTTTTTGCCACCGCGTTGATCAGAATGCCGGAGGTGATAATGGCCTCCCGCAGCAACTGGTTAGGTTGGTTGGGTATATTCAGCTATATCTCGTGGGTTGTCGGCACGATCTTAGGTGCTGTGGCTGGAATGCAGCTCAGTAAAGCCGTGCCTCTGCTGGCGGATGCTATGCCATTTGCTCTTCCTGCCTTGTTTGTGGTGTTGGTACAGGAGAGTTTCAGGCCGGAGCACCGTATGCCTGTCATCGTGTCGGTGGTGGTGGCTGGTGTGTTGTATGTGCAGGGATTAACGGCATTAGCACTGATCGTCGGAGCGTTTTGTGGTTGTTGCGCGGTATTCGTAAAGGGGAAGTTGAATGACTATGCCCTATGACCAGGCGTGGCTGGCGGTTATTGCTATGGGAGTCGTGACCTGGTTGTTACGCTCACTCCCTTTTATGTTTAATAAATGGACTCGGACAGAGGACAAGACGGAGCAGGGATCTCCGGTTTTCTCAGCGCTGGGGCCATCCTTGCTGTCTGCCATTATGATCGTCACGTTGATCCCAGGCATTCAGCAGGCTATGGCTGCCGGTCATGGCAGGGCGCTGTGTTACTGCACAGGGATTTTAATAACGTCGTGCGCGTTACGTATTACCCGAAATCCTGGCGTTGCCGTGATTGTCGGTGTGGTGAGTTATGCCGCTGGTTTGTGGTTCTTTGCCACATAACTGCGGTCGGTGAAGTTTGCTGATTAACGTAAACCTGGGGAGCGAACAGAATGAACCAAAGCCAACAGATGTCCCATAGTGAGCCTGGCGCAACTTGCTTCAGTGAGGCCAGTAGTATGTTGTGCAGAGGAGACTACAGCCGTATCCGGCTTGACTGGGAGGTGACCACCGATGAGTTTTTTAATCTGGTGTGGGGGTGCGGAGATGTTCAGACTAAGGTTGTCAGGGAACGAGATCGCTTTTATGTGGTAACCGGTCGCCGACAGTGACCCTACCTTACAGCGAAACAAGCCCGCATAGTGCGGGCTTCAGACTGTTGATAAAGCCCTGTCCGTAAGACCGGGACTTTGATCTGATCTTGGTTGCTGGATTAACTGATTTACCTTTTATGGCATTGACGGTCTGAAATCGCTTCCTCCCGGACGCGGACGTCGCTGGCCTGTTGAGCAAATCTGATTTTATCCATGACGGCTCAACAAGATGGACATGGACTGCTATCGAATTTCTGTATTACTCAAAGGAGCTCAACCATCAGTTGGCGTGTATTTCGAAGCGCCTTGATATCCTGTTGTTCCGTGGTTTTAACCGAAACAAAGTGAATACCAGGGCGGAATGCAGTTTCACAAATTGTCAGCGCATCATTGGCATCATTCTTCTGGCTGCGGACAAAAGCTTTCACGTGTTGTGCCGGATAAGTCTGACGGAATAACCCATAGCGGCGAAGGTTCGCCCCCAGAAATGAGAAGTAGCACAGGCCTCCATCGCAATAAGTGTATAGGGTTCGAACTGTCGGATGGTATCCAGCAATTTGGAACGTGAGATTTTTTTATTCCATGACGGATCCATCAACATTCCAGATGCATACCTGAAATACAGATTTGGCGATATCGATACCAACAACTCTGATCGTGTTCATGTGATGTTACTCCCGGATTAATGCAGTCAGTAAAAGTATGGCACTGACTACCTTAGGAGGGGCGTCCATCACATCACTACACGTCAATGGGGCGGAGTTTCACGTCCTCTACCTTCATGTGACCGATAGACGGATTTATGTCCTTGTCGATGCGGCGGCGCAGAATATCGAGATGCTTCCAGCGCCCTGAAATTTGGCGCTCAAAGTGTTCGGCGGCAAGTGCTGGTACTCGAAGCGCGTGCTTTTCCTGCTCCATGTTCTCCAGAGCTTCGGCTAACGATAACTCGGCATAGGAACCGATCATCATTACTCGTGACTTTCCAGCAAATTTATACCTGAAGCGTCAGACCGGCATCTGATAGTTTTTCCGGTAGGAGAGATAAAGTCCGTTGCCGTCTGAGCGCCCTTCAAATCGCTCTCCTGCCTTTATCCATGCCCGGATCTGCTTGGCATCGTGAAGTCCTGAGTATTGAATGTTGTGGTGTACCCAATCACCTTTGCCTTAATCGTAATGGGTACACCTTTGGGGACACGATAATCATGCGCTTTGTTGCTTCTTAATGAATGATAGTTGTTGAGCACAAAAAAAGCCCGACTAAATGCGGGCTGCGTAGGTTTTTGATAGTGGGTGAATCTTATTGATTATTCACTCGATTGAATCTGCTCATTGAGTAAATGCGTTAAATCCTTTTATTTACTGGTTTGTTGATAATGCGTTTTTCGTTTGGGTACACCCTTGGGTACAACGAAAAACGAAGTGCTCAAAAATTATACTGGCTGAATGGTAAGGAACCGGGTGGGGGATAATTCAATCATCGACGGTCTACGTTTTGCTATGTGTTTTATGCACCTCAACATTTCTCAACATTTTGATACGGCAAAACGCGATCACGAATGGGGGTTTACGGTTCTCTATTTGGATGCCTTATGCAGGTCTACACACCACTAAAACTAAAAACTCTATTATACATGTAGGCTCGAAAACGCTGTTTCAGTTGTTTCGCTGTCTCGGTACCCCTCTAAGCCTTGGTACGCCTGGTTCTCATCAAAACATATAGCTGAAACGCAATTTGATTAAGCTGTTTCACAGAGAAATATTCTATTTTTTTGACAGGGTAATAGGCGTGATATGTTGTAAAAAATCACATGTTTCATAAAAAAGCCTGCAAATCGTGAGAAGTGCAGGCGTTAAGGTTAAATTTTGTCCGTTTCTGGCTGGGTTTCTGCTTCCTCTTCATCTACAATCGGAACCAGCATTAGCGCATAAGTTCGGTACTGGTGGCCGTTAATTCGGGGCGTTAAGGATTGGAAAGAGCGCTTATCCTTTTTCCATAAAACACCTTCCTCATGCATTATTTTTACAGCGTTTAGCGGTTCTTTACCCGGTATTACCTCTGTTTTGAGTATGCTGGGCAGGACGTAATAGACGTTTCGACCATCCGGCGAACTATTTGGCACCAGCCATCCAGCACGTCTATTTTTGTCTGTCGTCCACGGATAAGCGTCCGATTCACAGGCCAAATCAAAACGGTTTTCGTTCACCAGCAGGAAGTTTTCTACCATCTCTACCAGTTGAACCCGTTCACGATTTGCGGTGCCGTAAATGCCTAACCAGTTTTTAAATGTATGCTCTACCGCTGCCTGGCAATCTGTAGCCGCCCACCCTGTCAACTGAAGGGATAGCATAAGCGCCGCTTCCAGAATGGCGAAACAATCCGCAACGCGCCCGGCCTGTTCGCTTGCCTGTGCAGGAATTAGCGCTTTCCACCGTTGTTTTGCCGCCGCTACAGCCTCCTGTACCATTTTTGGACTTTCAGCCAACATACTTACCCATTTACGACCTGCTGTCCCGTAGTGACTCTGGTAGGCTGTTTTCAGTGCGTCAGCGTGTGCCTTACCATCGGGCAGGGTGTGGTAGCTGGTGGCTCTTGTCAGCGGAATATTCAGCAGGCGTACCAGTTGCCCGGCGTTGACACTGCCACCGTCCTCACGGATAAAACTCTCTAAGTCCGTTTCGCCAGTGCTGAGGACTACAGTGGTGAAACGTAATATATCCCGGTTACCGCCATCCCTGCGCCCCTGTAACTTACCTACGCCGTTAAACAGCGCATACGCCGACTCTGCTACATCACGGCGGCGGGTACTCTGGCTGATTTCATCCAGTGACATAAACCCGTCATTGTGCGCCGCTGCCTCGTTGACCATGCCTAACGCTGTTCCGTACCAGGTGAGTTTTGTTTTATCCGGCGATCCGTAAAGACTGGCGGCGGCGTTGGCCGTAGTCGTCTTACCTGCGCTGGATTGCTCATAAAAGTGAATGCCGAAACCGTCAGCACCCACCAGCGTCAGCATGGGAGCGGCGAACGCTGCCGCGATTGCTGTTACCATTGATGGATTACCGGCTATCAGCCGTGCTACGTTATCGCGCCAGCTTTCCGGGGTGCCTTTCACTGTGTAGCCCTGTGCTGTTGCGGAGTGACCGCAAAAAATAACGGGCTGGGATGGTGCGCCGATGATCTCGCTATCGGGCATGATGTACGCGCCATACTGCCAGCCTGTGGTTTTTGCCACATTCCAGCGGGTCGAATTGCCGTGCAGTTGCAGATAATCCCCCAGCACTGCCCGGATACTGGTTTTTGTCGTCACGTTTAGCCCACCAGCTTTCATTCGCCGCCAGCCATCGCGTTCGCCAATGTCACAGAGCGGGAGCGCTTCTGTCACTTTGCGCCCGTTACACGTCCACGAAAGGATCAGGTATTCTTCGGATCTATCTGTACCACGTCCGATTACATCAAGGGGAGAACACATCCACACGGCGGGTTCTTCGATCTCTCCGGTCTGCTTGTTAACTTTTGGCGTGATATGGTAAAGGCCGTTGGTTCTGGCCTCTATCCGTGGTTGCAGACGGGCAGCAGCGCGTTTGGTCGCTTCATTCTCCCAGCCCATAGCCTGCGAATCTGCAAAAATACCTCTGTAGCTGGAACGATCAGCAGTGAAACTCTCCCATTTTTCTTCGGTGTAATCTTCCCTGTATGCCGGAGAACGGGCGCTATATTCCAGCCATAACGCTTTTGCATCGTCCTCGTATTCAGTGCTTTTCAGCGAGGCTAGGCGAATACCGTTAGCTACCCATGTTTCGTAATCGTCGCTTGGGTTCTGCCATTTGGGAAAACTGAGCGCACTACGCAAATCGCATACAGTGAACTCGTCCGGCATCGCCGGGAATGGATCGGAATCGACCGCTACGGCCTCCTGAGCGTTTTTCTTCCCTTTGTTGGTGCTGGTGGGCTTTTTAGCTTCCGGCGTTGTTACGGGCAGGAGGAGCGTGTCAACGTTGATTACCTCACCATCAAACGTGGATACTTCGGCCTTTATGTCAGGGCAATAGTGATAACTTTGTGCACTGTACACACTGCGATCAAAAACAATGTAATCGCCGCCGCGTACCCATCGGGATGTATCGCCGTCAATGCTGGCAACCGTAAAGCCAGCTTTCTGCATCAGTAACGTTTCTACAGCCTCGCCAGTTGTCCGGCGTTCTTCCGGTTCCACCAGTCGGGAAAACTCCGGCACGATGCGCAGGCGTGGCTTTTCTGCGGTATGGCTTGCTGTTTGGTACACCAGCATGGAATAGTGTTTTAACACAGATATCAGCATCTGGATTGCACCGGGGGTGCTGTCGTCAATATCAGCTCCGCCAAACGCACACGCCGCCATATTTGACACAATACGCCGCTGCCCGGCTTCTTTTGTCGGTGGCGAGAACCACCATAGTTTTTCTTTCTCTTTCCGGCGCTCTGCTTTTGTCATTTCTGGTGTGATGGAAATATCTACACGGTGCGCTAAGATGGCGTTGCAAAGGCCAGAAAAGACGTTAGCAGTAAACCGGGCAGGGGTGCGTTTTTGCCCCTGCTCCATCAGGTAATTAAATCCACTCATTTTTTGCCCCTCCAGATCGCGCAGTCTTTTTGCATCAATACCGTTTTTTTTCCGCAACATGCGCCGGGTACGTCTGTTAGCGGCATATTCGCCATCAGGCATGTTGACCATCGCCGGATGATTTTCATAAACCTGAGCTTCCTCAAGTGGTACGCCCAACTGCTTTTCGATTCGTCTGAGTCTGGAAGACGTTGAGCCGTTCCCTTTGTATTTGCTTGTGAAAAAACGTTAAATAAAGTCTCTGATAATTGATTATTACCAGCAGCCGGGCAGGGGGTAGACACGGTAGCGTTAAGCATGCTCTGCCCCCTCTTTGCGCTTTTCGTTCCACTGGCGCACGTCAGCAGCATCAAAGACTGTTACGCCGTCCGTAAGCTTTCGTGGTTTGGGGAAGTCTGGGTTAAGTTTGGCGTAGCGCCATAGTGTGCTGATATGCACAGCCAGGTAACGCGCAACGCTTTTAGGACGTGCGTTCCCGTTGGTGGGAAAGGTGAATTCTTGCGAGTTCATGCGATTACTTCCTATTGATTGCTATGGAGTAATCGCAGGTTATTGAATGGCGTTCTGGAATATTCTAATGCGTCGGAATATCAGGAATATTCCAGTAAGGGTGGTTACTCGTTATCAGATCCGCTTTCCACGTCTGTTTTCTCGATGGAGGGTAAAACCTCGATAAGAATATCTTTCAGGTGTCCGGCCAACGCTTTCCCGCCCGGCGCTTTTATCTCTTTATCGGCAAAATCTTTCCGTATCTCGCTGGTGGGATCCTCAAGGTATTTACGCAGGTTCTCGGCAACATCGGCCCCGTAATGGATATGAATAAAAGCCTTTAGTGCTGTCGCCAGATAGTTGATGGTTTTCGCTGATACCGGCTTATACTCTGCAGAAGGATCACCGCTGTTAGGCTGTGTCAGAAAGCGAAAAACTTTCTCCAGTTCCTTACCGGGAATAGAAAGACCGTCTAAACCATAGGTGAGAGAAAGTACCGCGCTCAATCGCTGGCCGTGGTCATCGTAAACGGAATAATCAGGAGATATCGAAACGTACAGTTTGCGCTCCGTATAGCTATCTGTGGAGCCATACTCTTTGACGTAAAGCATCGCATAATCATTTGGGGGAAAGTCGTAATCTACCGATTCCCAAAAAACATGAAAACTTGTCGGGGTTACCGAAAGCAAAACCTGTCTGCCCGTACCGGGTGCTGGTACGTTTTCGCAGGCGATATAATCAGGCAGATAAAAACACAGCTCAATATAGGCTTCTTTCCAGAGCGTCAGCAAATCCTCGCTGGTGCAACTTGCCCCGTGCGCGCATAACATCTGTGCTGCTCTGTCCAGAGAATAGCTGGGTAATGGGGATAAAAAATTACTCATCTGCTACATTCGCCTTTTACGCAATCGCCTTACCGAAAGGAAGGGGAGGCAGGTGGCAATACGTGGCCCCTTTTCTCCCCGTCGAAATAGCCTCTCTGGCATTTTGCTACGCCTGCATGGTTGGAGCAAGCAGGGAAAGGTGGAAGGTTTTGTTGCTGTCTCTACGCGAGGGAAGCAGACTTAGTAAAGTGTTTTGACGAGTAATGTCAGCTATCAATTTTTATCTTACCTGGTAATAGCGCAGTACTCAGGTAAAAAGCTGGGCATCTGTGAAATAGTGGCCGCATCGGGCTACGTCCCTTCCAGGCAGGTCGCATCCTGACGCTGTACTGACTGGCTCAACCTGAAACGGGTGATTTGGTTTAAACTGGTATTCCTGTATTATGCGCTGGTTTTATACCCATTTCATTCATGAGGGATTATGGCGAAGGGATTTTTTCTGTATCACCTGGACAAAACTACCTGTGGTGGACGCATTCTTGCTGGCGCATCCGATGATACCTACGAAATCGGCGGCATCGAGCGGCAAAAGGTCAGGGCAGGCGATCCGGTGACCTGCGGTAAGCATGAAGGGCGGTTCCGTGTCTGTGGTGGCATGGGTGACACTTACGAGGTCGGTGGAGAGCTGAAAGAGTGGGCGGGTTCGCTGGACAGCTACAGCTCCTGCCCGTGTCGCGCCCGGTTCATTCCCGTAGTCGAGACGGACACGTACGAAAGTACCTGTAATGCCGGCAGGGTGGCAGAGCGGGAGGAGACTGCCCGCAAGAAGAAACTGGCTGACGCGAAAGAGAAAGGGCTTGAACCCATGCCCATTCCAGCCCTGATTTATCAGACAAAGAACCGGATGGATGACTATCAGGCCAAGGACATGCATCACGGCGATCTGGATATCCTGACGCTCAGGAACCGTTTCCGTATCGATGTTGATAATGTCTCAACAAAGGTTAATCCGTACACCCTAACAGCAAAGGAGCCGCTTAACCCTTATCCATTTTTGTCCCCTTATGAGCGGGCCATGCTGCCGGATGAACCTGTCAGGAGGGTGAGTAAGCAGGAAAGCGCAGGGCTGATGTTTGATGAGTTCCGGGAGCTGGCGAAGCTGTACTCCTTCCTCGGCCCGTATAAAAACATCATCACCGAGATGATTGACCACATGCAGGAGAACACTGGTACGCCATACAGCAGCCCGCTTCTGGACAGGGCGCTGAAAGAGCAGATCCTGAATGACCGTTCAGAACAAAGCTCGTTGTTGCGGATTAAAACCGTTTTGGATAAGTCTATTAACTATGATTATGGCTTCATTCCTTTGAATAAAAAGAGTGAATTGTTCGACGAGAAGGGGAACTTTAAGGACTTAAACCGGACTGTTCTCCCCAAGTTTGACAGCCTGGTTGATCGTACTAACGGGCTGGTGATTACCGTCCATGATACCTGGTCGACGCATATCACGCTGGCGTCGCTGGAGGTGAACAGCGACAGCTACCGGGCGAAGGTGCATTACCGTATTCAGGATCACTTTGGCCTCGATGATGATGATGTACTTAACCCGCTATACCGGGAATTTCGTATCTTTCGGCTGTGGTTCACGCTTCAGCGCTGGGATGAATACGGCTACAGACCGTTTATCACCGAGATGAATGCCACTGTAGAAATCAGCGGGAGGCGGGGTGAGTAAGCGACTGATTGCGGGTGTTGTGGCGGCTGCGATCGGTGGTTATCTGCTCTGGCAGTACCTGACGCCGGTTGAGATTGTAGCCGTTCACGATGGAAATACGATTTTGGTTAAGCATTTCCCTTACCTGAAAAGCCGTCAGATAGCCTGGTGGGAAGCCAATAAGGACATGATCCAGGCTAAATATGGGATTCCTCATAAATACACTGATGGCAGTTATGGCGTTGTAATTATGGACTTTGGTGAGGGATATCGTATCGACAGAGGAACGGATGAAGATTCGGATCTGCTGTGCTTTGATAAAATGCCCGTAGAGGCTCAATGTATCGAAAAGCATCCCCGTCTATGGATCGACTGGAGCCCAAATACAGGGCTGCTTTATCGTTAATCGTATCCACTTCAAAAAGGATCTTCTTGAGATCCTTTTTCTCTGCGCGTAATCTCTTGCCCTGTAAACGAAAAAACCACCCTGGCAGGTGGCTTTTTCGAAGGTTAGTTAATCCTGGCAGATCATCTAACCGTGGTAACAGTCTTGTGCGAGACATGTCACCAAATCTGTCCTTTCAGTGTAGCCGCAGTTATGGCACCACTTCAAGAACTCTTGATACATCTCTCGCACATCCTGCTTACCAATGGCTACCGCCACTGGCGATTTGTCGTGTCTTTCCGGGGTGGACTCAAGTTGATAGTTACCGGAATAGGGGTTTGAGGTCCAACCGTACGAAAACGTACTATAAGGGCTTCCCCGGCGTGTCAACGTCGGTTTTTATGGTTTCTGTCAGCTCATCAGTAAAAATAAAGGGGAGAGACTGCGGTACTATAAACGGCCATGATGAATCGTCATCGATTCGGACCCTGATGAAAGACGCTCGTGAGATTCTTGTTCGCTAAGCGGATACGTATATCCTGTACGTTTTGCAGATAATCCTCACGGGGTCTAACCCTTTATCATCAACGAGTTGCAGGTCATATGGTTATACAGATTTGTGCTTCAGTCAGCTGAGTACAGGCTGAAATCATCACCATAGTGTAGCGATGCCCAGCACAGTCTTGCATTTTTGGCGGCGATAGCCACAACCGCACGCCAGTATCCTCTTCGCTCGACCAGCGAGCAGGCCCAGCGACTGAATGAGTCGCTCTTTTTCTCTGCACCAATCAGTGCTGAACGGGCTCCCTGTACCAGAAGCGTTCGCAGATACGAATCACCGGCTTTTGTGATCCTGCCGAGTTTCGACTTTCCACCGCTGCTGTATTGTGATGGCGTCAGTCCCAGCCAGGCAGCCAGTTGACGTCCATTCTTAAAATCATGTGCATTACCGATACTGGCGACCAGCGCACAGGCCGTTGTGGGGCCAACTCCTTTCAGCTCCATCAACCGCTGACTGCGGTGATCTGTTTTGGCCATGCGGGACAAAATTCGGTCATATTCAGCAATCTTAGCTTCAATGTGATCAACGTGTTCCAGCAAATCATCAACACATTGCTGAACCTGAAGCGGTAAAGAATCCTTTTGCGCTGAAACCATGTGGCGCAGGCCGTCAGTACTTTGTGGCGCGATGACGCCGAATTCAGATATCAACCCTCGCAGGCGATTATACGTTGTTGTTTTCTCTTCGATAAATCCCTGACGAGTGCGGTGCAGGCACTGCATCGCCTGCTGGCCTTCATCTTTTACTGGCACGAATCGCATATGCGGGCGACGAACTGCTTCGCAGATGGCCTGAGCATCAGCGGCATCATTTTTCCCTGATTTACCTGCCATGCGGTAAGGGGATACGAACTTTGCTGCCATCAGACGCGGCTCATGGCCATATTGCCGAAACATTCTTGCCCAGTAATGAGCGCCCGAACATGTCTCCATCCCGATAACACAGGGTGGCAAGCCAGCAATCAGCTCGGGTAGTGCTGCACGCGATACCCTGGGTTTTACCAGAACAGTTTTTCCATTCTGGTCAACGCAGTGAACAGCGAACACATTTTTAGCAAGATCGATATCGACAGTAGTGATGGTCATAACGAATCCCTCCGGGGCTGTGTTTACCCCATGATTGCACAAGAGTTAATCAGGCGCATGATCAGGGGAAGACCCTTCCATTCGGTAAGAGATAAACATCTGTCTGAAAAATCGATTTGTAGGCAATAGTGTCCGATAAATACTATTTTTCGATTAAAAATACGCCGTTTTGCGGGCTTTTATCTGTATCTATTATGTTATTACATATCATACATTTACTTCACTAACGTACGTTTTCGTTCCATTGGCCTTCAGACCCCAGGAAGTGAAAACACCCGTTACCCTCGATAGCCTTCTTCTGACTAAACAACGCTATGGTATATCAGTTGCGGCCAGCATAATGCGTCTGCATGCCTTAAATATCATTTCAGATGAAGAGAAACAGAATCTCTATAAACGCCGTTCGGCTCGCTGGGGGGTTAAATCTGAACCAGGTGATGATTATCGAGAACCGGAAAAGCCGCGCTTGCTTAAACGTACTGTCGAACTTCTCGCATCTTCCGGGATCATTGCAGTTGATGGTTTATCGAATTTTGCGGGGCTGTCCGCTATCGATGTTGAAATGTTAGTCGGTTTACCCGAAGGGTATCTTACCAGCAAAAAAGCTGCGGTGGTGCATTTGGTTCGTTTAAAATCGATGCTGTCTGAGCGTCGCGAAGAGCATAATAATGATCAGCAAAATGGAACCTTAGTCGAGTTTCGGCGCCCTCCTAAGCGATCAACTTCTTGATTATTGACAGCCACGTTGCTGCTGTGGCGTACGTAAACGCAATGAAAGGGCTTATGGCCCTTTTTAACCTCTGAATTACGCTATTCACCATAGCAACCCTCTAAGTATCCACGCTTATTAAACTGGCCTATCAATTCTGTTTCTGACAAGTGTTTAATGTCGTGCATTTGCAACCCCTCCGTAAAATAAACATTATTTAACAATAAAATAAATTGATTACGCTGATATTTGCAAATTAATTTACGGGCAGAGGGTGAAACAACCTCTTAAAAAGTTGTTTCAGTAGTTGTTTCAGTTAATTTTCTGATTTTTATATGAAATTAGTTACTGAAACAGTGAAACAACTGAAACAGGTAAAATAAAGCTCACGTATACACGCGAGTGGATTTTACTTCCTGTTTGCTATCGATACCACGTTGTAATCTTCTCCATGTTCCAGCGCTACCAGCAGTTCAGCCCACAACATCAACGCTGCCCGGCGTTCATCAAAATACTGGTGGCGGTTATAGATACCTTCCACGCCCTTGATACGGTGATTCAGGCAGCGCTCGGCAACAATGGGATCCACCCCCAACGCCGCTAAATGGGTGCGACCAGTGCGTCGGAAGTCATGAATAGTGAAGTTGGGTACGCCTGGCATTTCACGGCGTACTTTTGCCAGAGCTACCGGCAGGGTACTTTCCTGGATATGGGGGATCATACGGTGCTGCATTTTCCGGGCAGGGAGTACCCATTTACTGTTGCCGGAAAAGCTGTGTAATTCTCTGAGCCATTCAACCGCTGGTGGTGGTAGCGGAATATCGATAGCATCGCCGTTCTTAGCGCGTTCAGCGGGTAGGTGCCATAGTGCCCCGTCTAAGTCGAATTCAGCCCATGGAGCGCCGCACAGCTCCATTTTACGGCAACACAGGCAGAGTATCAGCTTCATTGTGAGTTCGTTCTCACGGCTGAACCCTTTAGCCATGCGCATAGCCTGGAAAAACTGGATAAGTTCCTCGCGGGTTAACCAGCGCTCCCTGCTTTTCTCCTGCCCGCCAGCATCGGCAACTTCAAAAGCACCGGTGGGGTTAATCTCCAGCATATGTCGTTTGATACCGTAGTCAAAGATACGGCGAGTCCAGCGCAGTACGTCATTTGCAATGGTTGGCGCACCACGAGCGACGATCTTTTGCAGCATATCGTCGATGTGTCGGGGACGGACGTCCTCTACCTTGAGGTGGCCTATGTTGGGGTTTATGTCCTTGTCGATGCGGCGGCGCAGAATATCCGGGTGTTTCCATCGCCCCATAATCTGGCGTTCGAAATACTCGGTCGCTAATTCAGCCACACGAAGAGCATTTTTTTCCTGCTCCATCTTCTCCAGTGCGTCTGCTTTACGTTCCTGCTTCTCTCCGGCCACGTCAAAGCCCAAGGCAACACGAGCGGAAAGCTCTTTCGCTGTCTCTCTTGCTTTGGCTAATGACATTTCGCCATAAGAGCCAATCAGCATAACCCGCGACTTTCCAGCGTACTGATACCGGAAGCGCCACACAGGGACTTTATCCCCTGCCCGGTAACGCAGATAAAGCCCATGACCGTCTGAGCGCCCCTCAAACCGTTCTCCGGCCTTAATCCATGCCTTTATCTGTACGTCTGTCAGTTTTGCCATAGAGTCACCTAAACATTGAATAGAACTTTGTACCCAGAGTGATCTGTAAAAATGGTATTGGGTACAACCTTGGGTACAACGTATTTGTGCGATGTAATGCAATCATATGCGACAGTATACCAATAAAAAAGCCCGCAATGCGCGGGCTGTATTGGTTTGTGCTATTGGGTGCGACGATATGCAACGTTACTCTATGTTCTGAATCTGTTCGCGCATCTGCTCAATTAGCACCTTCAGCTCAATTGCGGAGGTGGTGATGTCTGCATTGATAGATTTTGAGGCCAGAGTGTTCGACTCGCGGTTGAACTCCTGCATCATAAAGTCGAGACGACGGCCTACGGCCTCTTTCTTCTTCAGGATGTTATAAGTCTCTTTGACGTGTGCTTCCAAACGGTCCAGCTCTTCCGCCACGTCCACGCGCTGTGCCAGCATGATCAGTTCCTGTTCAACGCGGTTGCCGTCCAACTGCACTTGCGCTTCTTCCAGTTTGGTGACCAATCGTTCACGTTGCCATTTCAGTACGTCCGGCATTTGCGCTCGTACTTTGGTGATTTCGGCGCTGACGCCTTGCAAACGCTGCTCAATCAGGGACTTCAGCGCCGCACCTTCGGTCTCCCGTGAGGCGATAAAGTCGTCAAGCGCGCTATCCAGCGACTTCAGCAACTCGGCGGAAATGGCATCCAGATCTTGCTCTTCTGCAGACATCACGCCCGGCCAGCGCAGGATATCGACCGGATTAATTTCACCTTCATCGCTCTGCATCTTCACCCAGTTTGCCGCCTGAACCAGCTGGATTGCCAGCTTTTCATTCAGTACCAGTGCACTCTGCGCACGGGGATCGGCATCAAAGCGCAGGTTGCACTCAATTTTGCCGCGCGTCAGACGATTACGAATACGTTCGCGGATAACCGGCTCCAGACCACGGAATTGCTCGGGCAGGCGGATATAAGTTTCTAAATAGCGTTGGTTGACGGAACGAAGCTCCCAGGCGGCACAGCCCCATTCGCTTTTGGTTTCACGCCGGGCGTAGGCGGTCATACTGCGGATCATTATACGTACCCGTTTTCAAAGAAAGATAAAAGGATTATAGCGGTATAAGGCAGTATTTAGCCACAAATCACTGTACTTTCCACCCAACATGGCAAATTTTTCACTGAAGTGACCAGGAGCACTACTGTTAATTTCAGAAAATGGCACTGTTTTAAATTCTATTTCTTATAGAAAAAATTAGAGGTGAATTAAAATATATTTCCTTCATACTTCAAGTTACAGACATATTGCCTGATATGGGCTCGCCCATTGATCATAACCTTAATCTCTCGGTGATATATTTACTTGCCGTCTTTTAGTGATTGGAATTATTCTGTCCATATCTGGTTAATAACAAGATGGAACAGGTGTTCTTATGGTGTTTTTGGGTTTTATGATTCCATAAGAGTTTAGATGATTCATATTAAATAAATCACTCAGTCCTCTAAAACACATTGATTTATTGAGCCAAATCAAATTATCTCAGTCAAATGTTAAATAAAATTAACGAATCTATCCTGTTCAATTTACTGTGTGATGATTATTTACGACCTGGAGTTATTATCTTTCAATGTATTGCAAAACCGCAGCGATATACATTGGGGGGATTTTGATTATATCCCTAATAAGATACTGGAAATTGTTGTTTCCAGTCATCCCATAGTGATTGATGGACTGGTTTTAATCAACATGGTTTCCAGGGTAAGAAAGAATATAAAATTTTTTGCTCATTACGTTTTGAAGGTCATGTTTCCGCAGGTCTGCGAGATGCCGATTAGCATCAAGAACATGCAAGGCAACATGGGCCACCGACAGTTGAAGATAGCGGCATCGGATACTTTGTGGAACGGTATTTTTAGTGTTATACGGCGATATCCAGATGTTAAATATTTTTCTGGTGCATTGTCTATTCCTGGCGTTTTTTCATGTGAGGCGAAAGAACTGATCCTGATTTATCAGGAGATGAACGGAATTTTTACCCGGTAAAAAAATGTCGTTAGCAGAAATGATATTACCTGCTTATTTGATGAGGGGATGATGAGAAAGACGGGAAATTGTTGAATGGAAGACTCCGTGAACTGGGTGATGAGTTTTCCTGGTCTTATAAACAGGGCACGAAATGGTATAAGGTCAGTGGTTAAAATGTGTTTTATCCTTATTAAAGATGATGATTTAAATTTTATTGCGAGGCTTAAATTGTGTGAAGTTGCGAAGCTGAAGGAAATGCATCATACCCACTATATAATCGTAGATATATTGGGAAATAACGCAAAGTGAACATATTTAATGCAATAATTCGCTTTTTATGGAGTAAAAAAAAACGCATCATTCCATTAGTTTTTCTTAATGTAATGGGGTGTGATGATGATAGGTTACTTATATTCCCTGGGTACGCCTATGGTGATTTTGTTTACCTCTCGGCGAGTGAAACGGAAAAAGTAGAACGCCTCCTGGTAAATAAAGGGGACTTTGTCGTTGAAGGACAGGAATTGGTGAAAATGGAGAGTTTCACGGTTGAAAATACCCTGCAGCGTGCTGAGAAAAGCTATCAGGCCGAACTCGCTTTATTACGTAATATGCAATCAGGGGAGCGTCCAGCTGAACTGGATGTGATCCGATCTCAGTTGGAGCAAGCCCAGTCGGCGGCCAGCATAGCGAAAAGCCAGCTGAAGCGGTATCAGCAACTCTATCACTCCCGGAACATTTCCGCTGCGGAATGGGAGAACGTTAGGGAAGACTACCGCCAGAAACGGGCACAGGTTGATGAACTGACTCATCAACTTGAAGCTAAACAACTCCCCGCTCGCCAGGAGGAAATTCATCGTCAGATGGCCCAGGCTCATGCCGCAAAGTTACAGCGGGACAAAGCAGAGTGGGATCTCAGGCAGCGGGTGATTGTGGCCCCTCAGGCTGCGCAAGTTTATGACATTATTTATCGCCCCGGTGAACGGCCGGTGGCAGGGCGCCCTGTTATCAGTTTGCTACCGAATGGCAATGTGAAAATCCGCTTTTTCATTCCGGAAAAAAGGCTGGGTATGGTAAAGACAGGGATGAAAGTCAGGCTTTATTTTGATGGTTATCCAGCGTTTGTGCCGGGGTCAATCAACTATATCAGCCCTCAGGCGGAATATACCCCTCCCGTTATCTATAGTACCCGGCGCCGTGAAAAATTAATGTTTATGGCGGAAGCGTTGCCTGTTAAGGAACAGGCCAGCCGGATAAAACCTGGTCAGCCAGTGAAGGTGGAGATGGTCGTTGATGACGCAATTTTGCATTGATGTAAAAAATCTCAATAAGTATTTCGCCAATAATCACGTTGTCAAAGATTTTTCCATACAAGTTGCGAAGGGTGAGATTTATGGTTTTCTGGGGCCAAATGGGAGTGGCAAAACCACCTCGATTCGGATGATGTGTGGGTTGATTACCCCAGATTCTGGCCATGGAGAGTGTCTGGGAATGGATATTTTTACCCAGCGGGAAAATATCAAAAAGCGTATTGGCTACATGACTCAGCACTTTTCTATGTGGGGCAATCTCAGCATCCGGGAAAATTTGTTGTTTATTGCCCGGCTTCACAACCTGGCACAACGTCAGCATCGGGTAGAGCAGACTCTTGCCGGGTTGGGACTGAGTTCACGTCAGCATCAACTGGCCCGGGAGCTTTCTGGCGGATGGAAGCAGAGAATGGCGCTGGCTGCCTGTTTGTTGCATCAGCCTGACTTATTGTTCCTGGATGAGCCTACGGCTGGGGTTGACCCGAAGGCTCGCCGGGAATTCTGGCAAACGCTTCATCGCCTGTCAGATGAAGGGATCTCTATTATGGTGAGTACTCACTATATGGATGAAGCGGAGCGTTGCCACAAAGTGGCCTATCTTTCCAACGGTCAGCTACTGGCTAACGGGACGATTGAGTCCATCATTCAGGCGCAGCATCTGACGACGGTACGGATACGCGGTAGGGAACTCAGCGTGTTAGAAAGTCGGTTACAACATTTCCCCGTGGTTGAGCAGACAGTTATTTTCGGTAATGCATTGTATGTTACGGCGCAGGATGAAAAGCAGTTGTTGACCACGCTCTCACAGGTGATTTCGGATGAGTACGAGCGCGTAAAAGTGGCGACCAATCTGGAAGATGCCTTTACCTGGTTAATGAAGAAGCATGATGATTAATTTTTGCTGGGTGCGTTGGCTTGGTGTGGTTATTAAAGAAATCCATGAATTGCGACGAGATACAATTAGTGTCTGTATGATCTTTCTGACACCACTTTTTCAACTGGTGATTCTGGGATATGCCGTGAATATGGATGCCAGGAATCTTCCTACCGCATTACTAAATTATGACACCGGTCGGCTCAGTCAGGTGTTTGTTGCGGCTGCGCAAAATACAGATTACTTCTCCATGCGACTTTTTTCTTCAGAGGATGAGGCTGAAAAAGCGTTTACTGCTGGTAAGGTTATCTTCATCGTGACCATTCCTGAAGGGTTTACGCAAAAAATGCTGCGTGGTGAAAAACCCCCGCTGTTGATCCAGGGTGATGCAATTGATCCGATGGCCATTGGCAATGCGTTAAGTGCGATCGTTCAGGCATCAAAGACCATGTATCAGTATGATCTGCCGGACCCTCTGCAGGAGCAGGAGAAAAGTGATGATTTTGACCTGATAATTCACCGGATGTTTAATCCGGAGGGGATCACGCAGTACAATACGATCCCGGGCATTATTGGTTCCATCCTGAGTACCACGATGATCTTGATGACTGCGCTGGCAATCACTCGTGAGCGTGAAAATGGTGCGATTGAAAACCTGCTCATTTCACCGGTTACCGGTCTGGAAGTTGTGGTGGGGAAAATCACGCCTTATGTCCTTATCGGGATTTTCCAGTCAGTTATAATCCTGATTTGTGCCGTCTTCCTGTTTGAAATTCCCTTGCTGGGCAATGTGTTTTTGCTGTTTTTTGTGCTGATCATGTATATTTTTCTCTGCCTGTCGATTGGTATCAGCATTTCCAGTGTGGCGCAAAATCAGCTGCAGGCGCTGCAAATGTCTTCTTTTTATTTTATTCCTTCCATCATGCTATCCGGTTTTGTCAGTCCCTTTATTAGCATGCCTGCCTGGGCTCAGGCGATAGGTTCCTGTTTACCGCTGACTTATTTTATCCGGCTGATGAAAGGGATCATGCTCAAAGGTTATCCACTGGATGCGTTATTGCCCGATTTTCTTCCTTTGCTCGGACTGACGGTGATAGTGACGGGAATTGGACTAAAAAGTTACCGCCGGACTTTGGACTGAAAGTGGTCGTGAACAGGGTGGGGGGCATCTGAATCACTGTGACTATCAGGCGGTCATAGGCATCTGGTGGCGAAATCCGTATAATGCGCAGCCAATACTGTTTTTATCAGCCGGAGAAAAACCATGCGTCCAGCAGGCCGTAGCGCACAACAGGTACGCCCCGTTACACTGACCCGCCACTACACCAAACATGCTGAAGGTTCAGTCCTGGTTGAATTCGGTGATACCAAAGTGCTATGCACTGCCACCATTGAAGAAGGCGTGCCGCGTTTTCTTAAAGGCCAGGGACAAGGGTGGGTCACCGCCGAATATGGCATGTTGCCTCGTGCCACCCACAGTCGTAATGCGCGTGAAGCGGCAAAAGGCAAGCAAGGGGGACGCACGCTGGAAATTCAGCGTCTGATCGCCCGTTCATTACGCGCCGCGCTGGATTTGAAAGCGCTGGGTGAGTTTACCATTACACTGGACTGCGATGTGCTGCAGGCTGATGGCGGTACTCGTACGGCTTCGATCACGGGTGCCTGTGTGGCGCTGGCCGACGCGTTGAATCACCTGGTTGCCACTGGTAAGTTGAAAGCCAACCCGATGAAGGGGATGGTTGCCGCGATTTCTGTCGGTATCGTCAATGGTGAAGCGTTGTGCGATCTGGAGTATGTCGAAGACTCAGTGGCAGAGACTGATATGAATGTGGTGATGACCGAAGATGGTCGCATGATTGAAGTGCAGGGAACGGCAGAAGGGGAACCTTTCAGCCATGATGAACTGCTTGAGTTGTTGGCGCTGGCGCGGGAGGGCATTGCGACCCTGATTCAGGCGCAGAAATCAGCACTACAGAACTGATGGTCAAGGCGAGCTGAAACTCGCTTTTTGCATAACTGACTGAGGATGAAGGCATGAAAGTCTGGCAGCGCCAATTTATCGAATTCGCCATCAACAAGCAGGTGCTGAAATTTGGTGAGTTCACGTTGAAATCAGGGCGTAAGAGCCCCTATTTCTTTAACGCGGGCTTGTTTAATACGGGACGTGACCTGGCTCTCCTCGGGCGTTTTTATGCTCAGGCGCTGATGGACTCTGGCATTGATTTCGATCTGTTGTTTGGCCCGGCTTACAAGGGTATTCCGATTGCTACCACCACGGCTGTGGCGTTGGCTGATCATCATAACCGTGATGTACCTTACTGCTTTAATCGTAAGGAAGCGAAAGATCACGGCGAAGGTGGTTTGCTGGTAGGGAGTCCACTCCAGGGGCGCGTTATGTTGGTGGATGATGTGATTACCGCCGGAACGGCTATCCGTGAATCGATGGAGATCATCGCCGCTAACCAGGCGACGCTGGCAGGAGTGTTGATTTCTCTTGATCGTCAGGAGCGCGGACGCGGCGAGGTCTCTGCGATTCAGGAAGTGGAACGTGACTATGGTTGTAAGGTGATTTCAATTATCACCCTGGACGCGCTGATTACTTATTTGGAAGAGCAGCCCGCACTGGCTGACTATCTGGCCCCGGTTCGCGCTTATCAGCAAGAGTACGGTATCTGATGTTTTGCGGGCCTGTTTTTACCGGCCCGTTTTCATTATGCGGTCAGACCAACTGAGTGGCCAGTAGCGGCCAGCGGTTGTCAAAATCAACGGTTGGACGATAGCGGAAATCTGAACGGACAAAACGCGACAGCATCCCTTCACAAAACGCCAGTAGCTGACTGGCCAGTAGTGTTTCATCAGTCTTAAAGCCTTCCCCATCACGCATTTTTTGTTCGCGTAATACCTGGCGGAGTTGGACCTCAATGCGTTCAAAAAGCTGGTTAATCCGCTCCTGTAAACGATCCTGTTCAAACATTAGCGCATGGCCGGTCAGAATGCGCGTTAAGCCTGGATTACGCTCCCCAAATCCCAGGATTAACTTGATTATCAGGCGCAGACGCGGCAGTGTTTCTTTTTCGTCTTTTAAAATCAGATTGATGCGCGTAATCAGGCTATCTTCAATAAACTCGATAAGACTGTCGAACATCCGGGTTTTGCTGGGAAAATGACGATAAAGCGCCGCTTCTGAGACCCCAACGTTCGCCGCCAGTTTGGCGGTAGTGATCCGCTGACTGCCATCGCTGGATTCCAGCATTTGTGCCAGAGCCTGCAGTATTTCCTCGCGACGGTTCCCTTTCGCACTCTTTTTTTCTGCCATGTCCTGAAAGACCCCTGAATATCACCTTGAACGGGCAAATGCCCACACAACATCCGTAAGCAAAATGCTCACGGCGAAAAAATGGATTGGTTAATCGCTTAAGAGCTGGAGGCCGATTATTATTGACGACCGGAGTGACCGAAGCCACCTTCGCCGCGATCGCTGGCAGCAAAATCGTTAACCAGATTGAACCTGGCCTGTACGACAGGCACAAAAACCATCTGAGCGATGCGCTCGCCGGGTTCAATGGTGAAGGCATCCTGACCACGATTCCAGACGGAAACCATCAGTTGGCCCTGGTAGTCGGAGTCAATGAGCCCCACCAGGTTACCCAGCACCACACCGTGTTTGTGACCGAGGCCTGAGCGCGGCAGGATAACCGCTGCCAGTTGCGGATCGCCGATGTGAATCGCCAGGCCGGTAGGCACCAGGGTGGTGGCGCCTGGCGCCAATTCGATAGCGTCATCAAGGCAAGCTCTCAGGTCCAGACCCGCAGAACCTGAGGTCGCATAGGCAGGGAGTGGAAAATCTTTGCCCACGCGCGGGTCTAAAATCTTAACGTCGATTTTTTTCATCATAACGGCTGACTATCTCATCTATTAACTGTTGGCCAAGGAGTGACTTATCGCTAAGCGGTAAGACTTTTTCTCCCTCCTGCCAAAAAAGATGCAGGGCATTGCTGTCACTGTTGAAACCTTGCCCGGCTTTCGAAACATCATTGGCACAGATCAAATCCAGATTTTTTCGCTCCCTTTTTTGTTGGGCATATTCTTCCACATTCTGGGTTTCTGCCGCAAATCCCACTACGTAGGGGCGCTTTTCCTGCATCGCCGCTACGCCAGCTACGATGTCGGGGTTTTTTACCATCCGGAGGATAATTTCATCCCCCTGTTTTTTGATCTTTTCTGCGGCTACTTCGGCTGCCCGATAATCAGCAACGGCAGCGGTAGCGATAAAAATGTGCTGACGATGTACGTTTTCCATCACGGCCTGCTGCATCTCTGTTGCAGTTATTACGTCAATGCGCTTAACCCATGGAGGGGTTGGCAGAGCCACCGGGCCGGCAATCAGTGTCACATTCGCTCCCCGTTTGGCGGCGGCGGCGGCGATGGCGAAGCCCATCTTACCTGAGCTGTGATTAGTGATGAAACGCACGGGATCGAGTGCTTCACGGGTGGGGCCGGCCGTAATCATAATATTGAGATGTTGCAGATCGTTGATGGGAGAAGCCCAGCTCGCGGCTTTATCAACAATTGCCAGTGGATCGAGCATCCTGCCGGGGCCGATATCTCCACAGGCCTGGCTGCCGTTGTCCGGCCCCCAAATCATCACGCCGCGTCCGGCGAGCTCCTGGATATTGTGTTGAGTAACCGGCGCTCGATACATCTGTTGGTTCATGGCAGGAACCACCGCAATAGGGGCAGGGGTAGCGAGACAGAGGGTGGTCACCAGGTCGTTAGCCATTCCTGCCGTCATACGGGCAATCAAATCCGCCGTGGCTGGGGCCAGGATAACCAGATCGGCCCATTTTCCCAGTTCGATATGCCCCATTGCGGCTTCTGCTGCCGGATCCAAAAGATCATCAGAAACCGGATAGCCAGACACCGCCTGCAGACTCAGCGGCGTGATAAACGCCTTTGCAGCTTCGGTCATGACAACCCGTACTTTTGCGCCCTTGTCACGCAGGCGTCTGACCAGTTCAGGCGCCTTATAAGCGGCGATGCCGCCGCTGACGCCCAAGACAATATGTTTACCGGCTAATCCTGTCATGTTGCTATTCGCCCCATTGAGTCAGACTGACACGCGCTCTGGCGCTATATTTGGCCATTTTATCACATTCTTTCCTTACCATCTTTTAGCACCATGTTGTCTTTGCGAAGCAGATCGAGAAGTGGATCAAAATGGTTGGATAACCACTGTATATAATGCCATGCTTTCCTGGGCTGGAACAAGGAGAGTAAACATATGGAAGAACAATGGCTGACCATCCCACCGCGTGAAAAGCTGCTACAAAATGGGGCGAATTCACTGACGGACAGGGAATTACTGGCGATTTTTTTACGTACCGGAACTAACGGTGTGCATGTGATGACACTGGCCGGACAATTGATAGATGAATTTGGTTCGTTGTATCAACTGATGACGGCGGGTAAAGCCTCATTCCGTAATATCAAAGGTGTGGGACTTGCCAAGTTCGCGCAATTGAATGCCATTGCGGAACTGGGACGACGCTTTTTTACCTGTAATGAGGTGTTGGAGCATCAGTGCGTGGAGAGCTCTGCGGATATGCTCAGCTATTTAAGAAGTACCCTGGCGCACCGCGAACGGGAAATTTTTATGGTGGTGTTCCTCGATAATCAGCACCAGATGTTGCATAAATGTGAGATGTTCGCCGGTACCATCAATAGTGTGGAGGTCCACCCGCGTGAAATCGTGCGCGAGGCGTTGAAGCATAATGCGGCGGCGCTGATCCTCGCGCATAATCATCCTTCTGGATTTTCCCGTCCCAGTAAGGCGGATAAAGATATCACCAGACATATAGTCAGTGCCTGCCAACTACTCAATATTCGGGTACTGGACCATCTGGTTATCGGACATGGCGAGTATGTTTCGTTCGCGGAGCGAGGGTGGATTTAATGCCGTAATACTGTTACTGGTGAGTGCTATTCAGTAACACGGCACGCGTTTTTCTGTGCAAATGGCGCAATTTGCACGATCCAGGGGGATCTTTCTCTGTTCCGGGCTTGAGCAGCGGCGCGGCAGGGCGTATACTACGCCACCTTTGAGAATCTCGGGTTTGGCGTTTGGGCCTGCTCAGCGGGTTCACATAGAACTCGTCTGGACAGGCTAAGAGCCTGACGAGGCGGCCAAGACCTTATTTTTAAAGCTCGAGCTGATTTGATTTTTGGAGAATAGACATGTCACGAGTCTGCCAAGTAACTGGCAAGCGTCCGGTGACGGGTAACAACCGTTCCCACGCAATGAACGCGACGAAACGCCGTTTCCTGCCGAACCTGCACTCTCACCGTTTTTGGGTTGAGAGCGAAAAGCGCTTCGTTACACTGCGTGTATCTGCCAAAGGCATGCGCGTAATCGATAAAAAGGGTATTGAGACGGTTCTGGCCGATCTGCGTACCCGCGGTGAGAAGTACTAAGGTAAGGAACTGAAACATGGCTAAAGGTATTCGTGAGAAGATCAAGCTGGTTTCTTCTGCTGGTACAGGTCACTTCTATACCACGACGAAGAACAAACGTACTAAACCGGAAAAACTGGAACTGAAGAAATTCGATCCTGTTGTCCGTCAGCACGTGATCTACAAAGAAGCTAAAATTAAGTAATTGATTTTAGCTAATGGAAAACCTCGCTTCGGCGGGGTTTTTTACGTTGTGAGCTATCCAAACAGCAGGAGGCAGAAGAATGCCAGAATTACCCGAGGTTGAAACCAGTCGACGCGGGATTGAACCGCACCTTGTGGGGGCTACTATTCTGCATGCGATTGTTCGCAATGGTTGTCTGCGCTGGCCGGTGTCTCACGAAATCTATAGCCTCAGTGATCAACCGGTGCTTAGTGTGCAGCGTCGGGCAAAATATCTGCTGCTGGAGCTACCTGAAGGCTGGATTATCATTCATTTGGGGATGTCTGGTCGTTTACGGGTCTTACCCGAAGAACTTCCTCCTGCCAAACATGACCATGTGGATCTGGTCATGAGTAACGGCAAAGTGCTGCGCTATACTGATCCGCGCCGCTTTGGCGCCTGGCTGTGGAGTCGCGACCTGGCTGACAGTAATGTGCTGGCACACCTGGGACCTGAGCCCCTTCACGGGGAGTTCAATGCCAGTTATCTGTTTGAGAAGTCTCGTGGTAAGCGTACACCGATCAAACCCTGGTTGATGGATAACAAGCTGGTGGTGGGGGTGGGCAATATTTATGCCAGTGAATCGCTTTTTGCTGCCGGGATCCATCCCGATCGTCAGGCGATGGCGCTAAGTTATGACGAAGCGGCACTGCTGGTTAATACCATCAAGGCTGTCCTGCTGCGTTCAATCGAGCAGGGCGGTACTACCCTGCGGGATTTTTTGCAGACGGATGGAAAACCGGGGTATTTTGCGCAGGAACTGCAGGTGTATGGCCGGTCGGGGGAACCCTGTCGGGTATGCGCTACGCCAATAGCGAGTGCTAAACATGCCCAGCGCAGCACCTTTTTTTGTCCCTCCTGCCAGAAGTAACCATAAAAGCCGGGGCCAGTGCCGTATAAATGCTACAACCTGGCTTGTAGCGCGGTATAAACTGGCTCAGGTAAAAATGCGCTGACATCACCCTTGTGACGTGCGACTTCCTTTACCAGTGATGAAGATATAAAGGAATACTCTTCCGACGGCATCAGAAACACGCTCTCCAGTGTGGACAGCAGATGGCGATTCATGTGCGCCAGTTGCATTTCGTACTCGAAATCAGATACAGCACGCAGTCCACGCACCAACACGTTTGCTTGCTGAGCGCGGGCAAAGTTTGCCATGAGGTCACTGAACCCCACCACTTCCACATTGGGTAAATGGGCCACGACCTGACGGGCCAGCGCCACGCGTTCATCCAGCGGGAACATCGGTTTCTTACTCGGGCTGGCGGCGATAGCCAGGACAATCTGATCAAACATCTTCGCGGCGCGGGTAACGATATCCAGATGACCGTTGGTCATAGGGTCGAAGGTTCCAGGGTAAATCGCTTTGGTACTCATAGTCTGCCCTTGCTGGAAGCGTGAGAAGAGTGATGCAGCGCCCAGAGCGCCGTGTACTTATTAAATGTGTACTGCGCATTGACCACCGCCAGCAGCCAGCCTTGTTTGCCGTCCAGAAAACCAGCACGCAGGATCAGCGTTTTAAAGAATGCGCCAAATGTATGGGAAAACACCGAGAAAACGCTGCAGCGTTTCCCCTGATGATAACGCTGTTTTGCCCAGGCTTCTGCATAGGCAAACTGTTTCCACTGGAAGGAGGAGAAATCTCGGCAGGTCAGATGCAGCAGATCGCCCTGCAATAGCGTGACCTGCGAATTGTTGGTTTCCAGCGATTCATGCACCTGGTTATCGTTGTAGCTGAGGTGACGGGGATAGAGGCGGATCACCCGATCAGGATACCAGCCGCTATGGCGCATAAAGCGTCCCAGGAACAGATTACGGCGGCTACAGCTGTAAACCTTATCTGAAAGAGGCTGCTCCAGCACCGCCAGGATGGCGTCCCGTAACGGTGGCGTGACCCGCTCGTCAGTGTCGATCATGAAAATCATTGGGTGGCGAGCGTAGCTTTGCGCCAGTTGGCGCTGTTTGCCGTAACCGTGCCATTCTGTGGACTGGAATACTCTGGCGCCATGGCGGGCGGCAATCTGTGGCGTGCTGTCACTGCTACCGGAGTCCAGCAGCACAATCTCATCGGCCCAGCTGACGGACTCCAGGCATTCTGGCAGCAGGTCGGCTGCGTCTCTGGCAATCAGTACAACTGACAGCTGTTGGCGTGAAGACATTTAGTGATTCCGCTGTGGCAGATAGGGTTCGAGTAACTGTAACAGACGCTGTAACGCCCCCTGGTTCTGATGCAGAACGTTCACGGCATGACGACCATAGTACAGACGATAGTCTTCATCTGTTAGCAAAGTACCGATCTCTTTATCTAACGAACGGGCGTCGGTGATGGTAATCAACCCGTCGGCCTGCAACAGTTTGGCACAGATGTCTTTGAAGTTGAAAGTATACGGTCCCATCAGCACCGGAATGGCATGAGCTGCCGCCTCCAGTGGATTATGACCACCACGCTCAACCAGGCTGCCGCCAACAAAGGCCAGATCAGCAATGCCGTACAGTAGCATCAGTTCGCCCATGGTATCACCAATCACCACCTGGGTACTGCTGGACGGGATCTCACCGCTGCTGCGCAGGATATAACTGAAACCGGCTTTTTGCGCCATTTCACGCGCGGTAGAAAAACGCTCCGGATGGCGCGGCACCAGGATAAGCAGCAGATTAGGAAAACGTTCCAGTAATGAGCGGTGCGCATCCAGAATGATGCTCTCTTCTCCCTCATGCGTACTGGTGGCAATCCATACAGGCCGACGCGGTGCCCACTGACGACGTAGTGTAATAGCACGAGCGGCCAGTTCAGGCGTGACGGAAATATCAAATTTCAGGCTACCGGTGACTGCCAATTGAGGGCGTTTCAGCCCCAGGCTGATAAAACGCTCACCGTCTTCTGCATTTTGCGCGGCAATTAGCGTGATTTGCTGCAACAGACGCTGCATAAATTTACCGAGTTTTTTATAGCCTCTGGCCGAACGCTCCGATAGTCGGGCGTTGGCAATCACCAGCGGAATTTTGCGTGCATGGAGCAGGGCAATCATATTGGGCCACAGCTCGGTTTCCATAACGATCACCAGGCGTGGATTAACATTATTCAAAAAGCGGTTCATTGAGCAGGGCAGATCGTAAGGGAGGTAGACGTGGTGTACATCTTTACCAAAGGCAGAGGCGGCGCGTTCAGAACCGGTTGGCGTCATTGTGGTGACGGTGATCGGCATCGTGGGATAGCGATGACGCAGTGCCCGAACCAGCGGTATCGCGGCCAGTGTTTCACCAACCGAAACCGAGTGTAGCAGAATACCGTCCGGCTTTACTTTGCCTGCACAGTAACCATAGCGTTCCGCCCAGCGCTTACGGTAGGCCGGAGCTTTACGGCCTCGTAGCCAGAGCCTGAGCCAAATCAGGGGCTGAATGAGGTACAGCAGGACGGTATAAAGTGTTGTCATCACAGTCTTTAAAAAAGTGCGGAGAGACTCGCGTTAGAGAATGCCGAAAAAGAGAAATAATACGGCATGTTAGCAGATAAGTCTGCTCCGCTCACACTACTTATCCGGCTGCTGTAACACTTGTTGATACAACGTATAGAGTTGGCTTGCTAACTGTTGTGGCGAGTACGGCAGGATGCGTTCGCGGGCGGCGTCGCCCATCCGACTGTCGGCTGTTTTCAGCGGAATGGCGGCAGCGGCAGCGGTCAGAGAGGCAATGTCCAGAGCATCGCAAACGAACCCCTGATCGCCATCCACAATGAACTCGGCTCCCCCACAAGTCATACTGGTTATCACTGGCAGGCCACAGGCCATCGCTTCAAGGATAACGTTAGGGAACGGATCATACAGTGTTGGCAGAATTAGCCCGTCGGCAGCGTGATAGAGAGGGATCACGTTATGTTGCACACCAAGGAAATGGACTCGATTTTCACATCCCAGACTGTGGGCCAGACTGACATAATGCGACTGCTGTTTGTCCTGACCGACCACCAGCAAATGTGCATTGGTCGCGGCCAGTGCATCAATGCAGGCCTTCAGTCCTTTGCGTTCAAAGCCGGAACCTACATAGATAAAGACTTTCGCTGTTACAGGCAGTTGCAGTGTTGCACGGGACAACTGCCGCTGCTCTTCGGTGGCTGGCGAAAAGCGTTGCGAGTCGATAGCATTATAAATAACCGCGAATTTATCTTCCGGGACCTGGAAGCAACGCATGATGTCGTTCTTTACCATCAGCGAATTGCAGATGATTTTTTTTAGTGCGGG
Source organism: Erwinia endophytica (assembly GCF_009295515.1). Taxonomy (GTDB): domain Bacteria; phylum Pseudomonadota; class Gammaproteobacteria; order Enterobacterales; family Enterobacteriaceae; genus Erwinia; species Erwinia endophytica. The sequence goes on along the minus strand of NZ_RQVV01000032.1, from coordinate 80,341 downwards.
AGAGCGGAACATCGTTTCTTCCGCCTTCATCACATAGCGGTGGTAGGCGCTCAGGCTGGCGAGCTTGCGTTGAAACGGGGAGATGACGCGAGCTCGCTGCTGTAACCAGACCCGGTGGACGCCATCCCCGGCCCGGAAGATATCACAACCCGCGATACGCTCATGACTCTGCACAATATCGAATTGCTCACGCTCCCAGCAGGCGCGGGCCGCGGCGGCAAAACCGCGTTCTCGAGAGATACGCCCCCACTTTTTGGGGTTACAGATATGCAGATGCCAGTTCGGTTTAGGGTCACCCTGCCAACTACGGGTGATGATATTCAGTTCCAGGCTGTTGTCGTCCAGCGCCTCCAGCGCCCGCGAGATAAACCGCTCAGCACCGCCATCGGGCCGGTATTTCTGTCGTACTATCGCCAGGCGAACTTTACTCATCCAGATATGTCCTTGCGGCTTTCACCACCTCGTCCAGTGGAATAGCCGAGAGATAGCGTTTTTCAGTCCGGGTATCGATGCTGTCCGGAGGCGGCAGCGGGGCATAATCTCCCGCCCAGATGACCCGATTATTCTCCCCCCATGGGCGCCACTGTTTCAATTTAGTCGGGCCAAACAGGGCGACGCAGGGGGTATTCAGCGCGGCAGCCATGTGCATTGGCGCGGAGTCCACGCCGATAAACAGGCGAGCATGGTCGATCAAGGCGGCCAACTGCGGCAGCGTCAGTTTACCGGCCAGAGAAATCACCCGCGGATTATGGCTGAGGGACAGGATATGCTCGATCATCGCCTGTTCTTTTTTGTCAGGCGCGCCTGTCAGGACAATGTCACAGCCTGATGTGCTCAGGGCGTCGATCAATCCGGCCACCTTGTCATCTTCCCAGCATTTAAACAGCCAACGGGAGGTTGGCTGGATGACGATATAGGGTGACGGCGATATTTGCTGTTTGTCCAGTGCCGTCCGGGTTTGCTGCCAGTCACTGTCGCTGTAATGCATTGAGGCCGGAAAGCCGGTATTCGGGATACCCAGAGGCTTGAGAGCCGCAAGATTTTGTTCAACCGTGTGCAACTCGCCATGATCCTGCGTGGACACCCGGTGAGTATGGGCATGTCGCCACAGGACATTTTTTCGCTTAAGGAAGTCAAAGCCGATGCGGATTTTTGCAGCGGATAAGCCGGTGATAATCGCACTGCGCCACTGGTCAGCCAGATTAATCACCAGGTCGTAATGCTGTCGGCGAATCGAACGCACCAGAGCAACTTCATGGCGAATGTGCTGCCAGCTCCCTTCTTTTTTCCAGTTACGATCAATAACGTGGAAATGACGAATGGCCGGGAACGCCTGCAACATCGGACGGGTCTCTTTATAGAGCAGCACATCGATGTTAGCCGCTGGATATCGCTGATGCAACGCGTTAATCACTGGCGTGGTCAGCAGCATATCGCCATGATGGCGCAGCTTTATCAGCAGAATATTTTGCGGTGCAAATGTGGCGGGGATCAATTCAGGACAGGCCATACTCGTTGGATCTCAAAGTGAAGTGGGCTGATTGTAAGGGAAAGTCAGCGTCCGGCGGAATTACTTTTGACGCCAGCGCCAAATACGGATCAGCCAGAGCAACAGTTGATACCACTGTTGGGCGCCACGTGTGTTACGCAACATGATGCCAGGCGTTTTTGTTGCGAACACATCGGCAATGATCGCCTGTCGCGCTTCAGCATCCGGTTCACGGCGAATAGAGTGGCAAACGGTTAATGCCTCTTTGGTTACCTGCCGATACACGGCGGGAGCGATGTTAACTTTATGGCGGTAGCGTTGATTAATCTCATCCAACATGCGGGCGATTTTCAGATAGTGCCGCTGATATTCGACATTACGCATACCAGTACGCTTCTGATTGCTGATTGACTGGTCATGAACGTAATAGCGATACAACACTTCTTCGGTATAGCGTACCCGCCGTGCATTCAGCATTAATTCGGTAGTCCAGGGGATATCCTGGTGGTGCAGCCCCGGTTCAAACAGCAAGTTTAGCTGTTGAATCAGTTCCCGGCGATAGATCCCCAGCCAGACCACGTGCAGATAGCGGTTGGTCGACAGCGCCTTGCCCAGCCATTCGGCACCGCTCAGTACGCCAGTGGAACGCAAGCGATCGGTTGGGATCAACGTTCGGGCGTTATCATCCCCCCAGAAAATGCGTTCGGCATTGCACTGTGCTACATCCAGATCGTCTTGCCCGGCCATCTCGACCAGTTTGCGGTACATATCCGGATAAAGGGTATCATCAGCGTCCGGGAAGGTCACATACTGGCCCCGGGCGATGGCAAGACCGGCATTACGCGCCCGTGAAACACCGCCATTTTGCTGATCGATAACCTGTATATGCGCATACTGCGCAGCATAACGATGCGCCATTTCCGCTGATTCATCAGTGGAACCATCGTTGACGATGATGATTTCCAGGGATTGCAGCGTTTGCGCCAGTGCTGACTCAATAAAGGCCTGGAAGCTTTTTCCAGCGTTATACATCGGGACAATCACGCTCAACAGCGGCGACGGAATTTCAGAATGCGGATTCATACTCAGGGTAATATCTTCTTTTCGGTAAGGCATTTCCAACTGCGCGTGTAAATAAAATCATAAATATCATCAAGCTTACGCGCATCAAGCGCGAAAAGCTGTTGGGCAGGATGATTAAATTTATACAACGCGCGAAACACATAGGACGTCGGGGCAATATGATCAGGACCTATCAGCAGGACATCTCCCAGAGGACGTTGTTCTTCCACGCAACAAGGGCCGTAAATCAGAATGACCGGTACATTTTGCGCGTCGGCGATATAAATATTACCCGAATCAGATGCCACATAAAAATCCATCTGGCTGATAGCATATGGCACCCCTTCCAGTGAGATTTTGCCAATCATATTCACGAGGTTATCGCGTTCGCCAACCACCTTATTGAGCTCAATAAAATGGGCCAGTTCATTCGGCGAACCAAAAATATAGAATAAACAAGGCAGATCGTCGAGCCTGTCGAAGAGTGTTTTCCATATTTTTGGTGGGATGGTTTTGGCCTGGTTACCTGCTGAAATGCTCAGGCCGATTTTAATCTTATCCGTTCTGAACAGCTCGTTGGGGGTGTTTTCTGGCTTCAGTAGTGGGAGTGTCGCATGTTTTGGGTAACTGTCTTTGGTCAGTGAGCGATCGGCCAGCTTCAGATAGTTTTCCAGGGTTAGCGTATGTTTCTGATGTTCAACTGTACCGGTTGCCGTGAGGTAGAAAACCCCCTGATACCACTTTCTTCTGTACATCGACAGAAACTGCTTATTGTCGGCATTACAGCAGGCCGCATAAAACAGGTTGAGGTTGTTAGGATGTAGCAGATAGACATTGTCATAGTGGTTCATCAGTTTAAAGGCGAGCTTTAATCTGGCGAGAAGATTGCTCTTGTAGTCTTCCACATAGAAAATTTCCCCGAGCGTGGCATCGTGCTTTGCCAGTGGCGCAACAGCACGGCTCAGCAAAGCATCACTGTGCTTAAGGTGTTTCAGCAAAGGGGTGATATTGATGAAATCACCAATCTTCGCCGTCTGGATCACCAGGTTACGAGGCTGTTTTTTCCGTCTCAGCTTCATCAGTAGCTTTACTGGTAGCAGAAACAGGAATATCAACACATAATTCACCCTCTATTCTCCCTGAGCGAAGTTGTCCATTTATTGCCACATTGTGAACCGGTCGATCTTGGTACTATGCGAATATATATCACAGAGTTTTGATATTCATTCCTGTTGTACGAGGGTGGAAATCTTACATTATGCAGAAATAAAAGCGTTTTTGGGCACTCAGCCCCTGAAGCCAGCTCGCACATTTGCCTGGCCTCTGATTATCTTAATCGTCTTTCTTGTAAGGTAGCGTAAATTTCAGTTATTATTGATTAAATCAATATATTGCTGGCATATCGCCTCAATACTGTACGCCTTCAGATCGCGTCCATCTACCGCTGGCGGATTCAGCCAAACATCCTGCATCGTCGCGGCCAGTGAATCGTCGTTCATCTCCGCCAGGCCACGGGCCAGGTCACCGGTCATAATACTGGTGGGTCCTCCTGGACAACGGGTGCTAACCACAGGAGTATAGCAAATCAGCGCCTCGACCAGCACATTACCAAAACCCTCGCTATCGGAACTGACAATCAGTTGTTTTGCATGGCGGATCCAGGGATAAGGATTATTGGTAAAACCTTCAAAGTAAACTCTGTCGCTGATTCCCAGTTCCATTGCCAGTTCTTTTAGTTTTGTGGTCGCTGTCGGGCTGCCCTGGCCAATCAGCACTAATGGCGCCGTAAGGCCGCTTTTGGCATAGGCGCGCAGCAGGCGATCATGTCGTTTGGTCTGATGGAAACGCCCTACATGGAGCAGGTAATCCTGACCCGCCATTTTACAGGGTTTTAACGATTGAGAGAGGATCGCTTCGAAATCAAAAGGATTAAAAATGACTTTTTCGCGAGCAGGTTTTATGTGAAAAGCCTGTTTGAGGTCGTCGAGCACATACTCCGAAACACCCAGAACATTGCGGTTTTGATAGACTCTCCGTGTTTTAACTTTTTTCAGCCATAACGAAAAACCTTTGCGGTGAGCCAGATAGGACGAAGAAAAGACACCATGCAAGCAAAACCAGGTTTTCGCGGGTTGCAGCCGTGTGCAACGTCTGACAATCCGGTCGGTTTTATGCAGGTGAGAGACCACCAGATCAAAGGCGCCACCTTCTTCCTCTGCTGCCACTATTGCATTATCCAGCATGGCCGCTCGACGATTCAGTTCGGTCAGCTTGCGCCAGGGGCGACGGCAGCTATCCTGGATGACCTGATAATGCAGGTTGGTTGGTATGGGGTAGTCACATACCGCGCGCAGAGAAAATAGCGAAACCCGGTGGCCGCGTTCAATCAATCCTTTCGCCAGCGTGAGTACGACTTTCTCGGCACCGCCACCGGGCAGGCCATCAATGATCATCAAAATTCGCTTGGACAATTTTTTACCTTTCACAGAGAAAGTCTACCGTGAGGAGATGCTCCTTCTCCTCTACTGCATAAATACGACTTACCTTTTTCATCACTTCAGGCAATCCCTCTGCCATATCCCGGTTCATTTTGACCTGTTAACCTCATGCGGACATTGATTAATACTGGTCGACGCATGAGGTTAATCTTAGAAAAATAAAAAAGATAGCGCTATAGCAAATCCGCCCGACTCCCTGATGCGCCAGCAAATCCCTTTGCGTCCCTGGAGAGGGCTGCGTAACATACTGGCTGGGTCATAATGGAGCGGCAACGGGCATGAATAAACCAGCATTTTTAATCACCATCGATACGGAAGGCGACAATCTGTGGCGTAATCGTTCAGGCCATGTTACGACCAGAAATGCAGATTTTCTTGCACGTTTCCAGCAAGTTTGTGAAAAATATGCTTTTAAACCCACCTGGCTGACCAATTATGAAATGGCGGTTGATCCGGTTTATATCGAATTTGCCCGCGATGTCATCGCCCGTAATACTGGCGAGGTAGGGATGCATCTGCATGCCTGGAATAGTCCACCGGAATATCAGTTGACGGAAAATGACTGGCATTTTCAGCCTTATCTGATCGAGTATCCGCGTGATGAAATCCGCAAAAAAGTGGCCTGGATGACCCAGTTGCTGGAAGAAACATTTCATACCAAAATGCTCAGCCATCGCGCCGGACGGTGGGCTTTCGATGAATATTATGCTCAATTGTTGATTGAGTTCGGCTACCAGGTTGACTGTTCGGTAACGCCGGGCGTGAACTGGCAATACTCACCAGGTGCTCCGCAAGGTAAGGGGGGGAGCAATTATACTCGTTTCCCCCGAACCGCTTATTATATTGATATCGATGATATTTCTCGTCCGGGAGGCTCTCCATTGCTGGAGGTACCGATGAGTATTCAGTTCAAGCATTGCCGCTTGATGAACGTGCTCAGGCAGGGTTACGATGCGTTGCGTGGCAAAAAGCGCAGCCCTTCTGTGCACTGGCTGCGTCCTGTTGGCGGCAATGTGCAACAAATGATTAATGTGGCAGAAAAAAGTCTGGCTTCCGGGGCCGATTATGTCGAGTTCATGTTGCACTCATCCGAGTTTATGCCTGACGGGAGCCCGACATTCAAAAATGAAGCGGATATTGACCGGCTTTATGACGACCTCGATACGCTATTTAGCTGGCTTCATACCCGGACTCAGGGAATGACGCTGGCGGAGTATGCCGCCTTTAAGTCAAGACAAGGAATGGCGTGATCGGATCGTGAAGGACGGTATTATCGGTTGCGTTTCCGTACCGCCAGCATTTTTCTCTTATAACTGGTCCTGATTTTTCTGTTCAGCAGAAACCGGACCAGGCTGACCCGGGCGATACGCGAGTTCACCTGATGACCTTGTGACGTGCCGCTGAGCAAAGGATGGTACCGGTTGGCGATATCCAGCCAATGGCAGGTAATCAGGTGCTCAAATTGTGCCGGCAACACCTCATCCATGTTCTGTGTCGCGGCAATCAGACAGGTAATCTTGCGTTCATCAATGGCTGTCGACAGGCTGTGCCCATGCTTACGGTATAGATAAAAACCACTGCGGGTAAACAGCGTTTTCTCACTGAGCATCAGCAGTAGCGGAAACAGCCAGGTGTCTTCGTAACAGATAAAATCCGGGAAAGCATGTTGTTGCAGTAACTGCCGTGAAAAGAACTGCCCGATAAAATGCGCCTGATAATCCCGATGTATCAGGAAACGCTCAATAGCCTCGTCCCGGGGCAGTAATTCAGGGTCGGAGGGCTGCCATTGCAACGCCGGAACGTCATGCCGCACTTCGATAATCTGACTGAGCAGAATATCCGGCGTATATTTTTGCAGTGTTTGCAGTCGATCCTGCAGGGCGCCAGGAAGTAGTTGATCGTCGCCATCGACCATCAGAATATAGTCGCCGCATGCCAGTTTAACCGCATGATTACGGACTTTACCGACGTTACGGTAATCGACATAGCTATGACGAAGCTGCGGCAGGCGCAACGCGTAATCATCAATGATGGTCTGGGTGGCGTCTGTCGAGGCATCGTTGACCACCACAATTTCGGTCCGCACCAGCGCCTTGCCCAGTGAGGCGATGATACTGTCGAGCGTTTTGGCGAGAAAATCGCCACAATTGTGTGCGGCAATCAGAATGCTCAGGATAGGGGGGGTCATCTGCGTTTAATCAGCCATGGGTGCGATAAGAGGATGGAGATGTTCTGCCACACGTTGTGCAGAGATATCTGCCATATTTTGGCTCTGAGTGGGGCGCAGGACGAACTGATTTTTACCATAACCGCCAATCAATCCCGGATCGGTTGGACCATACAGCGTGATATTGGGGCGATCCAGTGCTGCGGTTAAATGGCTGAGTCCTGTATCGACGGATACCACAGCTTTTGCGCCGGCTAAAATCTGGGCGACCTGTTCCAGTGTCAGTTTGGGCAGTACTTCTACATAGTTAAATCCTTCCGCCAGTCTCCTGGCCCGCTGCTGTTCGTGCTCCGTGCCCCAGGGCAGTTTGATCTTCAGCCCGCTGGCTTGCAGCAAACCGATCAGCTCGCGCCAGTTATTCTCTGGCCAGTGTTTCGCATCACGGGTGGTGGCATGTAAAAACACCAGATACTGAACGGCATCGACAGGAGGGTTCGCCAGGAAATGCCCTGCGATGGCATAGTCACCCAGGCTGGTCGGCAAGGGATAGTTAAGACTTTTGGCAAACAGTTCCCGTGTACGCTGTACAGCATGCTGCTGCTTATTGATTGCATGACGTCTGTCATACCACCAACTGGCAAATGGTTCGCGAGCGCTGCGACTGTCCTGGCCGTGCTTGATACCTTTGGCGATACGGGTGACCAGTGCGGCGCTTTTAATCAGTCCCTGCGCATCAATCACCAGATCGTACTGGCGTGACTGAACCTCACGCTTGAACAGAAAGCGTTCTTCACGTGCTGCACTGCCAAACCAATGTTTACGCCAGCGTCGGATCGCTACCGGGATCACCCGGTCTACCGCCGGATGCCAGGTGGGGATTTGTGCAAAACCTTCCTCCACGATCCAGTCAAAACGGATCCCTGGGATAGCGCGCATGGCATCAGTCAGGGCTGGCAGAGTATGGAGTACGTCGCCCATTGAGGAGGTTTTAACAATCAGAACCTGCATTCATTCTCCTGGCTGTCACCCAGCAGGCTCGCCAGTTCGGCACTGACCCGCTCAGGCTGAATATCGATCAGACTCTGATGATAACCTTCTTCCGCTGCCCCTTTCCGCACTTTGTGATAACCGCTGATCAGGCGGATAACACGCGCCTTGTCCGACAGCGGAGGGGTAAAGTCCGGGCTGCTGGGGCCGTACAGCGCCACCAGAGGGCGCCCCAGCGCGGCGGCGATATGCATCAGACCAGAATCGTTACTGACTACCGCCCGGCAATGGGCCAACAGGACAACCGCCTGTTCTAATGTGGTTTCGCCAGCCAGATTGCGGCAGTACTGCCGCACATCTTCCGGCAGGCTTTGTCGAATCTGCTCGCCGGTGTCTTTATCCTTCCCTGAACCAAACAGGACAATCTGATAGCCGTCATTGATCAGCTTCTGCGCCAGTGCAGCATAATGATAATGCGGCCAGCGCTTGGCAGGACCAAACTCAGCGCCAGGACAGAAACCCATTGCGGGTCGTACTGCTACAAGATCAAACTCTGCAGCCGTCGTCAGTTTTTCTTCTGCACTAACGGCAAGGGCTGGCCATAATAACGGTTGCGGCAGATCTTTCGCACTGGTTATCCGTTGTTGGTCATAAGCCAGCGCGATATAGCGCTCAACCATCAGGGGAAAGGCCGCTTTATCCAGAGGCCGGATATCGTTCAGCAGTCCATAGCGCATTTCACCACGCCAGCCGATACGGGTTTTGATATTGGCAAAAAAGGGCACCAGCGCTGATTTGAAGGAATTAGGCAGGACATAAGCGCGTTCGTACCCTTTGTTGCGTAATGTCTTACCCAGGCGACGACGTTCACCCAGTCCCAGGGTGCCATGGCCGAGCGGCATTGCCAGGGCTTCGCTGACTTCAGGCATACGTGACAGCAACGGACGGCACCACGCGGGCGCCATCACATCGATGATGGCGTCAGGATACTCAACCTTCAGCGTACGATAGAGACTCTGCGACATCATCATATCGCCAACCCAGGAAGGACCGATGACCAGAATTTTCATGACCGGAAGTACCCTGTTACGCGTCGCGGTTCAGCCAGGCCATGTATTCAGCCACGCCTTCGGCCACGGTTTTAAAGGGCTTATCGTAACCCGCCGCACGCAGTTTGGTCAGGTCCGCCTGTGTATAACCCTGGTAGCGCCCTTGCAGTTTTTCCGGGAAAGGAATGTATTCGATTTCGCCTTTCTGATGGAAATTCAGCGCGGCATCGGCCACTTCCTGGAAAGATTCGGCCCGGCCAGTACCGCAGTTGAAGATGCCGGACACGCCATTCTGCCAGAACCACAAATTAACCGCGGCCACGTCTTTCACGTAGATAAAGTCGCGCTTGAAGTTTTCACTGCCTTCGAACAGTTTTGGATTTTCACCGTTGTTCAGTTGAGTATTCAGATGGAAGGCCACGCTGGCCATACTGCCTTTATGGTTTTCACGTGGGCCGTAAACGTTGAAGTAGCGAAAACCGCACACCTGCGAGTTTGCTTCCGGCAGGATCTGACGAACGTAGTGATCGAACAGCATTTTCGAGTAGCCGTAAACATTCAGCGGCGCTTCATACTGGCGCTCCTCGATAAAGTTTTCATTGCGCCCGCCGTAGGTGGCGGCGGAAGAAGCGTACAGGAACGGGATCTGACGTTCCAGGCAGTAGTGAAGGAGTTCTTTGGAGTACTGATAGTTGTTATCCATCATATACTTGCCATCCCACTCGGTGGTGGATGAACAGGCACCCTGATGGAATACCGCCTCGATGTCGCCGAATTCTTCATCGGCCAGGAGGGCGATCAAGAAATCTTCTTTATCCATATAATCGGCAATGTTCAGATCCACCAGATTGGCGAATTTGGTGCCGTCTTTCAGGTTGTCGACCACCAGAATATTACTGTGGCCCTGGTCATTTAGCGCCTTAATGATGTTACTTCCGATAAATCCTGCGCCGCCAGTGACGATGATCATGAGCTTTAACCTTTAAAAGAGAGTGGGTGAAAAGAAGGTTTCACACGCTAATGCTGATTATCATAACATCTCATCACCTGACAGCCAGTCAGATGACGCTGTAGTCACTGTAATTATGCTTTGCTGCTGTGATTTATGTTGCAAAACACGCCTTTCGCGCCGGTGTAATAAGATGTTTCGTTATTGAGTCCAGGGGGGATCATGAACTGGTCGTTATCGTTTTATTAACCCGTTTCGCGACCGTTCACAATGTAGCAGCGGAAGAACAATTGAAGGTCGGGCGTCCACTGGCGCCCGACATCGGCGGGCTGAGGGTGAGTTGACCCCATCAGCATGATAAAGATTTACTGCTGCTGTTTTTCCGCGTCGGTAAGATAGCGGACTTTACGTGTGTAATCCTGGCCTTTGAACGATAGCGGCGTGGTTGGTGATGCGAGATATTTCCGCCATTCAGCCAGCGGGAAACCGCCGTGGGCGCCCACGACCTCTGGCGGAATGACTGCCGTGCCGCCACCGATTTTCTTCGCCACCGGCCAGTTTATCCAGTCACCCAGATTGACGGTTTTCAGATCCAGCAAATCCAGCAGTGCGGCCAGCGGCAATTGATCCGTGGGCGGCTGAGAATCATCCATCAGTGTCCAGGTATCCTGATACAGCGCCAGCCACAGCGGGTAGATCCGTTGCCAGGTTTGGCGGGTGGCAGCGAGAAATGCACTGTTAACGTGATCGACCATAAACGGACGGACGGTGTTGCGATAATAGGCTGGACGGTTTTGTTCCGGCGCATTGGTGAGTTTTGCGATCATTCTGCCCTGGCGGAAGCTGGAATAAATGTGTCCGTCCAGCATGCTAATTTCTGGCATTTTTAGCAGGTTTAAATCGGAATCGATCATCAAAATTCCCTCTGTCCGCGCTTGCAGAGGAGCCTGAAGTTTAATCAGGCGGCTGTGATAGATCTGCTTATAACGGTAATGTTCTTCGCGGAAAGGTACATCCAGCGTGACGATACGGGTTTTAGGCGGCAGCTCGCCAAATTGTTCCGCGGGTTGATCCGTGACAATAACAATCTCTTTAACCGCCTGGGCGAAGCGGAACGCAAAAAATGCACTCAACTGAGCCTCTTCGACAAAATCCGCGCCGCTGCAGGGGATCACAATCGACGTGACGGTGATCGTTCCCTGCACCTCTTTTTGCTGGTAAGGGAGGTTATGGCGGGCGCGAACGTGACGAAACTGAGAATTTAAGAATTCAAACATACGATGGGTTTCCATGAGCCGCATTCTGTCAATAGAGTTTCCACCCCCGCGACGTACTTCTCGATAGCATAACGTTCTTTAACGAGGGTGTTGGCCTGGTGCTGTAACTGTTGGCGTTTTTCCGCGTTGAGCCACAGTGTTTTCATCTGCTCAAACAAAGCCTGGGTGTCGCCATAGTTATACAGTAGTCCTGTTTTACCCTGCACAATCAGCTCGGCCGTTCCGGTCACGCGTGAACCGATCACGGCTGTTTTCAGCAGCATGGCTTCCAGCACGACACGGGGAAGGCCTTCACTCTTCGACGCGAGGATAAAAATGTCAAAAGCGGCGAGATAGTCCAGTGCATTGCTGCGAAAACCAACGAATTCAACGCGATCAGCAATCCCTGACTGTTGCGCCAGGTGCTGTAGGGCGGCATGCTCCGGGCCTTCACCGAGGATCACCATGCGCCAGTCAGCGCTGGGGAAGGCGGTGGCGAATTTTTTCAGCGCCAACAGGATATGGTGATGTGATTTTCGGGCAATCAGCGAGCCGATACTGCCAAAAACAAAGGTTTCCGGCGGGACATCCAGCAGTTGGCGCCGCATCTTCTCACGCTCTGGCAAGGGTTGCTGAATATCAATGGCGTTGAATACGGTGAAGCATTTTTCCGCACTCACGCCATGAGCCAGTAAAACCTCGCGAACCCCGTTCGATACGGCAATCACTGCACTGGCTCGCTGGTTAACCATGCGCACCAGCGCGGGTGTCAGTACCGGCTCAATCCGACAATGTTGCACAACAGCCACGGATAACCCGGAAGCGGCAAGATAACCTTCAGCGTTGGAGCCTGGCTGATTGTTCATATACAGCAGGTCAAACTGTTGCTGAACGATAAGCTGGCGGATTTTGCTGGCATTGGGTTTAATGCGCCATTGCGTATCAACCAGACGGGTGACCTGTTGACGCAGACCACGATGGAAGAATACCAGTGAACGTAGCAGTTCTTTGGCGATTTTTGCCCAACGCGGTTGTCGGCGCTGAGCAATGAATATCACCGGAATATCAAGTGATGCCAGCACCTGCTTTATTGTGTCGCCTTTACCGCGGGAATAGTTGTGATAAAAGCAGCAGTGAATATCAAACTGACGGCGATCAACACGTTTCAGCAACTCAAGCATGCTGTTGGTACCACCACCCCATTCGTTACCGGTATCCAGTAACAGTATTTTCTTCCGCTGTTGCTCCATGACACCGTATCCGTATCCATATGGTTCCATATCCGTGTAGCTTGTGTCCTGCGTAAGGACACAGGACACAGCAGTAAAATTTAAGGCGTATTTCCGAGGGTAAACGTCAGTCCTGAGAAATTCGTTTTAATATAACGTACGCCCGCGCTGTCAGTAATGCTGTCCGCGACCACCCCCAGAGCATGAATAGCCGGTACCGGCAACACTTTAACGGGGCAGATCTGCACTCCCCGGAACGGATTGCGTGCTCGGGTGGGTTTGCTTTCCGGTGGCAGCGGCTTATTGCTGATGATCTGAGGTTCATTCAGCAATTGACTTGGTCGAACCAGAATAATATCTGCAGGGAGTGTCGGCAACATTTGTTGTAGCACCTTTACCGTGGTCGGATGGGGGTGACCAATAGCGATGGCGGAACCATCCCGTTGGGCAAGGCGCACGGCACGGATAAACTGTTTGCGGATGTCGGCTTCGTTTTGCGTATCGTCGAGGAAGACCCGACGCTTGAGAATTTTAACGCTGGTTCCCTGCGCTGCGCGGGTAGACTGACTGTTGCCGATGGTCATGCTGTCGAGGAAGTAGAAATTATAGTGATTTAGCACCTGCATCACTTTCTGCATTCCGGGCAGGCTGGACGTCATGGCGCTGCCCATATGATTGTTCAGCCCGACGGCATAGGGCACCCTGGCAACGGCTTCACGGATAATTCTTTCGATTTCGCTGCTGGGCATATCCGGGGTCAGCGTGTCCTTTTCCAGCGGCTGCTTGCTGATTGGGGCCATAGGCAGGTGGATCAGCACTTCATGACCGCGTTGGTGTGCTTTAGTCGCCATTTCGCGGGCATGAGGAGCGTTAGGTAATACCGCGACGGAAATGGCCGGTGGCATCTGTAATACCTGATTTTCCTGTGTCGGACGGTAGCCAAAATCATCAATAACGATAGACAGTTTGCCCGCATACGCCGAGCAAGCTATGAGCAGGCCTGTCAGCATGCCGCTGATTTTACGGAGATGTGACAAAAGTTATCTTCCTAACCACGGTAGTGGATTGACAGCCTGTCCCTGGCGTCGGATTTCGAAATACAGTGAAGGCGTGCCCTGGCCGCCGCTGGTACCAACCAACGCGATAGGCTGTCCTGCCTTAACCTGGGTTCCCACGCTCACCAGCGCACTCTGGTTATAGCCGTAGAGGCTCATATCCCCTTTACCATGCTCGATAACCACGACCAGACCATAGCCCTGCAACCAGTCAGCCATTAGTACGCGCCCGTCGGCAATAGCTTTGACTTCGCTACCTTCCGGGGCACTGATAACCAGCCCTTTCCAGCGTAGCTCGCCCTGCAACTGTTCACCAAAGCGATGTTCAATCGTTCCTCTTACCGGCCACATAGCCTGACCCGAAGGACGCCCGAGACCACCGGTACGCGCCATCAGTGAGCGCTCACTTTCCGTCGGTTTATATGTGGTACCTTTGCTTTTTGCCTGGGTTTCCCGGTCGCGGATGCGTTGAGCATCCCTGGCCTCTTTTTCAGCACGGGCCTGGGCTTCCCGCTCGGCTTTGACAATTTTATCTTGCAGGCGGCTTTCGTTTTGCCGCATCTCCACCAATTGGGCCTGAGCTTGCTCCAGTGAGGATTCCAGCGTCGTCAGGGTTTTCTTCCGGGCGACCCGGGCAACTTCCAGCTTTTGCTGTTGGCTCTGTTGCTGCGCTAATAATGATTTCTGTTGTGTTTGCTTGCTCACCAGAGCGGCTTTCTGTGCTGAGAGTTCACTGCGCGTTTTTTTCAGGTCGTCGATAGATTTCTGGCGGGCGTCATTGAGATAGCCGAAGTAGGCCAGGATACGTTCGCTACGTTGGCTTTCTTCACCGCTGAGGAGCATTTGTAATCCGTTATGCTGGCCCTGGCGAAAAGCGGCATCAAGTTGCTCCGCCAACTGTTTTTCCTGCTGATCCTGCTGAGTTTGCAGTTTGCTGATTGATGTGGTCAGGGCGGAGATGTCTTTGTTCAGGCTGGCGAGAGACGTTTGCGTTGTATGCAATTGCCGGCTGGCCTGAGCAATAATTTTTTCCTGACTTTGTAACTGAGCGAGCAATTTGCTGCGTTGCTGTTTTTGCAATTGTACGCTTTTTTCTTTCGCCGCTATATTCTGCTGAATATTCTTCAGTTCAGACTTATTATCCGCCGCCATCAGGCTGGCGACAGGCAACAACAGGATGCCAGCGCAGAGTACGCTGGCGGAGAGGCCGAACACGGCAGATCGTAACGGAACGCCTCTGGCTGTTCCATTACCCTGGGTTCGTAGAATTGAAATTGTCGCTTTTTCCCTCATAAGACAAGGATTATTCCACGATGAACAGCAGCTTACCAGTCATCTGTGTGGGCTTTTGCGTTTCTATCGGTGACAAACCGTGAGTTGATTCGTGAGGGGGCCTGGGAGAAAGTACGGGCAGAAGCATTAAGTTGCGCAACAATTAGCCGCTGAAATCCGAAGGTTGTCACACGTTGGCGGCGTGATTTGTACTGGGGGCGATTTTTTTTGCAAATCAGCCTCAGAAAAACGTCACTCTGGCCGCTTCACGACTGTACATGACCGTACTGGCAGGTATACTCAGAAGCCTTGTTTTAGCTTATTAACCCTTTCGGGAGTTGTTACCCCTCATGCAAGATATTATGCAGTTTGCAGGCAGCCACACCATTCTCAGTTTGGCGTGGGTTGTTCTGCTGGTTCTGGTGATCGTGACCACCGTTAAGGGCATGTTCTCCAAGATAAAAACAATTAGTCGCAGTGAAGCGACCCATTTAATTAATAAAGAAGAAGCTGTGGTAGTCGATGTGCGTTCCCGTGATGACTTCCGTAAAGGCCATATCTCGAATGCGATCAACGTGCTGGCTGCCGACATCAAAAAAGGCAGTTTTGGCGAACTGGAAAAACACAAAGCTCAGCCGGTTATCGTGGTCTGTGCGAACGGCATGTCTGCAGCAGAGCCTGCTGCGCAGCTGAATGTTGCTGGTTTCGAACAGGTTTACATCTTGAAAGAGGGCATTACCGGCTGGAGCGGTGAGAACCTTCCGCTGGTACGCGGTAAATAATATTTGGAGGTACGACATGGCAAACGTTGAGATCTATACCAAAGCAACCTGTCCTTTCTGTCATCGTGCCAAGGCATTGCTGAGCCAGAAAGGGGTTAATTATCAGGAAATCGCCATTGACGGGGATGTCGATAAGCGTGAAGAGATGATTAAGCGAAGCGGTCGTACCACTGTCCCGCAGATTTTTATTGATGCGCAGCATATTGGTGGCTGTGACGACTTGTATGCGCTTGATGGTCAGCAAGGCCTCGACCCGTTATTAAAATAAAATGGGCGAGTGGCGCAAGAACGGATTATTTAACCCATAGGATTACGTAACATGTCAGAACAAAATAACACCGAGATGACTTTCCAGATTCAACGTATCTACACGAAAGATATCTCTTTTGAAGCACCTAACGCACCTCAGGTTTTCCAGAAAGAGTGGGAACCAGAAGTGAAACTGGATCTGGATACAGCCTCCAGCCAACTGGCAGATGATGTGTTTGAAGTGGTTCTGCGTGTCACCGTGACCGCAACCGTAGGCGAAGATACTGCGTTTCTGTGTGAAGTACAGCAGGCAGGGATCTTCTCCATCTCCGGAATCGAAGGCAACCAGATGGCGCATTGCCTGGGTGCATATTGTCCAAATATTCTTTTTCCGTATGCACGCGAATGCATTACCAACCTGGTTTCCCGCGGTACTTTCCCGCAGTTGAATCTGGCCCCGGTTAATTTTGACGCGCTGTTTATGAATTATCTTCAGCAGTCAAACGAAGGCGCCACACCGCAACAGGATGCCTGATGCTGAAAGCTAATGCTTCAATGAGCGTCATCGGTGCCGGCTCGTACGGCACCGCTTTGGCCATTACGTTGGCACGTAACGGCCACAATGTAGTGATGTGGGGTCATAATCCACAACATCAGGCGCAACTCCAGGCTGACCGTTGTAATGTGGCTTTTCTGCCCGATGCCCCTTTTCCTGATTCTCTCCGCCTTGAAACTGATTTGGCGACCGCTATTGCGGCCAGTCGCGATCTGCTGGTGGTCGTACCCAGTCATGTGTTTGGCGATGTGTTACAGCAAATCAAACCGCATCTGCGTGCTGACTCACGCATTGTCTGGGCTACCAAAGGCCTGGAGAAAGAGACGGGACGATTATTGCAGGAAGTCGCCCGTGAGATCCTCGGCGAAGCGATCCCGCTGGCGGTCATTTCCGGCCCAACTTTTGCTAAAGAACTGGCAGCGGGATTGCCTACAGCCATTGCCCTGGCCGCGACCGATGCGGTGTTCGCCGATGATCTGCAAACGCTGCTGCACTGTGGTAAAAGCTTTCGGGTTTATAACAATCCTGATTTCATCGGCGTCCAGTTGGGTGGAGCAGTAAAAAACGTCATCGCTATTGGTGCGGGGATTTCCGACGGTATTGGTTTTGGCGCCAATGCGCGTACGGCGCTGATTACCCGAGGCCTGGCGGAAATGACCCGTCTGGGTATCGCGCTGGGTGCCGATCCAACCACCTTTATGGGGATGGCGGGTCTTGGCGATTTGGTGCTGACCTGCACCGATAACCAGTCACGCAATCGCCGTTTTGGCATGATGCTGGGGCAGGGGATGGATGTTGAGACGGCACAGACCACCATTGGCCAGGTGGTGGAGGGTTTCAGAAATACCAAAGAAGTTAAGGCTCTGGCCGCGCGTTGTGGTGTGGAAATGCCAATAACTGAGCAAATTTATCAGGTATTGTATTGCGAAAAAAATGCGCGAGAGGCAGCATTAAGTTTGCTTGGGCGCAGCAGAAAAGACGAAAACAGCGCCAACTGAAACAGGGAAGCCCTGCGTCTTAGCGTACCGGCGTCCACCGGACGCTATATTTGATGGGGAGAGAGTAATGCCGTGTGTAGAACCTGAGCTGGTCTGGGATTATATTAAAGCGGAAGCATGGGCCCTGGTGGACTGCGAACCGATGTTGGCCAGTTTTTACCACGCTACACTGTTAAAACATGACAATCTGGGCAGTGCGCTGAGCTACATGCTGGCGAATAAACTGGCTAACCCCATTATGCCCGCTATTGCTATTCGTGAGATCGTACAGGAAGCGTATCAGCAAGATCCTTCGATGATCCAATCGGCCGCCTGCGATATTGAAGCTGTGCGTCAGCGTGATCCCGCCATTGATAAATACTCTACGCCGTTGCTGTACCTGAAGGGGTTTCATGCTTTGCAGGCTTATCGTATAGGCCACTGGCTATGGAATGAGGGGCGGCGGGCGTTGGCTGTCTACCTACAGAACGAAGTATCGGTATCTTTTGCTGTGGATATTCATCCTGCCGCCAAAATAGGGCGTGGCATTATGCTTGATCATGCTACCGGTATTGTGGTGGGTGAAACGGCTGTTATCGAAGATGATGTGTCAATTTTGCAGTCGGTTACGTTAGGTGGTACTGGTAAAACCACGGGCGATCGCCATCCTAAAATTCGTGAAGGGGTGATGATTGGTGCGGGCGCCAAGATCCTCGGCAATATCGAGGTGGGGTGTGGTGCGAAAATTGGCGCGGGTTCCGTCGTGCTGCAACCCGTTCCGCCACATACCACCGCGGCTGGCGTACCGGCACGTATCGTCGGTAAGCCGAACAGCGATAAGCCGTCAATGGATATGGATCAGCATTTTAACGGCATGGTGCCGGGCTTTGAGTTTGGCGACGGCATTTAACTATTCTTTGCGCAGTGCGCCAGCATAATCCAGTTGGCGCCACGCCTCATAAACCACCACTGAAACCGCATTCGACAGATTCATGCTGCGGCTATTTGGCTGCATCGGGATACGTATTTTCTGCTGTGCAGGCAGAGTGTCAAGTATCCCGGCGGGCAAGCCGCGGGTCTCCGGTCCAAACAGTAGATAATCGCCTGCCTGATAATTCACTGCGCTATGTTCTGGCGTCCCTTTGGTGGTCAGGGCAAACAGTCTCTGTGGCGTTTCGGCATTCAGAAACGCGCTATAGTCAGCATGATGCTGGATGGCGGTAAATTCGTGGTAATCCAGTCCGGCACGGCGCAGACGTTTATCGTCCCAGGCAAAGCCAAGCGGTTCAATCAGGTGCAGCCGGAAACCAGTGTTGGCGCACAGGCGGATGATATTGCCGGTATTGGGCGGAATTTCAGGTTCAAATAAAACGATATTCAGCATCAGCGTCGACCCTCGTTTATGAGGGCCGAAGCATAGCAAAGATCAGTTGTTGCTGGTATAGAGCGGTAACCAAAGTGTCAGACGCAATCCACCCAGTGGACTGTCATCGGCTTTCACCCAACCGCGGTGCTGCTGGATAGCCGTTTCGACAATCGCCAGCCCTAAACCCGTTCCGCCGGACTCTCGGTCACGAGCCTCATCAGTGCGGTAGAATGGTCGGAAAATTTGTTCGCGATCTTCAGCGCTGACACCTGGACCATCATCATCGACATGAATGGTAATGCCCTGTTTATCAACAGAGAAGCTGACCATGATTTTTGAGTATGAGTAGCGCAGCGCATTGCGAACAATATTTTCCAGCGTGCTTTCCAGCGCACTTGGGTTGCCATATAGCGGCCATGGGCCTGGCGGATAAGGCACTTCCAGTGTTTTGCCCATCTGTTCGGCCTCAAAGCGGGCATCATCCAGTACGCCTGACCACAGATGACTGGCTTTAACCGCCTCACTGACCAGGGCGTTTTTATGCTGTGTACGCGAGAGCACCAGCAGGTCGTTAATCATGCCATCCAGTCGCTGAGCTTCCATCTCAATACGCTGCAACTCTTTCCCTTCCCCCTGGCGGCGACGCATCAGTGCCGCTGCCAGCTGTAAACGGGTTAGCGGGGTACGTAATTCATGAGAGATATCAGACAGTAATCGTTGTTGTGCGGTCATCATCCGCTCCAGAGCACTGACCATTTGATTAAAACTGGAACCAGCGGCCAGAAACTCCTGTGGCCCGGATTCTAACTCAGGACGTTGGCGTAAATTGCCCGCAGCCACGTCATCCGCCGCATGTTTCAGCTTACGTGCTGGTTTCGCCAGGCTCCATGCCAGCCACAACAGCAATGGCGAACTGATTAACATGGTGACCACCAGCAACAGCAGCGGACGATCAAATAACAGGTTGATAAAGTCCAACTGTGAGCTGCCTGCCGGGCGGATCAGGTAAAGTTGGTAATTGTCTTCGCCGTCACGTACTGAGAAAGGGCCGATCATCTCGACCCGGCCATATTTTTTTTTCTGCGGATGATCGGCGTTATCGGACTGACCGATGAAATTACGGATCACCTGCATTTCGCTACGTTGTGCGCCAATAACACGTCCTTCACTGGTCACCAGCAGCAGACGCTGGCCTGGGGGGGCCCATTTCTCAATGGCGCGAAACAGTCTGCGCCACCACATCAAGTCATTGGGCGGCTCCCGCATCAGCTCGGCCTCAACATGCTGTTCAATCATGATGCCCTGGCGCTGTTCACTATCCAGCAATGGCGTCATCTGGCGAGTATCCAGCTTGGGGACCATCAAAACCAACATCAGCACCAGTGCCAGCGTTAGCCAGAAGATAGCGAAAATGCGGGTGGTCAGACTCGAAATCATGTAGCGGAAACCATCAGATAGCCCCGACCACGTAACGTTTTAAACCATGGGTGACCGTCCTTGCGTGCAGGCAGTTTACGGCGCAGATTGGAAATATGCATGTCAATGGCGCGGTCAAACGGCGTCAGGCGTTTACCCAGCACTTCCTGGCTGAGATGCTCACGGGAAACCACCTGCCCCAGATGCTGTGCCAGCAGGTATAGCAAGGTGAATTCCGTTCCGGTCAGATCCAGGGTCAGATCATCGAAACTGGCCTCCTGACGACCCGGGTTCAGACGCAAATGATCGACTTCCAGCGTCGGAGAACTGTTATCGTGCTGTTGCTGCTGTTCACTCCAGTTAGAACGGCGCAAAATAGCGCGTATACGGGCAACCAATTCGCGATCATTAAATGGTTTAGGCAGGTAGTCATCGGCGCCTAATTCCAGTCCCAGAACGCGATCCAGCTCACTGCCGCGGGCGGTTAGCATAATCACCGGTGTCTGGTGCTGCTGACGCAGCTCTTTCAGGGTATCAATGCCGTTTTTCTTCGGCATCATCACGTCAAGCAGCAGGAGATCTATCGAGCTGTCCAGCAGAGCCAGAGCCTGCTCGCCGTCACCCGCGACCAGTACGTCGAACCCTTCCATTTCAAGTAATTCTTTCAGCAGCGAAGTCAATTCGCGGTCATCGTCAACTAACAGGATTTTATTCATTTTTATTGCCCTCCGCAGGCAAAATACCGTGAACGAATGCTGTCATTCCATGACTTTACGTAGTTTTACACCGCCTGACGCATGTTTGCAGCTGATTCCGTAGACTCATTCTTGTTGAATCGGAATACGGAAACCAAACTGGGAGTTAACGATGCGCAAAGTTACCGCCGTCGTTGTGGTGCCAACGTTGATACTAAGTTTTTCTACTGCGTGGGCCACAGAAGTGACGACGACTGACGAGATGCATCAGGACAACGCGGTGCCACGCAGTATGGCGCAAATTCCGCAGAGTCACATGTTTGACGGCATCAGTCTCACTGAACAGCAGCGCCAACAAATGCGAGATCTGATGCAGCAGGCGCGTCATGAGCGTTCTCCCATAAGTATTAGCGATTTAGAGCAACTGCACGACATGATTATTGCAGATAAATTTGACGAAACGGCCTACAGAGCCCGGTTGGATAAAATTGCACAGGCGGAAGTCGCCCGTCAGGTCGAAATAGCCCACGTACGCAACCAGATGTACCACCTGTTAACGCCAGCTCAGCAGGACGTTTTGAACCAGAAGCATCAGCAGCGCATGGATGAAATGCGCAAGCTGGCGAGTATGCCGCAGGCATCATCGCTGCAGGCAGTAAGTAGTACCCAACAGTAACCAGTAACATAGTATCCCCGTTTTTCCTTGCCATAGACACCATCCCTGTCTTCCCCACCCACAAGGTGGGGTTTTTTTTATCAATCAATTAGAATTAACCCATTATAAATCAATCTGTTATTTAACCGCTATCAGCCGTTACAGGATGCATTTAGCGTTGTGGGTGTAGGCAACATTGTTATACCGCCAACCCGCCGATCATCTCTGGCGGTGCTTCGTTCAGTGGTTCCAGACTTTTTCAGGGTTTTTCCTTCCTGGGCTCCCCCGGCTGTATCAGTGTGCTAAACATACTGGAAAATCGTTAAATATCCTGGTTGATCGTTGCCGCGCGGATCCCATCTTCCAAACGTTGGCTTCAGTACTGTGCAATCATTCGTTTGTTCAGCCGGTTATCTCCCGTGCCCGGTTCACCGACTAACGATGCTCGCATGAAATGAGCAGTGACGGGGGTTATTAGTTTGATGTCTCACTTTTGTACGATGGTATCTTGCACGAACGGATTCTATACTACGCTATGTTATGTATTGGTGGATCTAATGTAATTGTAATGTGACGCGGTTGGGTGCGGCGAGCATCTGACATAATGCAGACATTGGTGGAGAGCTGAATGTTATGGCGACAGAAAATGACAGTACGGTGAATGCGTTGTACAAGATCTTTCTGCGAGTGAATGAAAACCTGGCAGATCTGGAGGACGTGGACACCGCTAAAAAGAACCTCGGTCTTGGGGACCTTGCTACAAAAGATAGTCTTACGGCATCTGATGTGGGT
Organism: Erwinia endophytica; assembly: GCF_009295515.1. Taxonomy (GTDB): domain Bacteria; phylum Pseudomonadota; class Gammaproteobacteria; order Enterobacterales; family Enterobacteriaceae; genus Erwinia; species Erwinia endophytica. The sequence goes on along the minus strand of NZ_RQVV01000032.1, from coordinate 57,840 downwards.
GCTTATCCAATTACAGGCGGTACGCTGAATGGCCCGGTAGTGGCGAATACTACAGATCCCGGGCTTCAGAAAGTTGCAGCAGCATGGAATACTGACGCGAGCGCTAATATAATATTTAGAGCTCAAGGTGCGGATACAGCATATACCGTGACTTCAGATCTTTATTTGAATAACGGAAATTACTGGGCGTACCGGATTTATACTAATGGAAACGATAATGTGAAAGTATGGGAATTCCGAACTAATGGAGATTTTCACAGTCCGGGTAGAGTTTATATGGAAGATGCTTATATCTCTACGGATGGTAATATATATGGCAGTGTGTGGGATGGTCATTTAAACAACTGGGTTGTATCACAGATTAGGGAGTCTGCATCCTCCGGTTCTGGCTGGGTGAAAGATGAACGGACAGGAATGATCTCTCAGGCAGGAAGGATCTCTGCATCAAGCGGTAATATGCATGTTACTTTTCCTGTCGCATTTTCGTCCGAGGTGCTTGCTATAGTTCTTACAGTTGGAACAACTAATAACATTAATGCAACCTATTATAACGATAATACTTCAGGGTTTGATGTATCATTGAATGGTGGCGTTGAACATTATTCGCTAAGCTGGTTTGCTCTCGGGAAATAGAGGTAGTGATAGAAAAATATTATTACAGCGCTAAAACTGGTGGCTTTTATCTGATTTATGATAAAGCTGCCTATAAGTCCGGAAATGGCTGGCCGGATGACGCTGTTGCTGTCACTGATGAAGATTATAAGGCACTGTTTGCAGGCCAGGAAAAAGGGAAAGTTATTATCGCCGACAGCACCGGAAAACCCACCCTTGCTGACCCGGTTATTAACTGGCAGTTGAAAGCTGAATCACAACGCCAGAACCTGTTATCCGAAGCCAACGGTACAATCGCTGACTGGCGTACCGAGCTACAGCTTGAGGTTATCAGCGACGATGATAAAGCCAGCCTGATTCAGTGGATGGCATACATAAAAGCACTTAAGGTGCTGGATTTTACAGGCGTTACTGACGAGATGATTTATAAGACGATTGCCTGGCCGGATAAGCCAGAATAGATAAAAAATCCCGCCAGTTACCAGTTACCAGTTGCGCTGGCTGGCGGGAGACAATCGGTCATAGACGTGTAAAGGAGTTATAAATAATGTTATTCCGGGTGAGGACAATACGCCCCTAAACTTCAACAATACATAAACCATTGAGAATGTTATCACGCTGAAGCCGGATACACGCTGGTGCTCAGATGGCTTCGAAATCCGTTGCCAGAACCGGGAAGTGGTGCAGGTGGTGCTCAGCCTTGACTGTTGTGGCCGCGAAATCATCGGCTGGCCGGCAACAACGGGAGGACGGGCTTGGCATCCATGCGCTCCCAGTTTGATAATATCTCTTCTGGCTGTTGAGGTGGTTCAATGTAGTAATCTGACGTTGGTGGGCCTCAGTAAACCGTGCTGCGCCACCATTTATATTTATCCGCAGCAGCTATGCTGAATATTGCAGTTAGCTAATCCAATAATATCAGCGTAAAGAAATTAAAATGCCAGCCAACAGAATGTTGTTTATGCCAGAATAAATACATATTCAACTACCGAGGACAATTTTTCATCCACATCGAGGAAAAGCAACAACGTGGATAAGTTGTAAACCTATGGATAAAATGTTCATCCCAATGATGGCATCTCATATTTTCCTTATTTCCTTCTCTAATTGCTTAATTTGCGATCAGTACTGGCGTTCCGTGTTGTAGTTCCGCTCTCTCCTGTTTTTCTTATTGAATTGAATCCTGCTGTCACGCCTGTTTTTTGCGTGGATGGGAGTTTGTTTCCCGTTGAGGAGAGAAATGATGTGGTATTGGTTTTTATTAGCGCTGGCTATTGTGTCGGAAATTACTGGCCCCTTGTCAATGTAGTGGGCCAATGTCAATGACGATAACGCCGGTTATGTTTTCATGTTGGTGATGATCGTGCTTTCTTATATTTTCTTATCATTTGCAGTAAAACGCATCGCACTGGGGGTGACTTATGCTATGTGGGAAGGTATTGGCATTCTGTTTATTACCCTGTTTAGTGTCATGCTGTTTGATGAGAGCTTATCGTTGATAAAAGTTGCGGGATTAATGACGATGGTCGCTGGCATCGTGCTGATCAAATCCGGTACGCTGGCCCCTGGGGAGTGACATCATGACCACACTTAATGTTGCTCACGTTACATGGTTGGCACTGGCTATTGGGTTGGAGATCATAGCCAATATTTTTCTGAAGTACTCTAACGGTTTTCGCCGTCCGTTATACGGCGTGCTATCACTTTTCGCTGTACTGGCGGCGTTTACTGAACCGCCCCGGTTTCCTGGGAGAGTATTCAGTCTGTGAAGTCAGGCCACCAGATCCCTGTTTCCGATGAAGGCGTAACAGGCCTTTTCCATTTCTGCCGGTGGGATATTGACTCCCTTGATATGCTGGTAACAAACCGGGGCAGTATTTAGCCTGGACAACTCCAATGATAACCACCTTTTATCTTAAATCCAGTATACTTCACGCACTGAACTAAACGGAGTGTGGCATGGAACATCACTACGCGCGCCTGGTGAATCGTGCTGCGCTGGCAGCAACGACGCTGGCTTCACTGCTGCTGTTGGTGAAAATTTTCGCATGGTGGTACACCGGCTCGGTTAGCCTGCTGGCGGCATTAGTGGATTCCCTGGTGGATATCGCTGCTTCACTGACGAATCTTTTTGTGGTGCGCTATTCTCTTCAGCCCGCAGATGAAGAACATACCTTTGGCCATGGTAAAGCCGAATCCCTGGCGGCGCTGGCGCAGAGTATGTTTATTTCCGGGTCTGCTCTGTTTCTCTTTCTGACCGGTTTACAGCACATGGCTTCGCCCAACACCATGCGTGCGCCGCTGGTCGGTATGCTAGTGACGATGATCGCACTGTTTTCAACGGTAATCCTGGTGACTTTTCAGCGCTGGGTTGTACGACGAACACGCAGCCAGGCCATACGTGCCGATATGCTGCATTATCAGTCCGACGTTATCATGAATGGTGCGATCCTGCTGGCGTTGGCGCTCAGTTGGTATGGTTTTAAACGTGCAGACGCGCTGTTCGCGTTAGGCATCGGTGTTTATATTCTCTATAGCGCGCTGCGGATGGGGTATGACGCCGTACAGTCCTTGCTGGACAGGGCGCTTCCGGAAGCAGACCAGCAAGAAATCATTAATATTGTCGCTAACAGGCCGGGTGTGCAGGGAGTACATGATATTCGTACTCGTCAGTCTGGTCCGACTCGTTTTATTCAACTGCATCTTGAATTGGACGATCATCTGCCATTATTCCAGGCTCATCAAATTGCTGAAGAGGTGGAGCAGGCTTTATTAAAAGGTTTTCCCGGCTCTGATATCACTATCCACCAGGATCCGTGTTCGGTGGCAACAAGGCGCTATCCGCATACGTTATAATTTCCAGTTAAATAAGTAGCTTACCTTAATGCTTGCTAAAAACGTGATATAACGCAAAAAAATTAGCCGAAAGATCACTGACCTGAATCAATTCAGTTCTCGGGCTTTGATATACTATTGCAGTTATCAGTCCGTAAGATCGCCCGCGTACGTCGATCCTCTCACGGCGTCCAGAATTTATAATTTGCATCAACAAGTTCAGAGGTTGTCATGATTAAAAAAATCGGTGTACTGACAAGTGGCGGTGACGCTCCAGGTATGAACGCAGCCATTCGTGGAGTCGTTCGCTCTGCGCTGAGTGAGCATCTGGAAGTTTTTGGTATCTATGATGGCTATTTGGGATTGTATGAAGATCGCATGGTGAATCTGGATCGCTACAGCGTATCGGATATGATCAACCGGGGTGGAACGTTCCTCGGTTCAGCCCGTTTCCCTGAATTTCGTGAAGAATCTGTCCGTGCTGTCGCTATTGAGAACATGAAAAAACGTGGTATTGATGCGCTGGTGGTTATTGGCGGTGATGGTTCTTACATGGGAGCCAAGCGCTTGACCGAAATGGGTTTCCCCTGCATCGGTCTGCCTGGCACAATTGATAACGATGTGGCGGGTACTGATTACACTATCGGTTTCTTCACTGCGCTGGAAACCGTAGTGGAAGCGATTGACCGTTTGCGTGATACCTCTTCTTCTCACCAACGTATCTCGATAGTGGAAGTGATGGGGCGCCACTGTGGCGATCTAACGCTGGCGGCGGCCATTGCTGGTGGTTGTGAATTTATCGTTCTGCCGGAAATCCCCTATACCCGCGAAGAATTGGTGCAGGAGATCAAAGCAGGTATTGCTAAAGGTAAAAAGCACGCCATCGTGGCGATTACTGAGCATATTTGCGATATCAATGAGTTGGCGAAATATATTGAGGCTGAGACCAAACGTGAAACGCGATCCACTGTGTTAGGGCACATTCAACGTGGTGGCGCGCCGGTAGCTTATGACCGTATTCTGGCTTCCCGTATGGGGGCGTATTCCATTGAGTTATTGCTGCAAGGTTACGGTGGACGCTGCGTGGGTATTCAGAACGAGAAGATGGTGCACCATGACATCATTGACGCGATTGAAAACATGAAGCGTCCGTTTAAAGGTGACTGGCTGGATACCGCCAAGAAACTTTACTGATTAAAAGTAAGGCGCTAAATGATAGCGCCTTTTTTATGCATTCTATTATTCCATTCAGTTATTATCGCTATCTTTTAATTCTTTAAATCGTGAAAGACTTTATGTCACCCTCTCTTACGATGAAAACCTTTGGAGTGTGTGTGATGAAGAAGTGGAGTGTGGGTATCACCCTGTTACTGGCTTCAACTGGTGCCCTGGCGAAGGATATCCAGTTGTTGAACGTCTCTTACGATCCAACCCGTGAACTATACGAACAATATAACAAAGCTTTCAGCGCACATTACAAGCAGGAAACCGGCGACAATGTGATTATCCGTCAGTCGCATGGTGGTTCAGGCAAACAGGCGACTTCAGTCATCAATGGGATCCGCGCTGATGTTGTCACTCTGGCGCTGGCTTCTGATGTGGATGCGATTGCTGATCGCGGGCGTATCGATAAAAACTGGATCAAGCGCTTGCCAGATAACTCAGCGCCTTATACTTCAACCATCGTGTTCCTGGTCCGTAAAGGCAATCCTAAGCAGATCCATGACTGGTCAGATTTGATCAAACCCGGTGTTTCCGTTATCACGCCGAACCCAAAAACGTCTGGGGGAGCTCGCTGGAACTATCTGGCTGCATGGGGTTGGGCGCTGGATCAAAACCACGGTGATACCGCAAAAGCGCAGGCTTACATAAAAGCGCTGTTCAAAAATGTCCAGGTGCAGGATTCTGGTGCGCGTGGCGCAACGAATACTTTCGTCGAGCGGGGAATTGGCGATGTGCTGATTGCCTGGGAAAATGAAGCATATCTGGCGATAAACAAACTGGGTAAAGATCAGTTTGAAATTGTGACGCCAGGTGAGTCCATCCTCGCCGAGCCGACCGTTTCGGTAGTGGATAAAGTGGTCGACGAGCGTGGAACCCGCAAGGTCGCTGAAGAATATCTGAAATATCTGTATTCTCCGCAAGGCCAGGAAATTATCGCACAGAACTACTATCGTCCACGGGATCCGGTGGTGGAAAAGAAATACGCTAAAACTTTTGCTCCGGTCAAACTGTTTACTATCGATGATCCTAAATTCGGTGGCTGGGCCAAAGCGCAGAAGACTCACTTTGCTGATGGTGGAACGTACGACCAGGCCATGCAGCCTTAACGCATTTTTTCTGCATACCCGTATCAGGGCCGGACTTTTGTCCGGCCTTTTTTATTGCTGGCCCTAAAATGACCGCGTTGGGACACCGGTTCTCAAGAGTCGCCCTGATACATATCTGAAATGATTTTATGCAATAATTTGTCTAACTAAAGATCGAAGGATGTAGATATGCAGAAGCGAGTGCGGCTCCTCATCGCAGTAGTGATCAGCGTGATTGTTATAGCGGCCAGTTTGATCTTTATGGTGTCAGAGCATAACAATAATTCTGATGCTTTATGGAAAATCGTCAGCCAGAAGTGCGTACCGAACCAGCAACAGAATAATGACCCGGCACCATGCCGACAGGTGGATCTCCGTGATGGCTACGTGGTGCTGAAAGATCGCGTTGGTCCGCTGCAATTTTTATTGATACCGGTGGATAAGATTACCGGCATTGAAAGCCCAACACTGCTTAATCCCTCCACGCCCAATTTCTTTGCCGCCGCCTGGCGCGCACGGCATTATATGAAAGAAAAACGGGGTCAGACAATAGACGACAGCATGGTGGCCCTGGCCATTAACTCGTTGCGTGGCAGAACGCAGAACCAGATGCATATTCATATTTCCTGTCTGAAGCCGGATATTCGTCAACGTCTCAATAGCCTGGATGCTTCGCTGACCAGCCAGTGGCAGTCCGAACAGTTAGGGGATCACCAGTATCAGGTGAGGGCGCTGACCCGTGATGAGCTTATCAACACCAGCCCATTTATTCGGGTTGCTAATGAACTGCCTGGCGCTCGAGAGGAGATGTATAAATATGGTATCGCTATCGCCTCGTTGCCGGATGGCCGCAAGGCGCTGATGGTTATCAAACGTAATCTGCTGTTGCTGAATCGGGGTTCTGCTGAAGAGCTACAGGATCACAACTGCAGTATCCTGAAATCGTAAGGTCCCCTGCACGACGGCTCAGGATTCGGCCTGCTGGTCATCAGCATACTTTGCTGTGGCTATCCAGGCTGCGCAGAATAATGTCAGGCGGGCGAAAAAGTAGAAGAACGCCATCAATCCCAGTACTGACCCAAAGGCGGCACCAGAAGGCGAAGAAGCCAGTTTCGGTAGCGTCAGCGTCATAATAAATTTGATGATTTCAAAGCCCGTCGCCGCCAGCAACGTGCCGCGTAATAGCGCGCGCTTGCGTGGTTTATGGCGCGGCAGGATCCAGAAAATCCACAGGAACAGCAGATAGTTAGCCAGAATTGAAATTGACAGCGCGATCAGTGTCATTGCCGGGCGTAACCCGTCGATGCCATCCAGTCCCAGCGCCCGGACAATGGTCGTCTGCGCAGTACCCGCAATTGAGGTGAGAGAAAGGGTGATAATCAGCGCCAGCATCAGGCCGGTTAAAGAGATAAAGTCGCGGGAATACTTTAACCAGATCTTCTCTTTATCCTGTTCGTTACGTTCCCAGACATCACGCGACTGAGCGCGGATGGCTTCACGCAGATTGCCCATCCAACTGAGCCCGGAATATAGCGCAATCAATAACCCGGTCAGCCCGACGGTGGTGCGTTGCTGTATGGCGGTGTTTACTGTATTTTTTAGCGTTGTGGCCAGGGTCGGATCGCTGATGTTATTGACGATTTTATCGATGAGTTGGGTCAGTAGATCCTGATTGGATGCCAGCACAAACCCTACGGCGGCAAAAGAGACCATCAGAATGGGGATCAGTGAAAGAAAAGAGAAATAGGTTATTGCCGCGCCAAACTGGCTGCCCAGTCGGTCATTAAAACGTTCTCCTGCACGAATAAAATGCGCGACCGCGGGGATAGCCTGGAACCAGGCTATCCGCCTTGATACGCGTGTAATGGATTTGTCGACAGTCTGATTGCCGGTTTTAATATTGAGCAGCGGTTTCTCAGGATTATGCTGCACCTCTGTTGGCTGTTTTTCCGTCATGAACCTTTCTTTATCTCCTTCAGGGGGGACCCTATTAAAATTATAGCGTTGTAGGTCAGTCTACGTAATGCTTCATTGTTTGCGTCAGCCATTCCATAAACACCTGTACCCGCCTCGCCAGGTTGCGCCGATGGGGATAAATCAGCGAAACAGGCAAGGGTTCAGCGCAAAAATATGGCAGGACTTCGATCAGTTTTTTGTCTTTCACTGCCTGACGCAAACCGCGTTCAGGGGCCTGAATGATCCCCAGGCCAGATAAACAGGCAGCACGATAGGTTTCGGTACTGTTGACAGTGACAGTGCTGCCGGTCTGAATCAGGTGGCGGGTTTTGCCATCAAAAAACTCAAAGCCCGACGGTTGACTCCCGAGTTGCTGGCTGTAATGTACCATGGCGTGTGTCGACAGATCGTCAAGGGTGGTGGGGGTGCCAAAACGCGCAAGGTAATGCGGACTGGCGCAGTTAATTTGGGTCAGCATTCCCAGTGGACGGGCAATCAGCCCCGAGTCTTCCAGTGTGCCGACGCGGATAACACAGTCAAAGCCTTCTCTAATAACATCAACCCGCCGGTCACTGCTACTCAGTTCCAGCTCAATACCCGGATAGTGCTGTAAAAAATCCGCTAACAGCGGCAAGATATAATGACAAGCCAGGCTGACGGGCATATCTACCCTCAGACGACCGCTTATTGTCGCGGGATCGTGTTGAAAGAGTGAATCCATTTCTTCCAGCGTCGCCAGTACGTCGCGGCAGCGCTCGTAATAAACCTGCCCGTCCTGAGTTAGTTGAACCCGTCGGGTAGTGCGGTGCAGCAATCTGGCTCCCACGGTATTTTCCAGCGCTTGTAACTGTCGTGAAAGGCTGCCTTTAGGTAGTCCCAGGCTTTCGGCCGCCCGGGTAAAACTCTGTAATTCAGCAACCCTGACGAAGACCTGCATAGCGTGAATTTTATCCATCCATGTGCCTGTTGTTGTTAGAAATGAAACAGTGAAGCGTACCTGAGGACATTTATAGATCAGATTGCATCTAATATCCTGTTTTTTGTCCACAGCGTAATCAACGGAGTACAAAATGAGCCAGAAAATTGCACTGATCACCGGCGCCAGTCGGGGTTTAGGTAAGAATGCAGCCTTGAAACTGGCTGCAAAGGGCGTTGATATCATTCTGACCTGGCGTAGTAAAGGGCAGGAAGCACAGGAAGTCGTGCAGCAAATTAACGCGTCTGGCGCCCGTGCTGTGGCTATTCAGCTGGACACAGGCGATAGCAAAACGTTTTCTGTATTCGTCAACGAGGTGCGGCAGCAACTGACAACGAGATGGCAGCGCGATAGTTTTGATTATTTATTAAACAATGCCGGCACTGCGCTGCACCAGGATTTTGCCACCACCAGTGAAGAGCAGTTTGACGAGATGGTTAACGTTCATTTTAAAGGGCCTTTTTTCCTGACGCAGAAACTGTTGCCATTGATGGTAAATGGTGGACGTATCCTGAATGTGTCCAGTGGGCTGGCTCGTTTCAGCTTACCGGGATCCAGCGCCTACGCCTCGGTGAAAGGTGCAATAGAAGTATTAACCCGCTATCAGGCGAAGGAGCTTGGCGTCCGTGGCATTACGGCTAATGTCCTGGCGCCAGGAGCGATTGAGACCGATTTCAGCGATGGCAGGGTGCGTGATAATCCTCAGGTTAATGCTTCAGTCGCGTCGATGACTGCGTTGGGTCGCCCTGGTTTGCCGGACGATATTGGCGATGTCGTTGCCCTGTTGCTCAGTGATGAGAGTCACTGGATTAATGGTCAGCGTATCGAAGCCTCCGGTGGGATGGCGTTGTAATGGTCGGCATCTAATGTAATCGGTTGAGGTGAAAGCGATATCGGGTAACCGGATAGGGGGTGTTGGCAGCAATGCACTGGTGGAAAATCTGAGCGGTAGTCAAACGCGTCAATGATATTACCAGTGTGCCAGTAGCCTTGACAGTTTAGACACTGATGGTGCCGTTGAGCACCGTCAGTGTCTGGCCGCCGATCCATACTCCATCAGCGGCATAGGTCACGCTCAGGCGACCGGCACGCTGCATTGCAGTGCCCTGACGTACTCTGTAGTCCAACTCAGCCCCCTGAGCCTGCAGATAGCGGGCAAGGCAGGCGTTGGCGCTGCCAGTAACCGGATCTTCAATCAGCGAGCCATTTGCAGTGAACAGACCTCGCACCTCATACTGTTCTTTCTCGCCATTAAGTGGTCCAAATGGCATTACGCCATTAACGCGCGCTTTTTTGGTCAGCCGCTCAAACTCGACCACGTTGGGTTTAATAGCCAGCACCGCTTCGGCTGAAGTCATTGGCACCAGCAGCCAGCGGATGCCCATATCAGCTATCATCACTGGCAGCCTGCTATCAATCGCCTCGCTGTTCAGCGCGCGGCTGAGTGGGGCATCCGTGAATTCAGTCAGCGTGGCTTGCGGTGCGGCGAAGGCCAGGTCGTTATCAGCGCCAATTTTAATCGTGACCAGGCCGATACCGCACTGTTGAATAATTCTCCCTTTTATTTTCAAAGTGATGCCTGACTCCAGTAAGGCGTGAGCTGTACCCAGGGTTGGATGTCCGGCGAAAGGAAGCTCATGGTCGGGAGTGAAAATGCGCACTCGATAGTCTGCAGCCGGATCTTCTGCTGGCAGTACAAATGTGGTTTCCGACAGGTTGGTCCAGCGGGCAATGGCCCTCATCTGTTCATGGCTCAGATCGTTGGCTTCGATAATCACCGCCAGCGGGTTGCCGTTCAGTGGTGAAGAAGTGAATACATCAACCTGCTTAAAAGCGCGTAACCGTGTCATCATTGACCTCCTAATAGCTTGGGCCTGAACAAAAAAGTGACGGGATTATGCTGAAGACATTAGGACGAGCTTCGTCCATCAACGTCAGAAAAGTGTTGTGGGTTTGCGAAGAGCTCAATATTGTTTACCGACGTGATGACTGGGGGAGGGCTTTAAGTCACCTCAAGGAGCGGCCTCCAAAGCGATGGATCTATGTCGCGGGGAATGCCTTTTCCCTGGCCGACATTCCGGTCGGGTTGTCGGTCAATCGCTGGCATGAAACACCACTGGATCACCCCAATTTGCCCGCGGTACGGGCTTATTATGCGCGACTGATATGCTACCTGGGGTCGCAACGGCACGCCGTAGGGCTCAGTCGATGCCTGCGGCAATTCCGCTCATTTCACAGGCCAGTGCGCCGGTCCTTTTCAGGGCCCAGGTATAACGTTCATCAAACAGATAGCAGCAGCTCAGACGCATTGCGCTGTTGCCGCGTTCGCTCAGTGTATAAAGTGCACCTGGTGTCAGACAGATTTTCTCCTGCAACAGGCGATGGAAAAGCTCAACGCAGTCGACGCTGCCGGGCAGTTCAACCCAGAACACAAACCCGGCACAAGGCTGCGTTGCCCTGGTGCCCTTAGGGAAATGGCGGGCAATCAGTCCACGTGCTTCATCTACCTGAGCGGCATAGCGCCGGCGTATGGTACGTAGGTGATGATCGTAACCACCTGATTCCAGGAAAAGACCGAGTGCTTCGGAAAGTAGCCGTGATTCGGTCAGTGATGAGACCGATTTCAGCCGCGACAGCTGTTCACTGAAGCGCCCGGCTGCAATCCAGCCAACGTGGAAATCTGGCGCGACCGTTTTGGTGAAGCTGGTGCAGTGGATCACCCAGCCGTCGGTATCGAAGGCTTTTACCGCCGGTGACAGTGGCCAGCAGAATTGCAGTTCACAATAAAGACCATCCTCAATCAGTGGGATCTGATACTGATTAACCAGCTTTGCCAGCCGCTTTTTATCCTCCAGCCTCATGGTGTAGCCTAGCGGGTTTTGTCCCGTAGGCATTGCCACCAGCGCCTGGATCCTTTTCTCCTGCAGCAGCAATTCCAGTGCGTCGAGCGACAAACCATGTTGAGGATCGGTAGGGATTTCCACTACGGTCAGGCCGAGGCTGGCGAGGAGCGGAAAGAGGTAGAAATAGGTTGGTGTCTCGATCCCCACGCAGCCGCCCGGTTTGGTTACGGCCCGCAAAGCAAGCTGCAGTGCCTCCATACAGCCGTGGGTGAGGGTGATGTCTTCCACGGTCAGCGCCATGCCCAGATCCATCGCCCGTCGTGCTATTTCCCGGCGCAGCCGCTGGCTCCCAGGCGGAAGAGCATAGCGACCAATCAATTCGGGTTCCCGGCGCAATAACGAGGCCATAATGCGGCGGATTTTTGCCGTGGGAAAAAAATCGCTGTTCTGAGGACAGGCAAGGGAAATGTTGGTGTAGTCAGGATGGTTTTGCGCGGCAAACACGGTTTCAATCAAATCCAGCTTTTCGCTGCTGGGAGAACGTACAGTAGTACTATGGCGGCTGCCTGCTTTCACCGAGGGCAGCACGCCGCGGACGTAATAACCGGACTGTGGCCGCGCTTCGATCAGGCCGCGATCCTCAAGGATCCGGTAAGCGGCCAGCACAGTATTAACGCTGACCTGATGATGACTGGCACAGCGACGGATAGCGGGAAGGCGACTGCCGGGCAGATAAGTGCCGCTATGGATGGTTTCTGCCAGTGTTTCGGCCAACTGGTAGTACAGCGTGGTTTCCTGTGGTTCGATGATGGACACAGTTATCCCTCCTGTAGATGGGTACAATGGTAAGATTAGTGTAATTGTACCCGTAACAATATTGTATTTTTGAGTCTGTTACCATCTGATGCCAGCCTGTATTTTGGTGTTCTTACTTATCAGCAGGATACAGACCATGCTCGATCCCTCTTTTTTCAGCTACGTCACCGTTATGTCCATCACACCGGGCCCGAACAATCTGATGCTGGCCACCTCCGGCGTCAATTTCGGCATGCGACGTACGCTGCCGATGGTCATGGGAGTTATGATTGGCTGTGCGATCCAAACGGCAATAGCCGGTCTGCTGCTGGATGTTTTATTGCAGTGGATGAGTACCATTCGTCTACCGCTGACGCTGCTGGGTTGTGCCTATCTGCTATGGCTCTCGTGGAGAATATTCTGTTCCGGTGCGCCAGAAATGCAGGGAAAAGCCCGACCAATGACGTTGGTGGGCAGCGCGCTTTTTCAGGCAGTGAACCCGAAAGCGTGGCTGATGGTGATCAATGTGGCCCTGATGTACACCTCAAACAGTGGCATTCTGGCTGTCGCGATAGGTTTTATGGTGCTGAATTTCCCCTGCATCATGGTTTGGGCGATGATCGGCGACCAGATGAGGCGCCATTTGCAGGTGCCGTGGAAACGACGCTTGTTTAACACGGTGATGGCGTTGTCGCTGGTGGTAACTACTCTGTGGATGCTGTCGGAAGTCATTCATTCTTAAGCACTGAAGGCGGCGCTAAGGCCAGCCGTTTTTTTCCTGCAAACCGGATAGCCGCATAATAGTTTTTAGCGTCAGGCAGTAACAAATTTACTACCCGGACGCGCAGTTCGGGCAGATAATACTTGTCCCGAACTGCCGTGGATTATTTACCGATTACCGCATCGTGGTTGTCTGTGGATTCATCATTAGCCGCAGAAGATGGCGTGTAATCCAGTTGCAGGATCCGGCTGGTTTCCGCCAGGACATGCTCTGTCGCTGCCACGTTGCCATCCAGTTTCTGGCCGTAAAATGGGATAATCGCCTTAATCCTGGCCTGCCATTCAGCACTGTTGAATTTATCCTGAAAAACTTTCTTCATCAGATCGAGCATGATCGGCGCAGCTGTTGAAGCCCCCGGCGAAGCGCCGAGCAGGGCGGAAATAGTGCCATCCCCTGAGGTGACAACTTCGGTTCCCAGCTTCAGGACGCCGCCTTTTTTCTCATCTTTCTTGATTATCTGAACCCGTTGTCCGGCTTTCACGCGTTTCCACTCTTCTAACCTTGCGAGTGGCAAATAGTCCTGCAGTGCTTTCAGCCGCTCGTCATCAGTGAGCATCACCTGACCGACCAGATATTTCACTAAATTGAAATTATCCAGACCGACATGAACCATTGGCATAAAGTTAGCCGGGGTCATTGAGTTAAACATATCCCACAGCGAACCCTGTTTGAGGAACTTGGTGGAGAAGGTGGCAAACGGTCCGAACAGCAGCACGGGCTTACCGTCCAGTATACGTGTATCCAGATGGGGGACGGACATCGGTGGAGCGCCAACCGAAGCTTTACCATAAACCTTCGCCTGATGGCGCTGTACCACTTCAGGATTATCAGTAACGAGAAATTCGCCACCAACCGGGAAGCCGGCATAGTCTTTAGCTTCAGGAATGCCGGTTTCTTGCAAAAGGGTAAGGGCTGCGCCGCCTGCACCAATGAAAATGTATTTTGCGCGAAGGTTTTTTTCTTTGCCGCCATTTTTCAGGTCGGCGACGGTGACGGTCCAGCTGTCGTCAGTGTTACGTTTGAAACGGCGGACCTCATGACGGGTCTGGAGGGTAAAGCGCTGGCTTTTTTGCAGAGAAGCAACCAACTGGCGGGTGATTTCACCGAAATTAACGTCAGTACCAATAGTAATATGCGTGGCGGCAACGCGCTGCTCAATATCGCGCCCTTCCATGATCAATGGCGCCCATTTACGAATAATTTCCGGGTCTTCGGTGTATTCCATGCCTCGAAACAGGGTGCTTCTTTGCAGCGCACTGAAACGCTTCCTCAGGAAGTCGATGTTATCATCACCCCAGACAAAACTCATGTGAGGCACACTGCTGATAAAGCTGCGGGGGTTATTCAGTACGCCGCGCTGGACCTGCCACGCCCAGAATTGGCGGGATATCTGGAAGGCTTCATTTATGCTGATGGCTTTGCTGATATCGACAGAGCCATTCGCCTGCTGCGGGGTATAGTTCATTTCTGCCAGTGCGGAGTGTCCCGTACCTGCATTGTTCCAGCCGTTTGAACTTTCTTCGGCGACACTGTCGAGACGCTCAATCATGCTGATGTGCCAGTTCGGCTCCAGTTCCTGTAGCCAGGTGCCGAGCGTGGCGCTCATGATACCACCGCCGATCAGTAATACATCAATGTCTGTTTTCTGTTCTTGTACGGAGGCCGGGATAAGGTTTTCGGCTGATTTTCGCATGGGCGATACCTCCATATGTTGACAAGTCAACATGTTAAACTGGTGAAACAGTCCCAGTTTCTAAGGAACCAGTTTGGCTGTTTCGCGGAATACAGGGATAGTTGGCTGGGTAATCCATGCCCCGGGCATAGATGATTTAACCACCCGTTTACTGATAGAAAATATACCATTGTTATGAGTAAATTAAAAAATTGTTTAAAGATTAAAAGTGGGAATGAAGGATGAAAAAAAATTAGTAAGAGTAATATCAGGCCTTGAAATAACACTCTGTTAAAGCCGTAAATCAATGTTTAATTATTTAATATCAATTGATTGAAATGATTTTATTAACGCTATCTGTTGATGGCGTGATGGACGAAAAGTCGGGTTGACATGATCTGATAACCGCTTTTATTGCAAAATTTCTGACGGTGGCGGGGCTTGATTATGTTGCCGGGTGTAATCAATAAGGAGAGGCGATGATCGTGCGGAGTATGACAAGAAAGAAGGAGAAACCCCTGTACCGCTTAATAGCACAGGGGAACGCTGTCAGGTGTTTTTGGCTGCCGCCGCAGCTTTAACGATAACCGCGAAGGCATCTGCTTTCAGCGAAGCGCCGCCAACCAATGCACCGTCGATATCCGGCTGAGCAAACAGTTCTGCCGCGTTCTTGTCGTTAACAGAACCACCGTACTGGATAATCACTTGTGCAGCGATGGCTGCGTCTTTCTTCGCGATATGGCCACGGATGAATTTATGCACTGCCTGCGCCTGTGCAGGGGTGGCTGATTTGCCGGTACCGATAGCCCAGACGGGTTCATAGGCAATGACCACATCTTTGAACGCTTCAGCGCCCTGGCTGTTCAGTACGGCGTCTATCTGGCGGGCGCAAACTTCTTCGGTTTTACCGGCTTCATTTTCCGCTTCGGTTTCCCCGATGCATAGCACAGGGATCAGACCTGTGGCTTTCAATACGGCGAATTTTTTGGCGATCAGTTCGTCGCTTTCCTGGTGGTAGGTTCGACGTTCAGAGTGACCGATGATGATGTATTTCGCCCCGATATCTTTCAGCATCTCAGCGGAAACTTCACCAGTGAACGCCCCCGATAAGTTCACATCAACGTTTTGTGCGCCGAGCGCAATATGGCTACCAGAGAGGGCGTGTTTCGCCAGATCCAGATACATCACTGGCGGGGCAATGGCTACGCCGCAGCCGTCAACGCCGCTCAGCTCGGTACGCAAACCGGCGATCAACTCATTGACCATATGTTTGCTGCCGTTGAGTTTCCAGTTACCCATGACTAACGGATGTCGCATTATATCCTCCACGCTTAGCGCGATACGGTTAAATTACTCTGCCTGAGCAGTGTTGTCTGCCAGACAGTATAGAGAGCAAAATCTTTAAAGGCTTTGCTTTTCGTCATTTTTGGCTGGGATCCTGGGGGGTCATCGAGAGCTTAATCGGTTCAATGGCAAAGGTTAGCCCTTTGTCGCCATTGTCAGAAATGACGTAGCGCACCGCGCCCTCAGTCTGAGCAAAATAACGTGACCCTTTGCCTTTGCTCAGCAGGTCATCCAGTCGCTTCAGGCTCTGCTCTTCACTGAGCGTTGGCTCAAAAAAACGCGCCAGTGCGGTCATGTAGGCGAGGGCTTTAGCGCGGGCATTTTTCTCATCAGGTCCAGGAATGGGGAGCCAGGTTAGCTGTAACGTTTTGATCTTGCCTGTACCCTGCTCAAGGGCGGTCGAGGCATAGAGATTTTCGTTGATCTTGCTGGCGGCCCGCGTCAAATTACTTTTATCCCCGCTATTGGCGATTGCTCTGTATTCAGCAATTTGTAACGTTGGGTTGCTGGCATTATATTTTTCGCGAAACTGGCTGATAGTCATATCAAAGGTCGGTGCTCCCGCCAGAAGATAGGGCGCGGTGGGCAGGTGTTCAGTATGATCCTGAGGATCAGCATCGGCCGGTTCCGGCACCAACACGTTCGCCAGAGTGACCAGTAATGTGATGCTTATGAAGATCGCTTTATTCATTATCGTCTACTCTAACCTTTACATTCAGTTGAAGATTAGAACGGACAATGACCGATAAAGTCAAAGCCTGACGCTGTTCTGAGGGATAAAAAATGACCTTACAAACGTGGTGTTTTTCGTATCGCGGCAGGTTGGGACGACGCGATCTGTGGATTTGGCTGATACTCTGGTTAGCATTGATGATACTGCTGTTTATGCTGGCTGAGCGCGGATGGATGAGTACCCGGGTGGCGGTTTTTTGTGTGATGAGCCTGTTATGGCCAACCAGCGCGGTGTTGGTTAAGCGCCTGCATGACCGTAATAAAGCGGGTTCCTGGGCGCTATTGCTGCTCGTTGCGTGGATGCTGCTCGTCGGTGACTGGGAATCGCTTCCCACTCGCTGGCAATGGGTGCCTGGCCGCTTTATCCCGACCTTGATTGTCGTGACCATGACGCTGGAACTGGGCGTGTTCCGGGGCACGCCGCGAGAGAACCGTTTTGGTAAAATGGCCTGTCCGGTCAATTATTTTGGTCGCAGAACCGCAAATTACCAGTAATGTTCGCTGGTCATATGGCCTGGTTTACGCTTCAGGTGCTTGCGCATGCCGCGAGTTTCTTTCAGCAATTGCTGGGTATCCCGCACCATCTGTGGGTTACCGCATAGCATGATATGGCTGTGCTCTGCCGTCATTGGCAGCCCAACCGCCGCTTCCAACTCTCCGCTCTCAATCAGCTTGGGAATGCGGCCCGTCAGGGAACCCGCTGTCTCTTCCCGGCTCACCACGGTCTGGATACGCAATTGACCGTTGTAGCGTTGCTGCAATTGCTGCATCAGCGGGAGATAGCTCAGATCCTGGGCATAGCGTGCCGCATGTACCAGAACAATGTGCTCAAAACGAGCCAACCCTTTTCCTTCCTGTAAAATCGACAGATAAGGCCCGATAGCGGTACCTGTAGCCAGCATCCACAGTGTTGTACAGTCGGGGATTTCATCCAGCACAAAGAAGCCCGCGGCCTCTTTAGTGATAATCACGGGTTGACCGGGTTGCAGCGCATGCAGCCTGGGACTGAGTTTTCCTTCCGGCACGGTGACAAGATAAAACTCCAGGTTCTCATCACTGGGGGCGTTAACGTATGAGTAGGCGCGCTGTACGCGTTCGCCGTCTATTTCGAGCGCCAGCTTGGCGAACTGGCCGGCGGTAAAAGGGGTGATGGGGGCGTTCAACGTGATACTGAATAAGCTATCTGTCCAGTGAGTCACCTGTTTAACACTGGCGTTAACCCATTCGGCCATAAATAACTCCTTAGTCAGTTCGGGGCGGGGTTGGTCACGGTATCTTCGCGGCTACGGTCGAATTTTTCCAGTTGTTGTCGGATACAAAGCTCATATCGACAAATTATGCTGGTGCCTTTTGACTATCCCGTAGTACCCGTAGTAAAGGATGAATTTCATGGCCGGGACGGATCATTTCCCAGCCGCTTACTCAGGTAGGTGACGGGGTCTGCTATCACAAAATGTAGGGATGCAGGCTTTGATCCTTGCGATCAAGATAATGGACTGACTGAATACGGCGAATGGTGCGGGACTTGCCGCGGATCAGCAGTGTTTCTGTGGTCGCCATATTGCCCTTACGGGTAATGCCTTGCAGTAAATCCCCGCAGGTGATGCCGGTGGCGGAGAAGATGACATTATCATTGCGCGCCATCTCGTCGAGTGGCAGCACTGTTCCCGCCGTAATCCCCATGGTTGCACAGCGTTTCAGTTCCTGCTCGCCTATCGCGCGGTTCTCTGGCGTATCCCCTTTTACCTCATGGCGCGGCAACAGACGACCTTGCATATCACCGTCTAACGCCCGAATGACTGCCGCTGAAATCACCCCTTCAGGCGCACCGCCAATGCCATAAAGCACGTCCACTTCACTGTCTGGCATACAGGTCAGGATTGAGGCCGCCACGTCGCCATCGGGAAAGGCAAAAATGCGTACGCCGAGCTTTTGTAACGCCGCGATGATTGCATCATGACGGGGTTTAGCCAACAGGGTGACAGTAAGCTCCGTCAGGGGTTTCTGTAAAGCTTGCGCAATGCGTTTCAGATTATCTTCCAGCGGTCGTGCCAGATCGATAACGCCTTTGGCTGCTGGCCCGACGATCAACTTCTCCATATACATATCTGGTGCGTTAAGGAAGGTGCCCTTGTCGCCTACTGCCAGCACTGTTAACGCGTTTGCCTGCCCCATCGCCGTCATTCGCGTACCTTCTATCGGATCCACGGCGATATCTACCGCATCCCCTTCACCGCTACCGACTTTTTCACCGATATATAGCATGGGCGCTTCATCAATTTCTCCCTCGCCAATAACTATCTGACCGTCGATGTTCACCTGGTTGAGCATAATGCGCATCGCATGGACGGCGGCGGCGTCGGCGGCGTTTTTGTCGCCGCGGCCCAGCCATTTATAACCCGCAAGGGCTGCCGCTTCCGTAACGCGTGAAAATTCAATGGCGAGTTCTCTTTTCATGATTTGTCCCGGAGAAGTGATCAGGCGGGCAGTTTATCACGTCAGGGGAGGGAAACACCCGTGACCGGTTGGTCACGGGCAGGAGAGCGTCGATTACGTGTCATCATGGTTTTCCCAAAACTGCGCGCGGGAAACGGCTTTTTTCCAGCCAGCGTAACGATAGTTACGTTCGGTGGTTTCGATGCCTGGACGGAATTCATGTTCAATTACCGCTTTCGCCCGTACTTCATCCAGATCCTTCCAGAATCCGACGGCCAGACCAGCCAGGTAGGCTGAGCCCAACGCGGTGACTTCACGTACTTCCGGACGTTCCACTCGGGTGCCCAGAATATCGGCCTGGAACTGCATCAGGAAGTTATTGGCCACGGCCCCGCCATCCACACGCAGCGACTGTAGGCGGGTGTTGGCATCATTCTGCATCGCTTCCAATACATCACGGGTTTGGTAGGCTATCGACTCCAGGGTGGCGCGAATGATGTGGTTAGCGTTAACGCCGCGCGTCAGGCCGAAAATCGCTCCGCGGGCATACGGGTCCCAGTAAGGCGCTCCCAGGCCGGTAAAGGCTGGCACCATATACACGCCATTGCTGTCCTTCACTTTCATCGCGAAATATTCGGAGTCAGTGGAATCGTTGATCAGTTTCATTTCGTCGCGCAGCCACTGAATGGATGCGCCACCGATAAATACGGCGCCTTCCAGTGCATAGTTCACTTCACCGCGCGGGCCACAGGCGATGGTGGTCAGCAGACCGTGAGTCGAGGTTACCGCTTCAGTCCCGGTGTTCATCAACATGAAGCAGCCAGTGCCGTAGGTGTTTTTCGCCATACCCGGCTGGACGCACAACTGACCGTATAGCGCTGCCTGTTGATCGCCCGCGATACCCGCGATAGGAATACGCGTACCGCCTTTACCACCGATGTTTGTTTGACCATAGACCTCAGAAGAGGATTTTACGGCAGGCAGCATTTCACGCGGGATATCGAGGATATCCAGCATGCGCTGATCCCATTCCAGTTTGTGGATGTTGAACATCATGGTACGTGAGGCATTGGTGTAATCGGTGATATGTACCCGTCCCTGGGTCATTTTCCATACCAGCCAGGCATCCACGTTACCGAACAGTAATTCGCCACGTTTGGCCCGCTCACGTGCGCCGGCCACATTATCCAGGATCCACTTCACCTTGGTACCGGAGAAATAAGGGTTAATCACCAGTCCGGTGGTGTGCTGGATGTATTCTTCCAGTCCTTCTTTTTTCAGTTTTGCGCAATAATCAGCGGTACGTGGATCCTGCCAGACGATGGCGTTATGAATGGGTTTGCCGGTTTCTTTATCCCAGACAATGGTGGTTTCACGCTGGTTGGTGATGCCGATTGCGGCAATCTCGTCTGAGCGGATACCCGAATGGGCCAGCACTTCGACCAGTGTTGAGCTTTGCGATGCCCAGATGTCCATTGGGTCATGCTCAACCCAGCCAGGCTTAGGATAGATCTGCTGAAATTCGCGTTGTGAAACCGCCACAATGTTGGCGTCATGATCGAGGATAACGGCACGGGAGCTGGTGGTGCCTTGATCAAGCGCGACAATGTATTTTTTTTCTGTGGTCATAAATCCTTCCTGATGGTGTAAAGGGGTAACACTTACGCTTTACGCTGCTCAGCACGCGTTATCGTCTGCTCTTTTTTCTTTACCTCGACGGCTCCTGGCAAGTTACGGGCGATCAGATGGCGATAACCAAATGCACCAACGCTGGCACCGACAATCGGGCCAAAAATTGGCACGAGGAAATAAGGGATATCACGTCCCCCCGTGAAGGCGACGGTTCCCCAGCCTGCCAGCCATTCAAAGAGTTTAGGGCCGAAATCACGGGCGGGGTTCAGGGCGAAGCCGGTCAGGGGGCCCATTGAGCCGCCGATAACCGCAATCAGCAAACCAATCAGCAATGGGGCCATGGGGCCGCGAGGCAGACCATTGCCGTCATCGGTCAGCGCCATGATCAGGCCCATCATCACGGCGGTAATCACCGCTTCAACCAGGAACGCCTGCCCCACGCCGATGTGGGGGTTAGGGTAGGTTGAGAAGATGCCGGCCAGCTCAAGGCTATCGATACTGCCCCGCACCATATGATGCGTCTGCTCATAATCCAGGAACAGATTGTAGTAGAGGCTGTAAACGAGCGCGGCTGAGCAGAAGGTCCCGGCGAGTTGAGCCAGGATATACGGCACGACTTTACGGGCTTCAAAGTTAGCAAACAGGCAGAGTGCGATAGTAACGGCTGGATTCAGGTGTGCGCCGGAGATGGCGGCACTCAGGTAGATAGCCATCGCAACGGCAATCCCCCAGATGATGCTGATTTCCCATTGTCCAAAACTTGCACCAGCCAGTTTCATCGCGGCGACACAGCCAGCACCAAAGAAAATAATTGTGCCGGCGCCTAAGAATTCGGCGATGCATTGCCCTTTGAGCGTACTTGTTGATTGACTCATGTTGGCATTTCCTGAAGGAGAGGTTAAATGTGGTACTCCGTTTTTTGCTCATTTCCTGAGCCACCCTCATCTTATGTAGGGTTGTTGTGAATTTATCGTTAACGAGCACAAACGAGAAATATCGAAATTAAAAGTTGTGCTCTGTGTCAAAAAAATGAGCGTTTTCGCGTATTTTTATCCTTTCATTTTTCTTATTGAAACACCATTTCAACTTTTGTTTCCGTGTGTTTTTGCAAGAAAGCAACATTAGCCTGGCGTACTGTGTGTCAATTGTTACATATTCCAGGTCAAGACCGAAAATTGTCACAGACTGTACTCTGAGCGGGTTCGCTGCTGGACTTGACGAGCCGGTCTACTTACAATCGGGACAGCGTTGTTATCCGTGGAATCCCGGCTTATCCCTGATGATTTGCGGGTGGCAGCATCAACGCCTTGCGATTAGGAGAGGTCAGAACCATGTCATTTGAAGTTTTTGAAAAATTGGAAGCGAAAGTACAGCAGGCGATTGATACCATCACCCTGCTGCAGATGGAAATTGAAGAACTGAAAGAGCAGAACAACACTCTGACTCAGCAGGTTCAACAGGCCGCCGGCAACAGTGAGTCCCTGGTGCGCGAAAACCAGCATTTGAAAGAAGAGCAGCATGCCTGGCAGGAGCGTCTGCGTGTGCTGCTGGGGAAAATGGAAGAGGTCTGAGTTTTCGAGCTGCAAAGAGGCACTGGTCAAAGTCGAAATAGTGGACGACGGGTGCTCTATTGTCGCTGAGGGAGCAGGGTTCTGTCGCATTAACGACAGCATGTCAGTAAAAATTGAATTGCCTGTTTTTCAGGTGGCCAGTAGATAAAACTGTTCTGCCGGGGACAGCCCGTCCCCGGCCAGATGCTGGTATTGCCCCTTGCGTATCATATGAATAAGTTCAATACCGGACAGAATCGTCTGTGCCCGCCTGAACGATTTGAACCCCGTCATCAGTTTTATCCGGCGTTTGATATTCCGGTGGTCCTGCTCAATCAGGTTGTTCAGATACCTGTTCTGCCTGACCGTGATGCATTCCTCTTTTTCCTTATCGGCATTGAGCGTGGCACCACTTCAGGTTCGCTATGGTGGCGAATGGCCTTGCGGAAGAAGCGTAATGCCGCTGCCGCATCCCGCTTCGCCCGTCAGCAAAAAATCAATGGTCTGGCCTGAGATATCGACCGCACGGTACAGATATTTCCACTGGCCCCTGATTTTGATACAGGTTTCATCCATTCGCCACCGGCGCCCTGGGCGACGTTTATGCCGGTGGAAGGCCTTATCCCGCAACGGCACCAGGCGGATAACCCAGCGGTAAAGTGTGGAATGGTCAACCATCACGCCGCGCTTTGCCATCATCTCTTCGAGGTTACGCAGGCTCAGGGCAGAGCCAAATACCAGCGAACACATTGCGCGATGACATCAGCAGGAGAATGCAGGCGTTTAAAGGCTTTTCGGATCAGGCACATGGGCAGGTAACATCACAAAAAAACAGCATGTTACCTGATTAGCTGCTTAATGCGACAGAACCGCTTCATCAAAGGGCTTTATTGAATAAACCGGATGGGGATAAACATTCCCCCTGTTCGGTGACAAAAGACGGGTGCCGCTGGCCCCCATCGTTTCTTATTCAATATCGAGCGGGTCTTCGGAGAGGATGATGCCAGTATTGTCGGCGTACAGATGGTCGCCTGAGAAGAACGTCACGCCGCCGAAATTCACGCGGATATCGCTTTCACCTGTTCCCTCGCCGGCGGCGCCAACCGGAATGGCGGCAATGGCCTGAATGCCAATATCCAGCTCTTCCAGCGCGTCAACCTGACGTACGGAGCCATATACCACAATGCCTTCCCACTCGTTTTGCTGCGCCAGTCGCGCCAGTGCCGCATCGACCAGTGCACAACGAACTGAACCGCCACCGTCAACCAGCAGAACACGTCCACGTCCGTTTTCCTCCAGCAGATCGTAGAGAAGCCCGTTGTCTTCGAAACATTTTACCGTGATGATTTGCCCGCCAAACGAGGTGCGGCCACCAAAGTTTGAGAAGAGCGGTTCAACGACATTCACATCTTCATGATAGATGTCGCAGAGTTCAGAAGTATCATATTTCATAAGAGGGTCGTCTGTTTGCCACAGGGGAATTGAGTATATCGCTTTCTGTGGGGTGTTGGCAAAATCATCAACTGCTAAAAATTGCGATGGGTCAAGCACATCGTGATTAATTGATGACCAGCCCCAGAGCAAAAAGCAGGTTAACCAGCAAGGCATTTTTGACCGTCTTCACCAGTACCGGGCGCATAGCTATGGCTGAGCGCTCGCGCAGCACATACCGTCCCTGACGGAACAACAACGGGGTTGCCAGCAGGAAGAGCCAGCCAGCCATAGGCAGTGAATTCAGCCAGGCGAACAGGACGAAACACAGTAGCGAACCTGCCAGCAATAGCAGATGGTAGTAGCGGGCGTTCATGGCGCCCAGTCGTACCGCCAGGGTGAATTTGCCATGCTGCCGATCGCTGTCTATATCACGCATATTATTGATATTGAGCACCGCGACAGCCAGTAATCCGCAGCCGCTGGCAGGCAACAGCAATACCGTCTGGACGCTGTGCGCCTGCAAATAGTAGCTGCCCAGCACGCCCAGCCAGCCAAAGAAAACTAATACTGAAGCATCGCCCAGTCCAAGGTAGCCGTAAGGTTTTTTCCCCACGGTGTAGGCAATGGCGGCGATGATAGCCAGAGCCCCCAGTGCGAGAAAGCCCAGTATATCGCTGTAAGAGTGGCAAGAGCGGATGACCAGCGTCACGCCTGTAACCATGGTCAACATCACGGTGATCGCCAGAGCAAAGCGCATTTGTTTCTGGCTGATAGCGCCTTTCTGCATGCCCCGCAAGGGGCCGATACGTTCAGTTGTATCGCTGCCTTTAATCGCATCGCCGTAGTCGTTGGCCAGATTGGACAGCATTTGCAACAAGGCAGTGGTCAGCAAGGCAAGCAGCGCGACAGAAAGGTTGAAGTGTCCCTGCCACCATGCCAGGGCTGAGCCGGTGATCACCGGGGCACAAGCCAGTGGCAGCGTGCGTAAACGCAGACTTTCCAGCCAGGCGCGCAGGGGAGTGATAACCGGGATTGGGTGGATATTTTCCGTCATGAGGCACTAGCCTTTGCTGGAGAAAAGAGAACACGCTGAATTCCGGTCAGTGTACTGTTTGCGGATGATGAAAGACTTAATCCACGTCAATGATGCTCGAAACAGCGAGTCCGGATGCGTTGAGAAAAATGAGGGTAGAAGAGGAGGCCGAAACCTCCTGATAATGGTATTTACGCTTACAGAATAAAGCGGCTGAGGTCTTCGTCGGCCACCAGTTCATCCAGGTGCTTGCTCACGTAGTCGGCGTCAATCGTAATGGATTCACCGCTGCGGTCACTGGCATCAAAGGAAATTTCTTCCACCAGACGCTCAAGCACCGTATGCAGGCGGCGGGCACCAATGTTTTCCGCCGATTCGTTCACCTGCCATGCGGCGGCGGCAATACGACTGATACCGTCCTCGGTAAAGTGAATATCCACTCCCTCGGTTTTCATCAGCGCTTTGTACTGTGCGGTGACAGACGCCTTCGGTTCCGTCAGGATACGCTCAAAGTCATGCGTGGTCAGAGCCTGCAATTCGACGCGGATTGGCAGACGCCCTTGCAGTTCCGGGATCAAATCGGAAGGGCTGGCAACCTGGAACGCACCAGAGGCGATAAACAGGATGTGGTCGGTTTTTACCATGCCGTGCTTGGTTGATACGGTGCAGCCTTCTACCAGCGGTAGCAGATCGCGCTGTACGCCTTCACGGGAGACGTCCGGTCCGGAGCTTTCGCCACGCTTACAGACTTTGTCGATCTCATCAATAAACACGATACCGTGTTGCTCAACGGCTTCGATGGCTTCCTGTTTAAGCTCTTCTGGATTCACCAGTTTGGCGGCTTCTTCTTCCACCAACATTTTCATCGCGTCTTTGATCTTTAATTTGCGTGGCTTTTGTTTCTGCCCCCCCAGGTTCTGGAACATCGACTGTAACTGGCTGGTCATCTCTTCCATACCCGGAGGCGCCATGATTTCCACGCCCATTGGCGCGGCCGCCAGATTGATTTCAATTTCTTTATCGTCCAGTTCGCCCTCGCGCAGTTTCTTGCGGAAAGACTGGCGGGCTGCAGACGATTCAGCCGCAGGCTCGGACTGACCCCAATTATTTTTGGCGGGTGGGATCAGGGCATCAAGAATACGTTCTTCGGCCATTTCTTCGGCGCGGTAGCGGTTTTTCTCAATCGCCTGAGAGCGAACCATTTTGATCGCAGAATCGGTCAGATCGCGGATAATGGAATCCACTTCTTTTCCGACATAGCCCACTTCGGTGAATTTTGTCGCTTCGACTTTGATAAATGGCGCGTTGGCTAACTTTGCCAGTCGACGGGCGATCTCGGTTTTACCGACCCCTGTCGGGCCGATCATCAGAATATTTTTTGGCGTGACTTCATGGCGCAGATCTTCGTCGAGTTGCATACGGCGCCAGCGATTACGCAAGGCGATAGCCACAGCACGCTTGGCACTATCCTGGCCGATGATAAATCTGTTCAATTCGCTGACGATTTCGCGCGGAGTCATTTCAGACATAGTTAGGTCCTTACGCTTTAGACGGTAATTCTTCAATGGTGAGATTGTGGTTGGTGTAAATGCAGATATCGCCTGCAATACCCAGCGCTTTTTCCACTATATCGCGCGCACCGAGCTCGGTGTTTTCCAGTAGTGCACGAGCAGCAGCCTGCGCGTAAGGACCACCAGAACCAATAGCAATCAAATCGTTTTCAGGCTGGATGACGTCACCATTACCGGTAATAATCAGAGAGGCGTTCTCATCCGCTACAGCCAGCAGGGCTTCCAGCTTGCGCAACATACGATCAGTACGCCAGTCTTTGGCTAATTCAACGGCGGCCTTCACCAGATGACCCTGATGCATTTCCAGCTTGCGTTCGAATAGTTCAAACAGCGTAAAGGCATCTGCGGTTCCGCCAGCAAAACCAGCAATGACCTGGTCATTATAGAGACGACGCACTTTCTTGACGTTGCCTTTCATTACTGTGTTGCCGAGAGTAGCCTGGCCATCACCGCCAATGACTACCTGGCCGTTGCGTCGTACACTTACAATTGTTGTCACGGGCAGACCCCTTGTTGCCGTCGGAAGATAGCCCTGCAGTGCAACTGCAGGGCATTGATGCAACCAGATATGGGGCGGGATTGAGAGGTTTCAACCCCCAATGGCGAGAGGAATACAATTTGCGTGGCCGGAACCGCGCAGGGTCTTCAAGGTACTGTCCGCCCCCGCACGATTACTGAATGGTCCAATCACCACGCGGTTCCAGCCGCCACCGGTGGTAATCCGGCTTTCAAACCCTTCGAAGGCCAGTTGGGCACGGATTGACTCTGCCTGGTTTGCTCCTTTGAAGGAACCACATTGTACCATCCAGTGCTGAGTTTTCTCTTTCTGCGCTTCTTTCGGCTGTGCCGTTTGCGTCTGGGCTGGAGCCTGGCGCGTTACTGGCGCTGTCGGTTGAGTATGACTCTGACTCTGCGGCAGCATGTGGGTCTGCTGCGGTACTGCCGTTGGTGTCTGAGTACGGGGCTGTTGTGGTTGCATACGCGACTGTTGCTGCAATTGGGTTTGCTGCTGTTGACGCTGTAATGTTTGCTGGCGTTGAGCTGGCGTTTGCTCGTTCCATGGTACTTCATTCAGCTGGGTTGGCTGCTGGCGCATATCGGCCTGCATTTGCTCCAGCAACTGGCGTTGCTCATCGGTAAGTTGCGTCTGGGAATGCACTTCACCCCCAGCAGAAGGCTCGGTTGGCGTTGGAACAGTTGTCTGGCGGTTTTCCAGCTCTTTAATATAGCGCCAGCGTTCTTCAGGTTTGGGCGGCAGGCCGTTTCCGGGTGCTTTATGATCCGGAATAATTGGCGCCTCTTCTTTTTTATGATGGGCAATAAACCACAGTCCGCCGACAAAGGCCACTAGCACCGCAGCGGCAAGGACCACCATTATCTTCGAGATACCTGAACCACTACTGCGCTTCTTGTTGCGACTGTTGGTCTTTTTGCGACGCGTCCCTGTAGAACGTCCGCGGCCTACGTAATCTTTTTGTGCCACTATCGTTTCGCTAATAATCAATGGAAAGGTAAGGTTGGGCAATAATTTGTGCTGGCGCGCCCGGCTGTCAGCCCGTCATGTTACTCAAGGGCTGGAAGTTTGACCAGCAGGGATACAACTAAGAATCTACTGAATCTCGATTTTGCCGCCACTGAGGGTCTTTTTTCCCGCTACCGAATCTTCTCTCGAAGAGAAGAGGGGGCGGTGCTGCCGCGGATCTTCAGTTCGAAATCCAGCAGGCGTGAACCACTGTTGACTGTTTTGCCTTGTAACTGTTCCAGTAGCAGGTTCATTGCTTCACGGCCAATATCAAATCGCGGTTGGGCTACGGTCGTCAACTGTGGGTCGCTGTAGCGCGACAGCTCGATATCATCAAAACCGATCAGAGATAAATCCTGCGGGATGCGCAATCCCATATTTTTTGCCTGTGACATCGCGCCCAGGGCCATGATATCGCTGTGGCAAAATAGCGCATCAGGCGGATGGGGTAATGCCATGAGTTGTTTCATCGCCTGGGAACCCGCCTCAAAAGTGAAGTCACCCCGCACAATATAGTGTTGATCCAGTGTAATGCCACTGCGTCTGAGTGCTTGAATGTAACCTTGTAGACGATACTGGCACAGAGGCAAATCATGTGGACCAGAGATACAGGCGATACGTCTGTGGCCCAATTTTAGCAGATGATTGACCGCCTCAAAGGCGGCTGTCAGGTTATCGATATGGACGGTGGGTAACTCCAGCTCTGGCGCGAACTCATTCGCCATCACCATTGGTGGCAGATTATACTGCTCTTCCCGGCTGGTATCGAAAGGGACCTGGGAGCCCAGTAGCACCATACCATCAATCTGTCGGGCCATCATCAGGTTAAGGAAGGATTGTTCCTGGCGGTTCTGGTGAGCGCAGTCGCCAATCAGGACCAGATAACGTTGACTGGCCGCAACCACTTCAATACCGCGGATCATTTCACTGAAAAACGGATCACAGATGTCCGGGACGATGACCAGGATGGTTTTTGACTCGTTGTGTTTGGTGTTACGGGCCATCGAGTGAGGAGAGTAACCGACAGCAACCACCGCTTCTTCCACTTTTTGTCGTGTGGCGGCAGAGACTTTTTCCGGGTGCATCAGGGCCCGCGATACCGTCGCTGTGGATACGCCGGCTTTTTCCGCTACGTCCTTCATCGTGGCACCCGTCATCTCTTGATTCTGCTCCAACGCTTTTCTCCTCACGTCAGCCTCAGCTGACCTGACCTTCAGGGATTATCAGGACGATGTTCTGTGTTGCTGTTCGTCTTTTGTTGATGTTGACCATCTCCCATAAATAACCGATGAGAGTGAATGGCGTTATTTAATTTGCATAAAAATTGTGACTTGTGCGACTTTTTTCGCTGTTCCTCGCAGTAAACCACTGCAACAGGGAGGACTTTCAGCTTTCTGTTGGATCGACATCTAACGTCCACTTGACCTTTCTGGCCTGTGGCAGAGTCGCAATCAATGGCAGCGAGGATTGAATCAGACGCTGTAAATATCTGCGGGAAGGGTGCTGGAGCAGCAACTGCCAGCGATAGCGTCCGCTGCGTTTTGGTTGCAGTGCAGGGACCGGCCCCATCACCCAGAATGCTTCATCCTTCAATGGACTGGCTTCCAGCAGGTTGCGCAACTGCTGCAGAAACAGCGCCGACTGCTGGTTATCATGATCGTCTGATCGAAACAGCACATGGCTGGTGAAGGGCGGCAGGAAGACGGTTTTACGCTCATTAAGGGCCTGCTTCGCGAAGGCGTCGTAGCCCTGATGCAGCAAGGTTTGCAGCAGCGGATGATCGGGATGGTGCGTTTGCAGTATCACTTCCCCTTGTTTACCGGTACGGCCCGCCCGCCCGGCAACCTGGGTATAAAGTTGGGCAAAGCGTTCAGCTGAACGGAAGTCGGCTGAAAACAACGCGCCATCGACATCCAGTAGTGATACCAGCGTGACATCCGGAAAATGGTGTCCCTTAGCCAGCATTTGCGTCCCGACCAGAATACGAGCACCGCCGCGATGTACATCCGCCAGATGTTGTTCAAGCGCACCTTTGCGGCTGGTGGTATCACGGTCGATGCGTGATAGCGGTACGTGTGGAAACAGTTCGCTCAGGTTGTGCTCTAACTGCTCCGTTCCCAGTCCGACCGGCACCAGATGTGTTGAGCCGCACTGGGGACACTGATGCGGGATGGGCCGCTGGCTGTCACAGTGGTGGCAGCGTAGCTGACGATAATGTTGGTGCAGGGTGTAATAGCGATCACAGCGTTGACATTCAGCGATCCAGCCGCATTCATGACACAGCATGGCGGGAGAAAAGCCGCGGCGGTTAAGAAACAGCAGTATCTGATTATCGGCTTTCAGGTGCTGGTCAATCTTTTTGATCAGTAGCGGCGACAGGCCGCCTTGTAGCTTTATGCCTTTCAGATCGATCAATTGCTGGATGGCCAGTCGTGCATTGCCAGCACGTTTGCTGAGATTCAATTGCCGGTATTTGCCCCTCTGCACGTTATGCAGTGTCTCCAACGCGGGGGTAGCCGTGCCCATCACGATCGGAATATCTTCCTGTCTCGCCCGGAAAACGGCCAGATCGCGGGCCTGATAGCGCCAGCCTTCTTGCTGTTTATAAGAACTGTCGTGCTCTTCATCGATGATAATCACCCCGAGTCGGGCAAACGGCGTGAACAGCGCGGATCGGGTGCCGATGACGATGGCTGTTTCACCGCTTTTAGCCCGAAGCCAGACGGCCAGTCGTTCGCTGTCATTCAGCGCTGAGTGGAGCACATCGACCGGGGCGTTAAAACGCTCCCGAAAGCGGGCGATAGTTTGCGGAGTCAGACCGATTTCTGGTACCAATACCAGCGCCTGTCGGCCACTGGCGAGCACGTTTTCCAATACGCTCAGGTAGACTTCAGTTTTGCCAGAACCGGTAATGCCAGCCAGTAGCCAGGCGACAAAGTGATCGTCCTCACTGCGAATGGCGCCGACGGCGGTTGCCTGCTCGGTGTTCAGTTTTAGCCGTTCGCCTTTCACCGCATAAGTGTTGCGCCAGTCCTGCTGAGTGCGTTGCCGTGCTTGCAGGTAGCACAGGCCTTTGGCCCGTAATGCCTGCAGTGTAGCGTCGGTAATGTCGTGCTGGCTGATTTCGTGCCGATAGAGGGCACCCTGGCGTAGTGTGGCGAGTGCCTGTTGTTGTTTCGGCGCGCGCTTCAGGCTTTCCAGCGCGGTTTCATGGCCAGACTCGGTTATCAACCATTGCCAGAGAGGAGCCTCCTGTGCCGGCTTGCCTTGCCGCAACAGCACCGGTATGGCATGAAATAACACTTCCCCGAGAGGGTGGTGGTAATAATCGGCCGCCCACAGCAAAATGCGCCACAGTGAAGTCGGATAAAGTGATTCGTTATCCAGTACCTCATACACTGTTTTCAATTGTTCAGGAGGAACATCGCTGGCTTCACTGCTTCCCACCACGATGCCAATCGCTTTACGCTGTCCGAAAGGCACGCTAACACGGGCGCCAATCACTGCCGCAGGCAGATGAGGCGGCAACAGGTAGTCAAAGTTGCGAGCAAGGGGAACGGGGAGCGCGACCTGAACAACGGGCATGAATTCATCCGAATGAGATTGTGAACGAGGTAGTGTACACTGTGTCTTCCTGAATGTGCGGATTCGATTGCAGCGGACGGTTAATATCTGTATAGTTCGCCGCCGTTGATGCGGCATTTTTGTATCACAATACACCTGAATTTTTAATCTTCGTGTGGTGCCGGTGCAGGAATTTCCCTGGCACGGGAGAGCGACACGGCCTTAACTGAGGTTTCCCATGAAAAAAGGTATTCACCCAAATTACGTTGACGTTACTGCAAAATGTTCTTGCGGTAACGAAATCAAAACCCGCTCAACCGTGGGTCACGACCTGAACCTGGACGTGTGCGGTAACTGCCACCCGTTCTACACAGGTAAGCAGCGTGATGTTGCTACCGGTGGTCGTGTTGACCGTTTCAACAAGCGTTTCAGCATCCCAGGCAGCAAATAAGCACGTTGCCAGAGACGGAGACGGTTTCCGTCGCGGATAAAATGAAACACATAATGCCGGTCACCTTGAATAACCGGCATTATTTTTAAAAATTTTTTTGACCCTTTCCTCTCTCACTTCTTTGTGTTGTTCTCACTTTTGTCTTGTCGGGTAGTTTCAGCCAGTCCGATAAATTGATTGATGTTGCCAGAATGGCAGAGGAAACCCCTTGATTTTTATGCGGTAGATCCCAGCCCCCTTCATGATACAGATATCTGAAGAGGGCTCTTTTAGTTGATCAGATATTACTCGGTAGTGGTACTGCCAGTAGTCGCACTGTCTTCAGTGGTACTATCAGTAGTGTTACTGTCAGTAGTCGCACTGTCTTCAGCAGCACTATCAGTAGTGTTACTGTCAGTAGTTGCACTGTCATCAGTGGTACTATCAGTAGTGTTACTGTCAGTAGTCGCACTGTCATCAGTGGTACTATCAGTAGTGTTACTGTCAGTAGTCGCACTGTCATCAGTGGTGCTATCAGTAGTGTTACTGTCAGTAGTCGCACTGTCATCGGTGGTACTATCAGTAGTCGTGCTATCAGGTTTATTCAGTTCAATGACCTGAGCAACAATCGTCCCGTCAATATCACTTATTGCGCTAATGGTAGGTGCATTGATCGTTAACGTTTCTGCTGACAGCGTTCCGGCTGAGCAGAAAATAAACCAGGAACAATAACTGCTGTTGAAGCTACCATCGGTATTGAGGGTTAGTGTTTTGCCCTTCAGCGTGCCGTAATTGCTAATGCTACTGAGTCCCGTGACCATAAACTGGTTTGAGGCCTGCATGGTTCCAGAGTTTTCAAAGGTATCAGAATAAACCGTTATATTATTCCCACTTACCGCTCCTGTATTTTTCACGGTGGTCGCACCCAGGTAGGTTGTACCCTGTGAATCAACAGTACTGCTCAGGTTGATAGCTTTGGTTGCCTGTAATGTCACTCCAGTAACGCCATTGATGCTGCCGCTATTGGTGATGCTGGTGTCAGCTACGGAAGTCAGCGCGTAGCTACTGTCGAGCATATATCCTGTACGAACATAGACTGCGCCGTCGGAACTGATCACACCTTTGTTCTCAATATCGCCAATATAAGAGATCAGTTGATTCGCGGCGGTTCCGCTCAGAGTCCCATTGCTTGAGTTTGAAATTTTACCGAGCGCCAGCGCATAAAGGGTATTGTCTGCCTCAATGGTTCCACTGTTGCTCAGGGTATTTGACGACACCAATTGCACATTGTTGCCGGTGAGCGAGCCGGTATTACTCATCGCACCGCCTGAGGAAGCCACCATGCTGCCGCTGGCGGTAATGGTGTTGCTGTTGCTCAAGGTACTTGACGACACCAACTGCACATTGTTGCCGGTGAGCGAGCCGCTATTACTCATCGCACCGCCTGAGGAAGCCACCATGTTGCCGCTGGCGGTAATGGTGTTGCTGTTGCTCAGGGAACTTGATGACACCAACTGTATATCATCGCCGGTCAGTGAACCTGAGTTACTGATAGCACCACCGGTTGCGGACGCTACCACGTCGCCGCTGGCGGTAATGGTTCCACTGTTGTTCAGGGCGCCTGACGACGTCAATTGCATATTATTGCCAGTGATCGAACCCGTATTACTCATTTTGCCTGCGGAGGTAGCCGTAATATCGCCACTGGCTGTCATGGATCCGGAATTAATCAGCGTACCATTAGAGGTTATCTGAATTGAATCTGTTGACAGAGTACCGCTGTTATTCACCCCGGCACCAGATTTTGTGGTTTGTAACTGGATAACACCTGCAGTAACGCCACCCAACGCACTGACGTCGATGCCAGTGCTGGACGAAGAGTAACTCCCGCTCGTCGTGGCTTCCCCACTGGTGCTGTCATAGGTATAAATGCCCGCAATTGCCTTCAGGGAATCGGTTTCAATCAGGCCATTAATACGAATGGTTTCTGCCAGAATATCGGTATAGCTTTGATCATTGGTGAGACCGTTACTGCCAATGGTTACGGTGCCTTGAGAAACATTAAATCCAGTCAGTACGCCGTCAACCAGCACTGGCGTACCTGTTGTTAGCGTTGTGTGACTGGTATTGATAAAGCTACAGCCTGAGCAAGTGATGCCGTTAGGGTTGGCGATGATAACATCTGCCTGTTGACCCGCGACCTCAATAAAACCACTGAGGGTACTGGCCTTATTGGAAACCACTTCGTTGAGAATAACGGTGGCGGCAGTGCTCAAATTGGAGTTCTTTCCAATATTACCGCTATCACGTATTAAATTCTCAGTACTGTTATTCAGCACCATTCCTTTTTCACTAACGTTAAACTCTGACCAGATGTTGTGGGACAGTCCGTTTGCGTCGGGGGTGTTAATATCAACGACGGTTGAACCATTTAGATGTGTGTAGTTAGTCGGTTCGGCAAACGCAGCATGGGATGCGATAGCGATCGATGTGACTAAAAATAGTGTGTTAAATTTATGCATTTTAATATTTTACTCCTTTGTTTTTGGTAATTGTTCCTGATGTTTATTTCTGTTTTTCCTGAAAGTGTTTTTTGAAATTATTTTAATATTTCCATTGAAGTGAAAATCCCAAAGTAAGAGGGTCGGTATGAAATCCCTGTGGTTTTTTCAATGGTGTGCCGGCAAAAAGATCGTATCCTGTATTCCACATTCTGCCGCGTAAACCGACGACGCTTCCTACCATGCTTTTTCCTGAGTAATACTGTTGGCTCTTATTGCCGATAACCCGTCCGACATCCAGTCCTAAATAAGGCTGATAGTTTTTATCTTTTAAAACCCAGGTGATATTATTTCGCCAATACCATCCCTGGTTCTCCTGTAGATTAGATTCACCATCGAACCCGCGCACAGTCCAGCGATTCCCCATAACGAACGCATCCAGTGTTGAGAGAAGATCGGGAGAAAGTTGCAGCATAAAATAAGGTGAATAGTTCAGTGTTTGATTGAACAGGTTGAAATTCATCGATGCTTGCAAATTCAGCGTGATTATACGGCCTGCGCTGTCAATGACTTTTTGTTGTTGTTCCAGCGTGGAAGCACTGTTAAACCAGGGCATCTTTTTCTGATAGCTCAGGCTCCCGCTAACCACCGCGTTATTAAAATAATGCTGATGATTCAGGATAGCTTTCCATCCGGTACTGTGTTTGTGCATACTGTTTAGTTCGACATTTTCATAGTAGTAGCGTGAGCGAACATCAAAAATCTGTAGTCCTGCTGTCGTTCGCTGATGGATGGTATTTGACAATTGTCGGTTAAGCTGCAGACTGTAATATTCGTTCTTATTATTCAGCATCCAGTCTGACCATGTTGCCTGCACGCGTTGCTTGTAGCGGCTGTGGCTGGCATACAGATCCATCCACCAATATCCCCAGGGGATGCTGTAACCAATCGACCAGTTACTGTTGCCTTCAGGCTTATGTCGGGTATCAATATCATGTCCCATAGAGACGTAAAAGGTATCGCTCAGTGAGGTGATGTTATTGAGATAGAGTGCCGCGCCAGCCTGATAGCGTCCGCTTGTTTTGCTCCCGGCATCATTGACCCAGGCGCCGACTTGCCAGAATTTGTCCTGTTCACGATGAATGAGGATATCACTTTCGCCTTTTTCGGCACCGGGAACCAGATTGATTTTCACTTTTGAACCCGGCACGCGCTGCAGGTTGAAACTTCCCTGTTCCAGATCGCTCAGGTTAAGGAGATCGCCCTCATCCAAAGGGAGAGTGGTCTTGAGATTGATATAGTTTGCCCCTCCTTCTTCGAGTTTTATCTTTCCGATTTTTCCAGCCACGATATTGAAATGTAATTCTCGACTATTCAGGTTTTGTTCCGGCATGTTTATTCGCGTCGTGATATACCCCAGGCGGATAATTTCATTCTGCATAACATCAGCCAGTAATTTTATACCTTTAACGCCCAGGCATTTCCCTTGCGCCTGGTGGGTAAAATAATCTAATGTTTTTATATTAAGAGAATCGTTGTCTTTCTTATAATAAACATTGTCAATAGCATAACATGGAGATTCCTCAGGAAACTGGATAGGGGTTTTGTTAAATTCTTGTTTGGAAGAACGGCTTTTTTTTGCTGTGTTTTGCAAGTGTTCTTTGCGGATTTTATCCTGTTCAACCTGATTACTTAATTGGCTTTTAATTGCGTTTTCAGCGTCTTTTGACTGAGGGGGGGTGACCTCGGCGGCGTTGGATTTGGTGTTGTAAATGAAAAAAATAGTTAAGAAAGTCAGCAACATCGATTTGATGCTGGGATACCTGTCCATGATTAATTCCAGTTCTAATAATCCGTTATCAGTGTCGAATTGTAATCAGTTTATAGATACCCTGCAATACTGAAATTTTATGATAAATTCTAAATTATAAATTTTATCTTTTTCTGATGATTATTGGATATTATTGGGTATTCGTGTTTTGGTGTTTGCCGGAAATATAAACGAATTTCCTGTTGAAGAAAAAGTAAGGACGAATGTAAGAAAAAAATGATTTCCCTGACAGCAGTTATTCCAAATAAACGCTGCTGCCAGAGGAAAAGCAGGGAGACCAGACATGTCCGGAGTGGGTCAGTATTCCCAGGTGTCTGGATCGACGCCCATCTTCCGCATGATCGTTTTTGCCTCTTCCGGGATTTCATCGCTGCGCTCTTTACGCAGGTCGACATCATCCGGCAGCGGCTGACCGGTGAAGGCATGCAGGAATGCTTCACACAGCAGCTCGCTGTTAGTGGCATGGCGGAGGTTATTGACCTGACGGCGGGTTCGTTCATCGGTCAAAATTTTCAGTACTTTTAACGGAATGGATACCGTAATTTTTTTAACCTGCTCGCTCTTCTTGCCGTGCTCAGCGTAAGGGCTGATATATTCGCCGTTCCATTCAGCCATGGGGTACCTTAGTCATCATTAAAATTGAAAAAATGCCGAAATTTGGCTAATTATGCCCGAAGTTGGGCCCCATCACACTGTACAGGCTCAATTTTCTATCGGCTATAGCGACATAATATTAACGGTTATTGTCGAATTGCTCAATCTATACGCAAGGACATTTAGATGTCCAGATGTGTTGACGTCTATTTCTGCCCTGCTATGCTAGTGAGCATCCTTTATCCCCGTTCAGGAATTTATGCACCATGACGCGTAAACAGGCAACCATCGCAGTACGCAGCGGTTTGAATGATGACGAGCAATATGGCTGTGTTGTCCCGCCAATCCACCTGTCCAGTACTTATAATTTTACTGATTTCAACGAGCCGCGTGCTCATGATTATTCCCGCCGAGGTAACCCGACTCGTGATGTTGTTCAGCGTGCGTTAGCCGAGCTGGAAGGTGGCGCGGGTGCGGTAATGACCAATACCGGGATGTCAGCGATTCATTTGGTGTGTACGGTATTCCTGAAACCCGGCGATTTATTGGTGGCTCCCCATGACTGTTATGGCGGCAGTTATCGTTTGTTCGACAGTTTAAGCAAACGTGGCGCTTATCGGGTGAAGTTTGTCGATCAAGGTGATGACGCCGCGTTGAAAGCGGCGCTGGCCGAGAAGCCTAAACTGGTGTTGGTTGAAAGCCCCAGTAACCCGCTGCTGCGGGTGGTGGATATTGCGGCTATCTGCCAGGCGGCCCGTGAAGTTGGGGCGATTAGCGTGGTGGATAACACCTTCCTCAGTCCGGCGCTGCAAAACCCACTGGCGCTGGGTGCGGATCTGGTGCTGCATTCCTGTACCAAGTATCTGAATGGTCATTCTGATGTAGTGGCGGGGGTCGTTATTGCTAAAGATCCGGCGCTGGTGACCGAACTGGCCTGGTGGGCCAATAATATTGGCGTAACGGGGGCCGCTTTCGACAGTTACCTGCTGCTACGGGGGTTGCGTACACTCGCGCCACGTATGGCGGCGGCTCAGCGCAATGCACTGGCCATTGTTGATTATTTGCAGCAACAACCCCTGGTCAAAAAATTATATCACCCCTCTTTGCCTGAAAATGCGGGTCATGAGTTTGCGGTACGTCAGCAAAAGGGCTTTGGCGCGATGCTAAGTTTTGAACTGGAGGGTGATGAGCAGACACTACGCCGTTTCCTGAAAGCGCTTGAATTGTTTACTCTGGCAGAATCATTGGGGGGCGTGGAAAGCTTGATTTCCCACACTGCCACCATGACTCACGCCGGTATGTCGGCGGAGGCTCGCGCCGCGGCTGGCATTTCAGAAACGCTGTTGCGGATTTCTGTGGGAATAGAGGATCACGAAGATTTAATCGCTGATCTGGATAAGGCATTCCGGATAGCGGCCAAGAGGTAAGCATGAGTCAGGCAGCAGTGACGGCGGGAACGCGTCAATTGCATAAATTTGGCGGCAGCAGCCTTGCTGATGCCAAATGTTATCTGCGGGTGGCCAGGATTATGGCGGAGTATAGTCATCCTGGCGACATGATGGTCGTTTCGGCGGCGGGGAGCACGACCAATCAGTTGATTAGCTGGCTTAAACTGAGCCAGAGCGACCGGTTATCCGCCCATCAGGTCCAACAGGCGCTACGGCGTTATCAGAGTGAGTTGATTAGCAGCCTGCTTCCTGCTGACTCGGCGGAGGTGCTGGTTGCCGCTTTTATACAAGATTTGGAAAGGCTGGCCGCATTGCTGGATAGCAATATGACTGAAGCGGTGTACGCCGAAGTGGTGGGGCACGGAGAAATCTGGTCGGCGCGATTGATGGCTGCGGTACTGAATATGAGCGATATGGCGGCCGACTGGCTTGACGCCCGGGATTTCCTGCGCGCTGAGCGGGCGGCGCAACCACAGGTTGATGAGGAGAAATCCCGGCCTCTGCTGCAACAGTTGTTGGTACAGTATCCTCAGCAGCGACTGGTGGTGACCGGTTTTATCAGCGGTAACGATCAAGGAGAAACCGTCCTGTTGGGTCGCAACGGCAGTGACTATTCAGCGACGCAGATTGGTGCGCTGGCGGGAGTGTCGCGCGTGACTATCTGGAGCGATGTGCCCGGCGTGTACAGTGCGGATCCGCGTAAGGTTGAAGATGCCTGTCTGTTACCTTTACTGCGTCTGGATGAAGCCAGCGAACTGGCTCGTCTGGCTGCTCCTGTCCTGCATACCCGGACATTGCAACCCGTTTCAGGTAGCGATATCGATTTGCAACTGCGCTGCAGTTATCAGCCAGAGCAGGGCTCCACCCGGATCGAGCGAGTTTTGGCCTCCGGTAGCGGTGCAAGGATTGTTACCAGTCACGATGACGTCTGCCTGATAGAGTGCCAATTACCGCCACAGCATGATTTCACCATCTTGCATAAAGAGATCGATCAATTGCTGAAGCGTGCGCAGCTTCGTCCATTGGCAACCGGTGTACATCCTGATCGTAATCTTCTGCAACTTTGCTACACCGCTGAAATCGTCGGCAGTGCGCTGACGTTGTTGCAGCAGGCTGGCGTTCCGGGCCGGTTACAGCTACGCGAAGGTATGGCGCTGGTGGCGTTGGTCGGCGCGGGTGTATGTCGCAATCCGCTGCACAGTCACCGTTTCTGGCAGCAGTTGAACGATCAGCCGATCGAGTTTATCTGGCCGTCGGAAGAAGGGATAAGTCTGGTCGCCGTGTTGCGTGTCGGGCCCACAGAACATCTGATCCGTGGTCTGCATCAGTCGTTGTTCCGCGCTGAAAAACAGGTAGGTCTGATCCTGTTTGGTAAAGGGAATATCGGTTCGCGCTGGCTGGAGCTGTTTGCCCGTGAACAGGAAACGCTTTCCGCACGAAGCGGGTTCGAATTCATTCTGGCAGGTGTGGTGGACAGCCGCCGTAGTCTGCTGAATTATGACGGGCTGGATGCTGGCCGCGCGCTGGCCTTCTTTGATGATGAAGCGATAGAGCAGGATGAAGAGTCACTGTTCCTGTGGATGCGTGCGCACCCGTTTGATGACCTGGTCGTACTGGATGTTACCGCCAGCGAACAGTTGGCGGAGCAGTACCTGGATTTTGCCAGTTATGGTTTCCATGTGATCAGCGCGAATAAAGCCGCAGGTGCTTCCAGTAGCGATCGTTACCGCCAGATCCGTGATGCCTTCGCTAAAACGGGACGCCACTGGCTGTATAACGCCACTGTTGGCGCTGGCTTACCGGTCAATCATACCGTGCGGGATTTGCGTGAGAGCGGTGACAGCATCCTGGCCATCAGCGGTATTTTCTCCGGCACGCTTTCATGGCTGTTCCTGCAGTATGACGGTACGGTGCCGTTTACTGAGCTGGTGGATCAGGCCTGGCAGCAAGGGCTGACGGAACCTGACCCGCGTGTTGATTTGTCTGGTCTGGATGTAATGCGGAAGCTGGTTATCCTGGCCCGTGAAGCGGGTTATGACATTGAGCCTGATCAGGTGCGTGTGGAGTCGCTGGTGCCGAAAAGCTGTGAAGGAGAATCGGTGGATCACTTCTTCGAAAACGGCGAGGCGCTGAACGAGCAGATGCAGCAGCGCTTTGAAGCGGCGCAGGAAATGGGCCTGGTATTGCGTTATGTCGCACGCTTTGATGCTAATGGTAAAGCGCGTGTTGGTGTGGAAGCGGTTCGTGATGATCATCCGCTGGCCTCATTATTACCTTGTGATAACGTTTTTGCTATTGAAAGCCGTTGGTACCGAGATAATCCGTTAGTGATCCGCGGGCCTGGAGCGGGGCGGGATGTGACCGCCGGCGCGATTCAGTCCGATATTAACCGCCTTACACAACTGTTGTAGCGTCCTGTTGAGCCGGAATTCTCCGGCTCTTTTCATTTTTTTCCTGATCCTTTGAGGTGGGTGAAATTTCTTCAATAGCGTTGAGAAATTGTCACGCCGGTTCATCATTTATTGATTGACTGCCCCCCGCTATTCCTTCATTTTGAATGTCTGGACGTCTAAACGTATGGACGTTCAACGTGGTGAGTTAATTCTTGAGTGATCGATGAGGGAAGCAGGTATGAGTTTTTTCCACGCTAATCAGCGCGAAGCGCTGAACCAGAGTCTGGCTGAACTGAACGGACAAATTAACGTTTCTTTCGAGTTTTTCCCGCCGCGCACCAGCGAAATGGAACAGACCCTGTGGAGCTCAATTGATCGTCTGAGTAGCCTGAAACCAAAGTTTGTTTCAGTGACCTACGGTGCCAACTCTGGCGAACGCGATCGTACCCACAGCATTATTAAGGGGATCAAAGATCGTACCGGACTGGAAGCAGCGCCACACCTTACCTGTATTGATGCCAGTAGCGATGAACTGCGCACTATCGCTCAGGATTACTGGAATAACGGGATTCGCCATATCGTCGCCCTGCGCGGTGATTTACCTCCAGGGGGCGGCAAGCCAGCAATGTATGGCGTGGACCTGGTCACGTTGTTGAAGGAGGTGGGAGACTTTGATATTTCCGTTGCCGCCTATCCGGAGGTGCACCCGGAGGCGAAAAGCGCCCAGTCTGACTTGATCAATCTAAAACGTAAAATTGATGCCGGGGCAACCCGCGCCATTACTCAGTTTTTCTTTGATGTGGAGAGCTATCTGCGCTTTCGTGATCGCTGTGTGACGGCGGGTATCGATGTGGAGATTGTCCCAGGTATTCTGCCCGTCTCAAACTTCAAACAGCTGCAACGTTTTGCCGCCATAACGAACGTGCGTGTACCGGGCTGGATGACCAATATGTTTGCCGGGCTGGATGACGATCCTGAAACCCGCAAAATGGTCGGTGCCAACGTGGCGATGGATATGGTGCGGATCCTCAGTCGTGAAGGGGTTAAGGACTTTCACTTCTATACCCTGAATCGAGCCGAGATGAGCTACGCTATTTGCCATACTCTTGGTGTTCGTCCGGCGCTATCCGTCACCTGACGATAGCCTTGCTGATAAAGAAAAAGCCATCCCTCTGTAGGATGGCTTTTTGCTGTCAGGCGTAACGTATTACGTGGAGATTACCCGCCTGAGCGGTTAGCCGGTATTACGCATCCCCGCGGCGACACCGGCGATGGTAACCATCAGTGCCTGTTCAACATGGGCATCTGGCTCGCCACCGCTGGTTTCCTGCTGGCGGGAGCGGTGCAGCAGCTCGGCTTGTAGCACGTTCAGTGGGTCAGTATAGACGTTACGCAACGCGATGGACTCCGCAATCCACGGTTGGTCAGCCATCAGATGCGCATCGTTGGCGATGGTCAGGATGACGTTGATGTCGGAAGATAACTGGTCACGCAGTTGCTTGCCCAGTGGCCACAGAGACGGATCGACCAGGCGTTGATCATAATATTCCGCCAGCCACAGGTCGGCTTTCGAGAAAACCATTTCCAGCATCCCCAGACGAGTGGAGAAGAATGGCCAGTCGCGGCACATTGCTTCTAACTGATCCTGATGGCCGGCCTCCATCGCCTTCTGTAACGCGGCACCAGCACCCAGCCAGGCAGGCAGCATCAGACGGTTTTGGGTCCAGGCAAAGATCCACGGGATTGCGCGCAGCGACTCAACACCCCCAGTTGGACGTCGTTTGGCTGGTCGGGAGCCCAGCGGCAATTTAGCCAGCTCCTGCTCTGGGGTCGCCGAACGGAAGTAAGGCACAAAGTCCGCGTTCTCACGTACGTAGCCGCGGTACATGTCACAGGAATCCTTTGACAGCTGGTCCATAATGCCGCGCCACTCTTTCTTCGGCTCTGGTGGCGGCAGGAGGTTGGCTTCGAGGATTGCCCCGGTGTACAACGACAGACTGGTGATGGTCACTTCCGGCAGACCGTATTTGAAACGGATCATCTCGCCCTGCTCGGTGACGCGCAGGCCACCTTTCAGGCTACCCGGCGGCTGTGACAGCAGCGCCGCATGAGCGGGCGCGCCACCGCGACCAATGGTGCCGCCCCGTCCGTGGAACAGTGTTAGGGCGATACCGGCTTTTTCGCAGGTTTTGATCAGCGCATCCTGCGCCTGATATTGCGCCCAACTGGCGGCCATTACCCCGGCATCTTTTGCCGAATCAGAATAGCCAATCATCACCATCTGCTTGCCCTGAATAACATTACGATACCAGTCAATATTCAATAACTGGGTCATGACGTTATTCGCGTTGTTCAGGTCATCCAGCGTTTCAAACAGCGGCGCTACGGGCATGGTAAACGGAATACCGGCTTCTTTCAGCAGCAGGTGCACGGCCAACACGTCAGAAGGTTGTTTAGCCATGGAAATGACATAGGCGGCAATTGAGCCTTTCGGCACTTCGGCGGCCACGCGGCAGGTATCCAGCACTTCCTGCGTTTCGGCACTGGGTTTCCAGTTACGTGGTAACAGCGGACGTTTTGAATTCAGTTCGCTTATCAGGAACGCCTGTTTGTCAGCCTCTGACCAGCTTTCGTAGTCACCCAGGTCCAGATAGCGCGTGATTTCTGCGATAGCTTCAGTGTGGCGAGAGCTTTCCTGACGGATATCGATACGTACCAGCGGAACGCCAAAACACTTCACGCGACGCAGGGTGTCCAGCAGTTGGCCGTTGGCGATAATGCCCATGCCACAGGCCTGCAGAGACTGATAACAGGCGTACAGTGGGTCCCATAACTGTTCATTGGAAATGAGCAGATCTGCCGGACGTGACGGACGTTCGCCTTTCAGGCGCTGTTCAAGATAAGCCTGGGTGCTGAGTAGTTGGCTACGTAGCTTTTTCATGATGACGCGATACGGTTCCAGCGCCTCGGGGTCGCCGCACAGTTCGCGCACGTCCGGCGTACATTCTGACATCGACAGTTCCGAAACCAGCACGGCAATATCACGCAGGAACAGGTCGGTGGCTTTCCAGCGGCTTAACTGCAAAGCATGACGGGTGATTTTTGCGGTGACGTTCGCGTTGCCGTCACGGTCTCCGCCCATCCAGGAGGTGAACTGTACGGGGACAAAATCCACCGGTAACTTAACGCCAAAGGAAGCTTCAACTTGCTCATTCAGTTCACGCAGGAAATTAGGGACGCCTTCCCACAGGCTGTTTTCCACCACCGCAAAACCCCATTTAGCTTCATCGATTGGGGTGGGGCGGTATTTACGAATTTCATCCGTGTGCCAGGCCTGGGCTACTAACTGGCGCAGGCGACGCATAATTTGCGTATGATCGCATTCTGACAGATCGTTGTGATCGAGCTGTTTCAGGCAGTTATTCACTTCAACCAGCTTGTGGATCAACGTACGTCGGGTAATCTCTGTTGGGTGGGCCGTTAGCACCAGCTCAAGCGAAAGTGACTCGATCGCCGCACGGATTTTC
The DNA here is from genome assembly GCF_009295515.1 of Erwinia endophytica. GTDB lineage: Bacteria > Pseudomonadota > Gammaproteobacteria > Enterobacterales > Enterobacteriaceae > Erwinia > Erwinia endophytica. The sequence goes on along the minus strand of NZ_RQVV01000032.1, from coordinate 13,519 downwards.
TGTTCTGTCAGGTGGGGATGTTGCTTCAGACGTTCAAACGTCCTGGCCAGTATTTCCGTCTGGTTAGCGCCTTCCCCTTTCGGCGAAATAGTATGGTACTGCTCGGCGACGTTAGTGAGATTTAAAAACTGACTAAAAGCGCGAGCCACTGGCAGCAGCTCATCATTAGAGAGATTTTGCAGCGTTGACAGCAATTCTTTACGGTGGGCGTCATTTCCCGCACGTGATGACTTAGAGAGTTTACGGATAGTTTCTACCCGATCGAGGATGTTCTCTCCAAGCGCACCCTTAATCGTATCCCCGAGCAGTTTGCCGAGCATACTGACATTACTTCGCATTGCGGAATATTGTTCGTTCATATGATCCCTGACACCCTTCTTGTTTTATGCCCCGCATTTTGAAATATCTGGGCATGTTTTTTTATTCACCGCCGTCGGCATAACTTCTCCTTTTATCTAGCCACGTTCACTTCCATTCGTCAATTGACTTAGATTTGTCTTGATTCTGTAGCTAACTGGCGGGAATTTATGAAATTTAATAACAACCCGCTGAGATAAGTTATTCTTATCATGACCGAGGGAACTATACGGGGGCAAACTGCTGTTTTCACAGCTGAATCCCCCGAATATCATTTAGTGGTGGCAAAAATGATGTACCACCTGAGCAATCAATTCACGGGTGGGTTTAATAAAAGCGGTATCGATATATTCATCCGGTTGGTGCGCTTGATCGATCGACCCCGGGCCCAGTACCAGTGTTGGGCACACTTCCTGAATAAATGGCGCTTCAGTACAATAATTCACCACTTCCGTTTCTGTACCCAGCAGTTTTTCCACCACTTTCACCAATTGATGGTCCGGCGAACATTCGTAACCTGGGATTGGCGGGTGCAGCTCGCTAATGGTGAGGCGACCCGGCCAGCGTTCACTCACGGGTGCCAATGCGTTGTTCAGCAAACCGTCCAGGTCGTTAAGCGACAGGCCCGGCAACGGGCGGATATCCATGTACAGTTCACAGCAGGCACAAATACGATTTGGCGCATCACCACCATGGATATGACCAAAGTTCATGGTCGGATAAGGGATAGCGAAATCCGCATGACGATAGCGTTCTTTCAGCGTATTGCGGAGCGCCATCAGCTGGGTGATTGACTCATGCATCAGTTCAATCGCGTTAACGCCGCGCGCCGGATCGCTGGAATGGCCTGACTGTCCCTGGATGCGGATGGACTGTGAAAGATGTCCTTTATGAGCGCGCACGGGTTTCAGTGAGGTAGGTTCGCCGATGATGGCGCAGTCAGGACGGATGGTGGCGCTTTCTGAGAAATATTTCGCCCCCGCCATCGTCGTTTCTTCATCTGCTGTTGCCAGGATATATAGAGGTTTCTCCAGTTTTGCGACATCGACATCGCGTAACGTATCTAAAATAAAAGCAAAGAAACCTTTCATGTCGGCCGTCCCCAGGCCGTACAACTTGTTGTCATGTTCAGTTAGCGTGAATGGGTCGCGCGTCCAGCGACCATCGTCAAAGGGTACGGTATCGGTATGACCGGCCAGTAACAGGCCGCCCGCACCGTTGCCTGTTTTGGCCAGCATATTGAATTTATGGCGCGTGCCGGGCACCGGCTGAACTTCAACAGTGAAGCCCAGGTCACGACACCAGCCAGCCAGTAAATTGATTAAAGTTTCATTGCTCTGATCGAGGGAGGCATCGGTTGCACTGATCGATGGCGTAGCAATCAACTTACGGTAAAGTTCGAGAAAAGGCGGTAATTTTGTCTTCACTGTTGACAGTCCTTGCGTTAGGATAGTATCAATATTCATGCATTAATAGTGAATAAAAATACATTAATGGCGTATGGATGGGAACGATAAAGTTGTGAAAAATCCAGCGCTGACCATGTGGGAACACAGTTGTAATTGCTGTAACCCGAATTTTTGAGACCGCAACAAGGGTATCAGTCTGATGTTGAAAACGCTGATTGTTGGTGCCAGTGGTTATGCTGGTGTAGAACTCGCGACGTACCTGAATCGTCATCCACAAGTGAACATAACCGCTTTAGCGGTTTCAGCGCAAAGCCCTGATGCCGGAAAATTACTCTCTGACCTCCATCCGCAACTGAAAGGTATTATTGATATGCCGCTGCAGCCGCTGAGTAATGCGGCACAGTTCGCGGATAAAGTCGATGTGGTTTTTCTGGCGACGGCGCACGAGGTCAGCCACGATCTGGCACCGGAATTTCTGGCGGCAGGCTGCGTAGTGTTTGATCTCTCCGCTGCTTTTCGTGTGAATGAGGAAAGCTTTTTCACTGACAATTACGGTTTCTCTCATCAGCACCCGGAATGGCTGGACAAAGCCGTGTATGGCCTGGCTGAGTGGCAGCACAACAGGATCAAAGAAGCCCAGTTGATAGCCGTCCCGGGCTGTTACCCGACTGTGGCGCAACTGGCACTGAAGCCGCTGATTGCAGCTAATCTGCTTAACGAGTCGCAATGGCCGGTCATCAATGCCACCAGCGGGGTGAGCGGAGCAGGACGTAAAGCTGCAATTGGCACCAGTTTCTGCGAAGTCAGCCTGAAACCTTATGGTATTTTCACTCATCGCCATCAGCCTGAAATTGCTGCGCATTTGGGGATTTCGGTGATCTTTACCCCGCACCTGGGCAACTTCGCTCGCGGTATTCTGGCGACCACCACCTGTCGTCTGAACGCGGGGATTACTCATGATGACGTGGCAGAAGCCTTCCATCATGCTTATCACGACAAACCGCTGGTACGTGTGTATGAGAAAGGCATCCCATCGATTAAAGGCGTAGTGGGCCTGCCATTCTGTGATATCGGTTTTGCGGTGAAGGGCGAGCATCTGATTGTGGTTTCGGCGGAAGATAACCTACTGAAAGGCGCGTCGTCTCAGGCAGTGCAGTGCCTGAATATTCGTTTCGGTTTCCCTGAAGCCCAGTCACTTATTTAATCAGCGAGTAATCAAATGACCAATCCGTTAATTGTTAAACTTGGCGGCGTACTACTGGATAGTGAAGAGGCGCTGGAGAAATTATTCAATGCGCTGGCAACCTGGCGGGAATCACACCAGCGCCCGTTGCTGATTGTCCACGGTGGCGGCTGTCTGGTAGATGAACTGATGAAAAAGCTCGCTCTGCCGGTACAAAAGAAAAATGGCCTGCGTGTTACGCCTGCTGATCAGATTGACATTATTACCGGCGCGCTGGCCGGTACGGCGAACAAAACGCTGCTGGCCTGGGCGAAAAAACACCATATTGCTGCCGTAGGTTTGTGTCTGGGTGATGGCGGCATCGTCAACGTTGAGCAGTATGATGCAGATCTGGGACACGTTGGACTGGCGACGCCTGGCTCTCCGGTACTGATCAATACCCTGCTGGCGGCGGGTTTCCTGCCGGTTGTCAGTTCAATTGGCCTCACTGAGGGTGGGCAGTTAATGAACGTTAACGCTGATCAGGCGGCGACGGCGTTGGCGTCCACCCTGGGGGCCGACTTGATTCTGTTGTCCGATGTCAGCGGGATTCTGGACGGTAAAGGTCAGCGTATTGCCGAGATGACCGCAGCGAAAGCCGAACAACTGATCGCTCAGGGTATTATTACTGATGGCATGATTGTTAAAGTCAATGCCGCGTTGGATGCTGCCCGTACGCTGGGGCGCCCGGTCGATATTGCCAGTTGGCGCCATGCAGAACAGCTGCCGACCCTTTTTAACGGCGTGTCAATTGGCACCCGGATCCTCGCTTAACAGAGTATTCAAGGAAAAGACAATGCAAGACAAGAGCATCAAAAAAATCGTTCTCGCTTACTCAGGTGGTTTGGATACATCCGCCATTATTCCATGGCTGAAAGAGAACTACGGCGGTTGTGAAGTGGTCGCGTTCGTTGCGGATATCGGTCAGGAGCGTAGCGATTTGGAGGGCGTTGAGAAAAAAGCGTTGCAGTCCGGTGCATCCGAATGCCACGTTGTCGATCTGCGTGAAGAATTCATCAGCGATTATGTCTATCCGGTGTTGCAGACTGGCGCACTGTATGAAGGGTCGTATCTGCTGGGGACTTCAATGGCCCGTCCGGTTATCGCTAAAGCTCAGGTTGAGCTGGCGCTGAAAGTTGGTGCCGATGCGTTGTGTCACGGCGCGACGGGTAAAGGTAACGATCAGGTTCGTTTCGAAACGACTTACACCGCTCTGGCCCCGCAACTAAAAGTGGTTGCGCCATGGCGTGAGTGGAACCTGCGTTCGCGTGAAGCGCTGCTGGACTACCTGAAAGAGCGTAATATTCCGACGACCGCTTCGCTGGAAAAAATATACAGTCGGGATGAAAACGCCTGGCATATTTCCACTGAGGGTGGCGTGCTGGAAAGCCCATGGAATGCCCCGAACAAAGATTGTTGGGTGTGGACCGTCGATCCACAGGACGCGCCGGACCAGCCGGAACAGGTGACGGTTTCGGTTGAGAAAGGCCGTGTAGTGGCGGTTAATGGCGAAAAATTAAGCCCGTTCCACTGCCTGGAAAAGCTCAACGTTATCGGTGCAAAACACGGCGTGGGACGGATCGATATCGTTGAAAACCGTCTGGTGGGGATTAAATCCCGCGGCTGCTATGAAACGCCTGGCGGTACCATTATGGTTAGCGCGTTGCGTGCGGTTGAGCAGTTGGTTCTGGACCGCGACAGCTTTAAATGGCGTGAGCAGTTGGGCCTGGAGATGTCTTACGTGGTGTACGATGGTCGTTGGTTCGCGCCATTACGTCAGTCCATTCAGGCTGCTGCTGAGTCTCTGGCGACAGAAGTGAATGGTGAAGTGATATTGCAGCTTTATAAAGGTCAGGTGACGGCAATTCAGAAAAAATCAGCTAACAGCCTGTATTCTGAAGAATTTGCGACCTTTGGCGAAGATGAAGTATACGATCACCGTCACGCAGGTGGCTTTATCCGCCTGTTCTCTCTCTCTTCACGCATTCGTGCGCTGAACGAAAAGAAATAATTCCTTGTCAGGACGGCCATTGCGCCGTCCTGCCTGTCGCGTGAAAAACGACCCATACTTATTATTCCGCAATTAATGGAGCACTGATATGGCACTTTGGGGTGGACGGTTTACTCAGGCAGCAGATCAACGTTTCAAACAGTTTAACGATTCGCTGCGCTTCGACTATCGTCTGGCAGAGCAGGATATCGTTGGTTCTGTTGCCTGGTCCAAAGCGTTGGTGACGGTCAATGTTCTGACAGTAGAAGAGCAGCGGCAACTGGAAAGCGCGCTGAACGTGTTGCTGGAGGAAGTGCGTGCTAATCCGCAGCAGATCCTCGAAAGCGATGCAGAAGATATTCATAGTTATGTTGAGGCGCGCTTGATTGAGAAAGTGGGTGCGCTGGGCAAAAAGCTGCATACTGGCCGCAGTCGTAACGACCAGGTCGCTACTGACCTGAAACTGTGGTGCAAAGTACAGATTAGCGAACTACTGAGCGCGACACGTCATCTGCAACAGGCGCTGGTGGCAACCGCTGACGCGAATCAGGATGCGGTGATGCCGGGTTATACTCACCTGCAGCGAGCCCAGCCAGTGACGTTTGCACACTGGTGCCTGGCCTACGTTGAAATGCTGGCGCGTGACGAAAGTCGTCTGCAGGATACGCTGAAGCGTCTGGATGTCAGTCCGCTTGGCTGCGGTGCACTGGCCGGAACCGCGTATGAAATTGATCGTGAGCAACTGGCTGGCTGGTTAGGTTTTTCCTCCGCGACGCGTAACAGTCTGGACACGGTTTCTGACCGTGATCATGTGCTGGAATTGCTTTCCGATGCATCCATCGGCATGGTTCACTTGTCCCGCTTCGCTGAAGATCTGATTTTCTTCAATACCGGCGAATCCGCTTTTGTTGAGCTGTCCGATCGCGTGACCTCTGGATCCTCGCTGATGCCGCAGAAGAAAAATCCCGATGCGTTGGAGTTGATCCGTGGCAAATGTGGTCGTGTGCAGGGAGCGCTGACCGGCATGATGATGACGCTGAAAGGTCTGCCACTGGCCTATAACAAGGATATGCAGGAAGACAAAGAAGGGCTGTTTGACGCGCTGGATACCTGGTCAGATTGCCTGCATATGGCGGCACTGGTGTTGGATGGTATCCAGGTGAAGCGTCCACGCTGCCAGGAGGCGGCAGAGCAGGGTTATGCTAATTCTACCGAATTAGCTGACTATCTGGTCGCGAAAGGTGTTCCGTTCCGTGAAGCTCACCACATTGTGGGCGAAGTGGTCGTGGCGGCAATAAATAAAGGTGTGGCGCTGGAAGCGTTGAAACTGGCAGAGCTGCAGACCTTCAGTCGTGTGATTGAAGATGATGTTTATCCGATATTGTCGCTACAGTCCTGCCTTGATAAGCGTAATGCCAAAGGTGGTGTTTCGCCTCATCAGGTATCACGGGCAATCACTGAGGCGAAAAACCGTCTTTCTGATCAAAAAAGTAAGCTTCAGGTCTGATGCCGATCATTTAAGGACAGGTGGCCCGAACGGCCAGTTAGTGTAAAAAGGGGTCATGTTCAAACATGGGCCCTTTTTAAGTGGGAGGTTCACCGGCCTGGTATGCTTAATCTTATCGCACAGGGACTGTCCACAATCCGCTTTCGCCAGATTTCACTTTATTCTATTGTGTCCGCGTAAACGCCCGCTTGAGTCGATGATCGGGTGGGTTATTGGCAGACACCAGGCTAATGCTTAAGCAATCAAGAATTGCTCCAGGTCGTCACTACCACCAATGTGACGTCCACCGATAAAGACCTGTGGCACCGTGGTACGACCGGTAATAGCGCGCAGGCTGACGGTCGTGGCATCCTGACCTAATACGATCTCTTCATACTGAATACCGCGATCCAGCAGCATTTGTTTCGCTTTGGCGCAGAATGGGCAGCCTGGCTTGGTAAACAGTGAGACGGACTCCTGTATTTTAAATTCTGGTGCCAGATAGCGCAGCATGGTGTCGGCATCGGAGACTTCAAATGGGTCGCCAGGCCTGTTGGGTTCTACAAACATTTTTTCCACCACGCCGTTACGAACCAGCATTGAGTAGCGCCATGAACGGGGACCAAATCCCAGATCGGCTTTCTCAATCAGCATCCCCATGCCGCGGGTAAAGTCACCGTTACCATCAGGAATAAAGGTGATGTTGTTGGCGTGTTGATCGGCTTTCCAGGCGTTCATTACAAAAGTATCGTTAACGGATACACAAAGAATATTATCCACGCCGTGTTGTTTGAAAACATCAGCCAACTCGTTATAGCGGGGGAGATGACTTGACGAACACGTTGGCGTGAAAGCGCCTGGTAGAGAAAATACGATGACAGTTTGGTCCTTAAACAACTCATCGGTTGTGATATCGACCCAACTGTCTCCCTGACGGGTATGAAAGGTGACTTGTGGGACTGACTGAGCCTCCTGATTTGGAAACATAAATGACCTCTTAATTAGGGAGAATGATTAATTCTTGATCTGAGCGACATTATTGATATTTATTCTTGATAGGGATAATCGTTGGTTGTTATTCTATCTATAGTTATTGGCTATCGTGGGTGGGGTAAAATGAATATTCGTGATCTGGTGTATTTAGTGTCGCTGGCTGAGCATCGTCATTTTCGGCGGGCAGCGGATGCTTGCCATGTTAGTCAGCCAACGCTGAGTGGTCAGATCCGCAAGTTGGAAGACGAGCTGGGCGTGATGTTGTTAGAACGAACCAGCCGTAAAGTTCTATTTACGCAGTCCGGGTTGTTGCTGGTGGATCAGGCGCGTATTGTACTGCGGGAAGTGAACGTGCTGAAGGAAATGGCCAGCCAGCAGGGTGAAGTGATGTCCGGGCCATTGCATATCGGGTTGATACCCACTGTTGGCCCTTATCTGTTGCCACATATTGTGCCGATGCTGCATCAGACCTTCCCGAAACTGGAGATGTATCTGCACGAAGCGCAGACACAGCCATTGCTGGCCCAGCTTGACAACGGCATACTGGATTGCGCCATTCTGGCTCTGGTGAAAGAGTCGGCGGCCTTTATCGAAGTGCCGCTGTTCGACGAACCCATGAGGTTGGCGATTTACCAGGATCACCCGTGGCGTGATCGCGATCGTGTGCCAATGTCCGATCTGGCTGGGGAGAAGCTGTTGATGTTGGAAGATGGTCATTGTTTGCGCGATCAGGCGATGGGCTTTTGTTTTCAGGCCGGGGCTGATGAAGATTCGCATTTCCGCGCCACCAGTCTGGAGACGCTGCGTAACATGGTGGCCGCAGGAAGCGGGATTACGCTGTTACCCGCGCTGGCTGTGCCGAAAGAGCGTGTACGTGATGGTGTCTGCTATCTGCCGTGTTACAAGCCAGAGCCACAACGGACCATCGCTCTGGTTTACCGTCCGGGATCACCACTGCGCGGTCGCTATGAGCAACTGGCAGAGGCAATCCGTAGTCATATGCAGGCCTATATAGGGACCCGTTAAAACAGGCGGTTTAAGCCATTCAGTGCCGCTACACGGTAGGCTTCGGCCATTGTGGGATAGTTAAAGGTGGTATTCACGAAGTATTCAATCGTATTGCCGCCATTTTTCTGTTCCATAATAGCCTGACCAATGTGGATGATTTCTGCAGCATGTTCACCAAAGCAGTGAATACCGAGGATCTCCTTCGTCTCACGATGGAAGAGAATCTTCAGGCTCCCCACGTTCATACCGACAATCTGCGCCCGGGCCAGGTGCTTGAACTGCGCGCGTCCCACTTCATAAGGGACTTTCATCGCCGTCAGTTGCTGTTCCGTTTTACCGACAGAACTGATTTCCGGAATAGTATAAATTCCGGTCGGAATATCCTCAATCAAGTGGGCGTTTGCTTCACCTTTAATCAGCGCCTGGGCTGCAATGCGCCCCTGATCGTAAGCGGCTGAGGCAAGGCTTGGATAACCAATCACGTCACCTACGGCATAGATGTGCGGCTGTGCGGTCTGGTACATACTGTTGACCTTGAGCAGGCCACGACCATCTGCTTCCAGCCCGACATTTTCCAGCGACAGAGAGTCAGTATTACCGGTACGGCCATTAGCGTACAGCAGGCAGTCTGCTTTTACTTTCTTGCCGGACTTGAGATGCACAATCACGCCATCACCGACGCCTTCAATTTTCTCAAACTCTTCATTATGGCGGATAACCACTCCGTTGTTCCATAAGTGGTATGAGAGCGAGTCTGAAATTTCCTGATCAAGGAAGGCCAACAGATGATCACGGGTGTTGATCAGGTCGACTTTAACGCTCAGGCCACGAAAAATTGAAGCATATTCACAACCAATGACGCCGGCACCATAGATAATCACGTGGCCTGGCTCGTGATGTAAATTGAGGATTGAGTCGCTGTCATAGATGCGTGGATGGGTAAAGTCCACATTGGTGGGATGGTAGGGCTTTGATCCACAAGCAATAACAAACTTTTCAGCGGTCAGACGCTCAATTGAACCATCGTGCGTGACAATGTCTATGGTGTTGGCATCGACGAAACGTGCATCGCCCTGATACAGCTCACAACGGTTACGCTCGTAAAAACCCTGACGCATCTGGGTTTGCTGGCTGATAACGTTTTCTGTGTGGTTAAGGATATCCGCGAAAGATGAACGTAGAAGGCGGGTATGGTCACTGTAAAGTGGGTTTTGATTGAACTCGATAATGCGGCTGACTGCGTGGCGGAGAGCTTTTGATGGGATGGTGCCCCAATGAGTACAACCACCGCCAATATTGTGATAACGCTCGATAACGGCAATGCGGGCGCCTTGTTTTACCAGGCCCATGGCGGCACCTTCGCCGCCAGGGCCGGATCCAATCACAATGGCGTCGTAATCATAAGATTGTTGCATACTAATACGCCCTATTTATATACAAATTTTCAACGACACTCTAACATTTCGCTGACTATTTCCCAATTCTAACCAACTTTTTTGCCATTATTTGACAAAGAGTGAGGTTAACAGGCCGTCACAAAGTTGATGCAACTGTACGCTGAATTTTTTGTTATAGTGCCATTCTGGCAGGTAAAACAGGCACAAACATGGGCGTCAGAGCGCAGCAAAAAGAGCGGACACGACGTTCGCTGATCGAAGCGGCATTTAGCCAGCTAAGTGCTGAGCGAAGTTTTGCCAGTCTCAGTCTGAGAGAAGTTGCCCGGGAAGCCGGAATTGCACCCACCTCATTCTATCGCCACTTTCGTGATGTTGATGAATTAGGGCTGACCATGGTGGATGAAAGTGGTTTGATGCTGCGTCAATTGATGCGTCAGGCTCGCCAGCGTATTGCCAAGGGTGGCAGTGTTATCCGTACCTCGGTCTCCACTTTCATGGAGTTTATTGGTAACAATCCTAATGCTTTCCGTTTGTTGCTACGAGAGCGTTCCGGTACTTCGGCCGCGTTTCGTGCCGCGGTAGCCCGTGAGATCCAACATTTTATTGCCGAACTGGCGGATTACCTCGAAATTGAAAATCGTATGCCGCGTAGTTTTACTGAAGCGCAGGCGGAAGCGATGGTTATTATTGTCTTTAACGCCGGTGCGGAAGCACTGGATATTGATGTTGAGCAGCGTCGCCAGTTGGAAGAGCGTCTGGTTCTGCAACTGCGAATGATTTCGAAAGGCGCTTATTACTGGTATCGCCGTGAACAGGAGAAGTTGGCGGTAACGCTGGAATCTGATGATTAAAGGATGGTGACATGAGTTTATCTACTGGACGGGACAAGGGTACGCTATTACTGGCATTTCTTGCGGGGTTATCTGTTAACGGATCATTTTCCGCGCTATTCAGTTCGCTTGTGCCGTTCTCAGTGTTTCCGCTTATCGCACTGGGGTTGTCAGCCTGGTGTCTGCATCAGCGCTATCTGAACCGTGCAATGCCAGAGGGATTGCCTTCGATTACCGCCGCGTTTTTCCTGCTGGGCATCCTGTTATACAGCGCGATTGTACGGGCGGAATATCCAGCTATTGGTTCGAACTTTGTGCCGACTATTTTGATGGTGGCGCTGGTGTTCTGGATTGGTCTGAAGCTGCGTACGCGTAGAGGCGAGTAATTCCGGGACAGCAGGTCCTCGCCTCCTTGTATTAACGTCGTGACAGTAACACACCGCATTCCATATGGTGGGTATAAGGGAACTGATCGAACAGCGCCAGGCGAGTGATTTCATGCGTTGCTGACAACGTGGCCAAATTTTCACCCAGCGTTTGCGGGTTGCAAGAGATATACAGGATGCGCGGATAAGCTTGTACCATTTTCACCGTTTCGGCATCCAGACCGCTGCGAGGGGGATCGACGAAAATGGTTTCGCACTCATAAGTGCTCAGGTCGATTCCCTCCAGCCGTTTAAAGGTACGTTCGCCGTTCATTGCCTGAGTAAACTCTTCCGCTGCCATTCGAATGATCTGTACATTTTTAATATTGTTAACAGCGATATTGTACTGTGCCGAAGCAACGGAGGGTTTGGCGATTTCCGTCGCCAGTACGCGCCGGAAGTTACGTGCCAGCGCCAAAGAAAAGTTGCCATTGCCGCAGTACAGTTCCAGCAAATCGCCACTGGCGTTCTTTGTCACCTCCAGCGCCCATTCCAGCATTTTAATATTTATTGCCGCGTTTGGTTGAGTGAAGCTGTTTTCCACTTGACGCCAGGTAATATCCTGTCCGGCAATCGGCAGACATTCATCGACAAAATCACGATCCAGACAGATTTTGCTCCTGGCGGCCCGGCCAATCAGATGCAGGTCAAACCCTTCGGCGCGTAGCGCATCACGTAGGATAACGGCGGCCTGCCGCCACTCTTCTGTCAGGGGACGATGGTAAAGCAGTGATACCACGGCCTGATTGCTCAGGGTAGAAAGATAATCAATTTGGAACAGTTTATGGCGTAGCAGAGGATTGTCGCGCATGCCGTTGATCAGCTTTGGCATGAGCTGGTTAATTATCTGACTGGCCGCTGGGAAGCTGTCCACGCGAATACGCTGGTGCGTCTGCGGGTCGAAAATGATGTGGTAAAGATCATCGCCATCGTGCCAAATTCGGAATTCTGCCCGCATGCGATAATGGCTGACGGGGGAACGGAATACCTCAACCTCTGGCGCAGAAAATGGCTTCATTAGTGTCTCAAGACGGGCGATTTTCTCGTCGAGTTGGGCATTGTATTGTTCAGTCGGCAACTGTTCGGGCGTCATGGAAATTCCTCAGGTTGAAGGCTTTTAATGCCGGGCGATTGTAGGTATTCGCCACTCAATGTCCAGCGTTGTCCGGCTCAGGATGATTATGGACATCTATCCTGTCCTCTTTCAATTGAGGGTTCGTGGTAAACTAGCCAACCTGTTTGATAAAGATTACGAGACAGTTTATGGCTATCAAACTCCAGGAAGGGAGTATTATCTCAGCAGCAGTTACACCTTCTAAAGAACGTCCCACCGTACTGGTTTTTGATTCCGGCGTTGGTGGGCTGTCTGTCTATGATGAAATCCGGCGACTTCTGCCGGATCTGCACTATATCTATGCTTTTGATAACGTCGCCTTCCCTTATGGTGAAAAAAGTGAAGAGTTTATTGTTGAGCGCGTGGTTGAGATTGTTAGCGCTGTAGCCTGTCATTATTCGCTGGCGCTGGTGATTATTGCTTGCAACTCAGCCAGTACCGTCACGCTTCCTGCGTTACGTGAGTGCTTTGATTTCCCGGTCGTGGGGGTTGTGCCTGCAATCAAACCGGCTGCGCGGCTGACGCGTAATGGAAAGGTAGGGTTGTTAGCGACTCGCGGTACGGTCAAACGTCCTTACACGCTTGAGCTGGTGTCGCGTTTTGCCAGTGAATGCAAAACAGAAATGTTGGGATCGGCTGAATTGGTTGAGCTTGCGGAAGCGAAGCTGCAGGGTAAAACGGTGTCGCTGGAGGATGTAAAGCGTATCCTGCAACCGTGGCTGCGAATGAAAGAGCCACCTGATACGGTGGTGCTTGGTTGTACGCATTTTCCGCTATTGAATGAAGAACTGCAGCAGGTATTGCCTCCTGGCACCCGTTTAGTGGATTCAGGTGCAGCCATTGCTCGTCGAACCGCCTGGTTATTAGAAAATGAATCGCCCAGAGCTATGTCGGCTGATACCAATCTGGCTTTTTGCCTGGCGATGACTGAGGAAGCTGTACAGTTATTGCCTGTTTTAAAGCGTTATGGTTTTGAAAGACTCGAAAAACTGGTCTTGTAGACCATTTATGGGTAAAAAAACACCGGTTGAAAATTTTTTTGTTATTAGGCCTTGCCTGGCGTCAGGAACCCCCTATAATGCGCCTCCACTGACACGGAATAACGGTTTAGCGACCGCCGGGTTGAGAGATTCAGGAGACTGGATCGCCGGAGAAAACCCTGTAAAAAGAGGTTGACTCTGCAGGAGGAAAGCGTAATATACGCCACCTCGCGACAGGCGCTAATACCCTGTTCGCACTGCTCTTTAACAATTTATCAGACAATCTGTGTGGGCACTCGCAGGATTGA
>NZ_RQVV01000031.1 GCF_009295515.1 Erwinia endophytica | reverse complement strand
CAGGAAAAAATGGAGTAAGTGTAGACGATATCGCACGACAGAATAATATATCAGACCCTAATAAAATATACCCCGGGCAATCAATTTCTATAGACAAAAGTGGCAATGCTACGTCTGGTCAGACTGAAAATCCAGTTGCAAATCCGATAGCCTCAAAACCAGTCAATAAAAAACCTGAAAAAAATAGTGTAATCAATACGAATAAAAAATCACTGGATTCAGTTGGCGGAAAAAATTCTGGCAATCCGATTGCATTACTCCCCCATGATCAGAGAGAGGCCTCATGGATGGTGGTTGCAATTAAAGAAGCTCAAAAATGGAAAGGGGCAGATGAATCTATAATAACTAAAACATCTAATTACCATCAGTTGATAGGTTATGGAAAAATGTTTCCAAACCTCGTTGGCAGCAATCACGCGTGGTGCGCATCATTTGTAAATTATTGTTTGCAAGAAGTAGGATATGCTAAATCTAATTCTCCATTCAGAGCAAGATCATTCATTGGTGATAGTAATTTTTTCGAAATATCTCAGCCTGTTTACGGAGCTATTGCGACGTCTGGTCATCATGCTACCCTTGTTTATGGAGGTGCAAACGGTGCCATCATTGGCTTGGGAGGTAACCAAGGCGGGTTATCTATTATAAATGGAACTGTATCTGCAGGGACGATTAAATTCTCCACTTATAAAGGGATGCGATATTTTTTACCTGTAACTTATAAAGCATATTATAACGAGGCACAAAAACATAGCCTTCAACAATTTGATGTCAATGAATTGAACTTAAAGATGTTAAGTATGACCGTAAAGTCAAAAGGAAAAGAGAGTACACGATGAATTGGAAACTAGCTATTGCTTTTACGTTTGTATTATCCCAATCAGCTTTTGCAAGTTCTGAAGCCTTCCAAAAGGTATGGAATGATAGTTCCGGTAAACATGTTCTAATTATAGATAAAAAACTTGATAGCAAAGACGGTGGAGTGGCCTTACTTGTTAAACAAGTCACAGGGAATAGTAACGATTGGACTCTTAAGGATTTTGTCAGAAACTGCGACGAAGATATAAAATTAGATATTGTACCTGATTCTGTCGAGGTGAATAAAACATTTTCTGATGGTGTGGGAACCGTTTTATTTGCCTACAAAATAGGGTGTGTTGGTGGGATTGACCCTGTAACTGTAAAATATTTTGCTTTTAAAGATGGTGTAAAATATTCGTTAAGGGGAGAAGAGCATATTATTGTCGGTAGTGAGGGCTTCGGTGGGGAGAAGGCTCCATTGCCTGATTTCAATCTCAAGAATGACAAATCTCTTCTGAAGTACATGATGGGAAAATGGGATTCTATTTCCACAACAAAAGTAAATTAAATCGTGTGGTTTCATGTCATAAAACTACTGAGGATCCATCCAGCTTAGAAATATTTTTAAGGAGAGAGGGTGAGGTGGTTCATAGCGCTCGTTTTGCTTTCTGTGATTTCATTTAATGCTTGTTCGGTTGATGTTGAACTTATTGAAGATGATACAATTGGTATAAAAGAAAAGTCGGTAGTTAAAAAAATATATTTGGATACTATAGTTAATGGTTATAGAGTTAAATGTGACGGTTCGAAAATAGTCATGTGGGGGAAGCCTAAAAAGATAAATGAAGAGAACCCTCAAACTACCAATATAATACTAATGAATCTTAATGCCCCTTATAAAACTATAGAGAAAAGTGTTAGCGATGGTGTTTTCGATGTAAATTATCTGAGATCTATGGCCTTTGCATATGTTGATAATAACCAAGGTCTTTTTATTGATCTGGCTAATGGGGATTTTATTGCAATTAGCTCAGCCTTCGATCCTTCAAACGATAATAATTTTGAATCATGCACTGAGCATAAATCATGGCAATTCAAAAAGTATAGATGATTTTGATCGTTTTAGATAATTAAGCAAGCAGGGAATAATCATGCCGTATACACTTAAAAATTTGCCAGAATGCTATCCCAGACCTAAGCCTCTGAAATTTTCTCGTTGGATTATTGCTCTGGTTGCCATGCTTTCGGTCAGTGTTATATTAATGCGTATATTTGGGCGTTATGTTGAAAACCTGTATTTTTGGAAATTTGCTTTAGGTGTGCCTAGTACTTTGTGGAGTGTTCCGTTTGCTTCTTGTCTGCTTCTGTGGGCATTGCAGGATAGCAAGGCAAATGCTTTCGACAAACAGCGAGAACAAGGGATTCTTCGAGAAACCCGTAAGGCACGTCGTGCACTGCAGGTGCTGAATGTAACATTCATTACCGGCCACTCATCAGTTGCTCAGAAAGATACAGCTATTGCGATGAAAAATAACGATAGCATTATTGTTTCGCAGGTCGACCGGGATGGTAATGAAAGCTCCAGGATGAGCCAAATTTCCTCTAGCCCGCAGGACTCGCTAAAATTCGTGATAACGAATATTTTTTCGAAGTTGATTACTGGCATTCTCCCCGGGAATAATCAAAAACAGCGTAAAACAGGCAGCGCCCACTCGTGCTGCCGGATTATGCGGCCCTGCGCGATGAACTGGCCAGACGGCCCCGTCTGGCGGGGAGCCATTCATGTAATAAGCGCCTTCTCTACAATGCACAGCCTGGTACTGGGTCAGAGAAAAACGGATGAGAAATCTAACAAGATTACAGCGATGCTGGAGCTTATTAGCCTTCTGGGTATAAAGGGAAAACTGATAACAACCGATGCCATGGAATGTCAGAAAGATAGAGCGAAAAAGATACGTGCTCAACAGGGGGACTATTTATTGGTTATTGGCGGTAAAGGGAAATCAGGGGCGATTAAATAAAGCATTTTCTGATAGTTTTCCGTTATAAAGAAATAAACAATCCAGGCTATGACAGTGACAGTGACAGTACAGCGGAAAAGAGTCATTGCAGAGAAGGAACCGCCTTCATATTTTCTGTGATATTCCGGATAATTTGATTGATTTTACATTTGAATGGAAAGACTTAAAAAAACGGTGAGTGGCAGTTTCATTTTGCCCAGAAATAAAAAAGAAAGAGCCAGAAATGCAAATTCGCTATTATATAAGTTCGTCAGATTTAACGGCAGAGCGATTTGCCACAGCGATGAGAAACCACTGGCGTATAGAAAATAAATTACACTGGTGTCTTGATGTGGCAATGAACGAGGATAACTGCCGGATAAGAAGAGGCAATGCAGCCGAATTATTATCAGGTGTGGGGCGTATAGCAATAAACATCCTGAAGCAGGATAAAGGATTTAAAGCAGGGCTGAAGAGAAAGATGCGAAAAGCAGCGAAGCAGAAGCCACACACACTCACCCTGGGCTGGGATGATGACGAAGGGATAG
>NZ_RQVV01000030.1 GCF_009295515.1 Erwinia endophytica | reverse complement strand
CCTATCTTTTATTTTAAGATACATCTACTGTCTGGTGTTTCTCGGGGCCGCCCCAAGCATTAACACGGGCTGTAGCACTTAGAATCAATTTTCAGACCTGTTGAAAGGCAAGCAATTATATCTTAAATAACGTAAGTTGCAGGAAAACGACAAGGGCGGGAATGCACCGGTCGGTAATTCGGATGACCGTGCATCGCCATCGAATCTGCGACCTGGCATATGGCAGATATATACCGTTTTATTTGCAAATTCCGCTCCTGCCAAGGCCATTCATACCTTCGCTTAGTAACTTTGTTATTGAAATTTCATTGAAAATGGCTGGATATTCAGGAAATTTCATGAATGCCATCTATGCTTTAATAGACAAAGGTAAGTTTTAACGAGCAGAGTAACCATACGTTTTGTGTATCCAGATAAAAAACGTCAGGTTGGCATAAGGGTTGCTGTACTCATTATAAGTTCCTTCAGGAGCTGACCTTTGGTTCCTGTTACCAGTGCTAAAAACGAAAGGACGGGCATCGCTATGAATATATTCGATCACTATCGTCAGCGTTATGAAGCTGCCAAGGACGAAGAGTTCACACTACAGGAGTTTCTTGCCGTTTGTCGGCAAGATCGTAGTGCATACGCCAACGCGGCAGAGAGACTATTAATGGCTATTGGTGAGCCAGTGATGGTCGATACTGCACAAGAGCCACGCCTTTCCCGACTGTTCTCCAACCGTGTTATTGCGCGTTACCCCGCCTTTGAAGAATTTTACGGTATGGAGGAAGCGATTGAACAAATCGTTTCCTATCTGAAACACGCCGCTCAGGGCCTTGAGGAGAAGAAACAGATCCTGTATCTGCTGGGGCCGGTCGGGGGCGGTAAATCTTCTCTGGCTGAGCGCCTGAAATCTCTGATGCAACGTGTGCCGATTTATGTCCTCAGTGCTGACGGTGAGCGCAGCCCGGTCAACGACCATCCGCTGTGCCTGTTTAACCCGCAGGAAGATGCTCATATTCTTGAAAAAGAATATGGCGTGCCACGCCGCTACCTTGGCACCATCATGTCGCCGTGGGCCGCCAAACGTCTGCATGATTTTGGCGGCGATATTTCTCGCTTTAAAGTCGTCAAAGTCTGGCCTTCAATCCTGGAACAGTTGGCTATCGCGAAGACAGAGCCGGGTGACGAAAATAATCAGGATATCTCCGCCCTGGTCGGCAAAGTAGACATCCGTAAACTGGAACATCACGCGCAAAACGATCCTGATGCCTATGGCTATTCCGGCGCCCTGTGTCGGGCAAATCAGGGGATCATGGAATTCGTCGAGATGTTTAAAGCGCCGATAAAAGTGTTGCACCCCCTGCTGACGGCGACCCAGGAAGGAAACTATAACGGTACGGAAGGCATCTCCGCCCTGCCATTTAACGGCATCATTCTGGCCCATTCCAACGAATCAGAATGGGTCACCTTCCGTAACAACAAAAACAATGAGGCATTCCTGGACCGTGTTTATATCGTCAAGGTGCCTTATTGCCTGCGGGTATCTGAAGAGATCAAAATCTATGACAAGTTGCTCGCGCACAGTGAACTGGCTCATGCGCCATGTGCCCCTGGTACGCTGGAAACGTTGGCACGCTTCTCAATTCTTTCGCGACTGAAAGAACCTGAAAACTCCAGTATCTACTCTAAAATGCGGGTTTATGATGGAGAAAGCCTGAAGGATACCGATCCGAAGGCCAAGTCTTATCAGGAATACCGTGATTATGCCGGCGTCGATGAAGGGATGAATGGTCTTTCTACCCGTTTTGCCTTTAAGATCCTCTCCAGGGTGTTCAACTTTGACCATGCTGAAGTAGCCGCCAACCCGGTACATCTGTTCTACGTACTGGAACAACAGATTGAACGTGAGCAGTTTCCACAGGATCAGGCCGAAAAATATCTGGAGCATCTGAAAGGCTATTTGATTCCGAAATATGCCGAGTTTATTGGTAAAGAGATCCAGACAGCCTACCTGGAGTCTTACTCCGAATACGGTCAGAACATCTTTGATCGCTATGTCACCTATGCTGACTTCTGGATCCAGGATCAAGAGTACCGCGATCCGGATACCGGACAACTGTTTGACCGCGAATCACTGAATGCGGAGCTGGAAAAAATTGAGAAACCTGCCGGGATCAGTAATCCGAAGGATTTCCGTAACGAAATAGTCAACTTCGTATTGCGTACTCGCGCCCATAACAGCGGCCGGAATCCAAACTGGACCAGCTACGAGAAGCTGCGCACGGTCATTGAGAAGAAAATGTTCTCAAACACGGAGGAACTGCTGCCCGTTATCTCGTTCAATGCCAAAACGTCTACTGACGAGCAGAAAAAGCATGATGACTTTGTTGACCGTATGATGGAAAAAGGTTACACCCGCAAGCAGGTTCGCTTGTTGTGCGAATGGTATCTGCGGGTCAGAAAATCGTCCTGATACCCGCTTAAGACGTGCTACAGGGAGCAGGGAAACCTGCTCTGCCTTAAGCTTGCAATGTTGTTTGGAGGAGTTATGGCTTATTTTATCGATCGGCGTCTTAACGGCAAAAACAAGAGTGCGGTGAATCGCCAACGCTTCTTGCGCCGTTACAAGTCGCAAATCAAACAGTCGATCTCCGGGGCCATCAATAAGCGTTCGGTAACCGACGTTGAAAGCGGCGAGTCCGTCTCTATTCCCATTGATGATATCAACGAACCTATTTTTCATCAGGGACGCGGTGGTCAACGCCATCGTGTTCACCCAGGTAATGATCATTTTGTACAGAATGACCGCATCGAACGTCCTCAGGGCGGCGGCAGTGGCAGTGGTCAGGGCAATGCCAGTCAGGATGGTGAAGGTCAGGATGAGTTTGTCTTTAATATTTCGAAAGATGAATATCTCGATCTGTTGTTTGAGGATTTAGCGCTGCCTAATCTGAGGAAAAACCAGCACCGCCAGTTGAATGAGTACAAAGTCCACCGTGCTGGCTACACCTCTAACGGCGTTCCAGCCAATATCAGCGTTGTACGTTCTCTGCAAAACTCTCTGGCGCGTCGCACTGCCATGACCGCGGGCAAATCCAGGCAGCTTCGCCAACTGGAAGAAGCTCTGGAAATAGTGCAGAAAGCCGAGCCCGCACAATTACTGGAAGAAGAACGCTTACGCAAAGAAATTGCCGAACTGCGTGCACGGATCAAACGTGTGCCATTTATTGATACTTTTGATTTGCGCTATAAAAACTTTGAAAAGCGTCCGGAACCCTCAAGCCAGGCAGTCATGTTTTGCCTGATGGATGTTTCTGGCTCAATGGACCAGACCACCAAAGATATGGCGAAACGGTTTTATATCCTGCTTTATCTGTTCCTCAGCCGTACCTACAAGAATGTCGATGTGGTTTACATTCGCCATCATACCCAGGCGAAAGAGGTCGACGAACAGGAGTTCTTCTATTCGCAGGAAACGGGGGGCACCATTGTTTCCAGCGCGCTGAAGCTGATGGATGAAGTGATTAAAGCGCGTTACGACCCGGCACAGTGGAATATTTACGCCGCTCAGGCTTCCGATGGCGATAACTGGGCCGATGATTCCCCTCTTTGTCACGATATTCTGGCGAAAAATATCCTGCCCGTCGTACGTTATTACAGTTATATCGAAATAACCCGACGAGCCCACCAGACCCTCTGGCGGGAATACGAACATCTGCAGGTGATGTTTGATAACTTTGCTATCCAGCATATCCGTGAACCTGAAGATATTTATCCGGTATTTCGCGAACTGTTTCACAAACAAAGCGAAGAAGTTTATTAAAATCTCCTAAAACAGCCGGATAGATATTAATTCTGGCTGTTTCCCACTCGGTTTAAGTCTTCTCATCTTTACGGTTAAAGCGCCTGAGGGTTGTATACAGAATAACTTTTACCCGCCCCAAAACATCCCGTACTCTCCCCTGCAATTTAAGGTATGATGGGAACATCGCGATAGCACAACAGTCATAGCGGATGCAGTATCCGTTGTCTTCTTCACAAAATACCGTTTTATACGTTTTTTTTCTTTCAATCCATTGAATAACTATCCAATCATTGCCACATGATGGCTTTTACACCGGCATAAAATGCGCTATTGTCTTTAGCCGAAACGGAAATTCCAATTCTCACTATTCGCTACGCCGCTGTTTTTAGCATTTTTCATTATCTTATAATGCATTGTTAAAAAAGAATTTTACCTCATACAGGAGATTGCCCCATTGGAAGCCAGCGCCATCTACAGCTTGTTTATTATTGGTTCCGTGCTGGTTGCTGCGAGTATTTTGTTGAGTTCGCTCTCTTCTAAGCTGGGTATCCCGATTTTAGTTATTTTTCTTGCATTAGGGATGTTGGCTGGCATCGACGGCATTGGCGGCATTGCCTTCAATGATTATCCAACGGCGTATCTGATCAGTAACCTTGCGCTGGCGGTTATTCTGCTGGATGGCGGGATACGTACTCAGGCCAGTTCCTTCAGGGTCGCCCTTTGGCCAGCCCTGTCGCTGGCAACGGTCGGCGTACTCATCACTGCGGGCCTGACCGGCATGGCCGCCGCCTGGCTGTTTAATCTGAGCATGATTGATGGTTTCCTGGTAGGCGCAATAATCGGTTCCACCGACGCGGCAGCCGTGTTTTCTCTCCTCGGGGGGAAAGGACTCAATGAACGCGTCAGCGCCACACTGGAAATCGAATCCGGCAGCAACGATCCAATGGCCGTATTTCTGACCATTACGCTTATCGAGATGATCCAGCGAGGCGAAACGGATCTAAGCTGGGTATTTGTCGTGCATCTTATCCAGCAATTCGGCCTCGGTATCGTGCTGGGCTTAGGTGGCGGTTGGGCCTTACTGCAGTTGATTAATCGCGTTTCGCTGGCCAGCGGTCTCTATCCTTTGCTGGCTCTCAGCGGAGGGATTCTGGTATTTGCACTGACCACCGTGCTGGAAGGCAGCGGCATTCTGGCGGTTTACCTGTGCGGCTTTGTCTTCGGTAACCGCCCGATACGTAACCGATTCGGTATTTTGCAAACCTTTGACGGCATGGCATGGCTGAGCCAGATTGGTATGTTCCTGGTGCTGGGTCTGTTGGTTAATCCAACCGATTTGTGGCACATCGCCCTGCCCGCTATGTTGCTTTCAATTTGGCTTATCCTGTTTGCTCGCCCACTGTCGATATTTATCGGCCTGCTGCCATTTCGTGGCTTCAATATTCGTGAGCGGATGTTTATCAGTTGGGTTGGACTGCGCGGCGCTGTCCCGATCATTCTGGCTGTCTTCCCGATGATGGCGGGTCTGCCGCATGCTTCGCTGTTCTTCAACATCGCCTTCTTTGTGGTACTGGTTTCGCTGATGGTACAGGGTACTTCGCTGGGTTATGCCGCCCGTAAAGCCAGAGTCATTGTGCCGCCTACCGCTTCGCCTATTTCGCGAACAGGTCTGGATATTGATCCGGAAAGCCCATGGGAGCAGTTCGTCTATCAACTTGGTGCCGATAAATGGTGCATAGGCGCGGCGTTACGTGATTTAAAAATGCCCAGAGACACCCTTATCGCCGCACTGTTCCGGGATAACCAACTGCTGCAGCCAACCACCAATACCCGCCTGAAAGAAGGCGATGTGCTATGTGTGATTGGTCGCGAGAAAGATCTTCCTGAGTTGGGCAAACTGTTCAGTCAGTCGCCATCGGTGGCGCTTGACCAACGCTTTTTTGGTGATTTTATCCTGCAGGCTGATGCCCGGCTGAATGACATAGCCGAAATCTACGGCATTGATCTGGATGAGGAGGCTCACGTTCAGCAAACATTGGGGCATCTGATTGCCGGTATGATCGGTGGCGCGCCAGTGGTCGGTGATCAGGTGGAATGGAAAAACATGATCTGGACGGTGGCGGAGAAAACAGATAATGAAATCTTAAAAATTGGCGTACGCGTAGCGGAAGACAAAGAATAATCCTGGCAGCAATGACTCGATCTCTGTGGAATAGCCACTATTATTAACATTCAACTCTATTCTTAAAGGGATAGCATCATGAGTCATGTCATTAAGATTGGTCGCTATGAAATCATCGACGCAGTACTGAATGTGCATAATGTCGATACCGTCAGCATTCCGTGTCTGACCAACCCCGGATTGAGCTATCAGCTTGATGGCTGGGACCTCGAAACCAGCGTACCCGCATGGATTGACGGAAAGCCTGTCGATCTTGCTATTGGGCATTACGACAAAGAGGAAAACCACTGGGTACTGAAAAAAACGGCTTAATCCGTGTTCACCGTTTCAGTCATTACGATCCTCGTGGTCGCGGTGCTATTATTTTCTGCCACTATGCTCGAAACAACACCTTCACCATGAAAGCGACAAGACCGCTGTCCCCCGGAGCATAGGGTCACTGGGGTGAAACGGGTGCAACCTACAGGCTTGCAACGTGCAACATGACCAATATACGGTGTTATTTCATTATTATAATGTGAAAAAAGTACCGTTTTATTTACCGCTCCGCTTTCATTCTTACTATACCGATGTTAACAAACGCATTTACGGTATTTTAGGAATATCCGTATTAACTAAGCCAAATAACTTCTGCATACTGAATTCTCCAGGTAAAATAAAAACCGGTCACATTCACTCTAACTCATTCAACTTGCAGGAAAAATACTTAGCATTTTTTTTGAACAGCCTCCTGCTGGTCGATCCCAACGGGGTGTGCTGCCAGAATAGCTCAGTTTGCGGTAAGTAAGGTCGTCCGGGTCAATATTCGCGGATGTTACTCCTGAACGCGTGCTTGAACCTCGTCAGGTCATTGATCCCTCATGAAAAGAGAGCAAGCATTATGGCAAGTACTCTGGTACTGAATAACCGCCGTCGCGCATTTAGCGGCACCCGAAAAAATATTATTGCCAAAGTGGCATTAAGTCTTTCAGATTTAATTTCGATTAATCTGGCCTTATTTTTGTCCGCTGCAACGGTACAAGGTATTTGGGGTAATCTTGATATATTCATCCCCCCCCAGGAAGTTAAGGTCCGTTTTGTCGCCCAATTTGTGATGTCAGTGGTCTGTACCGCCTGGTTCTGGATGCGACTGCGTCATTATACCTACCGCAAGCCCTTTTGGTTTGAATTGAAAGAGATAATAAAAACTCTGGTGATTTTTTCCCTCCTGGATTTGGCGCTGATCGCTTTCTCCCGGTGGGACTTCTCCCGTATGCTGTGGAGCTTCACCTGGGTTTACGCTCTGATCCTCGTGCCGCTGCTGCGCTCCAGCGTCAAACATGCCATTTTGAAGGCGGGTCAGTGGCAGAAGCACACCATTATTATCGGTTCCGGCAAGAATGCCCGCGAAGCCTATGCCGCATTACAAAGCGAGGAGATCCTCGGCTATGAAGTGAAAGCATTTGTTGCCTCCAATGGCCATAACGACGTTGAAAACATGAACGGCGTACCGATAATTACCGCAAAAGACATTGTCTGGGACATGGTCGACCTGGAAAATACCCAGTTTATCGTCGCCATGGAGTATGAACAGCAGGCACAGCGCGACGAATGGTTGAAGTTACTGTCCCAAAAAAAATGTCGCTCCGTCTCCGTCGTGCCAACCTTGCGTGGTGTGCCGCTTTACGGTACTGACATGTCATTTATTTTCAGTCATGAAGTAATGATCCTGCGCGTCAGCAACAATCTGGCAAAACGCTCTTCCCGCTTTCTGAAACGCGTCTTCGATCTCGTGGTCGCTTCACTGTTGCTACTGCTCCTTGCCCCAGCCTTTGGACTGATTTGCTGGCTGGTTGGCCGCGATGGCGGCAATAAAATTTATGGCCATGAACGTGTGGGACGTGATGGCAAAAAATTCAAATGTCTTAAGTTCCGTTCAATGGTCACTAACTCGAAAGAAGTGCTGGAAGCGTTGTTAGCCAGCAATGAAGAAGCACGTGCCGAGTGGAATAAGGACTTTAAGCTGAAGAATGATCCGCGCGTCACCAAAATCGGTACCTTCCTGCGTAAAACCAGTCTGGATGAGCTGCCACAACTGTGGAATGTTATCCGCGGTGAGATGAGCCTGGTCGGGCCCCGCCCGGTTATTGAAGCCGAACTGGAACGTTATGCCGGTGATGTCGATTACTATCTGATGGCCAAACCGGGAATGACCGGCTTATGGCAAGTCAGCGGTCGTAATGACATTGATTATGATACCCGGGTGTACTTTGATTCCTGGTATGTAAAAAACTGGGCGCTGTGGACGGATATTGCCATTCTGTTTAAAACAGCGGGTGTCGTGCTGCGTCGAGATGGCGCTTACTGACCACCAAAGAGCAGGAGCCATGCCTGCTATCACGGGCATGCCCCTCATCACCGGCACAACAATATATTCCCCTTTTCTTTTCTCCCTCGAATCACTACCCTGTGCGACTGGCTTTTTATTGGATGTCATTTCGCACAATGCAAAAATTCACCTTACTTCTTCTCAGCCTGGTGCTGCTGGCGCCGCTGGGTATCGATCTGTATCTGCCTACCCTACCTGAGATAGCGGTGGGGCTGAACACACCAATCAGTAAGATCCAAACCACCATCCCGATATTTCTGCTGGTGATGGGGATCGGCCAGTTGGTTGCCGGCCCTCTGGTTGATAATCTTGGTAGAAAACCGATGGCGCTGGCCGGCCTGCTGTTGTACCTGTTGGGGAGTATTCTGGCGGCTACCGCCACTGGCTGGCTTCCATTCCTCGCCGCCCGAGTGGTGCAAGGCTGTGCCGTATGCTGCACGGCTGTCGTGGCCTTCAGCGGTGTTCGTGATCGTCTGGATGGCGATGAAGCCGCCCGTGCATACGGTTTTCTTAATGGCGCACTTAATATCGTTCCTGCCCTGGCGCCGATGCTCGGTGGTTTTCTGGCTGAGGTTTTTGGCTGGCGAGCCCCGTTCTGGTTCCTGACCGGTTATGCGCTGGTGATTGGCATACTGGTTGTCTGTTTCCTGCCTGAAACCCGTCCAACGGGAACTGTCGCGGTGAAAAGTATCCCTCTGCGCCAGTACGGAGCAATCCTGCGCCAACCGAGTTTTCTTGCTTTTGCCTGTGCCAATGCCGGCGCAATGGGGATGGTGCTGACCTATGTCTCCCTTGCGCCGCATGTGCTAATGAATGAAGGCAAGTTGAATGCACTACAATTCTCCATTGCCTTTGGTGTCAACGGATTCTGGATCATGCTGGTCAGCATGCTGGTGAACAAAATGATCCGCAAGCTGGGACGTCCAATTTGCCTGGCGATCGGCAGTCTGGCCATGGCGCTGGGCGCACTGACGCTGGCGGGCGGAATGATGGTGATGCCAACCGCATGGCAAAACAGCTGGCCGCTGTATATGATCCCGGTGGCGATCGCCGTAGCCGGACTGGCCTTCACCGTCGGACCCGCCACCAGCTACGCGCTGGCCCCCTATAAGCAACAGGCAGGCGTCGCATCAGCACTGAATGGTTTTATTCAGATGGCCGGGGGATCCTCGGCGGGCTTGCTGATGATGGCGCTACCACTGGCGGAAAAGTCCGCATTGGCCCTGATGATGGTGGTCGGTGCCATCCTGACTGGACTGGCGTGGGCGTACAGTAGAAAAGTGCGCGGCACACTGACCGCGCTTAACACTTAACGTAACTGAACCGGTACTCGTGGCGCTAAAGCGCACATTAGTTCATAGCCCACAGTACCCGCGGCACTGGCCACCTCGTCAATTTTAACGTTATTACCCCACAGCTCAACCTGGCTGCCGATGCCCGCTTGCGGGCACGGTGTCAGATCTACCGTGATCATATCCATTGAAATGGCACCGACCGTCTGTGTCTTAACCCCATCAACCCAAACGGGGGTCCCTGTTGGAGCATGTCGCGGGTAACCATCGGCATAGCCGCAGGCCACCACGCCAATACGCTGCTCACCTGTTGCGCGATAACGTGCGCCGTAACCCACACCGTCCCCCGTCTTCAACCCCTGCACGGCGATTATCGCACTGTTTAATGTCATTGCAGGTTGCAATCCACAACGGGCAATATCCTGCCAGTTGCCACTGGGTGAAGCACCGTAAAGGATGATACCCGGACGTACCCAGTCATAATGCGTTTCGCGGTGCCACAAGGTCGCCGCTGAATTTGCCAGTGAACGAGGGCAATCCAACCCTTGTGCCGCATCAGCAATACGCTTCATCGGCCCCGCGATCCCTTCCGTGGTCTCACCTTCGGCAAAATGGGCCATCAACGTCATTTCACCGACATTATCCAGACTACGCAACTTATGCCATGCCTGATTGACCTGCTCAGGCTGGAAGCCCAGACGGTTCATACCACTGTTGATCTTCAGATAAACATCCAGCGGCGCAGCAAGCTTCGCCTTTGCCAGCGCCTGGATCTGCCAATTGCTGTGCACACTGGTGGTCAGGCGATAACGGTCAAGAATTTCCAACTCATCGGCGTGGAAAAACCCTTCCAGCAACAGGATGGGTTTTTCCCAACCATGCTCACGCAGCAAAATGGCCTCTGCAAGATTCAGCAAAGCAAAACCATCGGTATCCGTCAAACTCTGCCAGACGCGGTCAATACCGTGCCCGTAGGCATTGGCTTTGACCACCGACCATATGCGGGAATGAGGCGCAGCCTGGCGGGCTATCGCCAGGTTATGTCGCAACGCGCTGGTGTCGATAGTTGCGACAATTGGACGAGACATAACTTCTCCTGGTTCTCAATACGTTAAGACGGGCGGGCACCATGCAGCATCTGGCCGGATAACGGATAAAATCCAGGCAGATAACGCATCACTGACAAATCATCGGCAGCAATAGCCGGGGTCCGTCCAGAGATAATATCAGCAATCAACTGACCCGAGCCGCAGGCCATGGTCCAGCCAAGTGTTCCGTGTCCCGTGTTCAAATAAAGGTTCTTCAACGGTGTGCGGCCAACGATGGGTGTACCGTCCGGCGTCATGGGCCGTAATCCGGTCCAGAAGGTGGCCTGTTCAATATGCCCTCCCTGAGGATACAGATCGCTGACCACCCTCTCCAACGTTTCGCGACGCACCGGATGCAATTTGGTGTTATAGCCAACGATTTCAGCCATGCCCCCCACCCGAATACGCTGTTCAAAGCGGGTAATCGCCACTTTATAGGTTTCATCCAATACCGTGGAAACCGGTGCAGCGTCGGCGTTTTTAATCGGGATGGTCAGGGAATAACCTTTCAATGGATAGACCGGTATTTTAACAAAGTTATTCAGCAGGTTGGTGGAGTAAGCACCACTGGCCACGACATAGGCATCCGCTTTAACGATTTCCGTTCCACACTTCACGCCGCTAATCTGATTGTTTTCCTGCAACAGCGTATCCACCGTGGTATTGAAACGAAAAATGACGCCGGCACTCGCCGCTAATTCAGCCAACCGCTGGGTAAACAGCTGACAGTCGCCTGTTTCATCGTTTGGCAAACGTAAGCCGCCGGTAAGCTTGTGCTGAGTCCCGGCCAGTGCAGGTTCAACATTCGCCAGTTGGCTCGCTTCAAGCAGTTGATAGGGAACGCCCGCCTCTTTCAGCACGGCAATATCTTTCGTGGCGCTTTCAAACTGCTGCGGCGTTCGGAACAGTTGGAGCGTCCCCCCCTGGCGACCTTCATAAGCAATGCCGGTCTGCTGGCGCAGCGCCTTCATGCAGTCACGGCTATATTCAGCAATGCGTACCATGCGGCTCTTGTTTTGTTGGTAATGCTGCATATCGCAATTGCGCAACATCTGCCACATCCACTCCAACTGGAAAAGCGTACCATCCGGGCGAATCGCCAGCGGCGCATGCCGCTGAAACATCCACTTAATCGCTTTTAACGGTACGCCTGGCGCCGCCCAGGGGGCCGCATAACCGGGAGAAATTTGCCCGGCATTACCGGCACTGGTTTCCAGCGCCACGCCAGGCTGGCGATCAATAACCGTGACTTCATGTCCCGCCTGAACCAAATACCAGGCGCTGGCCACACCGACCACGCCACTGCCCAGAATGACAACTCGCATAACGCCCCCACCGACACCGTAAAAGTATAATGAACTGGCTAAATCCATCGTTAAGGATTAAAACACTGACCAATATCATCGACGTTACGTTGATATGGCCCCCACCTTTTTTACCTGGAAAGAGAATAAAAACAATAAGCATCCATTAATTTAGAATTAAATTCTAATCGATTACACAATTACAACAATTGAAACCAAATAACAGAAATTAAGCACTATTATCAGCAGATTGTAGCAGCTTCATATCCTTTACTTATAAACAGAATATAATTTCATATTTTATCATTTAAACAGCGATTGGTGCTGTTAAAGGGGTATTTTTATTCAGTGACTGTATTTTCTACCGAAAATTTCAATGGTCTCCCTCTGAGGGAAAGACCTGATGGCAGTATGACATTGCGCGACGATGGCAGGCATCGCACAAAACGACGCATTCATCGTCACGGCAACTTACTGCCCCAGCGACTGAATAAGGTTTACGACCTTTCGCCCTGTTTGCCTCTATTTTCAACGGCCCGCCCCCCCCGTACGTCGGTATCACACCAGCAAAAGGTTCAGGCAAACAATCGCTAACGGCCCTCAGTGCAGAAACCTGAAGCAGCCACAGTCATCTGTTCTGGCTTGCCAGGGCAATTCGATGCGGTTGGCTCCAAAGAAAAAAGATGATATGAAGAAAGCAATGCTCGTCATTACGACATTTATACAGGAGAACACTTTAAGCAGATTATCCGCGTTCTGGCCGAATGGTTTAACGCGTACCTGTAATTTCCAAACCGATGATGGGTCCGTCAGGGTGAACTATCATTAAAGTGTTGGCTTTAATTCCAGGTCTGCCTGAACAATCGCTTTGTCCCGGCAGACCCACAAAAAACGGATGTTTGGTCGCTACATGCTGTAACGTCGAAAACCGATTTTTAAAAGGGGTGCGCTATGACGACTATCTTTGATGATCCCATTACTGACAGTAAACGCCTGAGTGATGGACCTGACTGGACGTTCGATCTGCTGGATGAATACCTGGCGGAAATTGATCGCGTAGCCAGGATCTACCGGCTGGAAACGTACCCGCATCAAATCGAAGTGATCACTTCCGAACAGATGATGGACGCCTACTCCAGTGTGGGAATGCCTATCAACTACGCACACTGGTCGTTCGGCAAAAAGTTTATCGAAACGGAGCAACGCTACAAGCATGGACAGCAGGGACTGGCCTATGAAATCGTCATCAATTCCAATCCCTGTATCGCTTATCTGATGGAAGAAAACACCATTACCATGCAAGCGCTGGTGATGGCGCATGCCTGTTACGGGCATAATTCCTTCTTCAAAAACAATTATCTGTTCCGCAGTTGGACTGACGCCAGTTCGATTGTCGACTACCTGATTTTCGCCCGTAACTATATAACCCGTTGCGAAGAGCGTTATGGCGTCGAAGAAGTCGAAAGATTGCTGGATTCCTGCCATGCGCTAATGAACTACGGCGTGGACCGCTATAAACGACCGCAGAAAATTTCGCTGGAAGAAGAGAAAGCTCGCCAGCAGAGCCGCGAAGAGTATCTGCAGAGTCAGGTGAATATGCTGTGGCGTACGCTGCCTCGTCGCGAAAAAGAGTCATCTATGGCTCCGACCACCCGCTATCCTTCCGAGCCGCAAGAAAATCTGCTCTACTTTATGGAGAAAAATGCCCCTCTGCTGGAGCCCTGGCAACGTGAAATTTTGCGCATCGTGCGTAAAGTCAGCCAGTATTTCTATCCGCAAAAACAGACCCAAGTCATGAATGAGGGCTGGGCGACATTCTGGCACTATACCATCCTCAACCATCTGTATGACGAAGGGAAAGTGACTGAGCGCTTTATGCTGGAGTTTCTGCACAGTCATACCAATGTGGTGTACCAACCGCCGTACAACAGTCAGTGGTATAACGGTATTAATCCGTATGCCCTGGGTTTTGCCATGTTCCAGGACATCAAGCGTATCTGTCAGGAGCCCACGGAAGAAGATCGTCAGTGGTTCCCTGACATCGCCGGTAGCGACTGGCTTGAGACGCTGCATTTCGCCATGCGCGAGTTTAAGGACGAAAGCTTTATCAGCCAGTTCCTGTCACCCAAAGTCATGCGTGACTTCCGCCTGTTTACCGTCATGGACGATGAGCGCAATAACTTCCTGGAAATTGCGGCAATCCATGACGAAACGGGTTATCGCGCCATTCGCCAGCAATTATCAGCACAGTACAATCTGAGCAATCTGGAGCCCAATATTCAGGTCTATGATGTCGACTTGCGTGGCGATCGCTCTCTGACGCTGCGCTATGTGCCGCACAATCGCACACCGCTGGATAAGAGCCGTCGTGAAGTGCTGAAACATGTACATCGCCTGTGGGGTTTTGATGTGCATCTTGAGCAACAGAACGATGACGGCAACATCGAAATTCTTGACCGCTGCCCACCTCATCCATCCTTATTGTAAATCGCCCGTGATAAAAAAGCCGGGGGTCATCTGCCTCCGGCTTTTGGTTTTATTCGCTTAGCGTCGTGGTGGTGGCAAATCCGTGGGCATACTCTTCTGCATGCCATGCCAGAGCTCTCCGCTACAACGCCCGTAATCACGCACCGTATCGACAATTTTATCGAACTGCTCGTTCTGACAAATAGTGAGCAGCTGCTGGTAAAATTCACGCGCCAGTTTGCGGGCCTGAGGATTAGAGAAATAATGGCGTCCGACACGGGTATACAGCCCTTTCAACCCGTTGAATATCAGCCCATAAATGGGGTTACCTGACGCAAAAGCCAGCCCGCGGAAAATGCTGTAGTCCAGATCAGTGTAGGCTTCGGCTTGATCTTCCACCTGCTGTGCGGTCACCAGCACTTCTTTCGCTTTGTCCGGGTAAGTACGAATTGCCCGACGGATAAAAATAGATGAGATGTTAGTACGCACAGACAGCAGATTATCAATCAGTTGTGGAACACTGTCGTGATCAAGACGCGCCAGCGTTTCCAGAAGACTCAGACCCGATGTTTCCCAAATATTATTGACGCGTGTCGGCTTACCATGCTGAATGGTCAGCCAGCCGTCACGAGCCAGTCGCTGTAATACTTCACGTAATGTGGTTCTGGTGACGCCAATCAGTTCTGAAAGCTCGCGCTCTGCAGGCAGAATCGAACCTGCTGGAAAACGGCTGTTCCAGATGCTTTCAATAATATACTCTTCAGCAAAACCTGCGGGGCTCTGAGCCTTAATGACCATAGCGTATTGTTTCCGTTGCGTTCAGGACGGCAAAAATTCAGCTCATCATACCAGATGCCCCTGGCATCACATAGACTGCTCAGAGGGGAAACACACAATCATCCTGCAAATTTCCCAAAAATCATGGTCTGTTGTTCTTTCACTGCTCCACCCGCGATTTTACCCCTCCCAACCGTGATTGAAGGCAATATCATGCTATTACCGATGCGTTAGCGATATGGGCGCCGGTGCTGTTTGATCTCACTTTTCGGTCGGGGGATTGTGTCGTCAACCGGGATATTTTAAACCGATGACCTGGCCGTTTGCCCTAAGTCATTTTTAATCTTAATTTTTTGACTATCTGGCTGGCACGGTGACACTTTTAGTTTACACTGCCGATTCAACGCCTATTACATGGATTGACTATGTTGCGATATTTAAATAGCTGTTCCCGAGGTCGCGGAGCCTGGCTGTTAATGGCTTTGACTGCGTTTGTGCTAGAGATGGTTGCACTGTATTTTCAACACGTGATGCTACTGAAACCCTGCGTGATGTGTATCTATGAACGTTGTGCGTTATTTGGCATTCTGGCCGCAGGTCTGGTCGGTGCCATCGCCCCAAAAACCCCATTGCGCTGGGTGGCAATTGTTATCTGGCTATACAGTGCCTGGGAAGGGTTACGCCTGTCCTGGGAGCACACCATGATCCAACTGCACCCTAACCCATTTGTCACCTGTGATTTTGCCGCACGTTTCCCTGCCTGGCTGCCACTGGACAAATGGTTTCCGGCGATATTTGTGGCCACCGGTGACTGCGCGGAAAAACAATGGTCGCTGTTCACGTTGAGTATGCCGCAGTGGTTGATCGTAATTTTTGCCGTTTTTCTGATCATTGGCGCACTGGTGTTAATTTCTCAGCCCTTCAAAGCCAAAAAACGTGATCTGTTTTCCCGCTAACATGGGAAGAACGACGTTATAGAGGCTATGCTGAAAATACACATGTACCCTGACATGATGGGAACAATATGAAGAATATTGCTTTTGTACTGGCTCTTGTGTTTTCATCCGCCGCACTTTCAGGCTGTGTCAACAATAATGATGATCTGCACAGCCCACCACCGGCCCCACCGGGTGGACATTTGCCGCCTGGCGCGCCAGGAACCAGTAACCCGGTCGGCCAGCCCCAAGTGGACGACTGACCCTAAAAAAACCGCCGTTCAGGCGGTTTTTTCGTTGTCTCCGCCTGTGACCGTCACCTTTGATTCCGCCAACGAGCTAACAGTGGGGACGATTAATAATATGATCTTCCCAATCGAGCACTTCGCTTTCCCGTACCGCGATATGCCTGACTGAAATACGCTCAGCGTGCATCGCCGTCTTTGAACCGGTCCGCAACGGATGCCATCCTGGCAAATTTTTACCTTCAGCCAGCAGGCGATAGGCGCAGCTCGGCGGGAGCCAGGAAAATGTGGGCAGATTTTCGCGCGTTAACTTGATGCAGTCCTCTTCATATTCAAAGCGACGCTCATAGTTACGGCACTGGCACGTTTTGATATTGAGCTGATTACAGGCCACATTGGTGAAATAGATTTCATCGGTGTCGGCGTCCTGTAATTTATTAAGGCAGCACTGGCCACAGCCATCACACAAGGATTCCCATTCCTCATCACTCATTTGTTCCAGCGTTTTCCGCTGCCAGAAAGGGGTATCAGTCATGTTGGCGTTCCATTTGAGTAAAAAAGCCCGCACCTTATAAAGCGTTCGGGCTTCAGATGCAAGTCTTACAGGACGCGGGTAGCAACGCCACGGCCACCCAGTGACACTTCAAGCTTATCACCAGAGACCATGGGGCCTACGCCTTCTGGCGTGCCGGTCAGAATAACATCGCCTGCCCGCAGAGTGAAAAACTGACTCATATAGGCAATCAGTGGCAGGATTTTATGGATCATATCTTGCGTATTACCCTGCTGGCGAACGTCACCATTAACAACCAGTTTCAGCTCAACGTTTTGCGGGTCGGCGTCAAATTCGCTGACCGGAATAAAACCAGAAATCGGGCAGGCGTTATCAAACCCTTTGGCTTTTTCCCATGGCTGCCCCGCTTTCTTACAGGCGGCCTGCACGTCACGTAATGTCAGGTCCAGTGCGACGCCATATCCAGCAATGGCTTTAGCAACGTGCTCTTCTGTCGCGTGCTTCAGTGTGGAACCGATCAATACTGCCAGTTCTACTTCATGATGAACCGCCCCCAGGTCTTTCGGGATCGACAGCGGCTGACGGATATCGCAGAGCGCCGTCTCCGGCTTGATAAATAATACCGGCTCACCCGGCGTCACGCTGCCCATTTCTTTAATGTGATTCGCGTAGTTGCTGCCGACACAAACGACTTTGCTTACCGGATAATCCAGCAACGCGCCCTGCCAGTTATGATGCTGATACATATTGTTCCCTTTCCTGTGTTGAGAGTAGATGGCCCCTGGCCATCCTTCCGTTATGGTTAATTGAGCAATAACCAAAATAATTCAAACTGCAGGAAGGCAGCAAGTAAAGTAGTCCCGATGTTCTTGCACCGATGAGTGCTCCGGACGACTGGAGGCAGCCACCGTACCTGCCACTTGAAGTATGACGGATATATTCACTGTCGGCCATCATCCCAATGCTGATGGCGAAATACCTGCTCAATTCCGGGCAATTAAGACTCATGCAGACTGTGACTGGGGTGCCCTGCTGTTTAAGATTAGCTGAAAATGCCCTCAAGGCACGACATGATACCGCCAGCAGGGTTTTCGCTGACTGAAAAAAGTCCCGCCGCAGAGACCGGCTAACAGTCTGATTTGACAAAGGACCGAGAGAAACGCGCCCGACGGCTTTTTGCCAGCACATCACGACGAGAATCAGTGCTCCAATAACAGAGTCTGGGAAGGCCCGCCTGATGCGGGCATCTTTTTTACGCTGAGCCTCGATAACAATTAAAATCAACTGACGAAGCCCAAAGTGGAGATATATTTTACAGATGAATCCTAATTAATTCTTTTTATCTTTTTCCCGATGGCCCTTAAGCAGACTTTCCAGCGGAGGAGGAATCTGTAAATAATAGCCCTGCTCGACAAGCGCGGCTTTCACTTTTTCCTGGTCAGCATTGGCAAGGCGTTTAGTGCCATCAAGATGCAGCATCATTGCCAACTGAGGTTTACCGAATCCCTGTAACAGGTCAGCGGGTACGCGTGAAAAATCGTCTTTTTTTTCAACATAGAGATAAGTCTGGTCACGTTTGGGACTTCTGTAGATCGCACAAAACATATTTTTACTCGAATTAACCTGGATGGTGACTTGCCTGAATATAGCTGTAACTATAACATGCTTGCAGAACTTCGGAATATTGTCCCATCGTCAGAAAATGGTCGTCAGATTGGCCTAATTTAGCGGGGGATATAAAATAACAGGACTGAGCGCGACAGATGTCACAAACGCCAATTGAGTTAAAGGGCAGCAGCTTTACTCTGTCTGTTGTTCATTTACACCATAGTGATCCGGATGTGGTTCGCCAGGCGCTACAGGATAAAGTCAACCAGGCCCCGGCTTTCCTGAAAAATGCCCCCGTGGTGTTGAACGTCTCCTCTCTAAGCAGAGAGGTCAACTGGCGTCAGATGCAGCAAGCCATTGCTTCAGTCGGACTGCATATCGTTGGCGTCAGCGGTTGTAAAGATGCCGCGTTGAAACGCATCGTGGGTCAGGCTGGCCTGCCGCTGCTTTCAGAAGGCAAGGAACAGAAAAAAACCGTTGACGTCGCCGAGCCCGTCAAACCGGTTGTCCCTCCTGTGGTTAAAACGCGGGTAATTGATACGCCTGTCCGT
The DNA here is from genome assembly GCF_009295515.1 of Erwinia endophytica. Taxonomy (GTDB): domain Bacteria; phylum Pseudomonadota; class Gammaproteobacteria; order Enterobacterales; family Enterobacteriaceae; genus Erwinia; species Erwinia endophytica. The sequence goes on along the minus strand of NZ_RQVV01000030.1, from coordinate 47,506 downwards.
TCCGGTCAGCAGATTTATGCTAAAAACAGCGATTTGATCGTAACCAGCAGTATCAGCGCCGGTGCCGAACTGATTGCCGATGGCAATATCCATATTTACGGTATGATGCGTGGCCGTGCCCTGGCAGGTGCCAGCGGTGACCACGACTGCCAGATTTTTTGCACCAACTTATCCGCAGAGTTGGTTTCTATCGCCGGTGAATACTGGATCATGGACCAAATCCCGGCTGACTTTTTTGGAAAAGCGTCTCGTCTTTGCTTGAAAGACGGCGCCCTGACGATACAGACACTGAACTGAGCCAGGCTCACGAGCCCTTTCTTTTCTTAAGGAAATTATTTTATGGCACGCATTATTGTTGTTACTTCGGGTAAAGGGGGCGTTGGCAAAACTACGTCCAGCGCGGCCATCGCGACCGGTTTAGCCCAGAAAGGTAAAAAAACCGTAGTGATTGATTTCGATATCGGTCTGCGTAATCTCGATTTGATCATGGGCTGTGAGCGCCGCGTGGTATATGACTTCGTCAACGTTATTCAGGGTGATGCCACGCTGAACCAGGCATTAATCAAAGATAAGCGGACTGAAAGCCTTTTCATTCTGCCCGCGTCACAGACACGCGATAAAGATGCGCTGACGCGTGATGGCGTGGAGAAGGTACTCAATGAACTCGACGCGATGGATTTTGACTTTATCGTCTGTGACTCTCCAGCGGGTATCGAAACCGGCGCGCTGATGGCACTGTATTTCGCGGATGAAGCGATAATCACCACCAATCCTGAAGTCTCTTCTGTACGTGACTCTGACCGTATCCTCGGCATCCTGTCTTCCAAATCCCGCCGTGCGGAAAATGGTCAGGAGCCGATCAAAGAACATCTTCTGCTGACCCGCTACAATCCAGGTCGCGTCAATCGTGGCGATATGCTCAGCATGGAAGATGTGCTGGAAATCCTGCGTATACCACTGGCTGGGGTTATTCCAGAAGATCAATCAGTTCTGCGGGCCTCTAACCAGGGCGAGCCCGTGATTCTGGACACCGAATCAGACGCAGGCAAAGCCTATGCTGATACCGTTGACCGTCTTCTTGGTGAAGAACGTCCCTTCCGCTTCATTGAAGAAGAGAAGAAGGGTTTCCTGAAACGCCTGTTTGGGGGATAAACCATGGCCTTACTTGATTTCTTTTTATCCCGTAAAAAGAATACAGCCAATATCGCCAAGGAACGGCTGCAGATTATCGTGGCTGAACGCAGGAGGGGCGATAGTGAGCCCCATTATCTGCCACAATTGAAAAAGGATATTTTGGAAGTCATCTGCAAATATGTGAAGATCGATCCAGAGATGCTTAGCGTGAAGCTTGATCAGAAGGATGATGACATTTCGATTCTGGAACTGAACGTGACACTTCCAGAAACGGAAGACGTGCCGAAATGATCGACACCTTCTGCTGATTTTCCCCTGCTTATGAGCGGGGGAACGTTACGTTGTCACCTCATGCTTGCAGGAGCGGTGTAATCCCCTCTTTGAGTAGTTCGCCACGCCATCCATCCAACAGTTCCGGTGTTCTGTCGCTCGGTTTCAATCGCCAGTGCCAGTTAAGCAACTGGTTAATCTGCCGACGTGAGGCCAGTAACTCCTGGCTAATGCCATTTTTCTCTGCAACCTCCGCCATTAATGCTTTCAATGCTTTGAACATTGACTTATAGCCAGGATAGTCGACCAGATTCGTTACCGGTGGCGGCAGTTCGCTTTCATCCAGCATATTTGCGTTGGCCACCATCGCCACCAATGCTTTGCCATGGACGCGGATTTCCTGTCCTGCCAGCCCAAGGTTACCCAGCTCACTTAGCGAACTCGGCAAAAAGCGCGCCACTTTCCACAAGTTTTCCTCACGGATCACGAAGTTAACCGCCATATTCTTTTCACGAGCCAGCTCAAGGCGCCAGGCTGCCAGCAGACGCAGTGCCGCCAATTGACGCGGACGCAGTTGCCAGGCATTGGTAATATCGCGCCAGGCTTCTTGCGGATCCACCACGATTTGCCGACGCTGACACAACAATTCGCATTCGTTCAGGGCGGCGTCAATCTTGTCGGAAGACGCGGCCTCAGCCATCAGTTTGTGGGCAATCGGCAACAGGTAGTAAACATCCGCCGCTGCATACTGGCACTGTTTTTCAGTCAGCGGGCGCGCCAGCCAGTCGGTACGCGATTCGCTTTTATCCAATAGAATCCCAGTGAATGATTCAACCAATGTCGCAAACCCACAGGAAAGCGGACGCCCGGTGAAAGCGGCAAGGATCTGCGTGTCGATCATCGGCGTCGGCAGCATCCCGTATTCATGCAGGAACACTTCGAGGTCTTCACTGCCGGCATGCAAGAATTTGATGACGTGGCTATCATTCAGCAAGTCGCAAAACGGACGCCATTCGGTGATGGTCAAGGGATCAATCAGCGAGATATTCTCACCATCATAAAGCTGGATCAGACCAAGACCAGGGTAGTACGTCCGGGTACGGACAAATTCGGTATCCAGCGCCACTGCGGGTACCTGACGGGCAGCCTGACAACATACAGCCAGCGCCTCGTTGGTGGTTATTATGGTGTAATTCAAAATGGTCCTCTCGCTGCGACGTCTCGCGCCTCAGTGTGATTCAGTAAAAATCCCGCCTTCACAGAAGGCGGCTTTGATTATCCCCTGTGGGGCGGACTAACAGCCTTAAAAAATAATTCTTTGCCTGGTTTGTCATTTTTAAAACCAAAACAATCAGGCCAAAAGCCAAAAACTGTCGCACAGGACGCCGTTTTTCGTTGGCAATAAAAACGCCGGCATAACCGGCGTCAGACTGCGACAAAGCCTAAAAGTGACCAGTACTATCTTACATCATTAGCAACAGGAAGATGTTCCGTTGGATTTAGCCGCCTTGATCACCTCATCCCGCAGTTCACGCCGCAGAATTTTACCAACATTACTTTTTGGCAAGCTATCCCGAAATTCAACAATTTTAGGAACCTTATACCCTGTCAGGTATTTCTTACAATGGGCAATCAGCTCTTCCCGGGTCAGTGAATCATCTTTTGTTACAACACAGACCTTCACTGTCTCTCCCGACACCTCGCCCGGTACTCCAATAGCGGCAGCTTCACGCACTTTCGGGTGCTGCATCAACACCTCTTCAATCTCGTTCGGATAAACATTAAATCCGGAGACCAGGATCATATCTTTTTTGCGGTCAACAAGACGAATGAAACCCTGATGATCAACGGTAACAATATCACCGCTGTGAAGCCATCCATTTTTCAGCACTTCATCCGTAGCATCAGGGCGTTGCCAGTAACCCAGCATCACCTGCGGCCCCTTAATACACAGTTCACCGGGTTCGCCCTCTGCCACTTCATCGCCCTGTTCGTTGACCAGCTTGATTTCCGTAGACGGCACAGGCAGACCGATGCTGCCGCTGTGATAACGGATATCATGAGGATTGACTGAGACTAACGGCGAACATTCTGTCAGGCCGTAACCTTCCAACAGATAGTGGCCTGTCAGCTTTTCCCAGCGTTCGGCAACGGCTTGCTGCACCGCCATACCCCCACCGGCCGACAGGCTGAGACTGGAAAAATCCAGTTGCTGGAAACCTTTATCATTCACTAACGCATTAAACAGCGTATTGACCCCGGTAATTGCCGTAAAACGGATCTTTGACAACGACTTCACTAATCCCGGGATATCGCGGGGATTGGTGATTAACAGATTTGCCCCGCCCAGGTCGATAAACAGCAGACAGTTCACCGTTAACGCAAAAATGTGGTACAGCGGCAACGCGGTGACTACCGTCTCTTTCCCCTCCTTCAGCAAAGAACCATAAGTCGCCCGGGTTTGTTCCAGATTAGCCTGCATATTACGGTGCGTCAGCATCGCACCTTTCGACACCCCTGTTGTGCCGCCGGTATATTGCAGGAAGGCCAGATCATCATTCACCGTCTTCGGACGCACATACTGCATGCTCGCCCCCTTATCCAACGCGTGACGAAAAGAGATGGCATGCGGTAGATGATATGTGGGCACCAGTCGCTTGATGTATTTCACCACAAAATTGACCAGTGACGCTTTTACTGGAGAGAGCTGATCGCCCAGACGAGTCAGGATAACGTGTTTGACCTGGGTTTTTTCGACGACTTTTTCCAGGGTATGGGCAAAATTCGATACGATGACAATCGCGCGAGCGCCGCTATCGTTCAACTGATATTCCAGCTCGCGCGGCGTATAAAGCGGGTTAACATTCACTACGATCATGCCCGCCCGCAGGATGCCAAACAGCGATATTGGGTATTGCAGCAGGTTAGGCATCATCAGTGCGACCCGGTCGCCTTTTTTTAGCCCCAACCCTTCTTGCAGATAAGCGGCGAAGGCACGACTGCGCGCGTCCAGATCGCGAAAAGTTATCGTCTGCCCCATATTGATAAAAGCCGTCTGGTCGGCGTAACGTCTCACTGCCTGCTCGAACAGATCGATAAGGGACGTGTAACGGTCGGCACTGATTTCTGCCGGTACGTCAGCCGGGTAGCGGTTTAACCAAACCTTATTCAAGGAAACTCCTCGGAATTATCATTTGTTATCATCGAGATCTTGTACCAGCACATCACTTAACATTATTTTAACTCGGCGTACCAGTTAGCTCATTTCTCTATTTCGGGGTTGCGAAGCCCATCACTAAATTTACCTCATCCAGGGTCAACCAATAAAAAACGACCCGGAAACTGTAGTCCAGTCACCGGGTCGTCAGAAGGAAAAAAGAATAAAAGCGGTTATTCAGTCAGGATAGTCTGAACCTGGGCCGGACCATATTGATAAAAACCATAACCCGGAGGGGGTCCCCAGTAGCCACCGCGATGACGCCCCGGAGGGGGCCCATACCATATCCATGGTCCCGCGGGCTGTGGAGGCATCACAATTTGTTGAGTGACATGCCAACGCTGATAACCGGTGACATTGACGGTGATAAAATTATAACTAGCCTGCCCGATGGTACCTTTTTCACTGCCAGTGATCGGTCCGACCACCGTCACCATTTGATTATTGAAATCGATGGGATCGACAAAACCGTGGATATCGGCATAAATACGACCAATCGATGAACTTCCCAGTATCGGCCGGGCGCTATCATCAAGACGCATGGCGGCAATCTCCAGTCGGGTCATGCCATTTTTATTAATAACTTTCAATACCTTGCCGCCAAAGCGAGACTCCTGACCGACATAAAGCTGAGGCGCGTTTAATACCCGTACCAAATCTTGCTGTGGCGTTGGCGATGTACCCCGTACGGACTCCGGCACGCTGGCGCAGCCGGTAAGCAAAACCGCGCTCAACACGAAACATCCTAACTGCAACAAAATACGTTTACACATAAAACTCTCCCTGGTCCTGCCAGCCTGGACTCCACTACCAACAAGTAGTATCCCCGGTTACTCCCGTCCCGGCAATTTTTTCCATGCCACTTCATTACGCAGATAACAGGGCTCCGCGAACTCTACCGCGACCGCTCTGCCCTCCGCCAACGCGTTAACCGCCAGCGGGATCATATCTTCCGCACAAGGGAGCTCTACCGCCGTCACCTGTAACGCCAGCTCACTGGACGCCACTAACTGCGGATACGCTTTCCAGCCCGTTCCCACCAGCGCCCAGTCGCCATGCAGTTGCTCCATACGCTGCTGGACGGCCTCCGGCTTCAGTACCGCTTCTGTGTCTTCGCCCTGCCAGATGCCCCGTTCATCCCGCTGATACTCCGCCCAATAGACTTCCCCCATTCGCGCATCAATCGCCGCCAGCACACGGGTTGCCCCCGTTAATCGCCAGGCTTGTTGCGCCATGGTTTTCAGTGTTGAAATCCCCACCATGGGCAGATTGGCGCCAAGAGCCAGTCCCTGAGCAATACCAATACCAATACGCACACCGGTAAAGCTCCCGGGTCCTTGTCCGAAGGCTAATGCATCGAGATCGGTTAAGACCATTTGCCGCTGCTGGAGAATGTCCTGCACCAGCGGCAGGATGCGCTGCGTATGTTCACGTGCGCAAAGCTCAAAGTGAGCCGTAATCTGCCCATCATTCAGCAGTGCGACAGAACAGGCTTCTGTCGCCGTATCAATGGCTAAAATTCGCGTGGCCATACTTACCTCTGGCGGGAAAAATTCGGCGCGCAGCATAACACAGACTGCACGGGAAATTATGCTGGCGACTTAAGAAAATCGACCGCTTGTTGAATATCGCGAGTCCGTGGCGTGGGCGGCAAGCTGTTGAGAAATACCGCGCCATAAGGTCGCATCACCAGGCGGTTATCACAAATAACCAATACACCACGATCATCTACATCGCGGATTAAACGCCCCACTCCCTGCTTTAATGTGATAACCGCCTCCGGTAGCTGCACCTCGTCGAAGGGATCGCCGCCACGTAGCTTGCAGTCTTCCATCCTCGCTTTCAGCAATGGATCATCCGGCGAGGTGAATGGCAATTTGTCGATGATAACCAGCGACAGCACGTCACCCCGGACATCCACCCCTTCCCAGAAACTGCTGGTTGCCACCAGTAAAGCGTTACCCGCGGCAATAAACTGCTTCAATAATTGGCCCTTGCTGGTTTCCCCCTGTAGCAATACCGGCAGGGTTAGCATCGCGCGGAATTGCTCTGCCAGGCTGCGCATCATCTGATGTGAGGTACACAGAAAAAAGCAGCGCCCATTATTGGCCTCAATCAACGGCAACAGCATCTGTGCCATTAAGCGAGCGCTACCCGGCTGATTGGGCGAAGGAAGATGACGCGGCACACAGAGTAGCGCCTGCCGGGCGAAATCAAACGGGCTATCAAGGATCATCGTTTTTGCCTTGCTGACACCCAGTCGTTCGATAAAGTGGCTCATTTTCTCGTTCACCGCCAGTGTCGCCGAGGTGAAGATCCAACTGGCAGGACGTTCATTGATCACTTCACGGAAACGTTCAGAGACCGACAGCGGGGTCAGGGCCAGAACAAAATGACGAGAATGGCATTCATACCAGTAGCTGAAACCGGGCTGAGTGACCTCCTTCAGACGCGTCAGTCGGCCACGATATACTGCCGCCCGCTCGAAAGCGGCATCCAGCAGCGCAGATCGGCCGAGCGCCATTTTCGCCACGTCGTAGCACAGCTCCAGGGCATCATCAAGCAACAACATTGCCCGCTGGATAGCAGGATTATTCAGCACATCTCGCAGATTGCCGCGAAAACCAGGATCCCCTAACGCCAGGCGAAAATCCTGCGCGCTCTGCGCCAGGCGGTCAGCCGATTTTTGCAGCTGCTGCATATCTCTGATCTCGGTGCGGTAGGCAATGGTGATATCTTTGGCGAGGTCAATCAATTGCTTGCTGGAAAGCTGCTGGCCAAAATACTGGCTGGCGATATCCGGAACCTGATGAGCCTCATCGAAGATCATCACATCCGCGTCAGGGATCAACTCGGCAAAACCGCTCTCCTTCACCACCATATCAGCAAGGAACAGATGGTGATTAACCACCACCACATCGGCATCCATCGCTTTACGACGTGCTTTTACGACAAAACAATCCTGATACTGCGGACAGTCACTGCCCAGGCAGTTATCATTAGTGCTGGTGACCAACGGCCACACCGGGCTGTCCTCCGCGACACCGCCACAGGTACTGATATCGCCATCCACGGTTTCACTTGACCAACTACGCAGATGGACCAAATCACTCATCGCCTGGGCGACCAGTTCACCGCCAGCCATTGATTGTTGCTCAAGCCGTTCAAGACACAGATAATTAGAACGCCCCTTCAGCAATGCCAGTACTCCGGTGAATTTCAGCGCACGGGCTACCGTCGGTAAATCGCGGCTATACAGCTGATCCTGTAGCGCTTTGGACCCCGTAGAGACCATCACTTTTTTGCCTGAACGCAGCGCCGGAACCAGATAAGCAAAGGTTTTACCCGTACCCGTTCCGGCTTCTACGACCAGTTCACATCTGTCGGCGATTGCCTGACTGACCGCCTCGGCCATCTGCCGCTGGGCTTCTCGCGGTTTAAACCCGGGAATTGCCCGCGCCAACGCGCCATCTGCTGCAAAATCGTCTGCCACACATCCTCACTACCGGAGTAAAAAACACTGTAATTATGTCAGTATTAATAAAAGCGGTCAAAATTATTATTTTCAATTACTTACGACACATTGCAGTGCAATTTATACACAACAAAACACCACGAATGACACCACAACAATACATATCCATCAATGAGTTATCGCATCATTTCGAACGGTAAAAACTGAACCGCCCCGGAAATCCTGGAGACTGAACGCCCCAGGTGGACACGCTCCGCGATGAACACGGGGTCGGACCGGTATGCCATGAGCTGGCTGTCGTCCCGTCGACATATTACCGCTATCCGCAGCATCGCCGGCATCCGGCGAAACGCAGCCCGCGGGAACGGTGTGACAACCTTCTGAAAGCGGAGGTGATACACCGTAAGAGCTGGAAAAATCGGTCAGCGGTGGAGCTTGCCACGCTGACGTGGGTGGACGGATATAACAACAAACGGTTACTGGAACGACGGGCAGAATGGCAGCATGACTATCACTGGAAAGGTCCTCATAGCGCTCACAACGCTCAAACGCCGATGGCGCGCTACTTCGAACTTGCTGAGCAAACGCCATACTCTGATGCCGTTCACGCAAACTATCCGCCCAGTGAAGAGCATATACAGGAACAGAATTACAAGCTTGAGCTTGAACTGAGAAAATTGAAACGATGTCTATGGATCACACAATTTATAACAGCTTATGCTGGATTATTAGGAAGATCGCTTCCGCAATACTTGCATTTTACTGCCTCCTTCCTAACCGCTTCAGCACAAAGTGGACATTTTTTGTAATCACCTGATACTCCATGAATAACAGTTATTTTTTCCGCGGTGGGGGCCGAAAAAGCGATGATTAAACCAAGAACCGGCGAAATAAAAGCCACCAAGCCAGCAATCATCCCATAACCTTGAGTGATGTTAGAAATCAGCACAACAAGCCCAAAGCCAGCGCCAATTATCCCGACCAAATAAAGCAACCTGCTCCCAACTACATTACGTTTACGTGCAACAACACTAACAATGATTACCAGCGCTCCAAATAACATAAAACCGAATATTGGTTCCACATCCCTATCCCCATAGACAGTAATAAGTTGAAACATAGTATCAGAGGGAGGAAGGAAGACAATGTGAGAGTTGGTGAGGTAGATAGCAAAAACCCGCCAGGAGGCGGGTTTAAATTGGATGCTTTAGGTTAGCGAGGTAATCGTACCCGTTGCATTAATGCCCAACCCCATGACGTAATTTGAAGCAGCTAAAAATAGTACAATTACCCTAGAATGAAGTGTGCTCATATCAACCTCCTTGTTTTGAAAATAAATTTTTAACCCTACTGCCAAAAACCTAAACAAAACTGATAGTAAAAAGAGGCTGAGCACATACAACAGTGCAGGAGTTGAACCTGCCCCCACCACCGCTAACCTAAAGTGACCCTATTTCGTCTTTTTTTATCATCTGCAAATCAATGAAAATCATAAGCACTGTAATTATGTCAACATTAATAACAACGGTAAAAATTATTATTTTCAATTATTTATATCATATTGCAGTACGATTTACACACAACAAAACACCACAAATAACATTACAGCAATCTGGCCACCTGTGTACACAGACAAAATACTCTCCCGGAGACTCGGAGTGGTTCAGTATAAATAACCGGTAACTATCAGCATCAGCCTGATATAATAAGGTTTAACCATGCCTGTTATTTCCAACTCTGTTGTCCCTGTTGCAATTTTCAGCATGGATGTCAACGCCCCTTTTTTATTGAACTCATTACCACAATAATTGGACTTTTTGCTATGCAAATTTATTTTTAATAATGATAAAGTTCTTATTGTTTCTCACAGATAAATGGAGGTAAACATGCGTGAGTTAACATGCATTGAGATGAACAGTGTTGCGGGAGCCGATCTTCTGTCAGGTCTTCAGAGTATGGTTCTTGGAGCCACTGCTGCTGGTACCGCTGGTGCTATTATCGGTGGAGTAAATGGTGGTAATGGTGGAGGAATCCTTGGTATCGGTTCAATTGGTCAGTTAGTAGGTATGATTGGTGGTGGACTGATTGGGTTGGTTTCTGGCGGAATCAGCGGTTTGATTGTTGGTTGGGATGATCCTGATACCATAACCTCAATGTGTTTATCATTCTATAATAGTGTTATAGACGGTACTTTCTATGTAGGGCAAACCTCCTCGTCACTACTATAGTGTATTTCTTCATGTTGTAAAAATATGAACAGGGTGGGCTCGTTTACCGAGCTCACCCTTATTTTCATAAGCCAGAGATCATTTCCCTATGGGAAGAGTTAATCGCCAATACTGACAATAAATTAATTTACAGCCCATCTTTATATATTTCTTGAACACTGAATACTCAGATGCTTTACGATTCAATTAACTCGCCCTGTGGCGATAATTCATATATTGATATCTGGCACATCCGCCGAAATGCCCTAAAACTGTTTACAAGAAAAACATAAAACCACATAAATCGGCACAGGCCTGTTCCACTTCTGCTGGAGGGAATGACCCAATCGTTCCCGCAACCGTCGATGTATGTTATAACCCGTCCACCCACGTCAGTGTACACAACTTCACCTCGACGCTATTTTCCAGCATCCGCCTCTGCTTTGTGATGCTATCTGCCATCGTGTTGTCATATGAGTCACCCATGCTGCGGCTCGATGCCAGCAGGGCCACATCATTATCTTGCGGTATAGCAAGCCAAAAAAAACATTATTCATCACCTCATGTCATTATTTTTCGGCTCACTATTAATCCGCTGAATAAAGCGAATATTGCCATAATATCAGTAAAGACAGAATATATGTCTGCCTGTGAGAGGGTCAGGGATTTAAATTTGATTTATCTGTCAGGGGTTGTTAGGTTTAGACTTCTGAAAAAACAGGAGCAACATGTGATTAAACGAATAATTCTCCCTGCAGTTTTAACCACTTTTTGTAGTGCGGTACACGCTGAGAATCTTCCTGGAAAAGGAATTAGCGTTCAACCACTCAAGAGTCCATTAGCCGAAGAAACTTTCCAGACAGAATTAGTCGGCAGAGCACTCAGCCAGTTAGGATATGATGTCAAACCCATTCAGGAGGTTGACTACAGTGTTATTTATACCTCTATCGCTCGCGGGGATGCGACATTTTCAGCTGTCGACTGGGAACCTTTGCAGTCGGAAATGTATCAATCGGCTGGGGGGGATAACAGTTTTTTCCGTGCAGGCCCGTTAATTTCCGGGGCAGCCCAGGGATATTTAATTGATAAAAAGACAGCAGAAAAATACCATATTACCGATATTTCTCAACTTAAAGACCCTAAAATAGCCCGTTTATTTGACACCAGCGGAGACGGTAAAGCCTCTCTCACTGGTTGTGAGCCAGGCTGGGCATGCGGTAATGTGATCAATGCGCAACTCAAAGCTTATGGCCTCAGCCAGACAGCAGAACAAAATCAGGGCAGTTATTCTGCCATGATTGCTGATGTGCTGGCGCGTTATAAAGCCGGTAAACCGGTGTTGTATTATACCTGGACCCCGTACTGGGTAAGCTTTATTTTGAAACCTGGACAGGATGTTGTATGGCTGACGGTGCCTTTCTCCGCGTCACCGGCGGGTCAGCCAACCGAAGATACCCGGCTGCCAAATGGTAAAAATTATGGCTTCAGTGTCAACACTGAGAATATTATCGCCAATAAAGACTGGGCAAATGAAAATCCGGCGGCAAAAAAATTATTCACGTTAATGAAAATTCCGTTACAGGATATCAGCGAACAGAATCTGAGTATGCATCAGGGAAAAGACAGCGAACAGGCTGTTTCTGCTCAGGTTGATGGATGGATCCACGCTCACCAGTCTGAATTTAATCACTGGATAACTGAAGCGAAAAAATCAGCTACCCGGTAATTATTTCATCGTTGGCGCAGTCACTCCGCGCCTCACAAAATCCCCCTTACCACGGGGGGATTTATAAAGGACCACTCCTGGTCTGAATCGTTTGGCAACGTCGCCGTTCCCGGATACTGTTCTCACCATCAAACCCTGGATGGCTATGCTGTCGTTTATATTTAAAACCATAACCAGCAATTTTCGCCGCAAATAATTCACATGGTTTTGTGTGGATAATTAGATTGCCTTCTTTTTTAGCCCACGGCCCGATGGCAGAGAATGTCAGTATCATCCCTCATACAGATCGTCACGCATCGCCTGGATGGCCTCACGGCTCAACATTGCCAACGTGCGATAAAACGCCGTAGTGGCATGAGCTTCAACTTTGCCAAGAAACTGGCCGCACCATGGCAGCAGGTAGTCATCGAACAGAATAATCTGCGCCTGGGACTCATCAGCTTCTGACTGGTCTTCCAGCCAGGAAGACGCCAGCAGTAACGCACCGAAATGATCGGCGGGCACATCAGTCAGTGGCATTCCACGACTTTGCAAAAAGAGACGGACTTCGCTCTCCTGAGGCCCGTTTTCCCAGTGAGAGCCATAAGGCGATACCTTGCAATCACTGCCAACAAACAGCGCATTGTAATCAGCCGCCAGCACCTGCGGATCACTGCTCTGCTGCAGACGTTGCAACAGTTCATCTTGCTCAAGCGGCCAGTGCTGTCGCAGTTTACCTTCGCGTAGCAAACTAAACAGCGGCACCAGCAACGGGTCCTGTGGCTGGCGGTTGTATAGCGAGCCCAGTACCCGGCAGATGATCGAAAATTCATTCATCATTATCTATCCATTCAGAAATTCTACGTGACACTGTCACATATCAGCGAGTTCAATTATTTTTTTACCCGTGCGCCGCGCCAGAAAATCAAGCAGACGACGTGGCGTGACATTTAATATGCGATCTTGCGGGAAATCCACCTCATTAATGATCCGCAGACAGTGTTCAAAGTTGCCGAGCGTAAAAGCAGTATGTGAGTCTGAGCCGCAGGAGAGCCACCCTCCCGCATCCTTTACCGCAGCCACTATTGCACGGCAGTTAGGTTCACTCCCCGGACGGGAATGGGTAAATGAAGAGTTATTCAGCTCCAGCGCCACATCATATTTTGCCGCAGCAGCCGCTATTTCCGGGATATCAACCGGATACTTTGGATTCCCCGGATGACTGATGATATGTACGTTGCCGCTGGCCATCGCCGCAATCATTGCTTCAGTGTGAGTCGCTTTATCACGGGGGGAAAATACCGCTTCGTGGAAACCCGCCACCACCATATCCATCACCTCCAGCATGGGACCAGTACAATCAATATCGCCGTCGGTATTTTTAATATTGGCTTCGATACCGCGCAAAATACCCACACCGTCTACCTGTCGCGGCCAGACACGCATATTAACAAAGTGCCAATAGTGCGGCGCATCGGCCATATCAGGCCCGTGATCGGTAATCGCCAGCAGTTTCACGCCACAGATTTGCGCCTGCTGAATGTAATCGCGCAACGTGCTGTAAGCGTGAGTGCTGGCGATGGTATGCATATGAAGGTCAACGGGGTACATAACATTCTCCTGATGGCAATTGAGGCAAGCATAGCATCCCTGCGCCAGATTGATTTAATAACCCCGCACCAAATCCACACGCCCGGCAGGCATTTCACCCGATTCGCGCTGTCTGATGGCGCTGGCGATATAGTCCATCGCATCGTCAGGCAAAGCGACTGCGGCATTATGCGGAGTAATAGCGATATCAGGATGCGCCCAGAAAGGATGCTCTTGCGGCAACGGTTCCTGGACAAAAACATCCAGTGCCGCGGCTTTAATCTCCCCCGCCGCCATCGCCGCCAGCAAATCGTCTTCCACCAAATGTGGCCCGCGAGCAAGGTTAAGCAGAAAAGCCTGCGGTTTCAGTTGGCTCAACAACTGACGATTAAGGATGCCGACGGTCTGCAACGTATTGGGAAGCAAATTGATCAGCACTTGTGTGCCAGAGAGAAATTCCGCTAATTGCTCCTGGCCATAAAAACTGGTGACGCCGGGCAGATTTTTTGGCGTACGGCTCCAGCAACGCAGCGGGAAGCCCCATGGTTTCAGACTTTCCGCCACACTTCGGCCCAGCACACCGGCGCCAAGAATGCCAATGCTGAACGCATCACGAGAATGGTTACGCAAGTGCTGCCACCGCGCCTCACTCTTCTGCTGCTGATACTCATTAAAGCGACGGAACCACCCCAACACATGATAAACCGCATATTCCTGCATCTGCCGTCCCATACCGGTATCTTCCAGCCGAAACAACGGCACGCCCGCTGGCAGCATGTCCGGATGGTTACGCAACTGTGCAAGAATATCATCCACCCCGGCCCCCAGAGCAAAGACCCCCTTCAGACCGCGACGGTTCTGCAACATCGCGACAGGCGGCTGGCGAACCAACGCGTAGTCGGCTGGCGCATCATCACCCGGGCTCCAGACACGTACACGGGCCTGAGGAAGACGCTGTTGTAAACCGGCTATCCATTTATCTGCATTAAAAAAAGGATGATAAAAAATGATGTCCACCGTGCTCTCCTGTTTTTTCCTTTCAGGCTCAGGGAAAAAAGTGCGGCTGGCAAGTAAAAATTGTTGTGATGCCAGGTTGTATTGCCGCACTGGCGGGCGCTAATCACCTTACGTTAATCATGTATCATGATATTTTCATTTTGATGACCGGCATTTTGTCGATTTAAGCAGCAATCAGCTTTAAAACTGGCTAAGCGCGGGAAAAAGTGAAGAAAAGGTATTGACCGGCATCGCTCTTTTCCCTACATTAGCGCCCGTCAGCAACAGGGTTGCGACAACAATATGGTGAGGTGTCCGAGTGGCTGAAGGAGCACGCCTGGAAAGTGTGTATACGGCAACGTATCGGGGGTTCGAATCCCCCCCTCACCGCCATTTTCAGAGAGAAAGCCTGAGCGAAAGTTCAGGCTTTTTTTATGTCTGTTTTCCAGCAGAAGACGCGTGAGAAACCCCGTTAAAGAACGACGCCCAGCGTTAGGTGGGGGCACAATAAAAATCACACTCGGCGTGAGCGATGATTCAGGTCACTATCGACCATCTTCTCGACAAGAAAATCAATCAGCACCCGGCATTTCAGCGGTAGAAACCGATTGGGGTGGTCGAGTACCAGGCCATACCGTAATAAGACGTCATATAATCCCATTGCGGCAACACCTCGATTATCTGCTGCGCGGGTACGTTGTTCGCTTTCTTTACACAGAATTACGCCATCAAGCGCACTACGCCGCCCGCCCCTCTCCGCTCTACTGATGAGAACCGAGCCGCTGTTTGGCGCACTGTGGTTGCCGGAATCATTAACCCTGGGTGGATTACTGATTGTCGCCACCTCAATGTGGGCCGCTCGCCCACACGGAGCCAGAACACCGGACATCAAAGCTGTGACAGCCATTGCCGCTGTCCAGGTGAACACTACCGCCCCTGATCACCCACGTTAGACGCAAAAAAAGCCCGAATTCACATCCGGGCTTGATTCTGACCGATAAAGGTTTAGCCATAGGCCAACAACGTACGCTGGCACAGCGGTGAACGCACGCAGTCTTCTTTACCAAAACGCACCACGCCAACCATGTCGTCCTCCTCGAAACGAGCCAGGGCGTCGCTGAGACCAGACGGTACATGCGCAGGCAGATCACACTGAGTGATATCGCCATTGACGATAACCGTGACATTTTCCCCGAGGCGAGTCAGGAACATTTTCATTTGCGCCGTGGTCACATTTTGCGCCTCATCCAGGATAACCACCGCGTTTTCGAAGGTACGCCCACGCATATAGGCAAAAGGCGCGATTTCCACCTTACCGATTTCAGGACGCAGACAATACTGCATAAAGGAAGAACCAAGACGTTTAACCAGAACGTCATACACCGGCCGGAAGTACGGTGCGAATTTCTCTGAGATATCCCCAGGCAGGAAGCCCAAATCTTCATCCGCCTGCAGCACCGGACGCGTGACAATAATCCTGTCAACATCCTTATTGATCAAGGCCTCGGCCGCTTTGGCGGCGCTAATCCAGGTTTTACCACAACCTGCTTCGCCGGTAGCGAAGATCAGTTGTTTACTTTCTATGGCGTTAAGATAGTGCGCCTGAGCTTCATTACGGGCTTCAATCGGCGAGTGGTCGCGTGTATCACGCGCCATGCCAATAGAGTCCAACCCACCCATCTGCACCAGCGAGGTGACCGATTCTTCTTCACGCTGACGATGACTGCGTGAATCGCTACGAAGCACACGTTTTGCTTCACGACGAGCTTTGATCACTGCTTTCTGTCTTCCCATAGTGGCACCTTACAGTTGGTTTCATTTCCCGCATCCTGATAGTGACGCGATTACGTGAACGCTTTAGAGGTTTTGTTGGCTCCCTTTTAAGCCTTGTCTGGCCGTTGAGAATGATACACCGCACCGTGCAAACGCTGCCGGGTACCGGATGATGACACTGGATTCAATGAACTGGACGCTGGAATGTAAAAGAGAAGATAAAGTCGTCGGGGCTATCAGGCCCTCGCAGGAAGAAGCGATATATATATTCTGACGCTGTTGTCCGTTAAAGGACTTTACCATTCGCGATCTCCGTGCTGAACACTGGATAGCTACTAACATCTGTTACGAATAAAATGCAACAGATCCAAACCTAAATGCAACATCAATTTTTGTTTTCGACCGGCAAAAATAGCAATACCCAGAGGCGCCACACCCGGATAAAAATAAAAAAAACATTAAAATCAATATATTAATATATTTACTTTATACTGAAATATTTAGGAACATTCGTAATTATTGCTGTTAAAACGCGTCTAATGACCTATTTACCTCCTTTCCAGCCTCCCGCTCAAGACGCGAACGGGAGGATAAAAAAAGCGCTTAAGCCTCGATCAAAGATTGACCAATATAATGTTTATCATCAGGAACACCCGGCAGAACAAAAAAGTAACCGCCGCCGACCGGTTTGATATATTCTTCAAGCGCCTCGCCATTGAGTCTTTTTTGTACCGTCAGAAAGCCTTTTTCTAAATCATGTTGATAACAGACAAAAAGCAGTCCCATTTCTAACTGGCCGGCATTTGAAACTCCCATGGAATAACTGTAACCACGGCGCAGCATCAGGCTATTTTGCGTCTCCGGTGTACGTGGATTCGCCAGACGAATATGTGCATCCAACGGTGTGATATTACCCTCAGGATCACTGGCATAATCCGGTACATCACGCTCGTTCGCCATCCCCAGAGGCGCACCGCTGTCTTTCTCCCGCCCGAAGATGGTTTGCTGTTCCTGCAATGGCGTACGATCCCAGAATTCAACATGGAACTGGATAACACGTACCGCCTGATAGCTGCCGTTCACCGCCCAGACGGGTTCCCCCTGCTCCGCCGACACCCAAAGAATTTCGTCCATCAGTGACTGATCGCGGGTATCGGGGTTAGCCGTGCCATCTTTAAACCCCAGCAGATTAATCGGCGTCTCTTTACCTTTGCTGCGCGCAGCATGGTCAGAAATAAAACCTTCCCGCCGCCAGCGGACACTGAGCAAATCGGGCGAATGCTTGATGATATCGCGCAACGCGTGGATCACCGTGTCATTGCTGTTGGCGCAGATTTGCAGCAACAGATCGCCGTGACACAAACTACTATCCAGCGCGTCATTGGGGAAGCGAGTCATCTGCTGGAGCTTCAGAGGTTTGTGCGCCTGCAAACCATAACGATCGTCGAATAGCGAATGTCCAACCGAAACGGTAATCGTCAGGTTATCCGGGTAGATATCATCACCTAAAATACCGGAGTCCATGGGCGGAAGCTTAGGATTGCTGACCGGTGGCGCTTTGCCCCCTTTGGTCAGGAAGGCGATACGGTTATCCAGCAACCGGAACAGGCGTTCCAGGTCTGCTTTGTCCGTGGCCAGCACATCGAATGCCACCAGCATCATTGACGCCTGTTGCGGTGTAATAATGCCGGCCTGATGCCGGCCATAGTATGGTTGTGTCTCCTGCCGGTCATTCGGCGGCAACGCACCCGGCGAGAAAGAACGATTATCTGAGGCGGCATGTACCGGACAGCCGCCACCCACTGCGAGGGCACCGCTGAGGATGCCCATTCCTTTCAGTAAACGACGACGCGAAGCGCTCTGCGCATCGTCAAAAGATTGCCTTGCCATAACAATTAATCCAGTCCCAGCGTACCACGCAATTTAGACAAATCTTCCGCCAGAGTGGTGATCGGGCCTTTCAGCGCCGTGCGGTCAGCATCGGTCAACTTGTCGTAAGACTCATAGCCTTCTTTGGTACGATATTTAGAGAGAATGCCGTCAACTTTCTTGAAGTTAGCGTCAACTTTCGCCAACAGCGCGGCGTCATCTTTTTGCAGCATCGGGCGCAGCAAATCGACAATTTTCTGCGCGCCATCGACGTTAGCCTGAAAATCAGACAAGTCGGTGCGGCTGTAACGGTCCTCTTCACCAGAAATTTTACTGGAGGCAACTTCTTCAATCAAACCAGCGGCGCCGCCAACCACCTTACTCGGTGGGAAAGCCAGCTCACTCACCCGTTTTTGCAACTCCAGCGTATCCGTATTCAGCCTATCGGCATACTCACTCATGCCATCGGTGCTCTTATCACCAAACAGCGCTTTTTCCAGCCGGTGCCAGCCGGTGAAATGAGGGTCGGCGGCTTTTTTCTCATAATCATCTTCACGGGCATCAATGCTGCTGTCGAGGTCAGAGAATAACTCAGCGATCGGCTCGATATGTTCATAATGGCGTCGGGTTGGTGCATACAGCGCCTGAGCTTTGGCGAGATCGCCCGCTTTCACCGCATCGGTAAAGGCTTTCGTTCCGGCAACCAGTTCAGCCACCTCATGGGTCACGTAGGCTTTGTATTCGGTAATCGGTCCTGCCAGTTGCAGCAGATCCTGCTGACCATTTGACGGACCATTGCTCCCTTTCACAATCAACTTGCCTTTCGGGTTGCTCAGCAGACCACAGGTCATGTCGTACTCACCCGCTTCCAGATTAGCCGTCAGTTTCTGCGTAAAGCCTGGCGCGATATTCTCACGCTCTTCCACCACCATCACCCCTTTCAGTATTTCCCATTCCAGCCCTTTCTGGCTGTTATTCTGGATGATGAACTGCGTTTTCCCGGCGTTAACCGTCACGGTCATCGGTTCACACTGTTTGTCGTTTACGCTGATTTTAACCTGCGGAATATCCGCAGCCGTCGCCGCAGAGCTGGCCAATAACCCCAGGAGTGCAATGGTCAGTACCGACTGACGAAAATGAAGAGTCATAGTGTTAAATCCCTGTGAAAAGAGTTCAGCCTGCCCAATGGCAGGCATCGATAACGGCTTAACGCGAAGCGCGCATCGCCGCAGCCTGGGAACGCGCTGGCATAAAGAACAGCAACAACGCAGGCACTAAATAGATAAACCACACCGCCACTTCGCTGACGCTGGGGGTTTCCTGATAACCGAAAATGCCTTCCAACAGCGTCCCCACCAATGTACTGGTGGAGAGCGAATGACTCAGATCGAATGCCACGGTCTGAAAATGATTCCACAACCCGGCTTCATGGAAAGCGCGGATAGCCCCGGCCGCCAGGCCTGCGGCGACAAAAAGAATAAACAGGCTGGTCCACTTGAAAAATGCGGCCAGATTCAAACGCACACCGCCCCAGTAGATAACCATGCCCAGGACAATGGCGGTGAGCAGTCCCAGTACCGCGCCGACAGGCGGCGCAATGCCCACATCCTGCTGAAACGCCGCCAGCAGAAAAAACACTGACTCCAGTCCCTCACGCGCCACGGCGAGAAACACCATCATGATCAGCGCCCAGCCACTGCCCTTGCCTTTCTGCAATGCGTTGTCCACGGCGTCTTCCAACTGCGCCTTCACATTGCGTGAAACTTTGCGCATCCAGAACACCATGTAGGTCAGGATACCCACCGCAATCACCGCGACGATTCCCTCGAACAATTCCTGCTCTTTCTGCGGAAACTCACCCGTTGTTTCATTGATGAAATAGCCCACCCCCAGACACAGAGCGACAGCAACAAACACCCCAATCCACATGGCGCCAAACCATTCACTGCGCTGCGTGCGCTTCAGGTAACTGGCTATCAAGCTGACAATCAGCGCGGCTTCCAGCCCTTCGCGCAACATAATGAGAAACGGGACAAACATGCCAACACCCTCAAGAGTGGAAAGAATTTAGTTCAGGTAAAGAAACGTAAATCAAAACGATACCGATTATCATTATCGGAGAAGAAAAAACAAGTAGGCTGGCGGGTATTTTCGTGTTTTGCCTGCCGGACGAAGACGGTGGTGAGCTACATGACAAATTCAGATGGGGGAAAACGGCGAACGGGAATAAAACAGAGAACACGACCTGGGGGATCAGGAATGACGCAATCTTTGAGCGGTCTTCCCCTGCAACTCCCTTACGGGCCGTGCAAGACGGCCCGCCAGGATTAATGTGTGTTAAATTCAGCTTCTGCGGCGGCAAAACGTTGCTGTGCCGCTGTTGAAGGCTCACGCCCCAGCAGACTGACCAGTACAATCACCACACTGGCAAACAAAAAGCCGGGGATGATTTCATACAGACCCAGCCACGCATACTGTTTCCACACCAGCACGGTCATCGCGCCCACCACCATCCCTGCCAGTGCGCCATTACGGGTCATGCGTTTCCAAAGTAGCGAGAACAGCACCACCGGGCCGAAAGCAGCGCCGAAACCAGCCCAGGCATAACTGACCAATCCCAGCACCCGGTTGTTCGGGTCAGATGCCAGCAGAATAGCGATAATCGCAATCAACAGCACCATTGCACGCCCTACCCAGACCAACTCTTGCTGGCTGGCGTGCTTACGCAGGAAGTTTTTATAGAGATCTTCAGTCAACGCCGAGGAGCAAACCAGTAACTGGCAACTGAGAGTCGACATAACCGCCGCCAGAATAGCAGACAGCAGAACCCCGGCAATCCACGGGTTGAACAGGATCCGCGCCAGTTCAATAAAGACGCGTTCGCTGTTTTGCGACACACCAGCCGCCTGCTCCGGATGATTCTGGAAATAAGCAATGCCGAAGAAACCCACTGCAACCGCGCCGGAAAGACACAGGATCATCCACGTCATGCCAATACGACGGGCCGTATGAATGGAATGGTGAGAATCTGCCGCCATAAAACGAGCCAGAATATGTGGCTGACCAAAGTAGCCCAGTCCCCAACCCAGCAATGAAATCACGGCAATAAAATTCAGATTCTTCAGCATATCGAGGTTTTCAACGCTTTTCGCCTGGATAACCGCCAATGAATCGCCAAGTCCGCCGACCGCGATAATCACCATCACTGGCGTCAGGATCAACGCGAAGATCATCAAGCTGGCTTGCACGGTATCGGTCCAGCTCACCGCCAAAAACCCGCCGACAAAAGTATAAATAATGGTTGCCACGGCACCAACCCACAGCGCGGTTCCGTAGTCCATGCCGAAGGTGCTTTCAAACAGACGCGCCCCAGCAACAATACCGGAAGCACAATAAATAGTGAAAAACACCAAAATAATCAGCGCAGAAATCACCCGCAACAACTTGCTTTTATCCTCAAAACGGCTGGAGAAGTAGTCCGGCAGCGTCAGGGCATTGTCATGATGCTCGGTTTGTACACGCAGACGACCAGCAACAATTTTCCAGTTAAGCCAGGCCCCTAACGTCAAACCGATAGCGATCCAGCTTTCAGAAATGCCGGACAGGAAGATAGCGCCAGGCAACCCCATCAGTAGCCAGCCACTCATATCGGAGGCGCCTGCGGACAGTGCGGTGACCAGGCTCCCCAGACTCCGGCCGCCGAGAATATAATCATCGAAGTTTTTTGTTGAACGCCAGGCAATAAAACCGATCAATATCATGCCGAGGATATAAATACTAAAGGTCACCATCATCGGTGTGCTTACTGTCATTCAGTTTCTCCATTTATTATTGTTAACATGCCGTCACCTCGGGGACGGTGCCACAGGATCGTTGCTGCCCTCCCTCAATCCGCAATGGGATATCCTGCCGTAAATCACCATTCGCCATAAGTGATTTAACATATAAATCACATCCATTTCACCTGTCATTGCCAGTAGAATGCCAACAGGTTGCACATGTTTATCGCATCACTGGTTATATCGCATAAAAATCATTAAAAAATCAGGTGTTATCGCAGAGCATAACGCAGGCTGGTTTATCACCAGACACTTTTATTCCATAGATTTCAGAGTCTGCAAACAATGTCACATTTACAGTGGTTGCACAAAGTTGCAACTTCAGTGATATTGCGTGTAAACATCATTGTTTTTTAATCAGGGAGTTTCAGACATGGGCAGCACCACCATGGGCGTCAAGCTGGATGAAGCCACACGTGAACGCATTAAGCTAGCGGCCACTCAGATCGATCGCACGCCGCACTGGCTCATCAAACAGGCTATCTTTAACTATCTGGAGCAACTGGAACGAGGCAACGCCCAGCCGGAAATCCCTGCACAAGCCGTTGCGCAGGAAGGAGACGATGAGCCCGTCGATGAACCGCATCAACCGTTCCTCGAGTTTGCCGAAGCCATTCTGCCACAGTCGGTAACCCGTGCCGCGATTACTTCAGCCTGGCGCCGCGCTGAGACCGAAGCGGTGCCGATGCTACTGGAACAGGCTCGCCTGCCCGCCGCGACAGCCCAAAAAACGTATCAGCTGGCCCATCAGTTGGCGAGTAACCTGAGACAGCAAAAAGGTGCCAGCGGACGCAGTGGCATGGTGCAAAGTTTACTGCAGGAATTCTCTCTCTCCTCCCAGGAAGGCGTGGCCCTGATGTGCCTCGCGGAAGCACTGTTACGTATCCCGGACAAACCCACTCGCGATGCCCTGATCCGCGACAAAATCAGTACCGGCAACTGGCAGTCGCACCTGGGACGTAGCCCGTCCCTGTTCGTCAACGCCGCCACCTGGGGCCTGTTATTCACGGGGCGTCTGGTGTCCACCCATAACGAAGCCAACCTCTCCCACTCGCTGAACCGCATTATCAGCAAGAGTGGCGAGCCGTTAATCCGCAAAGGGGTGGATATGGCCATGCGTCTGATGGGTGAGCAATTTGTCACCGGTGAGACCATCGCCGAAGCGCTGGCTAACGCGCGTAAGCTGGAAGAGAAAGGTTTCCGCTACTCTTACGATATGCTGGGTGAAGCCGCCCTCACCGCGCAGGATGCGAAAAACTATCTGCTGTCCTATCAACAGGCGATCCACGCGATCGGTAAAGCCTCTCATGGTCGTGGCATCTATGAAGGTCCGGGTATCTCGATCAAACTCTCAGCCCTGCACCCGCGCTACTGCCGGGCGCAATATGAGCGGGTGATGAACGAACTGTACCCGATCCTGAAATCGCTAACCTTACTGGCGCGTTCTTACGACATCGGCATCAATATTGACGCCGAAGAAGCTGACCGTCTGGAACTGTCGCTCGATCTGCTGGAGAAACTCTGCTTCGAGCCGGATCTGGCAGGCTGGAATGGCATTGGCTTCGTCATTCAGGCTTATCAAAAGCGCTGTCCATTAGTGATTGATGAACTGACTGACCTGGCGCAGCGCAGCCAGCGACGCCTGATGATCCGCCTGGTGAAAGGCGCCTATTGGGACAGTGAAATAAAACGCGCTCAGATGGAAGGACTGGAAGGTTATCCCGTCTATACGCGCAAGGTCTATACTGACATCGCTTATCTGGCCTGCGCCCGCAAGCTGCTGGCGGTGCCGAATTTAATTTATCCGCAGTTTGCCACTCACAACGCCCATACGTTGGCGACGATTTATCAACTGGCCGGTAATAACTATTATCCGGGCCAGTACGAGTTCCAGTGCCTGCATGGCATGGGCGAACCCTTGTACGAACAGGTGGTCGGTAAAGTGGCTGATGGCAAGCTCAATCGTCCCTGCCGTATTTATGCACCGGTTGGCAGCCACGAAACACTGCTGGCTTATCTGGTACGCCGTCTGCTGGAAAACGGCGCCAATACCTCTTTTGTTAACCGTATCGCTGACCATACGCTGGCCATCGACGATTTGGTGGCCTCTCCAGTAGAGGAAGCCGAGAAACTGGCGCGTACCGAAGGCGCTGTTGGTCTGCCGCATCCTAAAATTCCTCTGCCGCGCGATCTGTACGGCGCAAAACGTCAGAATGCCGCTGGACTGGATATGGCTAACGAACATCGACTGGCATCATTGTCCAGCGCCCTGCTCAACAGCGCGCTCCAGGCGTGGCAAGCCGCACCGATGATTGAGGGAAAAACCAGCAGCGACGAACCGCGGCCAGTGCTCAACCCGGCAGACCTCACTGACATTGTCGGTTATGTGCGTTACGCCAGCGAAGCGGATGTTTCCACCGCACTCGACGCCGCGGTTAACGCTGGCCCCATTTGGTTCGCCACGCCGCCACAGGAGCGCGCCACCATTCTGGAGCGCGCAGCAACACTGATGGAAGGACAGCTACAACGCCTGCTGGGACTACTGGTACGTGAAGCGGGTAAAACCTTCAACAACGCGATAGCCGAAGTACGTGAAGCCGTCGACTTCCTGCGTTATTACGCCGGACAGGTACGTGATGACTTCAATAACGAAACCCATCGCCCACTGGGCCCGGTGGTTTGTATCAGCCCGTGGAATTTCCCCCTGGCGATTTTCACCGGCCAGATTGCCGCCGCCCTTGCCGCCGGTAATAGCGTGCTGGCGAAACCAGCCGAGCAAACCCCGCTGATTGCCGCGGTTGCCGTGGCCCTGCTGCATGAAGCTGGCGTACCGGTTGGTGCATTACAATTGTTGCCAGGCTTGGGTGAAACCGTAGGCGCGCAGTTGACCGGCGACTCGCGGGTACGCGGCGTGATGTTCACCGGTTCCACCGCGGTTGCCACTCTGCTGCAACGTAATCTGGCGGGCCGCCTCGATCCGCAGGGGCGCCCGGTCCCGCTGATCGCTGAAACAGGCGGTATAAACGCCATGATCGTGGATTCCTCCGCCCTGACCGAGCAGGTGGTGCTCGACATAGTGGCTTCCGCCTTTGACAGTGCCGGTCAGCGTTGTTCAGCACTGCGTTTGCTCTGCATACAGGAAGAGGTGGCGGACCACACGCTGAAAATGCTGCGCGGTGCGATGGCTGAGTATCGCATGGAGAATCCAGAACGTCTTTCCTGCGATATCGGGCCGGTCATTGATGCGGAAGCGAAACAGAATATCGAACGTCATATCCAGGCCATGCGCAACAAAGGCATGAAAGTCTATCAGGCTACCCAGCCTAACCCGCAGGGCGGCAAAGAATGGCAAAGCGGAAACTTTATCCAGCCAACGTTAATTGAGTTACAGAACGTGACCGATCTGGACAAAGAGGTATTCGGTCCGGTGTTACACGTGGTGCGCTACAGCCGCAATACCCTGCCGCAGGTGATTGAACAGATTAACGCTTCAGGCTACGGACTGACGCTGGGGGTGCATACCCGTATTGATGAGACGATCACGTTGATCACCCAGCGCGCCCATGTCGGTAATCTTTATGTGAACCGTAATATGGTGGGGGCCGTGGTGGGTGTACAACCGTTTGGTGGCGAAGGTCTGTCCGGCACCGGTCCGAAGGCCGGCGGCCCGTTGTATCTTTATCGTCTGCTGTCCCACCGCCCGGATGATGCGTTGCACGTCACACTGCAACACCTTGATCGCGAGCACCCGGTAAATACAACGCGACGTGCGACTCTGCTTGCCGTCCACCACGCGTTGAGCACATGGGCCAAAGACCAGCCGGACCTGGCCCAGCTCTGCGCGCGTTATGCTGAACTGGGCCAGGGCGGTACGGTACGCCAACTGTCCGGGCCGACTGGCGAACGCAATACCTTCGCCCTGTTGCCACGTGAACGGGTTCTCTGCCTAGCGGATAATGAACAAGATACGCTGATCCAGCTTGCTGCGATCACAGCCGTCGGCAGTTGCGCACTGTGGCCTGATGACAGTCAGCATCGCGAGGTGTTTAAAAAACTGCCTGCGGCAGTGCAGGAACGTATTGCTTTCGCTACCGATCCGCTACAACAGTATCAGGCCTTCGACGCGGTTATTTACCATGGAGACGCCGATCAATTGCGAACGGTATGTGAAACCGTGGCTGCGCGTGACGGTGCGATTGTTTCGGTGCAGGGCTTTGCCCGCGGAGAAACTCATTTACTGTTGGAACGCCTGCTGATTGAACGCTCTCTCAGTGTGAATACCGCGGCAGCAGGCGGCAATGCCAGCCTGATGACCATTGGTTAAGTATATAAACGGTTCATTGGCACCCCGCCGTTGCGCGCCCCTTCACCGCGCAACTCGCCGGGAACGCCGACTGGAATACGGTATCTCGCGCCATGGACGACACGAGATGGACTGCCAGGGATGACGTTTTGCGTCTTACCAGACAACCGGCGTTTCCTGTGCCAACGCGGAGCATACCTATACCGGTCACTGCCACTCTCTTCTCAGTGTGCGGCTCACCGTTTAGCCATCAAACTTGATACGTAACAGTTTCGGATAAATAAACAGATTTTTCCCCATTCCACGATTCAACAACGTCCATACACCCACTGAACAGGCGGCACTCGCTACGGTCATAGCCAGCGGGAAACTCACCGCCCACAACAGGGAGAACGTTTTATTAGCGAACAGATGATGCCGTTCGGCATACAACATAATGGACATCGCGAAGAACTCGATAAAAATGCGGTGTAGCACGTAAATTTGTAATGTATTGCGTCCAATCCAATTCAACCCGCGCAAACTAAAATACTGGTTTACTCTGCGACAGAACGCGATACACAACAGCACCACCAGCAAACACAGGAACAGATTTCTCGGGATCCCCACGGCAAGGCGCACTCCCGCCAGTACAATCAATACTGACCATGGCAGGAAATTACTGCGGCGCCACTCACTCCAACGCAGCACCGTATTGCTCCAGAAGGTACCGAGCAGGAAGAATATCAGATATTGCGCCAGGCTTTCCGGCCCCCAACCAGAGATCACTTTAGTCACCGCGGCATAATTCAGCGCCAGGGCAATAATCAGCATCAGCGCCTTTTGCTGCTTAAATATTTTAGCGAAAACAAAGAACAAGCCCAGCGCATACAAATACCAGGATGAGCTCATGCCCAGCAGCATCAGTTGGAGAGATTCCAGTGGAGAATCTGCCCAGGCCGCATTGGTATTGTGTGACAAGTGTCCGCCCATGATGGCATTGGACACACCACGGATCATCAGCCACTGAATGATTCCCCAGAGGAAATAGAGATAAAATAAATTTGTTACCCGACGGGTAAAAATCTCACCCCAGGAACGATGGATAATACCGTTAGTCGCCAGATATCCGGAAACAAAGAAGAAAGCAGGCATACGCAATGGTGAGAGGTAAAAATTGAAAGAAATCCATAATTTCGCTGGAATAAACCCGGCGGTTAAATACGGGATCATTTCCGCATAACCTGGCAGAACCACATGATACAAAACGACAAGTAAAATACATCCCCCTTTCAGGCTGTTTATCCAGGTGATATCTTTTTTCTGCGTGGTATTCATTATGACTCCGCCGGATATCTGTTCTCGTTATACTCGCCATACATCAAAGTGCAGATGCATTAGCGACTTTCAGTCATCTGGACCTGGCCTGTGCAAGCCTGTCAGCATCCCGGCGCTTGTCATGGGATCCAGTCTGACAATCTCATCCCAGGGGATAGGGGGCAGCGCCAGTACAGTGCAAAACTCCCGGGTATTTTTTCCCGCCACGTAAATAATTAAGAGCCCGTTTAAAATACAGAATAAGGCCGTACTTTATAGGATTATTTCCATTATTCACTGGCACCGGTTACTGACGAATAAAAATACTGTAACCAGCCTTATAGGAAAAAGGAAATAATAAGAGTTTAAAATATTACCTTCAAATAACCATCCGGTTAATCTTAAATACTCAAGTGGTACCGGATAATAATAAAAACAGACAAGATTCAGCATTAACCGGACAGGCATGACTCTTCGCGTTCATGCTAATCATTTAAGATTAACCTTAAGCAATATCACACCATAATGGTCCGGTAAGAAAAAACGCCGGATGACCCGGCGATGAAGGCATCAGGCATTAAGAAACTTTTCAAGGAACCGTTGTGTACGCAACTGCTGTGGATCAGCAAACAGCGCTTTTGCCGGTCCCTGCTCAACAATTTTCCCCTGATCCATAAAAATAGCCCGGTCGGCGACGTCACGAGCGAAGCTCATTTCGTGAGTCACAATCACCATCGTGCGCTTCTCTTCCGCCAGCGAACGAATGGTGCTGAGCACTTCACCGACCAACTCTGGATCCAACGCCGAGGTAGGTTCATCAAAGAGGATCACTTCAGGGCGCATCGCCAACGCACGGGCAATAGCGACACGCTGCTGCTGTCCACCGGATAAACGACGGGGATAGCTGTGCTCTTTACCGCGCAGACCGACTTTATCCAGCAACTGACGGGCACGGTCAATGGCTTCCGCTTTTGGCTCATGTTTTACGATGATCGGTCCTTCAATAATATTTTCCAGCACGGTACGGTGAGGAAATAAATTAAAACTCTGAAAGACAAACCCCACTTGCTGGCGCAACTGCCGTACCTGTGATTTCTGTCGGTTCATTCCTGTCGCGGCGTCAATGCAGATATCACCGACCTGGACAGTACCGCTATCCGGCGTTTCCAGCAGATTAATACTGCGCAGCAAGGTGGTTTTACCC
Organism: Erwinia endophytica; assembly: GCF_009295515.1. Lineage (GTDB taxonomy): Bacteria > Pseudomonadota > Gammaproteobacteria > Enterobacterales > Enterobacteriaceae > Erwinia > Erwinia endophytica. The sequence continues at coordinate 18,628 of NZ_RQVV01000030.1, read as the reverse complement.
GAACCACTGGGACCAATAATCGCCACCACTTCCCCGGAGGCAACCTCCAGATCGATGCCATGCAGCACCGTCTGACCATTAAACTGTTTCACCAGTTTATTGACTTGAATGGCACTCATTTTGACTCCCGATCCTGACGATTAACCCGCTCTTCCAGCCTGTTTTGCAGGAAAGACAGCACCGTAGCCATTACCCAGTAAATCAGCGAGGCGGCCAGGTACATGGTGAACACTTCCAATGTGCGTGACGTTATCAACTGCGCCTGACGGAACAATTCCGGCACCTGGATGGTAGCCGCCAGCGAGGTGTCTTTCACCAGACTGATGAAACTGTTACCCAATGGCGGCAGCGCCGTACGGGCAGCCTGGGGCAAAATGACCCGCCGTAAGGTCTGCCAGCGCGTCATGCCAATACTGGCCGCCGCTTCCCACTGCCCGCGCTCGATAGCCGCAATCGCCCCACGCAATGATTCAGAAGCATAAGCCGCCGTGTTCAACGACAGGCCTATCATTGCTGAGGGGATCGGATCCAGCTCAATGCCAAACTGTGGCAAGCCATAGTAGATCATAAACAACTGGGCGATCAGCGGCGTACCGCGGAAAATCGACACGTAACAGCGTGCCAGAAATGAAACCGCCCAGAAATGAGAAAGACGCATCATTGCCAGAATAAACCCGAGCAACAGACCGAAAAACATGCCGCCAATGCTGAGTTGCAGCGTAAAAAGCGCGCCTTTTAATAATAAAGGTGCTGAGTCCAGCACCAGTTGCAAACTTTCCTGCATTATTGAGTTACGTCCACGCCAAACCATTTATCGGACAGTTTGGCCATAGTGCCATCCTTCTGCATGTCGGCAATCGCCTGGTTGATCGCCGCCAGCAGATCCGGGTTGCCCTTACGCAGCGCCACGCCAGCCTCCTGACGAGAGAATGCCGGCCCCGCGACGGCCAGCGTATCACCGGTTTTCTTCACCAGATCCAACGCGGCCAGGCGATCAACCAGAATCGCGTCGATACGCCCCACTCGCAGATCCTGATATTTAGTCGGGTCATCATCATAAGTGCGAACATCCACGCCCTTCACGTTGGCCCGGAGCCACTGTTCATAGTTTGAACCCAGACCCACCCCCACTTTCTTGCCGCTCAAGTCCTGCGGTTTGCTAATGCTGCCGGCGTTCGCTTTTTTGGTTAACGCCTGGATCCCCGAGACAGTATAAGGAGTTGAGAAATCATATTTTTTCTTGCGTTCATCGGAAATGGTCACCTGGTTGATAACCACATCGATACGTTTAGAATCCAGCGACGCCAGCATGCCGTCCCATTTAGTCGGTTTCAGACTGGCTTTAACGCCAAGATGCTGTGCCAGCGCATTAGCAAAATCCACTTCAAATCCAGCCAGCTTGCCATTTTCATCCTGAAAACTAAAAGGAGGATAAGTACCTTCCAGCCCCACCAGCAGCGAACCACGCTGTTTCACTTTATTCAGCAGGTTTTCTTGTGCGGCCAGTGCGCCAGAGGAAAAACCGGCGACCAGCGCCAGAGATATCATCCCAATCATCAATTGGCGACGAACCAGAGAAAAATGCATAAAGACTCCACTATGTTATAAGATCCCAGGCGCAACAAATCCGCCCTACTGCGCTATTTTAGAGGGTGAATTGATGCACCTTATTAGAATAATTCGATCCATATTAGACTAAAGGGTGATAAGCAAATAACGCCGGCGCTCCGCCTGTGTGCACAAAAAGGATCGGACCTTCACGACGGAAACGATGCTGGCTGACGCCATCCAGCAACCCCGCCATCGCTTTGCCAGTATAGACCGGGTCGAGGAAAATCCCTTCAAGCCGCGCCAGCAACTTAATCGCCGCGATGCCCTCATCGTTTGGTTCACCATAACAGGGAGCAAAATAATCATCCCACAGCGTAATCGGCGCCTTTGCGTGCAGTTCCAGAGAAGTCGCCAGTTGTTGCTGAATAGCGGTGACTTTCGGTAACTGAGCGTCCACGGTACGTGAAACGGTGACACCCACCAGTTCGCTATCCGGCAAGCGTTGCTCCAGCCCAACCGCCAGCCCGGCATGCGTTCCCGCGCTGCCGGAGGCCACCACCACCGCGGCAAAATCCACCACGCCTTCGCTCTGATCAGCAATTTCCTGTGCACATGCAACGTAACCGAGCGCCCCCAGCGCATTAGATCCCCCCACCGGCACCACATAAGGACGAAAGCCCTGCGCTTCCAGACGAATAGCCTGTTCTGCCAACTGTTCACTGGGATGATGCAGCGCCTCAACCATCACCACGTCAACATCCATCAGTTCAAGCAACAGGCGATTACCATTTGAAAGGTAATTTTCGGCAGAGGTGCCTGTAGGATTTTCCAGCAAGGCCACGCACTTCAGGCCGAGTTTAGCCGCCACAGCAGCAGTCTGTCGGACATGGTTAGACTGGATAGCACCGGCCGTAAGCAGCACATCCGCCCCCTGGCGCAAGGCATCAGCTGCCAGAAACTCGAGTTTTCTCAGCTTATTACCGCCCAACGCCACCGGCGTGACATCGTCACGTTTGATGAAAATATCCCGCCCCAGATAGTCGGACAAACGCGGCAGATGTTCCAGAGGCGTCGGTGCCCCCACCAATTCCAGGCGGGGAAAAGAATGTAAAAGGTGTAAAGACAACATAGCCTCCTGAAACGGCACGATAAGTTATCCTGACAGTTTTACAGAATAATGCTAAAAGGTAACGAAAAAACGACGGGTATCGCCAACCTGATCGCGCTGCCAGGACAAAAAATGGTCATGTTTGCGCAATGCAAGTAGAATATGACTGCTAACAAAAAAGCCGTGCAGGACAGGTACTGCACGACATTTCAACCACATTATGGCTCATCGATGTCGTTTCTCAACATCGATTTATGATGTTTTTTACCAGTAACATCAGAGGTTATCTTCGGTGATGGCGGCGCAGGCAGATTATCTTCATGTTTCAGCGCATCCTGACATTCCGCAGTAGGCTGATAGACTTTCTGCAACACCAGTTTATCGTAATGCAGTTCACTGCCGACCAACTTCAGCGGCATCACCCGCAGTTGATTATTCACGTTAACCCAATCGCCGCGAAGCAGCGTCACTTTACCTGGCTTGGCAATCACTCGCTGCCACTGGCGGCAATCCAGCGTATCCCCTTCGGCAGTAATAATCAGGCTGGCTATCGCCTCTTTACTCACCAGACCTTTTTGCGGCCCCATAGTCTGCCAGTTGCCGACCAGACTTACCGGCGGCGGGGTTTTCACCGCACTTTGGTAATTGGGTATCCTGGCACAACCTGCCAGCCCCAATACTGCGGCTACTAAAATCCACTTTTGCATTTTCAGTTCCTGACTCGTCGACCAGGCGCTACGTTATAATTTCTTACCTGCCACCGCAAGCAGCACGCATCAGATCAGTACGGATTAAGCCCACTCCGGTATTTCACGTGTAGCAGCCTGGGTGTAAACTGGCGCACATTATTTGTTATCCGTTGCCGGACACATGATGAAAACCATCGAAGAATACTATACCACTGCGACTACGTTGTTTCTTGAAGCCTACCCTGATATCAAAGAAGGTATCGCCAATCTCAGTGCGGAAGACGCCGCACAATTGGGCATCACATTGCCACAACTGCAGGCAATGCAGACCCATCGCGCCTATGCGGCTTTCACCCGCGAGAAAAAACTGGATAGCATGTTGTTCGCCATTCAACTGGCGGAACCCGATAAAGAGGTGGCGGCGCAGGCTATCGAGGCCTACCTGCGTGAACACGCCAGCGCACTGGGGATGAGCTGGGAAGCGTTTTGTATTAAAAATCAACTTTAAGAATCGACTACTGATGATGGCAAAATACTCGACACCCTGGCCCACGCCTGACCTCGCGATCATTTAATCCTGCATTCTGTACGATAACCGCCACACCAGCCCTCAGGATATGGCAACAGCCATCATCTCTATTCTATGCCTTTGTAGTGACAGGAATGTCGCTACTCATCCTTCATCTGGCCCTGTCTTTGTTAAACCCTGTTTCATCTCTGTTACTCATTTTTACCACGGGTTTGTCCGTTACTTATCATTGGATATGCTGTTTTACATCTGACGATGCTGCTTTGTGAGCTTCTGTCTGGCAAATTATCTGATTTACGGCTCAATGTCCTTCGTAAACGTCACAGCAGACAAACTGATATGTCAGTTGATGATAAATCGAAAAATGTTAAGTGATGTCGATATTTCTGTTTATTTTTTAAACCGCCTTTCTAAGAATCATCTTAAGGAAAATCCGATAAATCATCCTTGCCAATGAAAATTATTCTTATTAAATCTTGATTAGCGTATTTTATCTCTCAAAATGGATGAAGAATCACGCTAATATTAACGATCCGAAAATATATAATATATTGTTTTAAAGCGTATTTTTCAAAATTGCCATTTTCCCTTGTGGGAAAAGATGTTTTGCGGCATTGCCAACGTTTATCACAGCTGAATTCATTCGCAAGATGAATGTTTTTAGGAATCATCCTATCAGGATTTTCTGTGTTCTACGCGATAGTGACATTGGTCGCAAAATAAAGCTTTAAGCTGTTGTAGGGCAAACTTGCTGGATAGTCGGATGAAAGGCCTTTTATGGCGCAGTAAAGATATGATGTCAGTTACATTGGTATGGATGCGTTCGCCTGACCATGATGTTCAGGTTGATTCAATGCCGAAGTACCTACCTATAAGACTGAAATATGAGTACTTACTCTCTGAGACTATACGATCACGTAATTCATCGTTGATTTAAACGGATAACAATTTGGTGAGGGGGTCGCAATAATGCCAACAATTATAATGGATTCATGCAGCTATACACGACTAGGATTGACAGATTATATGATTGCGAAGGGAGTGAAAAAGAAAAACATAACTTCCGTCAGTGATATTGATCATCTACAGGACAAATGTCAGCAACTTCAACCTGGCGTGGTTTTTATTAACGAAGATTGCTTCATTCATGAACCCGATGCCAGTCAGCGCATCAGAACGGTTATCATGCATCATCCCGATACCTTGTTCTTTATCTTTATGGCGATATCCAATATCCATTTTGAGGAATACCTCTATGTTCGTAAGAACCTGATTATTACATCAAAATCGATAAAACCAGCCACTCTGGATACGTTACTCATCTCGTATTTTCAAAAAAGACTCAATGTATCACCACGCTACCCAGCCGGGTTCGACATTCATCCTCTGACATTAAGCCAGACCGAATCCAATATGTTAAAAATGTGGATGTCTGGTCATGATACCATTCAGATCTCGGACAAAATGCAAATTAAGGCCAAGACCGTTTCTTCCCATAAGGGAAATATTAAACGTAAAATAAAAACACATAACAAACAAGTTATTTATCATGTTGTACGTTTAACCGATAATGTGACCAGTGGCATCTACGTTAACGTGCGCTAATCACCAGTAAAAGACCACCTCCCAGGGGGAGGTGGTTCAACGGTGAGGTCGCCTGATCAATTATTTTTCTGGATAAGGTTCGACGAAAATACCGTCTTCATGGTTCGTTTCGTTAAAAAACCAGATGCCCAACGGATAATCCTCCAGTGCGACCAGGAACATGGTACCCTCGCTAAACACCTCAACCGCCAGTATCGTCCCCGGTCTGCGTGGGCCACCATCAGTTTTCACCGTCACCCGATCATTCACTTTCATACTCGCTCTCCCATGAAGTAGTGTTCTGCTAAGTGTATCTGAAACAATGATACTCACCTTTTCACTTTTTTAACCTTTCATGGCGAGATTTATTACGAGCCTCCCGTCTACACTATTGCCAATGCCCTCACCCCCAAGAGGGCTACCAAGCTAAAAAGTAACAAGGTTTTTGCCCGCTCACGCGGGCTTTTTTGTCTGTTGAGATCTGCTCCCAGCCTTCTGTGCACCAACTTGTCGTCGCCGTATGTCAAGTTGCCAGTGAAATCGCTCAGTTCAGTAATGAAAAATCAGTTCTGGTATTTTTGAGATAGTTCTCAACGTGATTTCCTCCCACACCACCATAATTCCCCTATTGACAATGATTCCGAAAGTAGCCTGAAACACTATGCTTAAAAGTTTCCACTTTTTTGTTTAACGCTCAACAGAGGTCATGACCATGCCGACACTCCAGGATCCGCTGATGATTGTGACCGACCTTGATGGTTCGCTGCTGGATCATCATACCTACAGCTGGCAACCCGCCCAGCCCTGGCTTGATCGCCTGAATGCGGCAGGCATTCCACTGATTATTTGCTCCAGTAAAACGGCGGCGGAAATCCAGCCCATACAGCAGTCGCTGGGGATCACCAATGCACCTTTTATTGCTGAAAATGGCGCTATCATCATGGGAAAAAACGTCAACGAGACACGTGACGCGTTGCTCCCCGCTAAAGACTATTCAGCACTCTGCCAGATTCTGCAGCATGTTCGTCAGCGCTATGGTTTCGAATTCACCGGCTTCGCCGATGTCACGGAGAAAGAAGTGGCGGACTGGACAGGTCTGACACCGCGTGAGGCCGTTTTGGCAAAGATGCGCAAAGGCTCAGAAAGCATTATCTGGCGTGATTCCCCAGAGAACTTCGTCGCTTTTCAACAGGCGTTGTCGCTAGAAAAACTGGCATTGCGACAGGGCGGACGATTCTGGCACGTGATGAATCAGAGGGACGGTAAAGGAACAGCGCTGGCCCGGCTACTTGCTCACTATACGCATCCGCAAGGTAAACGCTGGATAACCCTCGGTCTTGGTGATGGGCCTAACGATGCACCAATGCTCGATCAGGTGAACTACGCCGTAGTGATCAAAGGTTACAGTAAAAACCGCATACAACTATCACGCGACGATAACGAAAATATTTATTACAGCACCGGCTATGGCCCACAAGGCTGGAGTGAAGGTCTGGCACATTTTGTCCACTGTTAATCTTAACGAGCCCGCAAGGCGCCGCGTTTTTAAGGGGGAAACAATGAGTGATTTTTTCCAGAATGGGGTAATAACCAATTTCCATAATCTCACCAATCGCACGGTAGACGAACTGGAGAAAGATTTAGTGTGCTTCTCCAGTAAACGCAAAATGGCACTGATTCTGCCGTCACTGTTTTCAGAACTGGAAGGTCCGGCGCTGGGACATATTGTTGACGAACTGGCAAAAGTGCCCTACCTGGAGGAAATCATTATCGGTCTGGATCGTGCTGATCGCGCTCAGTTTTTGCATGCCCGTGCGTTTTTTTCCCACCTGCCGCAGCGTCACCGCATTTTATGGAACGACGGCCCTCGCCTGAAGGCGATTGATGCCGAACTGGAGAAAGAAGGACTGTCGCCTTCTCAGCCTGGCAAAGGGCGAAATGTCTGGTTCTGCACTGGTTATACGCTGGCGTCTGACCGCTCATCCTGTGTCGCACTGCATGACTGCGATATCATCACCTATGAACGTGGAATGTTGGCTCGCCTGATTTATCCATTGGCAAACCCCTCATTCCAGTACGAATTCTGTAAAGGGTTCTACGCCCGCGTGGCCGACAACAAACTTAACGGACGAGTCGGACGTCTGCTGGTCAGCCCACTACTGCGATCGCTGCAAAAAGTTTATGGTCATTCCGACTACCTCGACTATCTCACCAGCTTCCGCTATCCGTTATCCGGGGAATTTGCCATGCGTACCCATGTGCTGAATGGCATTAAGATCCCCGGTGACTGGGGACTGGAAATTGGCGTGCTTTCGGAAATTTACCGTAACTACACCACACGTCAAAGCTGTCAGGTCGAGATAACAGGGAACTACGACCATAAACATCAGCCGCTATCGGAAGAGGATGGTACTGGCGGTTTGCGACGGATGAGCAATGATATTGTCCAGTCATTGCTGCGCAAAATGGCCACAATGGGGGTTAATATTACCAGCGACTCATTCCGTGTACTGAAGGCCACGTATTACCGTAACGCGCTGGATATGATGGAAATTTATAACCATGAAGCAAACATGAACGGCCTGAAGTTTGATCAGCACGCCGAGGAAGCCGCTGTTGAAATGTTCACCCAGTCCATTCTGGACGCCGGACAGTCGTTTATTGAACGCCCGAATGAAAAACCCTTCATACCCAGTTGGAGCCGTGTACAGTCGGCCTTCCCGGACATCCTGCAACGCATTTACAACGCCGTTGAAGAAGATAATGTGGGTGAGGTTTAGCGCTGTCATTGACGCGGTTAACGGCCTATAACCTGCCGGCGGCAGGTTATATCGTCTTATGAAAGCACCCGTTCTCCCGCCTGCCAACTGGCGAGCGAGTTTTGTCTGACGCACAGCGGACACAACTCGTCTTCCCGAAAGGCTTCGCGTCTGACCTGATAACCATCGTACCAACGACACTCAACCATACCGCTGGCATAGCCAGTGACCACCATTACCGGGCCTCCTTCTTTACGCTGCACCCTATCACTGACCAGAATCATACTTGTCTCCTTTCGTTGATTATCAGATCTCTTGATGGAAAATTTCCCGTTTTGAATTATTTAGGGTATAGCAGGCAGAAGCGATTTCTTCCGTTGATCGTGGGTAAAAGTTTTGTTAAATAAAATGGAGAAAATAAGAATTGAAAAATAAAAAAACGAGTACAGCAGTCACTGTACCCGCTTCAGATCACTAACCCAGTCAAAGCATTATGCCGATAACCGCCGTGTGCGACAGATTAGATTTTGCAGCCTTCGCAGTCGGCTTCGTCGCTTAAATCGGTCGGCACTTCGCTGGCTTTTTTTTCTGCGTTAGCTTCAGCTTGTTCCAACTGTGCATCAATATCAAATTCAAAAATGTCGTCTTTCATCATGACTCCCGCTCGTTTTGCCTGGCCCATCATACGTTATCTTTATACTGATTATGCGCGTACTCTGGCAATCAGATTTACCACTGACAGCACAATCAACCCCACAACCAATCCCACGACCAGGTTCGCCAGATTGCTAATAAGCGAGCCAGTCAGGCCACTATAATCGGTAGTGAACTCGCTGATAAAATGATGGATCAGCGGAACGCCATGGACAATAATCCCACCGCCCACCAGGAACATCGCCAACGTTCCCACAATAGAAAGCGCCTTCATCATCCATGGCGCCATCGTCAGCAAAAAGCGCCCCATCCCCTGCAGCAACGTGGTGGATTTCTGCTGCAGCCACCAGCCAAGATCGTCAATTTTAACGATACAGGCCACGATGCCATACACGCCGATCGTCACCAGGATGGCGATACCGGAGAGGATCAGTACCTGATTTAACAGTGGCGCTTCGGACACGATACCCAGGGTGATGGCCACGATCTCTGCGGAGAGAATGAAGTCAGTCCGGACGGCGCCTTTAACTTTCTTCTTTTCATAGGCGAGCGCATCCTGACTGTCGATCTCGCGTAACCGCCTTTCACGCGCCTGGTCGGTTTTCTCGGATGGCCCCTGGTGCAAACTGTGGACAACTTTCTCCACCCCCTCATAACAGAGATAAGCCCCCCCCAGCATTAATAACGGCGTAATAGCCCAGGGGGCCAGCGCACTAACCACCAACGCCAGCGGCACAAGGATCAGTTTGTTAAGAAAAGAGCCTTTCGCGACGCCCCAAACCACCGGTAGTTCGCGATTCGCCTTCACACCACTGACCTGCTGCGCATTCAGCGACAGATCATCGCCTAATACACCTGCGGTCTTCTTTGCGGCCACCTTACCCATCACCGAAATATCGTCGAGCAAGGTAGCAATATCATCCAGTAATGTCAGTAAACTACTTCCAGCCAAAATGTCTTTCCTTTTTGTTAATCATGCTGACAGCAGGGACAAACCTGCATCTCAGCTACCGCCATATCAGCAACGCCATCACACTCCCATTCCACCCGTACAGGCTGCCCTTCCGCCTCGTGGTGGTGAAGATACTTGCTCACCGGGCTTTCAGTCATCCCGGAAACCTCCTCCGTCGCCACCAGTTTGTCGCCAACATAAATGCGTGCGGTCGCCTGGGTATTGACCATGCGTTCGCCGCTGATTTTATACAGCCGTCTTACCGTGAGTTTGATACTGGCCATAATCCACCGTGGACAGGGAGAGGTTAAAAAAGTGATCTAAGCAATTATGCGCTGAATATGCAAATAATGTGACAGACGGGGAGATAACCATGCTGAAAATCCTGGGTCAATCTCTTATGCCCCGGCAAAGCAGGCTCCGGCTCGGCGATAACCGAAAATCAGTAACCTCCTGACCAATAAATAAATCTTCCCCAGATGAAAAATACAGATAACACGTTGATCATTAATTTATTCTACAGACTTATCGTCATGGTATAGTACTCAGCGTTTTAAAGGTAAGGAAAAACAGTATGAACGATACAGGCCTGAACCTGATAAAAACCCTGGGTTGCCTGACAGCGGTGACGTTCTTCACTCTGTACAACACCTACGATAATTATTCCTATAGCTATAATAATATCCTCACCTTTATGACCTTTATCTCCACCATTTCCACCCCGCTTTTTTTTGTGGTGACCGGCTATCTGGATGCCAACGCCTCACGCAGTACCGCGTGGCAAATGAAAAAAATCAGCGCCATTTTGCTGATTTTCCTGTTCTGGTATTCGATCTGGTATTTTATCGAGCCGTATCACAAAGGTTACCTGATTCAGCCGTGGTTCGTGCTGACGCTGCTGTTCATCTACAGCTTTCACTCGTTGATCGACCAACTGGTACAACACCGAACATTGTTGGTCGCCACAATTGTGGTTCTGCTGTTACTGGCTTTTAATTATGACTTACTGGCTATCCATTCGACGGATAATCGCTGGCTTTCGCTACCCGCAGAATTCAGGCTATGGACATGGATACTGTATTATTTAACGGGTCGATTGCTGTTCGACCCCGTGGTAGCCGCCGTTTACTCGCGCCCATTCGTGGCACAGGCCGCCATGATTATGGTGCCATTTGTCTATATCTTCACCTGGCTATATGAGAAATACTTCTTCTTTACCCTGTTCAATGTCGAGCGTAACAGTTTTATTCTCACTGGCTCGCAAGTTTATATTCTGGTGGTGTTGATTATCATCGCAGTTAACGGGCTGTCTGTCGGGCCGCATCTACAAAAGCTATCGGCAAAGCTGAGCAAAGCGATGACCGGGGTCTATATCCTGCACTACTCGTTTTTCAATTTATTAATCCAGTGGGTTAACATTACCTCGTTAGCGACCAAGCTGTTGGTCATCTTCCTGACTTTCCTGCTATCGGTCATACTGACACTGGTTATGCTACGGTTCAGATTAACGCGAGCGCTGGTCACCTTTTAATTCAGGCAATCATCTGACGGATACCCCGTCCGTCAATTTCACTATTCCCGTCCCCGGCGCAAATCCACTCTTCCAGCCGGGTGGCCATCGCCTCTTCCTCCAGCCGGGTTTTACCGCGCAGCGCGCATTCCCACACCACCAGTACCTTCCAGCCTGCGGCGCTCAGCGCGGCCATATGGCGGTTATCCCGCTCAACGTTGCTGTTAATTTTCCCCAACCAGAAGGAAGTACGGGTCGCCGGCACTTTAAACAGATGGCAGTGGTGATGATGCCAAAAGCAACCGTGGACAAAGATAATGGTCTGGTATTTATCCAGCACAAAATCTGGACGTCCCGGCAGTGTTTTATCCTGCACGCGAAAACTGAATTCCAGCCCGGTCAGCAGTTCTGCCAGCCGCTTTTCAATGGCGGTGTCGCGTGTGCGGATAGCTCGCATGTTTTTACTGCGAGTCTCAGAAGAGTGAACATCAGCCATAGCATCATCCTTATTTTCTGGCGACAGTCAGGCGGAAGAACTACCGTGCTTTAACCGCCTGTTCAATCCATGGCAGCAACAGTTTTGCCACTGCGGCGAAAACGGGCACCACCACCGAGTTACCAAACTGCCGATAAGCCTGGGTGTCGGAAACCGGAATACGGAAACGTGGCCCACCAGGGGATTCAAATCCCATCAGACGGGCGCACTCTCTCGGCGTCAGACGACGTGGGCGATGCTGCTGGTTCTGTGGATTATCAAAATCACTGTCGCCCAAACGGTGATCCCATCCTCGATCGATCAGAATCTCCGATCCATCCTTGTAATAACGCGCCGACAGGGTCCGTACCACGCCATTCTCCTGTTCGGGATTGACCAGTCCGTAACCAAAACCGTTACCTTTAGCCTGATGCTTCTTCGCATAGTTATAAAGGTATTTCCACAGCGTTGGCGTGAGGATGTACTTCGCATCGACTGTGGGCTCCAGCAGGTCACGCAGTGGCGTCCTCTGTTCAGGATACAGAGAAGACAACGCGCTCAGGCTAAATCTCGGCAATGTCAGATCGCGACGAAAACCAACCAGTACAATACGTTCGCGATGCTGCGGCAGGAAGTGTTTACCATCGACAATCTTTGGATCAGTACTACCACTGACCCCGGCATCAGCCACGTCATAGCCCAGCTCATCCAGCGTATCCATGATGATACGGAACGTTTTACCCTGGTCATGACTCTTGAGATTTTTGACATTCTCCAGCACAAAAATCGCCGGTTTTTTCGCATTAATGATACGCGCCACATCAAAAAACAACGTGCCCTGAGCTTGACAGGCAAAACCATGAGCACGACCCAGTGCATTTTTTTTCGACACCCCGGCCAGCGAGAACGGTTGGCAGGGGAACCCCGCCAACAGCACATCATGATCGGGGACCTTCTGGTCGATATGCAGGCGGGCATCCTGTTCGCTAATCGTGGGATGACCACTTAGCGTTACGTCGCGGATATCCTGATTGAAGACGTGTGTGTGCGGGTCGCAATACCAGTTGGCTTTGTAGGTTTTGAGCGCGTATTTATTCCACTCACTGGTAAACACACATTGCCCCCCTGCCGCCTCAAATCCACTGCGGATACCACCGATCCCTGCGAACAGATCAATAAAACGAAAAGCATAATCAGGATGATGCGCTGGCGGTGCAGGCAGCAAGCTATTAAGCAGGCTGACCTCCGTTTCACTTAACCGTTTGGTGGCGGTCTGGTCTTTCATCCAACGTTTAAGCGCTTCACGCGTCCACGGATGCTGGCTCGCGTTGGCAAGCATAACCGCGACGGTTTTCAGGTCATAAATCTCCAACACCCGCGCCATCAGTTGGCGGTCTTGCTCAACTTCCGGTGGTTGCTGCTGATGTATCAGTGCCGCTGGCGACGCGACAATGCGCTCAAACTCACTCATAATTACCCGGTAATAAGGAATATTCGCCGCTAGTCTACCACTTCATTGACTCCGTGACATCGGCAGAAGAAGCCCCTAAACTGACGCTGTTTTTATGATTAATGGAGTCTGATGCGATGAGCGATATCTCACGCCCGCCCCTTCACCTGCCCGGCGGCGCCAATAAATTACTGTTGCACTCCTGTTGCGCACCCTGCTCAGGTGAAGTGATGGAGGCTATCCAGGCCTCGGGTATTGACTACACTATTTTCTTTTACAACCCGAATATTCATCCGCAGAAAGAGTATCTGTTGCGCAAAGAAGAGAATATCCGCTTTGCCGAAAAACATGGCGTACCGTTTGTTGATGCCGACTACGATACCGACAACTGGTTTGAACGGGCTAAAGGCATGGAGTGGGAACCAGAACGTGGCGAGCGTTGCACCATGTGTTTCGATATGCGCTTTGAGCGCGCTGCGCTGTACGCGCACGAACATGGTTTTCCGGTAATGAGCAGCTCACTTGGCATCTCCCGCTGGAAGAATATGCAGCAGATCAATGACTGCGGCGCCCGGGCGGTCGCGCCCTATCCTAATCTGACCTACTGGGATTACAACTGGCGTAAAAAAGGGGGGTCAGCCAGGATGATTGAGATAAGCAAACGCGAACGTTTCTATCAACAGGAATACTGTGGTTGCGTCTATTCGCTGCGTGATACCAACCTGCATCGTAAAAGCCATGGGCGCCCGTTAATCAAACTCGGGGTGCTCTACTACGGCGATGATGAAAAATAATTGACGCGATCCCCGCAAATAATCGGTTATCTATCAATAAACACAGGACTCTGCCGCAGTTTTTTCAGTCAATGGACGACGGGCCGCTCCACTGACTGAAAGGGAGTGTACTCCCTTTCAGTTTGATGCCGTTTGTAAGATAAAAACGGACGCCGTACTGAAGGCGCTCAGAGGACGTTAAGAAAAGCGTTACTTCTTTTTTTTCGATTTTTTCAGTAAAGCGCGAAGCTGTTTCAGTTCAGTGGACGTCAGCGGTGCTGCGGCCTCTTCAACGAGGTCCTGACTATCTACCGCCGGATGCGGGGACGTGCTCAGACTGCTCTGCAAACGCTGCGTGACTTCCTGACTGAGTGAGATCTGATTTTCAAGAGCACACGTTTTCAGTATTTCTTTTAAGGCTGGTTCGATTTTAATCGTTAAACTAACGGTGTCGGTCATACCTGATTCTCCTGAGAATGTTCCCCAACACCGTAGCGTAGAGAAAGGTTTTTAACTATATGTTCATAAAAATTTAATATTTCTCCCCCGGCGGCGAAAACTTCATTAACACCTCTTGATCCAGATCGCAGTAATCCCCCTTCAGTTCAGCACAGAGTTTAGCCATATACGTCACCAGAAACTGCGCATTGTATTCCGCCAGGCGTTTCCCCTCCGCTGTCTGCATGGTTGCCGGCAGCCGCAGTAGTTTTTTCTGGAAATGATCCAACGCCCATTGCGTATCATCCAGGGCGCGCTCAAGCCCCAATGGGTCGGCACTGTCAAACAACGCACGCCCCAACGCGCCGGAGACATAAAATACGCGGGCCAGCCCTATCGCGCCCAGCGACTCAAGACGGTCAGCATCCTGCACAATTTTCGCTTCCAGCGTTTCCGCCGCGATCCCCGCGCTGAAACTGTGCGCATGGACTGCATGGAAGACCGCATCGTGTTTCTCTGGCGGAAAATCAGAAAAAATATCCTGCAAAATACGCCGTGTTTCCACCGCGGCGTGTGCCGAAGACAGATGTCTTTCGGGGTGATTTTTAGGCAGATTTACAATGTCATGAAAATAACACCCGGCCAGTACGACCAACTCATCGGCTGACGAGCCTTGCATGATGCGCTGTGCTGTCTGCCAGACCCGACGCAAATGTGCCACATCATGGGCTTTATCATCCTGTGGCCACGTCTCATGCAGCCAGCTTTCAAAGCGGATTTGCCAGTAAGCAACGGTCATAAACGTCTCCATATCAATTGGACTTATATACCCGTCAGCGGGAAAACCCCTCTTGCGCAGCGTGACTAACTCATATGGTCAAAACCATATCTATATCATATTCACAACAAAGCATTTAACAAAACAAAAACATTAGTAGTCTTTTAAGTTCTTCTTTATAGAAACATGACGACTTAACTATCGGATTAATAGTTAAAATTTAATAATTTATCCATCAAAATAACTTATCGGTATTTTATCTGTTAATACGTTAGAATCATGGCCGACCAGAGAATATGGGCGATTTCCCCGCCATCCAGCCGATCGAGAAACCGTCATATGCTATCGCAGAATGAATGGCAAAGGTGATATATATCGCCGGAAATTGCAGATCGTCTCTATAGACAAAGCCGGGTAGCCCTTCGGTTAACTGTGGTCACCAGCAATAACCTCGAGACAAAAATTTAAAAGAAAAAACGATGATTAACATTAAGTTAACATCTCTACTTTTTTTGTGGTGAGAAATTAGACTTCTTCTGTATTGTGATGGTTTTCGGTCAGTTTATAGTGTGTATTTTAACAATTATCTAACAGGGGTTAAACCATGAAAGAACGCCCGATTTTGTTTAATGAGCAACGGGTGCATGCACTGCTCTCAGGCCAACAAAGCCAAACCCGGCGAATCATGAAGTCACAACTCCTCGGCCCCAGTCAGGACAACCATGAAGGCTGCTACGGTATTGATGTGCTGAAAAATCAGCAACAGGGTAATCATGTGCTGGGCATGGAAAATATAAGTTACCATTGCCCATACGGCCAACCCGGCGACCGTTTGTGGGTCAGGGAAACCTGGCGTGGTCCGATAATCGCGCCGCAAGATGTAGAGGAATACGCACACTCGCCAGATCGTTTTAAGTCCCCGTACTATTGCCAGTACCGTGCCGATATCAGTCAATTTTCCAATGTCGCCGATGAAGACCATCACGTCGGCTGGCAGGCGGGGATCCATATGCCACGTTGGGCCAGTCGTATTGATCTACAAATAAACAACATCCGGGTAGAAAAAGTTCAGGATATTAGCGACGATGATGTGCTTGCCGAGGGCGTGCAAACCGACGCCCACTTCCTGAACCATTTTTTTACTATGCACCACGAAGCGATCTCTGCCAAAGACGCCTATCGTAAACAGTGGACTCTGCAATATGGCGGCGCCAGTTGGGTAGTCAACCCATGGGTCTGGGTCATTGAATTCAGCCGAATTTAAATAACTGTCGCAGGATATAACTTTCCTTTCCGATTAGGTGCATCATGATCAAATGGCCCTGGAAAACGGTTAATAGCGCCTCCGATACCCTGCCCTGGCAGCAGGCGCTCGCGATTCCGCTACTTGGCGCGCTGAGCAAGGCGGAACAACGCGCACTGATACAGCTTGCGCGGCGCTTCCTGCAACAAAAAAGACTGGTCGAACTTCAGGGTTTTGTACTGGACGATTTAAAAAGTACCCGTCTGGCCCTGTTATTCTGCCTGCCAGTACTTAATCTGGGCTACGAGTGGCTGGATGGTTTTCATGACGTGTTGATCTACCCGACTCCATTTATGGTTGATGACGAATGGCAAGATGAGTTTGGCCTGGTTCATCACCAAAGAACAGCACAGGCAGGACAAAGCTGGCAGCAAGGCCCGGTGGTACTGAACTGGCTGGATGTGCAGGATTCATTCGATCTTTCCGGTTATAACCTGGTTATTCACGAAGTCGCGCATAAACTTGATGCCAGGGGAAGCGGGCATGCTAACGGAGTGCCCGCTATTGCACTACGGGACATTGCTGGCTGGGAGAAGGACCTGCATGCGGCAATGTCTGCAATCCAGGAGGAGGTCGATCTGGTGGGTGAAAACGCCGCCACCATTGATGCCTACGCGGCCAGCTCCCCGGCTGAGTGCTTTGCGGTCCTGTCTGAATATTTCTTCAGCGCGCCTGATTTGTTGTTTGAACGCTTCCCGGCACTGTATCGCCGCTTCACACAGTTCTACCGCCAGGACCCAGCCCAACGTCTACCTGATGAAGAGACACAGCACAACGCTGGCGATATTGTTGATTAATTTAATGATGCCGTGTTCACTATTCGATCACCTTGATTTAAACGCAGCCAGTTGAATGCACGCATGTTTTTTTGCTGTTGACAGCCCTGACCAGCCTCGCTAATATGCGCCCCACACAACCGATTCCTCTGTAGTTCAGTCGGTAGAACGGCGGACTGTTAATCCGTATGTCACTGGTTCGAGTCCAGTCAGAGGAGCCAAATTTATGTTTTCATGCATCTTCACGAATCTTTAGGCGTTTTAGATTCAACGAGTTAGCGTGAAAAATCTTCCCGATGCATTTTTAGTTTTCCCTCTGCATCGGGAGAATTTGGTGGTCAGATTTGGGGTCATGTTGGTTCGATGACGGAGTGACCCCCAAATGTCTCTTAACGACACAAAAATCCGCAGCTTAAAACCATCCGCAAAACCCTTCAAAGTTTCCGATTCTCATGGACTGTACCTGTTGGTCAATCCCGGCGGTTCACGTCTCTGGTATCTCAAATATCGTATCAATAGAAAAGAATCTCGCCCTGGCTTAGGTGCCTACCCTGAAGTGTCTTTGGCTGATGCCCGTCAACAGCGTGATGGTATACGCAAGCTGCTGACGCAGAATATCAATCCAGCACAGCAGCGCTCTGCTGAAAGAGCCACTTCCTCGCCAGAAAAAACTTTCAAGTATGTGGCACTGGACTGGCATAAAAGCAACAGAACGTGGTCAGAGAACCACGCCTCCCGTCTGCTTGCCAGCATGAACCATCATATATTCCCTGTGATTGGACACGTGCCGGTAGCTGAACTGAAACCTCGTCACTTTATCGACCTGCTGAAAGGCATTGAGCAAAAAGGTCTGCTGGAAGTCGCAGCACGTACCCGGCAGCATATGTGCAACATCATGCGCCATGCCGTACATCAGGAGTTGATAGAGCACAATCCGGCAGCAAATCTGGACGGTATCATCGCCCCTCCCATTAAACGCCACTACCCTGCCCTTCCGCTGGAGCGGCTACCAGAACTGTTGGCACGCATTGAGGACTACCAGCAAGGACGAGAGTTAACCCGCCTGGCTGTCTCACTCACCCTTCACCTATTCATCCGTTCCAGCGAACTGCGTTTCGCCCGTTGGTTTGAGATCGATTTCAAAAATAGAATCTGGACCATTCCTGCCACTCGCGAGTCCATCCCCGGCGTCCGCTACTCTGGCCGTGGTGACCTGCTCCCCTCTGGTTAATCCATCGCCAGGCTAGTAATGTTTATCATTGAACGATGAGGACATTACCCATGAAAAAGCGTTTCTCT
>NZ_RQVV01000003.1 GCF_009295515.1 Erwinia endophytica | reverse complement strand
CTCGCTCTCCGAGGGAATACCGACGCCAGCGGGCATCGTTAACTTAAGATACAAAAGCGGTCTGGAGATGGTGGGTCAAGATCAAGCCCGTGTTAATGCTTAACCAAAAGTGGCTCAGGCGGTTAGAATGCCCGCGTTAATTGTTATATCTATTGGGGTGAATAATTGTGAACTATTTCAAAGTTAGCGCGCTTGCTGTACTTTTTTCTGTGGGGTGTTCTTCTGTTGTTGCGCAGGCTGCACCTTTAGGTGTGGGGGCGGCGGTTATCTACAGTCAAAGTCCCTATAAAGGCGGAGATGATCACTACCTGCCATTCCCAAATATTAATTATGACGGCGATAGCTTTTACATCCACGGTCTGCAGGGGGGATATTATCTGTGGAAAGACCCTGCAAACCAGCTTTCACTGACGATTTTAGGTTCGTCGCAGAATTTTAAACGGGGCGACACGAACAACAGACAGCTGAAACAGTTAGATAACCGACGCATGACTATGATGGGCGGTCTGGCATATCGGCATGTCGCTGAGTGGGGGATTGTGCGTACGATGATTGCTGGCGACATGCTGGATAACAGCGATGGTTTCCTGGGGGATATGGCCTACCTTTACCGTTTTCAGCAGGGGGCTTTCAGCCTGATACCGGGGATTGGTGTCCAGTACAATAGTTCAAATCAGAACGACTATTATTATGGTGTATCGTATGCGGAATCACGCCGTAGTGGACTTGAACACTATAAGGCCGGTGATAGCTGGAACCCGTATTTGGAACTGACGGCGAACTGGGCTATTAACCGGAGCTGGAATGCAACGGTGGGGGGACGTTACACCCGTCTGAGTAGCGAAGTGAAAGACAGCCCGATGGTAAGCAAGAGCTCACAGGCCTCCGTCTGGACCGGGCTCAGCTACACTTTTTAATTAAACACGGCTTAATGCACCAAAAAAGGGCGCTTTGCGCCCTTTTGCATAATAGTGGCGACCTGAAATGGTGCAGGAGGACTCAATGGTGAAATCGGTGAGATTGAGTGGCGACAGTGTATTACCGGCGATTGGCCAGGGGACCTGGTACATGGGAGAAAACGCCAGTCAGCGCCGACAGGAGGTGGCCGCATTGCAGTTTGGGCTCGATCAGGGACTGACGCTGATTGATACCGCTGAAATGTATGCCGAGGGAGGCGCGGAAGAAGTGGTCGGCGAAGCACTGCAAGGGCGTAGAGACCGAGCCTGGCTGGTCTCTAAAGTCTATCCCTGGAATGCGGGTTCGGTGGATGCGATGGCGGCTTGCGAACGTAGCTTGCGCCGCCTTAAGACCGATTACCTCGACCTGTATCTCTTGCACTGGCGTGGCAATGTACCGCTGGAAGAGACCATCACGGCCATGGAATCGTTGCAACAATCTGGGAAAATTCTGCGTTGGGGGGTCTCGAACTTCGACCGAGATGACATGGCGGAATTGTTGGCTGAAGAAGGCGGTCACGCCTGTGCTGCTAATCAGGTGCTTTATCACCTGGCCTCGCGCGGGATCGAATATGATCTTATCCCGGCTTGTCAGCAGTGGCAGATCCCGGTGATGGCTTATTGTCCGCTGGCTCAGGGCGGCAGGTTAAGGCGTGAACTGATGACGCATCCGCTCCTGCAACAGATTGCACAACAAAAGAGCATCAGTGTCGCGCAGTTATTGTTGGCGTGGGTTATTCGCAAGGACGGGGTCATTGCCATCCCGAAAGCCAGTTCCGTACAGCATGTGGCGGAAAATGCGGCAGCGCTGGAGGTTGTGCTAAACGCGGAAGATCTGGTGCTGATCAACCAGGCTTTCCCACCGCCTGAAAGTAAAATGCCGCTGGATGTAGTTTGAGACACGACCTTCACAGAAAAGATCGTGCCTGCAGGATACACCCGCGAGAGGAAAAGGTGATAACGACAGCGCATGGAACGGTCTGCCCACGGCATCGGGGGCGGACGCAATGCGGGGGCCCGATCTCCGGTCTCCCGCCGCCTGCAGGTATCAGGCTCTTTTACCGATCTGAATTGTGGTCGCCAGGCGTGAGGGGCTGCCGCTGACACTTTTCATCGGTGTGGAAATGCACGCAGTTTCAACGCAAACCATCGTTTTGTAACCATCATCGGCCATATCATCCATGCTGCATGACAATTCTGCGCCGGGATTCCACGTGACAACGTCACTATTATGCTGATGATAAACTTCCAGCGTCCGATTTCCGGCCTTATCGGTAATGACCGAGCAGGCTTCCGGCTGGGTATAAATGCGATCAATACGCTGTGGATAAGTTTGTCGGCCAGCATCTGAGGTAGCGATAACCCCGTTATTCACTTTATCAATGTAGCGGTTGCCCAGTCCGCTGACTTCCACGCCAGTGATATCTTCAACACAGAAGTAGCTGTGCAGGGCGGCAGTGGCTTCATAATCTCCGTGGGCCTCCAGCTCAATCTCACAGCGGTCGCTAAAGCGGAAGTGGGCGAACAGGGTAAAGTCATGGGGCCACAGTTTTTGGGTTTGTTCATTGCTTTCCAGCTTCAGCGTCAACGCCACGCTTTGTGCATTTTCATCATGTGCGGAAAGGGTCCACGGCAGACTACGGGCAAAACCATGCGCAGGCTGGCCCGCTGGCCCAAACCACGGCCAGCAGATGGGGACGCCGCCGCGAATTGCCTTGCCTGTCCGCCAGGCTGTTTTCTCACTCAACCAGATGACCGGTTTTTCACCACGGGGCTGCCAGGCGAGCAGATGGGCACCCTGCAACGCGACGGCGGCCCGGACATTGGGATGGACAATCACCAGCACCGGCAGGTCGCCGATGTTACGTTGCGAAAGATAAGGCGTTATTGGGTTGACCAGTGGAAGTGAAAAAATTTTTTCGTTCATCAGAAAACTTTCCTTTAGCGAAAAAAAAGGGCGACCAGTCGTCGCCCTCAGAGTCAGTTCACGGCGCTTATTTAGCGATGTGAGCAATCAGATCCAACACTTTATTGGAGTAACCTGTTTCGTTATCGTACCAGGAAACCAGTTTTACGAACGTGTCACTCAGTGCGATACCCGCTTTGGCGTCAAAGATAGACGTCAGTGCTTCGCCATTGAAATCGGTAGAAACCACTTCGTCTTCGGTGTAACCCAGTACGCCTTTCATTTCACCTTCAGAGGCGTCTTTGATAGCTTTACAAATTTCTTTGTAAGACGCGGGTTTAGCCAGGCGAGCAGTCAGGTCAACGACAGAAACGTTAGGTGTCGGTACGCGGAATGCCATACCGGTCAGTTTGCCATTCAGCTCAGGGATAACTTTACCTACTGCTTTAGCTGCACCGGTAGATGAAGGAATGATGTTCTGCGATGCGCCACGGCCACCGCGCCAGTCTTTGTGAGATGGACCGTCAACGGTTTTCTGCGTAGCGGTAGTGGCGTGAACCGTGGTCATCAGTGCTTCAACAATACCGAATTTATCGTTGATGACTTTTGCCAGCGGTGCCAGGCAGTTAGTGGTACAAGAAGCGTTAGAAACGATTTCCTGACCCGCGTAAGATTTGTGGTTTACGCCCATCACGAACATAGGCGTGGCATCTTTAGAAGGGCCGGTCATAACGACTTTTTTGGCACCCGCTTCAAGGTGTTTACGTGCTGTTTCATCGGTCAGGAAGATACCCGTTGCTTCAGCAACAACATCGACACCGATTTCATTCCATTTCAGGTTAGCCGGATCACGCTCAGAGGTAACACGGATGGTTTTGCCATTAACAACCAGGTGGCCGTCTTTAACTTCTACGGTGCCGTCGAAACGACCGTGAGTAGAGTCATATTTCAGCATGTAAGCCATGTACTCTGCATCCAGCAGATCGTTGATACCGACGATTTCAACGTCAGAACGCTGCTGAGCAGCACGGAAAACGATGCGACCGATACGGCCAAAACCGTTGATACCTACTTTGATAGTCATATATTCCACCAGCTGTTGTTAGTGAATAAAAAGTTGGCTGTAAAATTACAAAAACCTTATCAGACGTCAAGCGGAATCGCTTCAATCGTTGCGGCAAATCAAACCGTGAAGCAGGAATTATTGCACTGGAAGCGCCTTCCATGATGGCGACGAAACGTTGATATTGGGTCTCTCTGTCCGAATATAAAGGGGTGACGAATCCAATGAGTGATCTGGGTCACATTTTCATCTTCGGGTCAGTTTAAGGTATCATTTAGGAGGTAAAAACCTCCTGACCTTGTTAAGTATTTGTTAGAATAATAGCTGATATTTTCAGAATCACCCGCCGAGAGTCGTAAAATGGCTAATGACCTTAAGCATCAAATCTCAGAAACCGCGCTAAACGAAATGCAGCGCTATGTGACGCAACATCGTGGCACCGAACCGCCTTTCTCCGGCAAACTGCTGCATAACAAAGAGGACGGGATTTATCACTGCCTGGTGTGTAATGCGCCGCTGTTTCTTTCAACCAGCAAATACGATTCTGGCTGTGGCTGGCCAAGCTTTTACCAACCCTGGCAAGATGACGCTATAAAATATATTGAAGATAATTCACACGGAATGCAGCGGCTCGAAATCCGTTGCAGCAACTGCGATGCCCATCTTGGGCACGTGTTTCCTGATGGTCCGCAGCCAACCGGTGAGCGCTACTGTGTTAACTCCGCCTCGTTAAGTTTCACCGACAATGATGGCAATAATATTAAAGGGTAGTGGCGATGGAACTGGATCACATGATAGCCGCCATGACGCCGGAAATATACCAGCGTCTGGTTACTGCGGTCGAAACCGGTAAATGGGCGGACGGTGTGGCGCTGACCGCCGAACAGAAGGAAAATAGCCTGCAACTGGTGATGCTCTGGCAGGCGCGTCATAATGAGCAGCCTCAGCACATGAGTGTAGGGAAGGGAGGCGAGTTGGTAATGAAAAGTAAAAAGCAACTGAAGGAAGAGTTCGGTATTGCGGATGACAACGTCACTCATCTCCGGCTACAGTAAAATTCCTCCAGGAATAATGGACGCTAAAAAGGGCCGGAGTGGCCCCGTATTCCGGTTTATTGCGTGAGGGGCAAGGATACCCGCAAGGGTCAGGAACGGCAGAGATCACAGAATGACAGCGCCTTTAGCGGCCATATCAGCCAGCGCCTGCTCGCTGTCCCCGTTCTTCAGATTCACCCCCCGACAACCAGCAGAAATGACAGTGACGGCATATCCCAGCGCCAGCGCATCCAGTACACTGTATTTCACGCAGTAATCTGTTGCCAGTCCCATCACCGTCAGCGCGGTAATACCACGGTTTTTGAGTAACTGATCCAGCGCGGTCTGGTTACGGTGTCCGTTATCGAAGAAGGCGCTGTAACTGTCCACCTTCACATCCTGCCCCTTATAAATCCGATCGCTAATCCAGCGTTGCGCCAATGCCGGATGAAGTTCCGCGCCAGTACTATGCTGGATGCAGTGATCGGGCCACCATACCTGAGCCAACCCGTCCAGTTCTCCCTGAGTCCCTGCCGTCTGCCCGGCATTGGAAGCAAAACTACCGTGGTCAGCGGGATGCCAGTCCAGCGTGGCGATAACCGGCTGACCGCGCTGATAAAACTCGGCAGCGTACGGGTTAGCAATGGCGATAACCTCATCGCCCTGGTGGACCGCCAGGGCACCACCGGGACAAAAGTCATTTTGTAAATCAATCAGCAGCAACGCTTGTTGGGGGGTCATTATCGCTCTCTCACTTATCGTCCGGGGTCAGTTCACCACGCAGATTGATCTGCATTTGTTGGCGTATTTGTTCGCGGGTCAAATTCTGACTGAGCAGAAAGTGCAGCTTGGTCAATGCCGCTTCCACGGTTAAATCATAGCCACTGATCACGCCGGCCAGGGCAAGCGCGTTACCCGTGGCATAACCGCCCATGTTGACCTTACCCGACATACATTGTGTCAGATTAACCACGACGATGCCGCGGGTTGACGCTTCTTGCAATTCTTTGAGGAACGCCGGGTTCTGCGGCGCATTGCCGACGCCGTAAGAGCGCAGGATCAGGGCCTTGACCGGTTGACGCAGGAAGTTGCTTACCACATCCGCCGAGATACCGGGATAGAGTGTCACCACGCCGATCGGCTGCGGGGTAATGCTATGCACGGTTAACTCACCCTGGCCGGTGGGGGCTGACGGGGTATTCAGACGACGAATATGGATCCCGGCTTCCAGCAGCGGCGCAAGGTTAGGTGAGGAGAAAGCGTTGAAACCATCCGCATGGACCTTGGTCGTCCGGTTGCCGCGATACAGGGTATTGTTGAAGAACAGGGCGACTTCGTTGATTGGATAGTTAGCGGCAACGAACAGTGAATTCAGCAAATTTTGCTGCCCGTCAGAGCGCAGTTCCGCCAGAGGGATTTGTGACCCTGTCACGATGACCGGTTTGGCCAGGTTCTCCAGCATAAAGGAGAGCGCAGAGGCGGTGAACGCCATGGTGTCTGTACCGTGCAGGATAACAAAACCATCGTAATGATCGTAGTTGGCGCGGATATCATCCGCTATTGATTGCCAGTCCTGTGGGGTCATATCCGACGAGTCGATTAACGGCTGATACTCGTGGATAGTGAAGTCCGGCATTTCGGCTCGATGGAATTCAGGCATGTTCGCTAACTGGGTTTGCAGGTGTCCTGATACCGGAATATAACCATGGTCGGAACGTTGCATGCCGATGGTTCCGCCGGTATAGGCGACGTAAATTGATTTTTTATGCATTGAGTGACTCAGACTAGCCGAAAAAGCGGAAGTAGAAGTATAAGGGGAAAGTCAGGGAAAAGCAGCCCGACCAGACGCCGGGCTGTGTGTTACGTTATTTTACCTGTCCACAGGTAAGGCACATCGCATAGCGATTCTGTGGATCATTGAGGTTATCAAACAATCCTGGCTGGTTTTTCATTGCCGCCATGACGTCGAGCATGGGAGCGGGCAAGTACACTTTCAGCGCATCTGGCAGCGCAGCCCGGGCCGATGCGTCTATCTGGCTGAACAACATATCAATAAAGCTCGGTTGATCCTGATACCAGTTCAACTGCCATTGCGACAGTTTTGCCAGTGCTGCCGCTTTCGCTACGGCATCATCGAAGTCACCAAGCGCATCCACCAGACCATTAGCTTTGGCATCGCTACCGGTCCAGACATGCCCCTGGGCAATTTGATCAATTTGCTCAGGTGTTTTGCCGCGCGAGTTAGCAACAAGGGTCAGGAAGTTCTTGTAGCCATTTTCAATGCTCAATTGCATCATCTGTTGAACTTCCGGCGGCAGGGCCTTGGTGGTCGCCACATCAGCCAGTGGGGAGGTGGCGACGCCATCGGTATGCACGCCAATGGTGTCCAGCGTATTCTCAACGGTGTTGATCACGCCGAAGATACCGATTGAGCCGGTCAGCGTACTTGGACTGGCGATAATGTAGTTAGCCGGGGTGGAGATCCAGTAGCCACCTGATGCCGCCATACCTCCCATCGACACCACCACGGGTTTGCCGGCTTCTTTCGCCGCAGCCAGTTCTTCACGAATTGTTTCTGAGGCGGTCACGCTGCCACCAGGGCTGTTGACGCGAAACACAATGGCTTTGATTTTAGGATCCAGGCGCGCCTGACGAATTTCCATCGCGGTGGTATCACCGCCGACGCTGCCGGGGGTTTCATCGCCGTCCATGATCGCGCCGCTGGCCATGATCACGGCAATGTTGCCGTCGGTGGCATCATTATCCTTCACTTGATAATCGTAGATGCTGGTCCCGTTGAAATCATTTGCGGTTTTATCCCAGCCGAAGATTTTACTCATCTGTTGCTCCACCGCGGCGCGGGAAGCCAGTTCATCCACCAGATTATGCTCTTTCGCGTACTGAGCGGTATCACCGCCGACTTTCTGCAGGTCGACAAGTATCGCCTGAGCACCCGGGAACGCCTGCTCTGGGGTAATCTGGCGGTTAGCCGCGATGGTGTTGAGATAATTCTGCCACAACTCGCCAATCCAGCGACTATCAGCGTCTCGTGCCGCAGGTGACATATCATCGCGCAGGAACGGCTCTACCGCGGATTTATAAGTGCCAACCCGGAACACATGCGAGCTAATTTTCAGCTTGTCCAGCAAGGTTTTGTAGTAAAGCCCGTTAGTGGCGAAACCATGCAGATCGACCGTTCCCTGTGGGGAGAGATAGATTTTATTGGCGAAACTGGCAAGGTAGTATTGCGCCTGATTATAGCTGTCGCCAGTGGCGTAAATTTTCTTACCACTGTCGCGAAATGCACGCAGTGCTTTGCCGATATACTGCAGGGAAGGCTGATCGGCTCCAGTGAAATCGCGCAGGTCGAGGACCATACCGGTGATATTGGCATCATCTTTAGCCTGACGGATGGCATCCACTACATCAAAGAGCGAATTTTCCTTCAGGCGGTTGCTGCTGGTGCCCAGTAACTGGCGGCCAATCCTGTTGAGTTTATTACTGACCGAAGGCTTATCCACTACCGAGCCACTCAAGTCGACAATCAATGCGCCTTTTTGTGGTTCAACGGGTGCGTTGGATTTACTGAACTGGAAGTAGATCCCAATACAGACGAGGATCAGTAACACCAGGAACAGGTTAAGGATAAACTCTCGAACAAAATTCAGTAGTCGCCATGTCCATTTAAAAAAACCAGCGATCGCTCGCCACAAGATGCGCATATGCTCTCCATAATCGCGATAAAAAAAGCCTGTAGCGCCCATCGGTTAAAAAAACAGACGACGCAAAGCGGATAGTTGATAGACACATCCTAAATAGCAGGAGGAAAATTGTCAGCAGGAAAAATTGCAATGCTGTAACAAATCATCATCCTGTGCTAGTTTCGGCCAAATGAAAATGATTACCAGGAGTTAATTATGGATGCACTGGATTTAGTGGTTAACCGTCGTTCTGCATCGCGTTTAAGTGAACCTGCACCGGCAGGAGCGGCGCTGGAAAATATTTTGCGTGCTGGCATGCGCGCGCCGGATCACGGGGCGTTGCAACCGTGGCGCTTCATTATTATCGAAAAGGAAGGACGTGACCGTTTCAGCACGCTGCTGGAAACCGCCGCGCGGCATGATCGTATGGACGATAAAGCGATAGAAAAAGCGCAGCAATCACCGTTCAGAGCACCGATGATTATCACGGTGGTCGCCCATTGTGAAGCGCACCCCAAGGTTCCCCGCTGGGAGCAGATGGTTTCCGCTGGCTGTGCGGTTATGGCGATGCAAATGGCGGCGCTGGCCCAGGGCTTCAACGGTATCTGGCGCAGTGGCATCTGGACGGAGCACCCAACCGTACGCCAGGCTTTTAACTGTCGGGAACAGGATGCTATCGTCGGGTTTCTTTACCTCGGTACGCCGCAACTGAAAACTTCCACCACCGTCCTTCCTGCGGAAACGGCACCGTTTGTCAGTTATTTCTGAAAGACAAACCTCTGCATAATCGGCAGGGTTGTGTCCCGCGCAGCAATTTGTCGGGATATTGAGCGAACAGTCGGTGAGAGCCTTACCTCTGCCTGACAAAAACGCTACCATGACATTGCTAAACCTTGAAGGAAGTCACTGCCGGATGCGTTTGTTCATTGCCGAAAAACCCAGCCTCGCCCGCGCCATCGCGGATGTTTTACCTAAACCACATCGTCGGGGCGATGGCTATATCGTCTGCGGTAGCGATCATATGGTCACCTGGTGCGTGGGGCATTTGTTGGAACAGGCGCAACCGGACCGCTATAACAGCCGTTTTTCCCGCTGGTCGCTGGCCGATTTACCCATTGTGCCGGAAAAATGGCAATTGCAACCGCGGCCCTCGGTGGCGAAACAGCTCAAGGTGATCGAAGGGTTGCTTGAGCAGGCCAGCGAAGTGATTCATGCGGGTGACCCTGATCGTGAAGGACAATTGCTGGTGGATGAAGTGCTGGATTATCTGGCGCTGCCGCCGGAGAAGCGTGAAAAGGTATTGCGTTGCTTGATTAACGACCTCAATCCCTCGGCTGTCGAACGGGCTGTCGGGCGTCTGCGTGAGAATCGCGAGTTTATCCCTTTATGTGTTTCCGCGCTGGCCAGGGCGAGAGCCGACTGGCTGTACGGGATCAATATGACACGGGCTTATACGCTGCTCGGACGTAATGCGGGTTACGATGGTGTGCTCTCGGTGGGAAGGGTGCAAACCCCGGTATTGGGACTGGTCGTGCGGCGCGATGAAGAGATTGAGAATTTTGTGCCGAAAGACTTCTTTGAGGTCAAAGCGCACATTGTCACGCCGCAACAGGAGCGTTTTGTCGCACTCTGGCAGCCAAGCGACGCCTGTGAACCTTATCAGGATGAGGAAGGGCGCTTGCTGCATCGTTCGCTGGCGGATCATGTCGTGGGACGCATTGGCGGGCAGCCAGCGATGGTTACCCGCTACAATGATAAGCGCGAAAACGACACGGCTCCGCTACCATTT
Source organism: Erwinia endophytica (assembly GCF_009295515.1). GTDB lineage: Bacteria > Pseudomonadota > Gammaproteobacteria > Enterobacterales > Enterobacteriaceae > Erwinia > Erwinia endophytica. Next base: position 295,661 of record NZ_RQVV01000003.1, on the reverse strand, counting down.
TCGCTGTCGAGCCTGCAAATCGAAGCGGCGAAACGCTTTGGCCTCAGTGCGCAGACGGTACTGGATACTTGCCAGAAACTCTATGAAACGCACAAACTGATTACCTATCCACGTTCGGATAGCCGCTATCTGCCGGAGGAGCATTTTGTCGGCCGACAGGCGGTTTTAAATGCGATAAACGCCCATCAGCCGGATTTGAACCCGCCAGCGGATTTCGATGTCGATCGGAAAAATCGTTGCTGGGATGATAAAAAAGTCGATGCGCACCACGCGATCATTCCGACAGCGCGCAGTAATCCAATCCGGCTGAGCGAGAATGAAAACAACATTTATCGTCTGATCGCCACCCAGTATTTGATGCAGTTCTGTCCCGATGCCGTTTATCGCAAATGCGTTATTGAGCTGAATATCGCGGGTGGCAAGTTTGTCGCTAAAGCGCGTTTTTTGGCTGAGGCGGGATGGCGGGCGTTGCTGGGCAGCAAGGAACGTGATGAGGAAAATGATGGCACGCCGTTGCCGGTGGTGACAAAAGGCGATGAACTGTTGTGCGAGCGGGGTGAGTTGATGGAAAAGCAAACTCAGCCGCCGCGTCCGTTTACCGATGCCACTCTGTTATCAGCGATGACGGGCATTGCCCGCTTCGTACAGGACAAAGATTTAAAGAAAGTCCTGCGAGCGACCGATGGCCTGGGCACTGAGGCGACACGCGCCGGAATTATTGAATTACTGTTTAAACGTGCGTTCCTGAGCAAGAAAGGGCGGTATATTCATGCAACCCCAGCCGGGCGAGCACTGATCCACGCGCTGCCAGAGATGGCCGCGCGACCGGACATGACGGCGCACTGGGAGTCCACACTGACTAAAATCAGTGAAAAACAATGCCGCTACCAGGATTTTATGCAGCCATTGATTGAGACGTTGCATAGTCTGATTGATCAGGCGCGAGTGCAGCCCACCGAACACGTATTTCGTGGGCTGCCGGCGGCGGAACCCCGACGCAAAGTGACAACCGCGAAAAAAACCAGGAAAACTGAATAATGGGGCGTCAGTCAGGCAGGCGAAGCTGTGTCATGCCTTCGCCTGCGTTCAGCCAGCGTGGTCAGAAACTGAACTGCGCCCAGACTGGCGCATGGTCAGACGGTTTTTCCATTCCGCGGATATCGTAGTCGATACCGGTCGCGACACAATGCCTGGCGAGGGGGGAACTGGCCAGCAGCAGATCTATCCGTAGCCCACGGTTGTCATCGAATCCTTTCGAGCGGTAATCAAACCATGAGAAACGATCATTGACGTCCGCATGCTGCATCCGCCAGGTGTCTACCAGTCCCCAGTTCATCAGACTCGCCATCCATTCACGTTCTTCCGGCAGGAATGAGCATTTTCCACTGCGTAACCAGCGCTTGCGATTCTCTTCTCCGATGCCAATATCGAGATCAGTTGCGCTAATATTCATATCGCCCATGATCAGCAGCAGGTTGTCGGCTTTTTGTTCCTGCTCAAGATAGTTTTGCAGATCACGATAGAATTTCTCTTTAGCCGGGAATTTGGTGGGATGGTCACGGCTTTCCCCTTGAGGAAAGTAACCGTTAATGACGGAGATATTGCCCTTCGGGCTGGGGATATCCACCATGATCAGACGACGCTGGGCATCTTCATCATCACCAGGGAAGCCCCGACTTACCCTAACCGGCTGCTCTTTAGTGAGCAGCGCTACACCATAGTGACCTTTTTGCCCATGAAAAAACACCTTGTAACCCAGTTTCTCGACCTCTTCCTGTGGGAACATGTCGTCGTGAACTTTCGTTTCCTGCAGACCAATAACGTCTGGTTGGTGCTGCTCAATGATGGCGGCAAGTTGATGAGGGCGGGCACGCAGCCCATTGATATTAAAAGAAACAAATTTCATTTCGTCGGCCACTTTGCGAGGAAAAAGTGTGGCGGATAGTAGCAGATGTGAAGTGGAACTAAAACTGAAAGATGGCTTGTTGACGCGAGTGATAATGGCAGTACAGCATCACGTTATGTTGACCCTGATGGGGAAAATCTACGTCCTGTGGGGGGAGTGAAATACGCTCGCCTGGCGCGGTCATACAGATGAATAATGATGGTGGTGGGGGAAGGATTCGAACCTTCGAAGTCGATGACGGCAGATTTACAGTCTGCTCCCTTTGGCCGCTCGGGAACCCCACCATGGGGCAATACGGACTGGCTAAAACATCCCAGCCTCGCTGCTGATCACTCAGGCGGGGCGCATCATATCAAATGAACTGAGACTGTAAAGCGAGGATTTCGCGCAGGCATATCGTTTGATGTTTTTTTATGCTAACTGCTGTTTTGTCGGGCAAAACAGCAGTCGTTTGCGTTTATAAAATAATAGTACGGTTGCCGTAGACAAATACCCGTTGCGCCAGCACCTGGTACAGGGCACGGCTCAGAACGTTTTTCTCAACATCACGACCCGCGCGCATCATATCTTCCGCGGTATAAGTGTGATCAACATGAATCACGTCCTGCATGATGATCGGTCCTTCGTCCAGGTTGTCATTCACGTAATGAGCGGTTGCGCCAATGATCTTCACCCCACGTTCGTAAGCCTGATGGTAAGGGCGAGCGCCAATGAAGGCTGGCAGGAACGAGTGATGAATATTGATTATCTGATTAGGATAACGCTGCACAAAAGCGGGGGTTAGCACGCGCATATATTTGGCGAGCACCACGTAGTCTGGCTGATAGCGATCAATCTCCCTCACCATATTGTTATCGTGTTCTTCACGGGTTAAGCCTTCATGGCTGACCAGGATAAACGGAATATCAAAGCGTTCGACCAGCGTGCGCAGCGTTTCATGGTTGCCAATGACGGCGGCGATCTCTACGTCCAGTCCGCCATAGGTGCTTTTCATCAGCAGGTCACCCAGACAATGGGCTTCTTTGGTGACCAGAATAACGATACGACGGCGACCCGCTGGATTCAGCTCACGGATAGCACCCGCAGGCAACGCGCCGTCTAAATCGGTGAGGAGCGTACTGTCGTTGAAGATGCCTTCCAGTTCAGTACGCATAAAAAAGCGTCCGGTACGATGATCGACAAACTCATTATTTTGTACAATATTCAGTTCGTGATTGTAACAAATATTGGTGATTTTAGCGATCAGGCCTTTTGCGTCCGGGCAAATAGTCCGTAAAACTTTTCGTTGCAGTGTTTGCGCTTGCATTGCGGTGGTAATCCTGTCGAGCAACTGGTGATCAGATGGGGCCGTTACTGGCCGCAGCATTTCTTAAATTTTTTGCCGGAGCCACATGGACACCGATCATTACGTCCAATTTCTGGGTATATTCCGTCAATATAATACCAGTGTTGCTCTTGTTGAATAAAGCGGGAACGTTCATAAATAAAGCTTTCTCGTTGGTTTTCAGAGAAACGGGCAAAAAATGTCACAAACCCCTCCGGTTTATCTGGCGATACATCCGTAGTGAGAATATGTAAACTGAGCCAGTTCGTTGCCGTAAAACTCTGCTTAATACTGGGGCTAAAACGTTGTGCATCGCAAGAAGGATGCCAGGTTTGTATCAGGTAATCCGCATCCTGGCGGACATAAGCCGTATAGCGGGAGCGCATTAACGCTTCCGGTGAGGGCGCAACCGCCACCCTGTTTAGATAGGGTTGGCAACATAGGCTATACTCCAATCCGCTACAGCATGGGCAAGAGTTTGACACGTTAGCTCCTGGGGTATTTGGTCATTGAAGTTTGTTTGGGCGTCATGGTAACTGAGAGGGATTAATGATGCCATTCGTTAGTCAGGCAAATACCAGAGGTTGAATGAGACAGGTTAAAATAGGACTGGCACTGGGGTCCGGTGCAGCCAAGGGATGGGCGCATATTGGCGTAATCAATGCGCTGGAAAAGGCTGGAATTCAGGTCGATGTGGTGGCCGGATGTTCTGTTGGTGCGCTTGTTGGCGCAGCCTGTGTCAGTCATCGTATGTCATTGTTGGAAAACTGGGTTCGTTCATTCAGCTACTGGGATGTCATCCGCTTGATGGATTTCTCATGGCGCCGGGGAGGGTTGCTCAGGGGAGAGCGTGTCTTCAATCATGTCCGTTGGTTGATAAAACATGACCTGATTGAGCAATGCGCTATGCCATTTGGCGTGGTCACGACCAACCTCAGTACTGGCAGGGAGCTCTGGCTTACCGAGGGCGATTTACATCAGGCTGTCCGGGCTTCATGTAGTATGCCAGGCCTGTTGGCGCCCGTCGCGTGGAATGGCTACTGGCTGGTCGATGGTGCGGTGGTCAATCCTGTTCCCATCTCCTTAACCCGGGCGCTTGGCGCTGATATTGTTATTGCGGTAGATCTCCAACACGATGCCCACTTGATGCAGCAGGAACTGTTGTCCGTAACGCCTCAGTCCACAGACACCGGGGAGGATGAATCCACGATAGCGGTAAACAGTTGGAGCGGCAGGCTGAAACAGAGTCTGGCCAGAGTCTCGCAGCGTAAGGTCAATCAGACGCCAGGCGCGATGGAAATTATGTCTACCTCTATTCAGGTATTGGAGAACCGCGTCAAGCGTAGCCGCATGGCGGGTGACCCACCCGATGTGCTGATCCAACCATTTTGTCCACAGATTTCCACGCTGGATTTTCATCGGGCGGAAGAAGCTATAGAAGCAGGAAAGCTCGCGGTGGAGAAGAAGATGGATGAACTTCTCCTGTTGGTCCGTCAACAAGAATGGTCAGGTGGGAAATGATCGTACATCAGGTAAATGTAAGAGGCGCAATTGTGGTTTATGAGCCACTATTGTGTTATCCGGCGTACAGGGGGGGATAATGGATAAACCATTAGGTGGAAAACACATTCTGATCGTTGAAGACGAAATCGTTTTCCGCTCTCTGCTGGATAACTTTTTGGATTCGCTTGGTGCGGTTATCACACTGGCAGATGATGGGCTTCAGGCCCTTGAGAAGATGAAATACCATTCCTATGATTTGATAATCTGTGATCTGGCGATGCCGCGCATGGATGGTATCAAGTTGGTCGGGCATCTGCGTAGCCATGGTAACGTCATTCCTGTCCTGGTCATCTCTGCCACGGAAAATATGGCGGATATCGCCCGAGTCCTGCGTCTTGGTGTGCAGGATGTATTGCTCAAACCACTCAACGATCTTGGACGTCTGCGTGAAGTGGTTTACGAATGTCTGTACCCATCAATGTTTACCTCTAAAGTTGAAGAAGACGAGCAACTCTTTCAGGACTGGGATGCGCTGGTTCGTGATCCGCAGGCGGCAGCTAAGTTGCTTAAACAGCTCCAGCCCCCGGTTCAGCAGACCATTGCCCATTGCCGTATTAATTATCGCCAGTTAACTATGGCGGAGCAACCCGGACTGGTACTGGATGTGGCGGCACTTTCTGAAAATGATCTGGCGTTTTATTGTTTAGATGTCACGAGGGCGGGAGATAATGGCGTTCTTGCCGCATTATTACTGCGCGCATTATTTAATGGATTGTTACAGGAGCAATTGTCGGGTCAGGCGCAGCGCCTGCCGGAATTAAATGGATTGTTAAAACAGGTCAATCTACTTTTGCGTCAGGCGAATCTACAAGGTCAGTTCCCTTTATTGGTGGGTTACTATCACCAGGGGTTAAAAAATCTGGTTCTGGTCTCTGCGGGACTCAATGCCACGCTGATTATTAATTCTCATCAAATACAACTCAGTAATGGTGTTCCTCTTGGCACGTTAGGCAGTACACATCTTAATCAGGTCAGCCAGAAATGCGACGCCTGGCAATGCCAGGTATGGGGCGCCGGAGGCAGATTGCGCCTGATGTTGTCCACGAATTGAGCATCCCGTCTTATTTTATCACTGGACCGGGAAGACAGGGCCAGTGATAAGTTTTACACTTAGGTAATAGTCTTAATTTACGTTGAAATGGTTTATTCAGGATAAATCCTTCAAGCTTCCACTGATATACTCAAGGCGTTTTTTAACTCGACATATCAAGTAATAGCTTGAACGACCTATTAAAGAGAGGTACTTAGATGTCTGCCTATAAGTCCAAAGTAAAAAAAGCGGTTATCCCGGTAGCGGGCTTGGGAACGCGAATGCTGCCAGCGACCAAAGCCATTCCGAAAGAAATGTTGCCGCTGGTCGATAAGCCGTTAATTCAATATGTCGTTAACGAGTGTATCGCTGCAGGGATCAATGAGATTGTGCTGGTCACGCACTCATCTAAAAACTCTATTGAAAACCACTTCGATACCAGTTTTGAACTGGAGGCGATGCTGGAGAAACGCGTTAAGCGTCAGTTGCTTGAAGAGATCCAGTCGATTTGTCCACCCCATGTCACCATCATGCAGGTTCGTCAGGGCCTGGCGAAAGGTCTGGGTCATGCGGTCATGTGTGCCTACCCAGTGGTCGGTAACGAGCCGGTTGCCGTTATCCTGCCAGACGTGATCATTGATGAGTATGAATCAAACCTGGCTAAAGATAACCTGGCCGAGATGATGCGTCGTTTTGATGAAACCGGTCACAGCCAGATAATGGTAGAGCCTGTTGACGATGTTACGGCCTATGGTGTGGTTGACTGCCAGGGTGCTGAGCTGAGCGCGGGACAGAGCGCCCCGATGGTGGGTGTGGTTGAGAAGCCTAAAGCGGATAAGGCCCCTTCTAACCTGGCCGTTGTGGGGCGTTACGTACTGTCGGCGGATATTTGGCCACTGCTGGCTAAGACGCCTCCAGGTGCGGGTGATGAGATCCAACTGACCGACTCCATCGCGATGCTGATGGATAAAGAGACCGTTGAAGCTTATCACCTGAAAGGCGTGAGCCATGATTGCGGTAATAAACTGGGCTATATGCAGGCTTTTGTCGAGTACGGAGTGCGTCATGATACGTTAGGCAGCGATTTTAAAGCGTGGCTGGAAGGCACTGTTGGCAATAAAAAATAAATTCAATTTCTAACCGAGACAATTCAATGAAAGTCACCGTATTTGGTATCGGCTATGTTGGTCTGGTTCAGGCTGCGGTTCTGGCCGAAGTCGGGCATGACGTTCTTTGCATCGATGTCGACGAAAATAAAGTCGAGAATTTAAAGAAAGGGATCATTCCTATTTATGAACCGGGTTTGACGCCTCTGGTGATGCAGAATTATGAGTCGGCCCGACTCAAATTTTCCACCAACGCGGAAGAGGGCGTGAAGCACGGTGTTATGCAGTTTATCGCTGTGGGTACGCCGCCGGATGAAGACGGGTCTGCGGACCTGAAATATGTTACTGCCGTCGCGCGTACTATTGCACAGCATATGGACGGTCATAAAGTCGTTATCGATAAATCGACCGTTCCTGTCGGCACGGCTGATCGTGTTCGCGCGGTGATGAGCGAGACACTGAAAGCACGCGGTGCGGATATTCCCTTTGATGTGGTCTCTAATCCGGAATTCCTCAAGGAAGGTGCGGCAGTGGCTGACTGCATGCGTCCTGAGCGTATTGTGGTGGGGACGGACAATGAAGACGTTGTTGAACTGTTACGTGAATTGTACGAACCGTTTAACCGTAATCACGATCGCATGATCCTGATGGATATTCGCAGTGCTGAGCTGACCAAGTATGCCGCTAACTGTATGCTGGCGACTAAAATCAGCTTTATGAATGAAATTTCCAACCTGGCTGAGCGCCTGGGTGCGGATGTCGAGAAAGTGCGTCAGGGTATCGGTTCTGATTCCCGTATTGGTTACTCGTTCATCTATCCTGGCTGCGGCTATGGTGGTTCATGTTTCCCGAAAGATGTGCAGGCGTTGATTCGCACGGCTGAACAAATTGGTTACCAGCCTCGTTTGCTGCAAGCGGTTGAGGATGTCAACAACGCACAGAAAACGAAGTTGCCAACCTTTATTAAACGTCATTTTGGCGATAATCTTCAGGGCAAAACCTTTGCGCTGTGGGGGTTGTCATTTAAACCCAATACCGATGATATGCGTGAAGCTTCAAGCCGTGTGCTGATGGAATCACTGTGGCAGGCGGGCGCCAGCGTTCAGGCTTTCGATCCGGAAGCCATGGACGAGGCTCAGCGCATTTATGGCAACCGCAGCGATCTGAAGTTGATGGGGACCAAAGAAGCCGCGTTACAGGGAGCTGATGCGTTGGTTATCTGTACTGAATGGCAGAATTTCCGCGCACCGGATTTTGACGTCATTAAACATGCGCTGAAAGAACCCGTGATTTTTGATGGTCGTAACCTGTATGATCCGGAGAGACTCAGCAAACGCGGTTTTGTTTATTATGCAATCGGCCGTGGTGCTTCTATTCAAATTGCATAATTGACGAGGGTAGTATGAAATTTCTGGTGACTGGCGTAGCGGGATTTATAGGCTTCCATGTAGCGGAACGCTTGCTCAACGCCGGTCACCAGGTTGTCGGCATCGACAACCTGAATGATTACTACGATGTCAAACTCAAGCTGGCCCGCCTTGATTTACTTAAACCGTATTCCGCATTTACCTTCATTCGGCTGGATCTTGCCGACAGAGAAGGGATAGCCACACTCTTTTGTGAGGGTGGATTCGAGCGGGTTATTCACTTGGGCGCTCAGGCGGGGGTCCGTTATTCGCTGGATAATCCGTTGGTTTATGCTGATGCTAACCTGATTGGCCATCTGAACATTCTCGAAGGATGTCGTCACAATAAGATTGGTCACCTGCTGTATGCGTCCTCCAGTTCGGTTTACGGTCTTAACCGTAAATTGCCATTCTCTACTGATGATTCAGTGGATCATCCAGTTTCACTGTATGCCGCGACCAAGAAAGCCAATGAGCTGATGTCTCATACTTATTCGCACCTTTACGGCATCCCAACCACAGGCTTGCGCTTTTTTACGGTGTATGGACCATGGGGGCGACCTGACATGGCACTGTTTAAATTCACCCGTGCAATGATCGCTGGAGAGCCGATCGATGTGTATAACAATGGTCAGATGCGTCGTGATTTTACTTATATTGATGATATTGCCGAAGCGATTGTCAGACTGCAAGATGTTATTCCGCAACCAGATGCCAACTGGACGGTAGAAGAGGGAAGTCCGGCGACCAGTTCTGCGCCCTACCAGATTTATAATATCGGTAACAGTCATCCGGTGACGTTAATGGATTATATTGCCGCGTTGGAAAAGGCATTGGGGATAACCGCGAACAAAAATATGCTGCCAATGCAACCGGGGGACGTACTGGACACCAGTGCGGATACGACCGCGTTGTATAACGCTATTAGATTCAGACCTCAGACCCGTGTTGATGAAGGGATTGCACGTTTCGTCAATTGGTACCGTTCGTTTTATCAGGTTTGATGGCCGGTAAATAAACAGGAAGAGAGAATGACTTTCTTTTTATGGGGTACAGATGAGAATAGGGCGTCGTAAATAAAAACCCCATCACAGAGACGGGGAATTTGCCAGTACCAGTCGGCAGGATTACAGCATGAAATCTTCCAGTTGTTTACCTTGTTCTTCAATTGCTTTTTTAATCACAGCGGGAGTACGGCCCTGACCAGTCCAGGTCCGGGTTTCACCATTTTCATCAACGTATTTATATTTAGCCGGACGGGCAGCGCGTTTTGTTTTCCCTTGTGCTTTGACCGTTCCGGTAGCGGACAGCAATTCATTAGGATCGATACCGTCAGCGATAAGCATTTCACGGTATTGCTGCAGTTTGCGGGTGCGCTCCTCGATTTCAGCCTGAGCCTGGCTCTCTTCTTCACGACGTTCATTAACCACAACTTCCAGTTTCTCCAGCATCTCTTCCAGAGTTTCCAGAGAACATTCTCGTGCTTGTGCACGCAGTGTACGGATGTTGTTCAAAATTTTAAGTGCTTCGCTCATATTCCTGATCTCAAAAATTATAATGGGAGTGGGATTGTTCTGCCTGATAATAATAGAGTGCGGCAATACGAACTGCAATAGTTAATTTTGTAAGGAATTCAGAATAACTAAGCATTCGCCAGGTGATTCAGCAGAATGACTATTAACATGACGAGGAATTAACATTTTCCGAATAAAATCCTTTATCATTCTGTCGCATCTGGATGCAGATAACATGTATCGATAACTTACAATACCAGCATAATAATTATCGTTATAAAAAAGAATTCTTTAAGTATTGGCTGGATAACTTTACGAAAAGTTAACCATTATTGGCAGGGTTGTTTGTGATTTTATGACCACTAAATGTCATTTATCGATGTCATTCCGTCCTCCTGCTGATGTGGAACTGTGGTACAATTTTTCTCAATCTGATATCACCTTTTCCCTGGAGTGAAGCCTGATGGCCCAGCTTTATTTCTATTATTCCGCGATGAACGCGGGTAAGTCCACCGCCTTACTACAGTCATCATATAACTATCAGGAGCGCGGTATGCGCACGCTGGTCTATACCGCAGAAATCGATAATCGCTTTGGTTCTGGTAAGGTTAGTTCACGCATTGGCCTTTCTTCTCCCGCTAAATTGTATAATAACAATACTGCACTTTTTGCTGAAATTAATGCTGAGCATCAACGTGAACCCGTTCACTGCGTGCTGGTCGATGAATGCCAATTCCTCACCCGAGATCAGGTCAAGGCATTATCTGATGTTGTTGATAATCTCGATATACCGGTGCTGTGTTATGGTCTGCGTACTGATTTTCGTGGGGAATTATTCGGTGGAAGCCGGTATTTACTGGCATGGTCCGATAAGCTGGTTGAATTAAAAACAGTGTGTCACTGTGGCAGGAAAGCCGGGATGGTATTAAGGCTGGATGAAAAAGGCGCACCTTTTAAAGATGGTGAACAAGTTGTTATCGGTGGTAATGAGCGTTATGTTTCGGTTTGTCGCAAGCATTACAAGATGGCAATAGAGCAGGGGTGCATACGGGCAGTGCATGGTGAGCGTGAGGGATAAACAGGCTGGCAGGTCATGCCGATAATGTATTATTTCACCCGCCCGAGAATTGCCAGTCCATCACAAATACAATTGTAGATGTTTGTTATATTCTCTTACAGCTGGACATAATAAAAAACCCGCCTTTGGCGGGTTTTTTATTATCACTACTTTACTTTTTAACTTTCTTTTCCACTTTCTTCGTCTCAACCGCGATGGCGACATCGGAAAAAGGCTCGGAATACTCGCGACCATAGAAGGTATCGAGCATGATTTGCTTCAACTCGGCAATCAGTGGGTAACGAGGGTTAGCGCCAGTACACTGGTCATCAAAAGCATCTTCCGCCAGTTTGTCGACTTTCGCCAGGAAGTCGGCTTCCTGAACACCGGCTTCACGGATAGACTTAGGAATACCCAGTTCAGCTTTAAGTCCTTCCAGCCACAGCAGCAGTTTTTCAATTTTTTGTGCGGTGCGGTCGCCCGGGGCGCTCAGGCGTAAATGGTCGGCAATCTCAGCGTAGCGGCGGCGTGCCTGCGGACGATCATACTGGCTGAATGCGGTTTGCTTCGTCGGGTTGTCATTCGCATTGTAGCGAATGACATTACTGACAAGCAGAGCATTAGCCAGCCCGTGTGGGATATGGAACTCGGAACCCAGTTTATGGGCCATTGAGTGACAAACCCCCAGGAAGGCGTTAGCGAAAGCGATACCCGCGATAGTCGCCGCATTGTGCACGCGTTCACGGGCGACCGGATTTTTAGCACCTTCGTTGTAACTGGCTGGCAGGTTTTCCTGCAACAGTTTCAGTGCCTGCAACGCCTGACCGTCAGAATATTCATTGGCCAGTACTGAGACGTAGGCTTCCAGCGCATGGGTCACCGCATCCAGCCCCCCAAAAGCACACAGAGACTTAGGCATGTTCATTACCAGATTGGCATCAACAATGGCCATATCCGGGGTCAGAGCATAGTCGGCCAGAGGGTATTTCTGACCGGTGGCATCATCGGTGACGACCGCAAATGGTGTCACTTCAGAACCGGTGCCGGAAGTGGTGGTGATGGCGATCATTTTGGCCTTCACTCCCATTTTCGGGAACTTGTAGATACGTTTACGGATATCCATAAAGCGCAGTGCCAGTTCTTCGAAAGCGGTTTCCGGATGTTCGTACATCACCCACATGATTTTAGCGGCATCCATCGGTGAACCACCACCCAGGGCGATAATCACATCAGGTTTGAAGGAATTCATCTGTTCCGCCCCTTTGCGCACAATACTCAGCGTTGGGTCGGCTTCCACTTCGAAAAACACTTCCGTTTCGATACCGTGTGATTTCAACACGGTCACCACCTGATCGGCATAGCCGTTATTAAACAGGTAGCGGTCGGTCACGATAAACGCGCGTTTGGCACCATCGGTAGCCACTTCTTCCAAAGCAATAGGCAGGGAACCGCGACGGAAGTAGATGGATTTGGGAAGTTTATGCCACAACATATTCTCTGCTCGCTTAGCCACGGTTTTCTTGTTGATCAGATGTTTAGGTCCGACATTTTCAGAAATGGAGTTGCCACCCCAGGAACCACAGCCCAGCGTTAGCGATGGTGCGAGTTTAAAGTTGTACAGGTCGCCGATCCCCCCCTGTGATGCCGGGGTGTTGATCAGAATACGTGCTGTCTTCATCCTGTCGCCGAAGAAGTTCACGCGTTCACGTTCATTATCCTGGTCAGTATACAGACAGGAGGTATGACCGATACCGCCCATCGCCACCAGTTTCTCCGCTTTACTGACCGCGTCTTCGAAATCTTTCGCGCGGTACATTGCGAGCGTAGGAGACAGTTTTTCATGGGCAAAAGGTTCAGATTCGTCGACCAGTTTCACTTCACCAACCAAAATTTTGGTGTCCGGTGGCACAGTGATGCCGGCAATCTCGGCAATTTTCACCGCAGGTTGACCTACGATAGCGGCATTTAACGCACCGTTTTTCAGAATGATGTCCTGAACCGCTTTCAGTTCTTTGCCCTGCAACAGGTAGGCGCCATGGCTGGCAAAACGCTCGCGAACGGCATTATAAACCGAGTCAACCACGATAACCGACTGCTCGGATGCGCAAATAACGCCATTATCAAAGGTTTTGGACATCAAAATCGACGCCACAGCACGTTTGATGTCGGCCGTTTCATCAATCACGACCGGTGTGTTGCCCGCACCCACCCCAATGGCTGGTTTTCCGGAGCTGTAAGCGGCTTTCACCATGCCCGGGCCACCGGTGGCGAGGATCAGATTAATATCCGGGTGATGCATCAGTTGATTAGAAAGCTCGACGGAAGGGACATCAATCCAGCCGATAATATCTTTTGGCGCACCGGCTGCAATCGCGGCCTGCAGTACGATATCAGCGGCTTTATTGGTTGCATCTTTCGCGCGGGGATGTGGTGAGAAAATAATACCATTACGGGTTTTCAGGCTAATTAGCGCTTTAAAAATGGCCGTAGATGTTGGGTTGGTGGTTGGGACGATGCCGCAGATTAATCCTGTTGGTTCGGCGATGGTGATGGTGCCGAAAGTCTCATCAGTGCTAAGGATGCCGCAGGTTTTTTCGTCTTTATAGGCATTATAGATGTATTCGGAGGCGAAATGGTTTTTGATGACTTTGTCTTCAACAATCCCCATTCCCGATTCGGCTACGGCCATTTTTGCCAGCGGGATGCGGGCATCGGCAGCGGCCAACGCGGCGGCGCGGAAAATCTTGTCTACTTGCTCTTGAGTGAAATTGGCGTATTCGCGTTGTGCTTTTTTAACACGTTCAACCAGTGCGTTAAGTTCAGCAACATTAGTAACGGCCATAATGCTCTCCTGATGAAAGTTTAAACTCTATTAGTAAACAAGCCAGAATTAACGAGTATAGCCACAGGTTGTTGATGTGCTGTTAAGGTCGTGTGACTTTACTACAATTATCTAAAATAACTTTTACAGGTTTACTGAAAGAGTCTCGGCGCGATTTCCTGTGCCGGAAGTGCGAACATCACCACCAGGACCATTTGTTATGACGGATCTTACCCATTATGGAGTAATCTAATTTTGATCTGAGTCATCTTTACCCAAAGCTGACTCCTTTCAGCTTAAGGTTTTTAGCCGCTTTGCTTGTTTACCCATAAGTATTATTATTCTTTTAGTAATACAAAAAGAGTGATCTGCTAATAATTTTAAATAAAGTGCCTTGTATCACTGCCAATACGCTTGAAAAATAGCTGAAAATTTCTTCTTTTATGCATGGTAACAGCGAGAGTTTTCAATTAAATTAGCTGCCTGTTAATTAAGCCCGTTCAGGAGCTCAGTGTGAACCCGGCACTTTTCGATCTGTCCGTATATATCAAATTTTTCGTTGGGCTGTTTGCCCTGGTCAACCCGTTTGGCATTATTCCGGTTTTTATCAGTATGACCAGCAGCCAGGTGCCAGCGGCGCGTAACAAAACCAATCTGACGGCCAATCTTTCGGTGGCTATCATTCTGTGGACCTCGCTGTTTTTGGGCGACCTCATACTGAAATTCTTTGGTATATCGATTGATTCATTCCGTATTGCCGGGGGCATTCTGGTGGTGACCATCGCGATGTCGATGATCAGCGGCAAGTTGGGAGAAGATAAACAGAATAAGCAGGAAAAATCGGAAACGGCGATTAGAGAGAGTATTGGCGTGGTCCCACTGGCTTTGCCGTTGATGGCTGGACCGGGGGCGATCAGTTCGACCATTGTCTGGAGTAGCCGTTACCACAGTTGGCAGAATTTACTCGGTTTCAGTCTGGCGATTGCGCTGTTTGCCTTCTGTTGCTGGCTATTGTTCCGTGCCGCGCCATTGATGGTACGGGCGCTTGGGCAAACCGGTATTAATGTTATCACCCGAATCATGGGGCTACTGCTGATGGCGCTGGGTATCGAATTTGTGGTCACCGGCATCAAGGCCTTGTTCCCCGGACTGGTTAACTGAATCGCTATTCCTGCGAGACTTCAGATCGTGGTGCGTTGACGGCGTCCAGTCAGTCATACGGCTTAGCCGCATAAACACATCGGTTGCCCTCCTTTGTTGGGGGGAGTTGCTCTGAAAACCCCTTTCTCTGAGATCTGCGCCGGCGCCATTCGACACCCCGCATTAGGCGTTTTGTCCTGCTTCCCGGTATTCCTATCTCACTAAAAAAACACTGATAAATCGTATAATCTGCGCTTTTTTTCTATTTATTGAAAAGTTTTGCACACATATGGTGCAATAAGATTTTTTTTCGATCTATAAAGGTGCAATTATTCGAGTTACTTAACAATCGATTGCTATTATCAATGTAATTACTGAAACAGATAATGAAACGGCCAGCCACCACTGAAATTTGACTTTTCTTAACAAAAAATAATAGCGATATTTTACTTTTTGTGAAATTTTATTCTTTTAATTGTTTTATATACAAATCATATCTCTAATTATTTAATTAAAATGGCTTTTTATTTCTTTACTGTTCGTTGAGCTTTTTTGTATGGACCATCCTGGGCACCAAATTAATATAAATTCATATTTTTCATGTGGTTATTGATTATTTCTTCATGTTAAATAACATTTGATGGCGAATTTTGTGCCGATAAAAGCGCATGCGTTAACATTTTCGACATTTTTCGTTGTGGGTAAAAATGGTGTATTGCTGGTTTTTGGTTGTATTGGTGAACATTGGCATCAGATGTGCAAATGGATTTGGCTTTTCTTATAGGGCAGGTTGAAGAACCACGCTTACCCGGTTTAGCCACCGTGAGCACATTGACAATGATAAAAACGGGAGTAGGTAAATAATGAACAACAGCATGAAAAGCAGCCTGATTGCCCTGGGGGTAATGACTGCCCTGGCAGGTAATATGGCAGTGGCGGCAACCGTGCCGGCAGGGGTTGAACTGGCGACGAAGCAGGAACTGGTGAAAGGAAATGGTGACGAAGTTCAGTCGCTTGACCCGCACAAAATTGAAGGTGTGCCAGAAGCCAACGTCAGCCGTGATTTACTGGAAGGGCTGCTGATCAGTGATGCACAGGGCCGCCCGATCCCTGGTGTGGCGGAAAGCTGGGAGAACAGGGAGGGTAAAGTCTGGACCTTCCATCTGCGTACCAATGCCAAATGGTCGAATGGCGAGCCGGTCACTGCGCAGGACTTCGTTTACAGTTGGCAGCGGTTGGCTGATCCGAAAACGGCATCGCCTTATGCCAGCTACCTGCAGTATGGTCACCTGGAAAATATTGACGCGATCATTGCCGGTAAGAAAAGCCCCGATACACTGGGGGTTAAGGCGCTGGACGCGCATACTCTGCAGGTAACCTTGAGCGAATCCGTGCCGTATTTCTACAAGCTGATGACCCACCCGTCCGTGTCACCGGTTTACCAGCCCGCGGTCGAAAAATTTGGTGAAAAATGGACCCAGCCGGAAAACTGGGTAGGTAACGGGGCGTTCAAACTGCAGTCGCATGTGGTCAACGAACGTATTGTGCTGGTACGTAACCCATACTACTGGGATAACGCCCACACCGTGCTCAATAAAGTGACGTTCCTGCCCATCTCCTCCGAAGTCAGTGATGTGAATCGTTACTTCAGTGAAGGCGGCAGTGACATGACTTATAACTATCTGCCAATCGAGCTGTTTAAAAAATTGCAGCGTGATAATCCGCAGGAACTGCATGTTGACCCCTATCTGTGCACTTATTATTACGAAATAAACAACCAGAAAGCGCCGTTTACGGACCCCCGCGTGCGTACCGCGCTGAAGCTTGGTCTGGATCGCGACATCATAGTGAATAAAGTGCTGGCGCAGGGGCAGAAACCGGCATACAGCTACACACCGCCCGCCACGGATGGGGCCGAGGTGATCAAACCGGAATGGTTCAGTTGGTCGCAGGAAAAACGCAACGAAGAAGCGAAAAAACTGCTGGCCGAGGCGGGTTATACCGCGGACAAGCCGCTGAGCTTTGATCTGCTGTATAACACCTCCGATTTGCATAAGAAGCTGGCGATTGCCGCCGCGGCAATCTGGAAGAAAAACCTCGGCGTGAACGTCAGGTTGAACAACCAGGAGTGGAAAACCTTTTTGGATACCCGCCATCAGGGGAATTTTGAAGTGGCGCGGGCGGGCTGGTGCGCTGACTATAACGAACCCACCTCGTTCCTGAATACCATGTTGTCCAACAGCAGCAGCAACACCGCGCACTACCAGTCGGCAGCGTTCGATAAAGTGATGGCGGATGCTGCAGCGGCCAGCGATGAAAAAGCCCGCACTGCGCTTTACACCAAAGCTGAGCAGGTTCTGGATAAAGACTCGGTTATTGTACCGGTCTATTATTACGCGAACACCCGCCTGGTGAAGCCGTATGTCGGCGGCTATAGCGGTAAAGATCCACTCGATAATGTTTACGACAAGGATCTGTACATTATTAAGCATTAATAGCAGGACGTTGGGGGAAGGGCGACTTTCCCCCCGATTTAAGCAGTGCTGAGGCACAAGTCAGCAGGGTTGGGCAATGTTAAAGTTTATCTTGCGTCGTTTTCTGGAAGCGATTCCGACGTTATTCATTTTGATTACTATTTCCTTTTTTATGATGCGTCTGGCGCCGGGAAGTCCTTTTACCGGCGAGCGTACATTGTCGCCAGAAGTGATGGCGAACATTGAAGCCAAATATCATCTGAATGATCCGCTCTGGAAGCAGTACGGCGATTATCTGTTGCAACTGGCGCACGGCGATTTCGGACCATCGTTTAAATATAAAGATTACTCGGTGAACTACCTGGTTGGCCACGCCTTCCCGGTATCGGCAAAACTGGGGCTGGCTGCCTTTATTCTGGCGATTATTCTCGGCGTAACGGCCGGGGTGATTGCTGCACTCAGGCAGAACAGTAAATGGGATTTTATGGTGATGAGTCTGGCGATGACCGGGGTGGTGATCCCCAGCTTCGTGGTGGCGCCTTTGCTGGTGCTGATTTTCGCCATCGCCCTTAAATGGTTGCCGGGCGGTGGCTGGAATGGCGGGCAAGTGAAATACATGATCTTGCCGATGGTGGCGCTGTCGCTGACTTATATCGCCAGTATCGCCCGTATCACGCGCGGTTCGATGATTGAGGTACTGCACTCCAACTTTATTCGTACGGCCAGGGCGAAAGGTTTGCCGATGCGTCGTATTGTGCTGCGTCATGCGCTGAAGCCAGCAATGCTGCCAGTACTGTCTTATCTCGGACCGGCTTTTGTCGGCATTATCACCGGTTCGATGGTGATTGAAACCATCTACGGCCTGCCGGGGATTGGTCAGTTGTTCGTTAATGGCGCGCTGAACCGTGACTACTCGCTGGTGCTGAGCCTGACCATTCTGGTCGGGGTATTAACCATTCTGTTCAATGCGATCGTTGACGTGCTGTACGCGGTCATCGATCCTAAAATTCGTTATTGACTCCGGAGCTCGCCATGATGTTGAGTAAAAAAAATAGCGATGCTCTCGACGCTTTCAGTGAGCAACTGGAGGTTGAAGGTCGCAGTTTGTGGCAGGACGCCCGTCGCCGTTTCTTCCATAATCGCGCGGCACTGGGTAGCCTGATTGTATTGCTACTGATTGCCCTGTTTGTGATTTTCGCGCCGATGTTGTCCTCTTTCCGCTATGACGACACGGACTGGAACATGATGTCGGCGGCGCCGGATCTGGCCTCGAAACACTACTTCGGGACTGATTCTTCCGGTCGTGATTTGCTGGTCCGGGTGGCGATTGGCGGCCGTATTTCGCTGATGGTCGGTATCGCCTCCGCGCTGGTGGCGGTACTGCTCGGGACGCTGTACGGCTCTCTGGCGGGTTACCTTGGCGGCAAAGTTGATTCGTTGATGATGCGCCTGTTGGAGATCCTCAACTCCTTTCCGTTTATGTTCTTCGTTATCCTGCTGGTGACCTTCTTTGGGCGTAATATCCTGTTGATTTTCGTTGCTATCGGGCTGGTTTCCTGGCTGGATATGGCCCGTATTGTGCGCGGACAAACGCTGAGCCTCAAACGTAAAGAGTTTATTGAAGCGGCTCACGTTGGGGGTGTTTCCACCCGCAATATCGTACGGCGGCATATTGTTCCCAACGTGCTTGGCGTGGTGGTGGTGTATGCCTCGCTGTTGGTACCGAGCATGATCCTGTTTGAGTCGTTCCTCAGCTTTCTCGGGCTGGGAACCCAGGAGCCGCTAAGCAGTTGGGGCGCGTTGCTTAGCGATGGCGCTAACTCTATGGAAGTCTCACCCTGGTTGCTGTTGTTCCCGGCAGGATTCCTGGTGGTGACGCTGTTTTGTTTTAACTTTATCGGCGATGGCCTGCGTGATGCCCTCGATCCGAAAGATCGCTAAGGAATCAGCCGATGAATATGACTGAACGACAGTCTGCGACAAATGAACATCTGTTAACGGTGAAGGATCTGCGAGTGACGTTTAGTACGCCGGACGGCGAAGTCACGGCGGTAAACGACTTGAATTTTAGCCTGAGCGCAGGTGAGACGCTGGGGATTGTCGGCGAGTCCGGTTCCGGTAAATCACAGACCGCGTTCGCCTTGATGGGATTGCTGGCCGGCAACGGGCGCATTGGCGGCTCGGCGCGATTTAACGGCCAGGAGATCCTCAATTTGCCGGAGAAACAGCTCAACCGCCTGCGTGCTGGGGAAATGGCGATAATCTTCCAGGATCCGATGACCTCGCTGAATCCGTACATGCGGGTCGGTGAACAATTGATGGAAGTGCTCAAACTGCACAAAGGGATGAGCAATGCGCGGGCGTTTGAAGAATCAGTACGGATGCTTGATGCGGTGAAAATGCCGGAAGCCCGTAAACGAATGAAAATGTACCCGCACGAGTTCTCCGGGGGCATGCGTCAACGCGTGATGATCGCTATGGCGTTATTGTGTCGGCCAAAGTTGTTGATCGCCGATGAGCCAACCACCGCGCTGGACGTGACAGTTCAGGCGCAGATCATGACGTTGCTGAATGAGCTAAAAAGCGAGTTCAACACCGCGATTATCATGATCACCCATGACCTCGGGGTGGTGGCTGGAATTTGTGATCAGGTGCTGGTGATGTATGCCGGAAGGACCATGGAATATGGCACGGCGCGTGATGTGTTTTATCAACCATCCCATCCGTATTCGATTGGCCTGCTCAACGCGGTGCCGCGACTGGATGCGGAAGGGGAGTCGCTGATCACTATCCCCGGTAATCCGCCAAACCTGTTGCGTCTGCCGCAAGGCTGTCCGTTTCAGCCGCGTTGCCCGCATGCGATGGAAATCTGTACCACTGCGCCACCGTTAACCGTGTTCGGCGAGGGACGTCAGCGTGCCTGTTTCAAACGGGTGGAGGACCTGCGATGAGTGAACTTGCCGAAAAAAAAGTGCTGTTGGAAATCGATGATCTGAAGGTGCATTTTGCGATCAAAGAGGGGCGACAATGGTTCTGGCAACCGCCGAAAACGCTGAAGGCGGTTGATGGCGTCAGTCTGCGTCTCTATGCCGGGGAAACGCTTGGGGTGGTTGGCGAGTCCGGTTGTGGAAAATCCACACTGGCCCGGGCGATCATCGGTCTGGCGAAAGCCACCGCAGGACGTGTGGCCTGGCTGGGGCGTGACCTGTTGGGACAGAATGAGGACGCGTGGCGCCAGGCGCGCAACGATATGCAGATGATTTTCCAGGATCCGCTGGCGTCGCTTAACCCGCGAATGACTATCGGCGAGATCATTGCAGAGCCGTTGCGCACTTATCATCCGAAGATGCCGCGTCAGGAGGTGAAGGAGCGGGTGAGAAACATGATGATCAAGGTGGGGCTGTTGCCTAACCTGATTAACCGTTATCCCCATGAATTCTCAGGCGGCCAGTGCCAGCGTATCGGCATTGCCCGGGCGTTGATCCTTGAGCCAAAACTGATTATCTGCGATGAGCCGGTATCGGCGCTGGATGTATCCATTCAGGCGCAGGTGGTGAATTTGCTACAGAAATTGCAGCGTGAAATGGGACTGGCGCTCATTTTTATCGCGCATGACCTGGCGGTGGTTAAACATATTTCTGATCGGGTTTTGGTGATGTATTTAGGCCATGCGGTCGAGCTGGGAACCTACGATGAGGTTTACCACAATCCGTTGCATCCTTATACGCGGGCACTGATGTCGGCCGTACCGATCCCCGATCCGGACCGGGAAAAAAACAAGGTTATCCAACTGCTGGAAGGCGAATTACCTTCGCCAATTAATCCGCCATCAGGCTGCGTGTTCCGCACTCGTTGTCCGATGGCCGGGGAAGAATGCGCGAAAACCGCTCCGTTGCTGGAGGGGAATTTCCGGCATGCGGTGTCCTGCCTGAAGGTCGATCCACTGTAAGGACCTGCGCACGCGCTAGTCATCACACCGCACGTCACTGTAGTAACGCACCGCTGAGTCAGTTGCTGGGGGGCGAGTGTGATGACATGGGCGTGCGTTTTCCTGCGCTTACTCGCGCCACAAAATATGGCACAGTTTGTGGTCTTTCTCCCGGCACAGCAGGACTCGGGCAAAAACGTCGGTAATCGGATCGCCATCGACCTCACCGAGACCGATAACCACTTCGGAGAAGAAATCCGGATTCAGGTCAAAATCAACGTGTTCAGCCCAGTCTTCCGCCGGGTCAAATAACTCCGCGCCGCCACGTTCTTCAAACTGCAGGTTGAACAGGATGATATCGGCTGGATCCAGGTTATCTGCCGCCAGCTCAAGAAAAATATCGTAAGCCTGTTCCAGCGTTTCGTCTTCGGTAAGGCGATTATTTAAATCCATAACATTTCCCATCATGCCCCGCCAGGGAGCTGTACAATTTCGCTCGTTTTACAGCAATGGACTGAAGAAGTAAAACAGTCGTTCGACAATTCGCTGCCAGTAAGCACGGCGAGACCAGCGTTTCCCGTCCAGTAGTCGTGAACGGGCGATATAATCATCCTGCACCCGGGCCAAATCGCCGCCGAAACCGTCATCATCAATCACCAAGGTTATCTCAAAATTCAGCCACAGGCTGCGCATATCCAGATTAACCGTGCCGACCAGACTCAGTTGGCCATCGACCAGCACGCTTTTGGTGTGCAACAGACCTTCTTCGAACTGATAAATTTTCACCCCGGCCTCCAGCAACTCGGCAAAGAAGGCGCGGCTGGCCCAGCCAACCAGCATTGAATCGTTGTGCCGCGGTACAATGATACTGACATCCACGCCACGTTGCGCGGCAGTGCAGATAGCGTGCAACAGGTCATCGCTGGGGACAAAATAGGGGGTGGTCATGATCAACTGCTCCCGCGCGGCATAGACTGCGGTCAGCAGGGCCTGGTGGATCAGGTCCTCCGGGAAACCCGGACCGGAAGCAATCACCTGAATGGTATGGCCGCTTTCCTGTTCGAAAGGCATGATATTGCCATCTGGCGACGGCGGCAGAATACGTTTACCGGTTTCAATTTCCCAGTCACAGGCGTAGATAATCCCCATCGTCGTGGCCACCGGACCTTCCATCCGCGCCATCAGATCAACCCACTGGCCGACACCTGCATCTTGTTTGAAGTAGCGTGGGTCTACCAGATTCATACTGCCGGTGTAGGCTATATAATTATCAATCAACACGACTTTACGGTGCTGACGGAGATCCATTCGGCGCAGAAATACACGCAGCAGGCTTACTTTCAGTGATTCCACGACCTCGATACCGGCATTGCGCATCATTGTGGCCCACGGGCTACGGAAAAACTGCACGCTACCGGCTGAGTCGAGCATTAAGCGGCATTGTACGCCACGTCGTGCGGCGGCCATCAGTGATTCCGCCACTTCATCCGCCAGTCCGCCCGGCTGCCAGATATAGAACACCATCTCGATATGATGACGCGCCAGCTGAATATCGCGGATCAACGCCTGCAGGGTATCGTCAGTCGAGGTAAGCAGTTGTAGCTGATTACCTTTGACTCCCGCCACGCCCTGGCGTTTTTCACACAGTTGGAACAATGCACGGGCCACGTCACTGTTGTCATGGGAAAAAATTTGGTGGCAGGATTTTAAATCGTTCAGCCATTTAGCGGTGGAGGGCCACATGGTTCGTGCGCGTTCGGCACGGCGTTTCCCCAGATGCAATTCGCCAAACGAAAGATAAGCGATGATCCCGACCAGCGGCAGGATATAGATGATCAGCAACCAGGCCATGGCCGAAGGGACTGTACGGCGCTTCATCAGAATTCTCAAGGTCACACTGGCGATCAACAGCCAGTAGCCAAAAACCAGCAGCCAGCTGAGTACAGTATAAAAAGTCGACATGTCAGTGGAAATCCCATTCACGCTTGAATACAAGGAGTTTACGTGCAGATAACAGCAGGGCAAATCTTTTCTGTTGCAAAGTCATCGGATCTGGTCTGATGGTGGAAATGTTTATAATGTGGCACCAGTTTTAACCTCAGAGGGTGAAATGAGACGGAGTAGAAATGAAGTCGCACGTTGGCGGATGTCGCGCCAGATCAAGCGCCGCCGGGCTCGCTGGCTGGAAGGGCAGTCAAGACGCTATGGCCGTATGCATGTCATCCGTCATAAGTTGAACCAGCAGCAGCGCCGTTCTATTCTGTTTGTCAATCAAATGGTCTGATCTTCCGCGTTCAGCATATTCACTATCGCCTGCAGATTAGCGGACAGGTTGCCTTTACGCCACACCAGCCAGATATGCAGTTCACCCCACGGCCTCGCCAGAGGCCAGGCTTTGACGCTGTCCCGTCCTGGCATATTTTGCAACATACTTGCCGGTATCATCGCCAGTCCGGCTCCCGCACTGACACAGGCGACAATGCCATGGTAGGACTCCATTTCGAAAATTTTACCTGGCGCGGCATTATCCTGTGCAAACCAGTTTTCAAATAAACGCCGGTAAGAGCAGTTAGCGCGAAAGGCATAAATGGTCGCTCCGGCAATATCTGCAGCGGATCTGACCGGCGGATGATTGAGCGAAGTGATCAACACCATTTCTTCGGCAAAAACCGCCATGCCTTCCAGTTGAGGATGTTTCGGTGGCCCGTCAATAAACACCGCGCTGAACCTTCCGGCCAGCAGGCCGTCGATCATCTCACCGGAAGGGCCGGTTGACAGATCCAGCTCTACCTCGGGCCATGTCTGATGATAACGGGCGATCAATGGAGGCAGACGCACTGCGGCAGTGCTCTCAATCGCCCCAAGGGTAAATATTCCAGCGGGCAACTGACTGGACACCCGTTCACGGGCTTCTTCTGTTAATGCCAGGATGCGCGCCGCGTAATCCAGTAGCGTTCTGCCGGCATCGGTAATATGCAGACGAAGTTTCTCACGGCTGAACAGCGCCACCCCCAGTTCTTCTTCCAACTGGCGTAAACGGGTGGAGATATTCGACGGTACCCGGTGTAGCCGCTCTGCGGCGGCGGTGACACTGCCTTCTTCTGCAATCGCGCGGAACACTTCCAGCTGCGTCAACTCCATGGTCTTTCTCATTTTGAGCAGGATATTTTCATTATTATTCATTTTTCAGGAAATGTCCGCAAGCCTATGATGGCCGTATCAACACCAATAATTGGCACTCAGGGAGCAATGCCGTGTGCCTCAGGAGACTTGTTATGACTGCTTCATTTGCTGTATCCCGTAATCCATTTAACGGCGAAATTATCCGCCAGACCCCGTTTGCTTCCGTTGTGGAAGTAGAAAACGTACTGCGCCAGGCGGATGACGCTTTTCAGTTATGGCGCAACAGTGCCGTGGCCGAACGTCGCGCATTGCTGCTGAGCATCGCCGCTGGATTGCGTCAGCGCACGCGGGAACTGGCGGTGATGATGACGACGGAAATGGGTAAACCCATCAGCCAAAGCCAGGCGGAAGTGGAAAAATGTGCGCGCCTGTGTGAATGGTATGCGCAGCAGGGGCCGGGGTTCCTGGCACCAGAGCCAACCCTGGTGGAAAATAATAAAGCTTACGTGCAGTACCTGCCGCTGGGGCCTGTCCTGGCAGTAATGCCGTGGAATTTCCCGGTCTGGCAGGTACTGCGTGGCGCGGCACCTATTTTTATGGCAGGTAACAGCTATCTGCTGAAACCGGCGCCAAACGTCATGGGTACCACGCTGTTGTTGCAGGAGATCCTGGCCGGATCCGGGGTGCCGCAGGGGATGTTTGGCGTGGTGAACGCGGATAACGACGCAGTGGCGAAGATGATTAATGACCGCCGTATTGCCGCGGTGACTGTCACCGGCAGTGTGCGTGCCGGAGCGGCGATCGCCAGCATTGCGGGGGCCGCGGTCAAGAAAAGCGTACTGGAGCTGGGTGGGTCGGATGCTTTTATCGTGCTGGCTGATGCTGATATTGATGCAGCCGTACAGGGGGCCATTACCGGGCGCTTTATCAACAGCGGACAGATTTGTATCGCGGCGAAACGCATCATCGTGGAAGAGGCGGTCTTTGACTGTTTCCGTGACAAGTTTATCGCCGCGGTGAAAGAGATGGTGGTTGGCGATCCGAGTGATCCGGCGACCTTTATCGGTCCGATGGCGCGTTACGATCTGCGTGATGAACTGCATACGCAGGTTCAGGCGACGCTGGCAGAAGGCGCTGAATGTTTGCTCGGTGGGCAGAAAATCGCGGGGGAAGGTAACTTCTATGCCCCTACGGTGTTGAGTAACGTCAAACCGGGAATGACCAGTTTCTGTCAGGAGCTGTTTGGTCCGGTCGCCTCGCTGATTATGGCGAAAGACGCAGACCATGCGGTAGCGATGGCGAATGATTCCGCGTTCGGTCTGGGGGGAAGCCTGTGGAGCAACGATCTGGCAAAAGCACGTCAACTGGCGACACAAATAGTGACTGGCGGCGTGTTTATCAATTCCCCCAGCTTCTCTGATCCACGCGTTCCTATTGGCGGCGTGAAGCACAGTGGTTTTGGTCGGGAGTTGTCACATTTCGGTATCCGCGAGTTCACCAATGCACAGACCGTCTGGGTCGAATCCTGATCGGGCGCGGTAGCCTGCTGGCATCGAAAATAATGAACAGTATTAAGAATATACCTGACTTTACAGCCCAGGAATATGTGGTAGTCTAAAATAATAAATGGATCTGGACAGATGATAAAGCCCATGTTCCAGGCTGCTAATGTCTTTAATGAGGTGTTCTTTAATGAGAGTCGGTATATCCAATAATAACTACCCGGAGAAAAGGACAATCATTGTCGATAGCGGAGTGGAATATGTTAATTACAAAAATAAGAATCTTTATTACTATCTGAATATTTTCAATCAGAAAGTGTTGAAGAAACGGAAAAATTTCCTGTTTAAACCGTTAGCAGGATTATCGACAAAAGATGTTGATATTTTTCATGTTTTTAACGATGTGGCACTAACTGAACGCCAGTGGGTGGCTACATTTGAAACCGAACTGCCACGGATATTGCCGCCGCCTGGTGGTAATAAAAGTGACAATATTCCTCAGCTCAAAAAGCTTTTTCCTGCCCTGGCCGCGGGAAACTGTCTGGCATTGATCGCGCTGTCGCAAGCGGCATATCGGATGGAACAAAAATTGCTCCGCTGCAGTCCCGAGCTTTCAGACGCGATCCTCAAAAAAATGGTGGTGCTCCATCCCCCGCAGAAATTATATCTGCAGGCGCGTCAACCGCGCCAAAGTGACCAGCCGATCCATTTTGTCTTTGTTGGTAATGAGTTTTACCGCAAAGGTGGGGGAGAAATCGTGGCCGCTTTTGAACAATTGCTCAATGAAGGCAAAATCTCGCCAGATCAGGTCAAAGTCACTTTGATTGGCGATCTGGAAAAACGTCATAACTATGCGTTGGGCCACTATCAGGACGATCCCCAGTTTTACAGTAACACCGAAGCGGTTATTGCCAGACACAGCCTGTTTGAGCATCACGCTTTTATGCCTAATGAACAGGTACTGACATTGTTGCAGAAAGCCGATATCGGCCTGTTGCCAACCTGGGCGGAAACTTACGGTTTTTCGGTGCTTGAGATGCAGTCTTGCGGCTGTCCGATTATCACCACCAACGTCCGTGCGCTGCCGGAGATCAACCCGCAGGAGGCCGGATGGCAGATTAGCCATCAGCTCAATGAAGACAGCGAGTATACGGTATCATCGACGGCCGATCGTGACAGACTGCGTCAGGGGACCGTGAGTCAGTTGAAAAATCTGCTGGTGGATATCGTTGCACACCCTGAACAGATCATCCAGAAAGCCAATGCGGCCATTGGCCGGATCCGTGATGAACATGACATGGCGGCCTACCAGGCAAAACTCCGCAACCTCTACCAGCAATAAGACCCTATCCTGCCGTTGCGTCAGAGAATTCTGGCGCTTCACCCCACCACGCCTCGCTCATTTTCTCTCTGCGCGGTTATATTAAGCGCTATAGTCATCGTCAGGGAAATGACTGCACGAACGTCATCAAATTGCTTCCTGATGGATTTTCATTCACTGTCTTGGTGACGTTGTCACTTATTGGGCGTACTGGCACGCTTGATGAGTGTTCTTTATAAGGAAGGGAGGATTTATCGAACATTTTATTGTTAATAAAATGTTGTATAATGGTAATATTTTAAGGGGTGTAAGCCATTCATTTATTTATATTGAGAGAAAAAATGATTAATAAGTTAACAAGTGTGGTTATAGCGATAGTCGGTTTCGCCATGCTTTACATGGGGGGTAAGCTGCTGTTACTCGGCGGGACGCCATTTTATGTCATTATGGCGATCGGTCTGCTAATAACAGCCGTTGCATTGTTTAAAAACAAAACAATGGCGTTATCCATCTATGCCATATTGATGTGGCTGGTGCTGGCCTGGATGATTTATGAGGTGGGCTTCGATAAATGGCAGTGGATCCCACGAGGCGATCTGATTGGTTTGATCGGTTTCTGGCTGGCAATGCCCTGGGTGGTTGCTCCGCTGACAAAAGCACAGAACCCGGCAAATCCGGCAAAATTTCATCCTTTTCTCGGTACCACCGTCATCATCATGATCGCCATTGTGATTGGCCTGATGTTTTACGATCCCTACCCACAGGCTGGAAATATCACCAATCAGCGTACCCCGATTGCTGACAGCAATAGTGTCAGCAATGACTGGGTCGCTTACGGCGGCAATAATAACGGCCAGCGTTTCTCTGCCCTGAAGCAGATAAGCACAGATAACGTCAGCAATCTGCAAGTCGCGTGGACTTATCATACTGGTGATCTGCGTAATGCTCAGGATGCGACTGAATACACCTTTGAAGCCACGCCGATTAAAGTCAATAACACCCTTTATTTTTGTACGCCGCATAACGAGGTCCATGCCCTGAATCCGGAAACCGGTGAGCTGAAGTGGAAATATGAGCCGACAAAAGACCGCTCTTATTTACAGCAGCATCAGACCTGCCGCGGCGTGAGTTATTACGAAGCGCCACCCGCAGAAAATAGCGTTCAGTCTGCGGTGACAACGGTGTGCCGCAAGCGTATTTTCAACGCCGCTAACGATGCTAAGTTGCTGGCGATTGATGCCGATACCGGCAAGCTGTGCAGCGATTTCGGCAATCATGGGATTGTTGATTTAAGCGCCAATATGGGCAAAGTCCGCCCACATGCGCTGATGCAGACCGCGGCGCCGCTGGTGGCTGGCAATCTGGTGATTGTCGGTGGTTCGGTGATGGATAACGGTTATAACCGCGGTAACCCGTCAGGGGTTATCCGTGCGTATGATGTGATAACCGGCCGTCTGGTGTGGAACTTTGATCCGGCCAATCCAGATAACACGCAGCCGCTGACGGGCGATCAGACTTACCCGCAGGATACGCCGGTTGCCTGGGGCACCCTGAGTGCAGACATGAAAAATGGTCTGGTCTATGTGCCGTTTGGTAATGCCTCGCCGGATGAGCTGGGGATCGAACGCGATGAAAGCAGCAACAGCGAGAAATTCCGTGACACGTTAGTGGCGCTGGACCTGAAAACAGGGGCTTTCAAATGGCGCTTCCAGTCGTCAAGACACGATTTGTGGGACCGTGATAATCCGTCTCAGCCTTCGCTGTTGGATATCGACTACCAGGGCAAGCGTCAACCGGTTGTTATTCTGCCGACCAAGACCGGTAATTTGTTCGTGCTGAACCGACTGACGGGGCAGCCGGTATACCCGATTAATCAGGTGGATGTGTCGACCAACGGTATTGCCGGGGAAAAGTACTCACCGACCCAGCCGGTTTCCGCGCTGAACTTTATCCCGGAGCCACTGAACGAAAAATCCATGTGGGGGATGACGCCGTTTGATCAGATGGCTTGTCGTATCGACTTTAAATCAATGCGTTATGATGGCAATCCATGGACACCGTCTACCGAAGCGGGCAGCATTATTTTCCCTGGCAACATCGGTGTCTTCAACTGGGGATCGGTGGCGGTCGATCCACAGCGACAGATCCTGATCGCTTCACCGGTTCGTCTGGCTTACAAATATAATCTGATTAAGCGTACGCCACAGACGGCCGATAAGCGTCTGTTCACCCAGGAAGGCACGCCATACTGGAACGAAAACTTCCAGGGGGATTACGCTATCCATATCCAGCAGTTTGCGTCCAGTTTGGGGATCCCATGTATTGCGCCGCCGTGGGGACGGATGGTTGGGGTTGATCTGACCAGCGGTAAAACCGTGTGGTTGCGTCGTGTCGGTACCACCAAAAACCTGAAAACCACCTTCCTGCCCGGTCGTTTCCCGATAGGTTTCCCGATGGGCATGGTGGCGCATGGCGGTCCTCTGGTTACCGCCGGCGATCTGGTGTTCCATGGTGCGACGGCAGATAATTTCTTCCGCGCTTATGATATCAGTACCGGTAAGTTGTTGTGGCAGACCGAGTTGCCAGCTGGCGGCCAGGCCACGCCATCCACCTATATGGGGGCAGATAACCGGCAGTATGTGGTTATCGCAGCGGGAGGTCACGGTTCTCTGGGCACCAAAGAGGGTGATGCGGTGATAGCGTATCGTCTGAAATAAGTTAAAACGCCGGGCGCACTGTTGCCGCCCGGCGGAGATTGTTTATCATATTCTCTGCGCGGATAGTGACATTAACCCGCGCAAAAAATATTCTCCATAACCGCCAACGCGTACCGTCCCTGGTACAAGAGGCTTCATTTCCTGCGTTTGCGTCGTTGGTCAACTCATGGTTTTCAGCATATGATCCGCCAGTCGCAGACTGAGCGCGGCCCCGGTTAACGTCGGGTTCATACAGGATGCTGAAGGCATCACGCTGGTACCGGCGATAAACAGGTTAGGGTGGTCATGGCTTTGACAGTTGCTATCCACCACGGCGTTTTTCGGATCATCGCCCATAATCGTGGTGCCCATGATGTGCTGGCGATCCTGATAGCCGGTATCGATTTTTGATATATCGGTATTCAGTAACCGGGCAAAATTGTCAAAGTCTTTCAGGCCCTGTTCTTTGCCCGCATTCCAGTAATCCGTGACGCTGTAGTAGATTTCCGGTACCGGAATGCCGATCGCATCCTGCTTATGTTTACTCGGCACAATGCGGTTTTCCGGCAGCGGCAGCGTCTCAAAATCAATCGCGAAATTCAGTGACCGGGCCGACATCTGCTTCAGCGCTTGATCCAGTTTCGAGCCCAGCACGCCTTTCTTGATCAGACTTGCCGCATAGTCAGCGGTAGGCACGGTATTACGCACTTTGATTTTGTAACTGGGAAAATCTTTGCGGAATTCACCATCGCGATTGTTGAGATACACCAGCAGTTCCGTCGGACCCTGGCCCGGCCAGACATCCTCCTTCATCATCACGTTCATACTGATGCCGGTATGCCCCATCAGATTACGGCCCACTTGATCAGAGCTGTTGGCGATGCCGTTAGGATAGCGTTCAGAGGTGGACATCAGCAGCAGTTTAGGCGATTCAATGCCGTAGGCGGCCAGCACAAAATAATTTGCCGTCAGGTGATGATTCGAACCGTCCGGTTTGCGATACCAGATACCGGTAATTTTGCCCTGATCATCCGCCTCGATTTTATAGACTACCGAATTATCCAGTAGCGTCGCACCGTGGCGCTCCGCTTCATCGATATGCACCGAACCATCATATTTGGCGCCAATCGGGCAAACCGGATTACAGTTATTATTGCCCGCGCAGACCGGGCGTTTACCGTAAGGGCGGGTGGCCCGGCCATTCGGTTCCAGTACCGGGTTATAACCGCCTTTGCCGAGCAGTTCCGCCAGACGTTTGAACATATAACTGGGCTCCAGCCCTTTCATCGGGAATGGCGTGGAGCGGGGAGGCCAGGCGTCGCCCCCATGTCCGCTCTCATCCTGGCCATCCATGCCGGAGACGCCAAGTTCCTGTTCGGCTTTACCGTACCACGGCTCCAGTTCCTGATAGCCGAACGGCCAGTCACGTCCACGGCCATACAGACTTTGCAACTTGAAATCATTGGGGATCATCCGCCACAGCGCAGAACCAAAGTGCCAGGTGGTGCCGCCGACCACGCGCAGATATTTGGCCGGATACTTTACCGGGCCGGTTTGCAGCAGATATTCGCCGTAGGTGGAAGGTACGTGCGGGAGATCCGGATAAGGTGAACCCACGCCCTGTAACTTCATGTTGGTCAGCGACATTTTAAAGGGTGAATCACGGAAGCGTTCAACAATATCCTGGCGCTTAATACGCGGTCCGGCTTCCAGAATAATCACCGATTTACCTGCTTTCGCCAGTTGGGTGGCAACCAGTCCGCCCATCACGCCGGAACCAATAATAATGACCTCGGCATCGACTTTTTTGTTCATGCTGGCTGTCCTTTGTCGGTAAGTGATTCAATGGGTTTACTGCCCCAGGAGTCCGGGCCGCTGCCGTAGGTTGGGATAATCAGAATGCCCTGGGTGGGGAGGTACATCATCGCGTCGGCATAGGTAATCAGCTCGATATCCGCCCCTTCACCGACCACGCCGGTATACCAGCTGCCGATAATCAGTGTCGCGGTGTGACGCAGTGGATCCTGCGCATCCACCGCCTGCAGAAAATCATCAACATGCGTGAAAGCGTGAGCGTCCAGATACTGCGTCAGCGCACTCAGGCGGGTCGGAAAGTCGGGATAATGTTTATTTAATGCCGCCAGATAACGCTGGCTGAGAATTGGGCTCACCGGACGGTTGACCAGGAAGGCGGAGACCCGTGAAAAAACGCTGTCTGTAGCCTGCTGAGCAGCAGCAAACTGTGCGGGGAACAACGAGGCGCAGGCGGCACTGATGGACAGTATCGCCATGCCTTTCAGTAACCGACGGCGGCTGAGCGCGCGCGGGGCACTATTTTGTTGTGACATGGGGCCTCCTTTTTCGGCTGAATATCACCAGGGCGACAATGATCAACACAATGACGACGACTGCGACCAGGACGACGGGCTGAGTGAGTCTGGCCAGCAAGGGGGTGTCGCCGCCTTCGCGCAACGTTTTGACCTGCGCGGCGGTGACGGAAACCTGAGGATTGCCATAGTTTTTCAGCACATAGTTACTGACATCGGCAATCTGCTGGTCCGAGAGACGGGTGGTGAAGTCAGCATCTGGGCCGAAGGCAGGCATCGCTATCGCCTCATCGCCCACTTTTCTTTGTACGCCATATAAAATGGTTGAAACCAGATTATCCGGGCGATCGGCACCGGTGGCGCTGTTGTGAAAGAGGGAAGGATAATGACTATTGCCCTGACCATCCGGCTGGTGACAGTTAGCGCAACTGCCGCTGAAGACCTTCCAGCCGGGATCGACCTGCGCGGTCTGGCCACGTAACGACTGTTCAGTATCCGAAGGTTTGCCATAACGGTCACGGGGGATCGCCGAACCATTGTTCACCGCCGGTATCTGCCGCAGATAAGCCACGATGGCCTGAATATCCTCATCAGAAAGATACTGCAGACTGTGTTCGACCGCTTCGGCCATCGGTCCTGCGGCCTGGGCTTTACCACGGACATGGCCGGTTTTCAGGTACTGCGCTATCTCGGCATCGCTCCAGTCGCCAATACCGGCGTGTGGGTCAGGGGTGATATTCGGTGCATACCAGCTTCCCAGACTGCCGCCGGACAGGGCTTTGTCGCTCTGTTCACCCATCAGCGCATTGCGGGGCGTGTGGCAGGTATCGCAGTGAGCCAACGCGTTGACCAGATAGTCGCCACGGTTGACCTGCGGTGATTTATCCGCCGATGGGGTAAAGCGCTGGTCGCTGGCAAACAGCAGATTCCAGATACCCATGCTGGCGCGAATGTTGAAAGGAAAGGGAAGATGGGTCTGCGGCGCGGCAATATCCACGGGTTGCACACCATGCATAAAATAAGCATACAGGGCGTGAATATCGTCATCGCTGATTTTCGCGTAGGAGGTGTAGGGCATCGCCGGATAAAGGTGCTGGCCCTGCTTGTTGATGCCCTGACGTACAGCTCGGGCAAAGTCCTCTTCACTGTAATCACCAATGCCGTCACGACGCGAAGGGGTGATGTTACTGGCGTAAATACTCCCCATGGGCGACTGGATAGCGTAGCCCCCTGCCATTGGCGCCCCTGAGTGCGGCGACGTATGACAGGCGCCGCAGTCTGCGGCCGTTGCAAGATATTTCCCTTTAGTGAACAAATCCTGGTTTTCCGGCGGTTGGGCAAGGGCAGATGGCCCGGCAGAAAACAGGATCAGACTTAGCGCTAAAGGCAGATAAAGTCGAATCACCTGACATGCTCCTGTAAATAGTCAAAAAATTTTATTGTTGTAAGGGTAAAGAAGGTCTTTTTATACGTGACAAACGACAAATACCCGCACGCCGCCACCCGGTAAAAGGTCGCGGCAGAACGGGCAAAAAAAACTTACAGCAATTCGTAATCGTTAAAAATCAGTGGGGTTTCACCGCCGTTGGTTAACTCAACTTTTCCTGGGTAGGTGAGTACCGCATCACCGCGGTGCAGCCAGATTTCTTTATTCCGATTGGGCTTGCCGGGAATCGCTTCCAGCAGACGGCCTTCGGTAAAGAACACTCTCACGCCAGGCCCATGCTGGGTATACAGCGTGGTGCTCTCGCCGGGTTGCAGCGTGACTTTCCAGCCTTTGACCGTTTTCTGATCCAACACTTGCTGAAAAACAGGAAGATCGGGACGGGAGGCACCACCGAAGTGTTGTGGCCCGCGTTGCTTAATCTCGAAAGCCACCTGATGATTTAGCGTGGTGCCGGTATTGGTCACTTTGTCGGTTTCTGATTCCCCCTGGTGTGCGCCAAATTTGACGTTGCCACTTTTCATCTCGCCGTCTTTGGCCGGTTTATTCGGGAAAGCGGTGCGTGTCAGGCTACCGTCGATATGGGTGTTGACGTAATCAAGGTGTTGCTCATGAAACAACGTCGACTGCCCTGGCCGGATCATCACCCTCATCACGGTAACATACTGGTTTTCCAGAATAACGTGATGCAATGGTTCCAGGTTGGTGGCGACAACTGGCTCAGCGGCCAGCACCGAAGGGGACGTTGAAAGGGCGACGAGGCCCATAGCGTACAGGACGGAAAGAAGGGGATGCTGATTGCGATTCATAAAACTCCCGTTTGACATATAAACAGCCCGGGAAACCACTACCGGGCCTCTTCTGACCTTACTTTTCAACCAGTGAAACCCAGTTGCCTCCTTTCCCTGTTGGATAACGGCCCAGAAGTGTTAAGGCGCCCGTAGATCCATCAATGGAATAGAGGGAAAGCTGAGTTGATTTTTGCCCTGATTCGATCAGGAAGCGCCCGCTGTTATCAATAGCGAAACCGCGTGGCTGCTGTTCGGTTTTAATACTGGAGAGGTAAGTCAAATGCCCGTCATTGGGGTCAACTGAAAAAGAGGACAACGTACTGCTGGTTCGTTCCGTGGAGTACAGGTAACGCCCATCCGGCGTAATATGAATATCAGCCTGCCAGATCCGCGGTTTCGCTGATGGTGGCAGGTCATCGTCACCGGTTAACGGACGGGCCTCGCCACGTTGCATATCTTCTTTCGGCGATACGGAATTCACATTTTCAACGGGGGTGGCGGTCCCGTTTTTATTCAACGTCAGGCGGGTAATGTTGCCCGCCATTTCGGTCAGGATATACATATTGCGTTTACCCTGTCCATCGACTTTCGGCGCAAAAACAAAATGGCGCGGACCGGTGGCGGCTTCGCTTTGAATATTAATAAACGACGGGGTGTTTGGTGTGACTTTGCCCGTAGTTGGATCAAAATGGAATTGCAACAGTTGATCCGCGCCCAGTAATGTCACAAATAAATAATGATTGCTGGGATCAACCTGAATCGCGTGCGCACGTTTACCTGTATGTACCACCTGCACCGGTTTGGCTTCGACCTGCCCATCGCTGTCGATGCGGTTAATACTGAACAGATCGTTGCCATAAGACGCACTCAGTAAAAAGTGTCCCTGTTTATCGGTGGAGAGGTAAGCCATGCTTCCCGGTAACGGCGACTGACCTGTTTTTTCCAGTTTGCCATCAGGCTGAATGCGATACGCCACCACATGGTAAGGTTTGCTGCGCACAGAGACATACAGCATTTTTTTATCCGGTGACACCACTGACGACATTACTTTATCCCCGGCAGGGAACGTTCCGATGGGGATCAGCGTCTTTTGGCTTTTATCCAGTTGATAACCGGTTACCGTGCCGCTGTCAGCGTTGGAAACGTAGACCAGACTCTGCGCCTGAACACTGCCGGCTATGGCCATTATTGCGACAAGGGCACCAGCATAAAGACGATATTTCATTATTATATCCTTATCAAATTTGTAGGGGGAGGACGGGGATTACCAACGAATGGCGAAAATATCGCACAACTCGGCAACGTTTTTATCACTCAATGGTTGAGGTTTGATCTGTGCCTGTAGCCACAATTTGGCGGTTTCTTCCAGCTCTTCGAGGGCAAAGCAGGCGGTGGATACGGAAGGTCCCCAGATAACGGGCCCCAGGCGTTCCAACATCACACCACGGACTTCACAGGCCAGATGCGCCACCTGCTCGGCAACCTGTGGCGCACCGGGACGATAATAATTTATCAGTGGAATACGGCCCACTTTCATCACCTGATAAGGGGTAATCGGCGGCAAAATGCTGCTCTGCTGCCAGACACCCGCCAGCGTCAGGCTGACCAGATTAGTTGAGTGAGTATGGACCACGCCATGAACCGTCGGGTTACGGTCATACACCTGGCGGTGCAGTTGCAGAGTTTTCGACGGCTTATCGCCAGAAACCCACTCGCCGTTGCTGGCGACTTTGGCGATCCTGGCCGGATCAAGACGTCCCAGGCAGGCATCAGTTGGCGTTATCAGCCAGCCATCTTCAAGGCGGGCACTGATATTTCCGGCTGTGCCGACGGTGTAGCCGCGATCGAACAGGCTTTTGCCGGTCAGACAAATCTCCTCACGAAGCTGATTTTCACTTTGCATACAGGTTTTCTCCGGCAATAAAGGGTTAAGCCTTGTGGTTGGCAGTCAGTGTTCCACTAAGCGGATTGGTTTTTTTTATCTCCAACGGCTCGACTTTGCCCATGATGAACATGAAATTAATCGCGCCAAACAGGCAGATTCCGCCCGCCACTAACAACGGCACCACAAAGGAGCCATGGCTGAACGTGAGCATCATCCCGGTAAAGGATGCGGTAACAATCCCCGCCAGGTTACCGGCGAAGTTCTGAATGCCGCCAAGGGTACCGACATAGCTGGAACTGGGGGCTACATCTGCGGGTAAGGTCCAGATATTCGCGGCGGTAAATGCCAGACCGGCATAGGTCAGTGAGAACAGGGTCAGGATCACCGCGATGCTGTTGGTGAAGGCGGCAAAAGCAATCACCGAGGACAGCAACATACCGGCAATCAGACAGGTTTTACGGGCAGTGGTCAGCGAAAAGCCTTTGCGGAACATCCAGTCCGAGACCACGCCGCCAAGCAGACTGCCGGGGATCCCCATCAATGCCGGGATGGCGCCAAGGGTGCCCAGTTCTTTCAGCGAGAAACCGTGCGCCTGGGTCAGGTAGGTCGGGAACCAGGTGACGAAGAAGTAGGTGGCGAAGTTCATGCAGAAAAAGCCAATCATCATCCCCCAGACGGTTCTGTAGCGGAACAGGCCGCCGATATTGACTTTCTCATTTTTATCGATGGCAGGAACGCTACGATCCTCCAGCAGGTTCTGGCGTTCCTGCTCGTTCAGTCCTTTCATTGCTTCCGGTTCACGGTAGAACAGCAACCAGATGACGACCCAGGCCAGGCCGAGTCCGCCAGTTAAAATAAAGGAGGTTTCCCAGTTCCAGGTACTGATCAGCCAGGCAACTAACGGCAGGGCGATAGCACTCCCGGCGCGTGGACCGGCATCGAAAATACCGCTGGCGGTGGCGCGTTCTTTTTTGGCGAACCAGGAATAAACGACTTTCGCGCAGCCGGGATAGCCGCCTGACTCGCCCAGACCCAGCATCAGACGCGCGGCGAAGATCGAGGTAAAACCACGGCCAAAGGCGGTAAAGACGGTAAACAGCGACCACCAACCGACGGCGATAGCCAGCCCGACACGGGCGCCCACGCGGTCAATCATGCGCCCGACAGGGATCTGCATCAGGGCATAGGTCCAGAAAAAGGCGCCAAGGATCAGTCCCATGCTGGTGTCATCCAGCCCGAGATCATGTTTAATATGGGGGGCAGCGATGGCCAGATTGATACGATCTATGTAGTTGATGGCGATAGCGCAGAAGCAAAACGCAATCATTAGCCAACGGATTCGTGGGTATTTACGCATGGTGAATTCCTTTATTATCCTGGTATTTTTTGGGGGGCTTATGAACAAAATGCCCACCATATTGTTATCGATTGGTAGTGGAATTTGGCTTATTGATAATATGATGTTAAAAGTAAGCAATTACAAAAATCAGTCAAGCGAAAAGTAAGCGCTTTCAAAAAGAAGCGTTGACTGTTTGCTAAATTTGTGGACGGCGTCACTAATTTAACCTGGAGTCTGACGATGACCGATAAGCCTTCATCTCCTGCCAGAGTTTCCCTCGAAGACGTGGCCCTGCGCTCAGGCGTTTCTACTGCCACTGTTTCCCGGGTGCTTAACGGCAGTACGACCGTGCGGCAATCGAGAAGGGAAGCGGTGGAAAAGGCGTGTGAAGAACTGGGCTATGTGATTAACCGGGCCGCCCGGACCCTGGCGTCTCGCCGCAGCATGACCATTGGCGCGGTGGTGCCAACGCTGGCTACGGAGACCTTTTCCCGACCCCTGGCGACCTTTCAGCAAAAGATCCATCAGTCTGGCTATACGCTGTTGCTGGCCAATTCGAATTTCGATCCGGATACCGAGCTGAAGGAAGTGAACAAGCTGGTGGAGTATGGTATTGATGCGCTGATGCTGGTCGGGAATTCTCATCATCCCCGTTTGTGGCAACGCATTAATCAGCAGGCGTTGCCGTGCATTCAGACCTTTACAGTCGACAGACATTACCCCAGCGTGGGTTACGATAACGAACAGGCTGCGGGTGAGTTAGCCGCGCATTTGCTGGCGCTGGGCCATAAGGTCTTTGGCGTGATTGTCGGGACGCCGCCATCGAATGATCGCGTGTCGGATCGTATTACCGGAACCCGGCAGGCGCTGTCGGCAGTGGGGTTGACCCTTGACGATGCCAATCTGTTTAGCCGTGCGTTTACCATGAACGACGCCCGTCAGGCGATGTTCCAGCTACTGGATGGGCCAAATCCGCCGACAGCGGTGATTTGCGGCAACGATTTGCTGGCTTTTGGGGCGATGAGAGCGGCATCAGAACGCTATCTGCGTATTCCTAATGATATTTCGATAACCGGATTTAACGACTATGAGTACGCGGAGCACCTGGAGCATCCGCTGACCACCATGAGAGTGGAGTTGGATAAAATCGGCGCCCGTGCGGCAGAATACCTGTTGGCGGCGTTAAACGGCGAGGCAATACAGCGGCAAACACTGCTGAAGCCAGAGCTTATTGTTCGTGGCAGCACGGGATCGGCACCGCGACCCTCACGGTAGCGTTTTCTCTAACCTGGCTGGTCTGAATGCTACCCGCAGCGCATTAATTATCATGGCAGCAGCAGAATGAAAGACTGGCTGTGCGACCGGGTTTTATCACCTTACGGACGCACAGCGTAAGCCATTCAGGCTCAGTTTCTGCATTCCAGCCCAAACGCTTCAAACGCTTTACGCGCGGTCGGGGAACGCAGGGTCGCGAGCAGGGCGGCTGCCCCTTGAGGATTGACGGCATGGCTGAAAATTCCGCCTGAAAATGACGTCACTTTCTGTACTTCTTCCGGTAATGGCCCCAGCACTTTTATCCCTTGTACCATCAGCAACTCGCTGATCTGCTGTACCGCGATATCCGCTTTGCCTGCAATCAGTTGTGTCGCGGTGAAACCTTCCGGGATCGTGGTTGCCCGGGCGTTGACTTCTTGTTCAATGCCCAGTTTTTTCAGCAGCGTCTGGAAATAAATCCCGCTCGCGCCCCCCAGAGAATAGGCGACAGACTTTGCCTCCAGCAAGGCGGTTTTTAACGCCTCAACATTACTGATATCCGGTGCTTTACCCTCAGGGAGTATCGCCAGTCCCACTTTTGAATCCACCAGTTCAACCCGGCTGGACGGCACAATGAGCCCTTCGGCAATCAGCCTGTCCATCACCGGTACCGTAAGGATCACCGCGTCGGCCTGCTCGCCTGCGGCAATCTTCTTCTCAATCACTGTTGTCGGGTTCCAGTCAATGACCAGCGGCTGGTCTGGGTGTTGCTCCAGCCAGGCGTTTTCCAGCTCAACAAAGGGCGCACGGATTGCCAGTGCGCTAAATACCCGGATCGCTTTAGCGGTTGTCATGAAAACTTTTCCTCAATAATCAGTCCGTTTACGCAGATAGCTGCGGTCCAGTTCGGTTGGTGTTCTGACGCCGATCAACGCCAGATCGCGATCGATTTCGTCGCGCAGAATATGCATGGCATGTTCCACGCCCGCCTGGCCGCCAATCACTGCACCATACAAGAAAGGGCGGCCAAGAAACACGAAATCCGCCCCCAGCGCCATTGCTTTCATCACGTCGGTTCCGCGGCGGATCCCACTATCGATTATCACTTTCATCGCGCCTTTTTTGGCCGCGATTTCAGGTAATGTATGCAGTGGCGGGATGGTGTGATCCAACTGGCGTCCGCCATGGTTGGAAAGAATCACCGCGTCCGCCCCTAAATCCCGCGCAATAAAAGCGTCTTCTGGCGACATCAGCCCTTTGATCACCAGATTACCTTGCCATTTTTTGCGAATAGCTTCCACGTGCTTCCAGCTCAGCTTGTCGCGAGCATGAGTGTTGCGTACCTTGCTGGACATCATGGGCGGGCCGCGCTCGGCATCGGTGTTCTCGAAGTGGGGGGCACCGTGGCGCAGGAAGGTCTGCGCGACGGTGCCCAGTAGCCAGCGAGGACTCATCGCACACTGGAAGGCGACTTTTGGCGTTATCTTGATGGGCATACTGAATCCACTGCGTATGTTGTGCTCGCGATTGCCGAGCATGGGAGTATCTCCCGTCACCACCAGCGTCTGATAACCCGCGGCCGCCACGCGATCGACCAGCCGATCAATGCGCGGCTGATCGCCCGCCAGATAGGCCTGGAACCAGGCATCCGGGTTAGCGGTATGAACATCTTCCAGTTTCACCAGCGAAGAAGCGCTGAGGATCATCGGTACATTCATCTCCCGGGCCGCTTTCGCCAGCGCAATATCTGCCTGATAGGCGACAAAAGAGGCCCCCCCCAGCGGCGCAACGCCAAAAGGGTGCTGATAAGTATGACCAAACAAGGTGATGCGCTGATCACGTCCTGAGACGTCACGGAACATGCGCGGAATAAAAGAATATTGCTGATAAGCTTCAAAGTTTCCAGCAATTCCGCGCCCGGTTTCAACACCTCCGGCCACATACTGATAAATCATGTTGGGCAGGCGACGGCGTGCGTGGCGTTCAAAATCCTCCAGCGCTAACAGATCGCGAAAATGCCGGGGCAGTTTTTTTATCGCGGCACTATTGCTCGCTTTAGCAGTACTGTTCACGACATTCTGTAGTGAAGAAGAGTTTGCGGGTGATGTCATATGCGTTCTCACTGTCCATCAGGGTTTAGCGGTGAGGCATAACGCCATGACTGAGCATGACGAATAATGCGTTTTGTTTTGTAAGCGCTTTCAATTTTGGCTAATCATCACTAACATTTCAATAACACCGTAACATCACCAACACGTTTTTATGTGATCCCGCTCACTTTACAGAAACATTTGTAAGCCCTTACATTTAAGGGGTCGCAACGGAGGGATAATGCGCGAAGAAAATTAGCCGTGCTGAACCTCCTTACACCAGAATTTTCTCCCTGGAGTCTAAAATGACCGCAAGAATCGTATTACTGCATGCCACACCCGTCGCGATGGCACCGATCCATACCGCGTTTGAGGAAGTCTGGCCTGAGGCCGAAACCATCAATCTGCTGGACGATGGTCTGTCTGTCGATCGTGCCAGAGAGCCAGAGCTATCGTCTGCGATGATCGACCGGTTTGTGCGGTTTGGTCATTATGCTTATGACATGCAGGCGCAGGGCATTCTGATAACCTGTTCCGCTTTTGGTCCGGCGATCGACCGACTGGCAAAAGAAGTGCCGGTGCCAGTACTGAAGCCTAATGAAGCGATGTTTCACGAGGCGGTAGCACAGGGTAAAAATATCGGTATGTTGGCGACATTTGGTCCGGCGGTGGAAACCATGACCGACGAATTTAACGAATATGTCGCGCAGAACCATTCGTCTGCCAGGTTGACCACCATTCTGGTTGATGACGCGATTGGGTTGCTGAAAAAAGGTGATGCGGAAAGTCACAACCGGCTGGTTGCTGCACGGGCGAAGGAACTGGCCCATTGCGATGTGATCATGTTGGCACATTTCTCCACCTCTCGTGCGGCGGCGAGTGTGCGGCAACAGGTTGATATTCCGGTGCTGACCGCGCCCCATGCCGCAGTAAAACGTATACAGGCCAGCGTGCTGGCTGGCCGGAAGGAGTAAGTTATGTTGATTGGGGTTATTGCCGATGATTTTACCGGGGCCAGCGATATTGCCATCACCCTGTCAAAAGGGTTGAAAGGGGAAGGTGGTTTGAAAACGACCCAGTATCTCGGTCTGCCGGTACGACCTGCCGCGGCTGATGTGGAAGCGGGAGTCATTGCGCTGAAAAGCCGTTCAATCCCGGCAGAAGACGCGGTGGCGCAATCGCTGGCGGCTTGCCGCTGGCTACAAGAGCAGGGCTGTCGACAGATTGTATTCAAATACTGCTCCACCTTTGATTCCACCGATAACGGTAATATTGGCCCGGTCGCTGATGCGCTGGCGGAACATCTGGGCGCGCAAAGCGTGGTGGTCTGCCCGGCGTTTCCGGCGATGGGGAGAACGGTATATCAGGGGCATTTGTTTGTGCATGACAAACTGCTCAATGAATCAGGGATGGAACATCATCCGTTGACGCCGATGAAAGACGCCGATCTGCGTCGTGTCTTGCAACGCCAAAGTCATCGCCGCGTGGCGCATATCGGCTGGAACACGGTGGTACAGGGAAGTCAGGCTCTACAATCCGCTTTCCAGCGTGAAGCACAGCAAGGCCGGACGTTACTGATTGTCGATGCGATCAGCGAACATGACCTGACCGCGATAGGCCGTGCCTGTAAAGATGCGGTACTGGTGACCGGGGGATCGGGTATCGCGCTGGCACTACCCCATAATTTTATCGCTCAGGGGCTGGCGAAAGGGCAGAAAGCCAGTGTCCCGCATATCGACGGGCCGGAAGCGATCCTCGTAGGCAGTTGTTCCGGGGCGACCCGTCAGCAAATTGCCGAGCATCAGAAAGCGCATCCGGTGCTGATGATCGAGGTGAGTGATGTGCTGAGCGGTACAACCGGACCACAGCAGTTGGTGGATTTTATCACTGAACATCAGGGGCAGGCACCGTTGGTGTACTCTTCCGGCGATCCGCAAACGGTACAGGCGGTTCAGCAGCAGCACGGCCGTGAAAAAGTGGCCGCCGCACTGGATAACTTATTCGGTATGACCGCGCAAAAACTGGTGGAGAAAGGAGTCCGTCGCATTGTGGTTGGCGGCGGAGAAACCTCCGGTGCGGTAGTCAGCGCCCTGAATCTGGGAGCGTTGACTATCGGCGAGGAGATCGATACCGGTGTTCCGGCGATGGTTTCTCAAGGGGAGCAGCCTATTGCCCTCGCGCTGAAATCCGGTAATTTTGGTGGCAAAGACTTTTTTGCCCGGGCGGTGAGTGCATTGCGTGGCTGAGGAATAAGCGATGGCCGGACTGCGTTTTTGCGCGAATCTGAAATGGCTATTTACCGAGCTACCCTTTGAGCAGCGTTTTGCGGCGGCGGCGAAGGCCGGTTTTCGTGCCGTCGAATATGCCCAGCCTTATGGCTGGCCAGTGGGTGTCCTGCAGAAGCATTTGCGTGAGAATGGCTTGCAGCAGATCCTGATTAATACCCCGGTCGGACCGCCAGATTCGCCGTTGCGTTCCGGTGCTGCCTGCCATCCTGACTATGTGGCTGAATTTCAGAACGGAATGCTACAGGCACTGGAATATGCTGCCGCGCTGTCCTGCCCGTTTGTCCATTTACAGGCGGGCCTGCAACCTGATAACACCACGGTTGCGGCGGCGTTGATGCAATTTACAGACAACATCAACTGGGCAAGGGAACAAGCCGGGAAGCAGGGCGTGGTTTTGCTGCTGGAAGCTATCAATCGTCACGACATTCCCCATTTTTTCCTCAGCGATTATTATCTTGCCGCTGACATTGTTCGGCAGATTAACAGTCCATCAGTGCGGCTGATGCTGGATATCTACCATTGCCAGATGATGCACGGTGATCTCAGCCGGAATATTGCCGCATTATTGCCGCTGACGGCGCATGTGCAGATAGCCGATCCGCCCACCCGCAGCGAGCCGGGCAGTGGCGAATTGAACTGGGATTTCGTGTTTAATCAGCTACAACGACTGGATTATGCCGGGTGGATTGGTTGTGAATACCGTCCGCTGAGTACTACCCTGGAGAGTTTGGGCTGGATGACGGCATACCCGGCGGATGCTGCGCGATGATGTCAGGAACACGACGGCACCGTTTGCACGGTTTTGCGGATGCCTGAAGGGGCGTTCCGAAAATGTGCCACGGTGATATGACCAACAGTGACCAGACCACGATAATGACAAAACAGGCAGTAACAGATAGTGCTCCCCGGCTTTTATACCAGATGGCAGGCTACCTTATGGCCGGGTGTTTTTTCGGTCAACACAGGTCGTTCAGCACGACAGCGGTCGGTGGCATAAGGGCAGCGGGTATGGAAACGACAGCCGGAAGGGGGGGAAGTGGGCTGGGGAGCTCGCCGCTCAGACTGACCTTTTTACCTCGTTGAGTCGGGTCGATGACTGGCGCGGCGCGTAGCAATGCCTGAGTGTAAGGATGGCAGGGGCTCAGAT
Organism: Erwinia endophytica; assembly: GCF_009295515.1. Classification (GTDB taxonomy): domain Bacteria; phylum Pseudomonadota; class Gammaproteobacteria; order Enterobacterales; family Enterobacteriaceae; genus Erwinia; species Erwinia endophytica. The sequence goes on along the minus strand of NZ_RQVV01000003.1, from coordinate 251,185 downwards.
ACAGGGTTTCGGTGGTGGTGACTTCAACCACTTCTCCCAGATACATCACTGCCACGCGGTGCGAAATATGTCGGACAAGACGCAAATCATGGGCGACAAACAAGACGCTCAGATTGAGCTTCTCTTGCAAATCAAAATGGCCAGCCCCGGAGGGCTGGTCATTTAGTACAGGGCAATGACAGGTTTCTTGATGCCGCAGGCGTGAGCGTAGCGGGTCAGTGTGTCGATGCTGGCTTTGGTGATGTTGTTTTCCAGGCGGGAAATAACCGGAGGTGTAACCCCCATGCGTTCAGCAACCTGCGCTTTTGTCAGGTTGTCATGCTTACGCCATTCCGCAAGTAGCTCTCTGAGCTTCTCCTTGCGTTCTTCTTCCTGCCATGCAGCGCGATATTCATCGTCCTGCATCCACTCGTTATGCAGTTCTTTATGGCTTACCAGTTTCATTAAGTACCTCCGCTAACCGCTTTTTGGCGAGATCGATTTCTTTCGCTGGCGTTTTCTGTGACTTCTTGATGAAAACCCGGAGCATGATGATGGTATTGCCTTTGTGGTATACCCAGATGCCCCTGGCTATGTCCGTCCCCATCGTGCGGATCTCAAAAAGTCCATCGCCCAGGGGTTTTGTGTCCGGTTCCCGCAGTAATCGGGCGTCATACTCCAGTTTGCCGATGAGACGGTCAAACTTCACCCTGATTTTTACGGGTAATGCTGTGGCTTCTTCCCTGGCTTCCGGGTGATAAACAACGCTAAACATGTGATCTCCCATTTCTATTAATATTAACCTACAGGCTAATTTCAGGCAAGGTGAAATTAACCTGTAAGCTAATTTTGTTGGCAGTTATCGCGGCTACCCAGTCACTACCCTTTTAGCGTGAATTTTCGTTCCACTGAGGAACGGGGATTTATGCGCGTCAGCGCATGTAAGGCGGCAGGATGAAATGACAGATAGCACAGAGGGTTAGCCGCCGATACAAATGAGGGATCGAAAGGGATCGCCTATCCATCCCTTCCCCCTGCAAAGCCATACCGCGCTAAAAGCGGCTCAGAGGCCTTTTTGCGTGGTCGGGATGGGTAAATGGTCTGGATATCGAAAATTATTGTACGTTAAGGCCGTTTTTTGTACTGCGACATATTGCAGACGTGCAGAATCCCCGCCAGTTAAGGCGGTAGTTTGTGGAGGTCAGGCAAAGTTAAGTTTTGGTGGTCATTTCAGTAACGTCCGGCAAACGAGGGTTTGTTGGACGTTTTCGCTTTTAGCGGGTTAGCGACTGGAGCGCCACACGGGCCGCAGCGAGATCCCACGCGGCGGTTCCCACGGTTTTAAACACCACAGGACGCGACAAAGCAGCAGTCGAGCGCAGCGCATGGGCAAGAGAGTTGACGGCTGACCAGTCAACGCCTGCCTGAATAAAATCACCGGCTTCATGCCTGGCGCCATCGGGGTCGTCAACGTAAAGCGCGCTACCGTCCAGGGTGTTTTTGCCGATCTCGCACATTTCCGGTTTAAAGGCGCCCACGCCAATAATCAGCCGCTCCTGTATGGCGGGAAGGTCATAAACGGCTTTGGTGCTGGTGGTCAGTGTCAACACGACATCCAAATCAGTAGGCAGCGTTTCGCCACATGCCGTCAGGCGAGAGTGTCTGTCAGCATTTTGCTGGCAGAATTGTTGAGCTGCACTCAAAGACGAGCCGCGTACCAGGACATCAGCAGCAGGGAATAACGCATTTATCGCCTGTAAATGATAACGGGCCTGCACACCCGTACCGATGAGCAGGATGCGAGACGGTTCGGTGGGTAAAAACGTACGGATACCCAGCATGCTCACTGCCGCAGTACGCCGCCCGGTAACTTCCGGACCATCGAGAAGGCAGATAATTTGGCCGGTTTGCGCATCACAAACGGTTACGGTGCCGTGAATAGTGGGTAACTGGTTTTTTTTATTTCCAGGCTGTACGTTGACCAGCTTATGAATAGCAATGTCTTTCGCGGTGGCTGGCATGCTTAATAATACTCCGCCATCACCTAATGGCACGACCATGCGCTCAGGGCTGTTAATATCGCCTTTTTCACATTCCAGTACCGTACTGGCAATCGCCTCAAGCATTGCCTCAAAACCCAGTAATGCGGCGGTCTGCTCCTGATTACAGACTATAAATGGTGCGGGTTCAGTGTGGTAAACCGCTAGTTTGCTCATAGAATGACACTCCTGATAATTTTTTCCGGGCTAATAGGGGACTCAGGTCGTTCAAATAACCGTGAACCAGAAAAGCCCCGTATCAGTCAGGCCATCCCTGCTGACCGTATCATGGTCGATATCTGATGAGTCGACTTAAAAAGCCGATGATATATTGCCACTGTTGGCGTTTTCAGTCCGCCAGTGATGTTGTTTTTTTTCGTGACATTGTCACTTAATGGGCTAATTTTCAGCGTAGTGGCTCTGGAAATGTTGTCGACCCCGCCCCAAGCGCTCGCTGCATGATGACGGTATCAACCCAGCGACCATGCTTAAAGCCAACCGACTTCATCACGCCAGTGAGTTCAAATCCCAGTGAACGATGCAGCCCCAGGGACGCATGGTTTTCGCTATTGCCAATAACCGCGATCAACTGACGAAAGCCCCGCATCTCCGCCAGACGAATAGCGTGCTGTAACAGTGCCTTACCAATGCCCTGACCGGAGAAATCAGGGTGGACATACACTGAATCTTCCAGAGTATAACGGTAGGCATAGCGTGGACGATACGGCGCCAGGTAACAATAACCTGCGACCTGAGTATCCCTCAGGGCTACCAGCCAGATACCGCCACTGGCGATAACTTTTGTCAGGCGTGCCGCCATCTCTTCATGGTCTGGCGGGACGGTTTCAAATGAGGCAATGCCGTTGTTTACATGCCAGGCGTAAATCTGTTGTATTGCGACGAGGTGTTCGGGAATGGCTGAGGTGATTTCCATTTTTTTCTCATTGAATGTTAGTACTGATTATCATCGTAACGCTAATCTGCGCGATACGGTAGATTGCCTGGCTTATCAACACATAAGAAAAACTTTCATGGCCGCGCTTAATCTTGATCAACTACAGACATTTTGCCTCGTGGCACGTACCCGTCGTTTCTCGGCGACGGGCGGCACCACATTGTTGGAAACTCCGCTCACTCGCGAACTGGCCATGTTGCGCCGCGACAAGCCGGCCAATCGTGGTTTACGGACGTTGATTAATGCACTTCAGGAAAATATTGCTTCCGTAAGCCTGACGAATCGGGTCTGACATGGCAGCCACATCATTGGTAACGGCTTACAGCTTGCGTCACGTTGCCTTGCTCGCCAATACTGAGTCAGTGTCATTATTCAACAGTAAAAAGGCCGATTCACCATGAAAAAAATAGGGTTTCTGTCATTTGGTCACTGGACGCCGTCGCCGCAGTCGGCTACCCGTTCAGCTGCAGATGCATTATTACAGTCCATTGAACTGGCGGTGGCTGCCGAAGAACTGGGGGCCGATGGCGCTTATTTCCGTGTGCACCATTTTGCCCGTCAGCTCAGTGCGCCTTTCCCGCTATTAGCCGCCGTGGCAGCCCGTACTAAACGGATTGAAATAGGTACTGGCGTGATTGATATGCGCTATGAGAATCCGTTGTATATGGCGGAAGAGGCTGGTGCAGCAGATTTAATCAGTGGCGGTCGTCTGCAATTGGGGATCAGCCGTGGCTCTCCTGAGCAGGTGGTGGACGGCTGGCGTTATTTTGGTTATCAGCCAGCCGAAGAGGAAAATGATGCGGAGATGGGCCGCCGTCATACCGAAGCACTGCTGGATGTACTGCGGGGGGAAGGTTTTGCCACACCCCATCCACAGCCTATGTTTCCTAATCCGCCAGGATTATTAAGGCCGGAACCTTTCTCCGCAGGGTTACGTGAGCGTATCTGGTGGGGATCCGGCTCTAACGCCACCGCGATCTGGGCTGCGAAGCTGGGAATGAATCTGCAAAGTTCCACCCTGAAGGATGATGAAACCGGTGAGCCGTTTCATATTCAGCAGGCGAAGCAAATCCGTGCTTACCGTGATGCCTGGCAGGCGGCGGGTCACAACCGCGAACCGCGCGTTTCTGTCAGCCGCAGCATCTTTGCCCTGATGAATGATACTGATCGGGCTTATTTTGGCGCCAGCGGGCAGGGCGGTGATCAGGTCGGTTATCTTGACGAAAAAACACGGGCGATCTTCGGGCGCAGTTATGCTGCGGAGCCGGAACAGTTGGTCGCCCAACTGGCGCAGGATGAAGCGGTGGCGGAGGCTGACACGCTCCTGTTGACCATTCCAAATCAGCTGGGGGTTGATTATTGTAGCCACGTTCTGGAAGCGATCCTCAGGCATGTGGCCCCGGCGTTGGGTTGGCGCTAATTTCGTGAATAACAGACTCCGGGCTTAATGTTTTACCGGAGGCCGATCCGTGTGGGCGGCTCTATCGCTGCCCGTATCTGCGGCCTGGAGGCCCGCTAACGCGGGGACGCCTGAGTGCGGGCTGACGCAATTGCCAGCCCGGCGATCAGTCCAGATTTTCCGCAGTAATAATCTTCAGCGGCACCTTACCGTCGCTGTACAGTTCTGGCTGATAACCTGATTCAAGATGGCGCAGCATCAGCTCAATTGAAAGCCGGACGTGCTGGTCGGCATTCTGATCGAGCGTGAACGCCACGCAGTCCTGATGCAGCATTTTTTCGGTGACTGAATACAGTTCATGAGTTATCCAGGTACATTTGCCTAACAATTGATGTTGCTGCAAAATTTCCTGGATTTCACCATTTCCCACCCCGCTATTATAGATACCGGCGACATCGTGAGAGAAGGTCAGGGTACTCTGTAACAGGTGGCGAATGGTTTCCCGTTGATCCTGACCCGCCAGCGCTTCGCGTATTTTAATCTCCGGTGAACGCTGACTCATTGCTTCGCGAAAACCTTCAATCCGTTGCCGATGCGCCCGGTAATCTATTCTCCCGCTAACCAGAATCACATCGCCAGCTCTTTTTAGCGTCTTACTCATCAGCAGTCCCGCTGTTCTGCCCGCCTGATACTGGTTGATGCCGACATGACACAATCGCTGCGCCTGCGGAATATCGGTGGCGATAGTGATAACCGGCACTCGCCGGGCCCAACAATGCGCCAGTGCCTGATGAATAATGGGATAATCGTGCCCAAAGATAATCAGTCCGTCGCGTTGTTCGCCGCTTTCGATTATTCGCTGTGCGAGGATCTCCGGTTGCGATTCCGCGACAAACGTACGGTACAGGGTCAGCCGCTGATAGCCCAGTTGGCTGGCTATCCGGCTGAATTCACTCGCCAGCCGTTTGAAAAAATGAGAGGGAGTACTACTGAGAAAAACTTCGATGCGCCACGGATGTTGGTACGCTTCCGGCAGTGGGCGTTTCAGTCCCGCTTCTCTGGCGACTTGTAATACCTTACGTACCGTGTCCGGTGAAACACCGCCACGTTCGTTCAACACCCTGTCAACGGTTGCCACGCCGACGCCAGCCATTTTTGCCAGCATCTGCAGGGTTAACTTTTTCATTATTGCTCCACATTACAGCTGCCGCCAGGGCAAAGGGGCCGCGCTAAGCTGACTCTTTTAGGGCCGGCGTAATTATGGAGCGCAAAATAAATCTGGCAAGTCTGTTTTGCACAATTAAAAACCACTCAGACTGTAATGATGTAAAACCATCAACGCAAATCTTTCCTGAGGCAGATGGAGAAATTATGATCGCCATGTTGTTAATTTATTATTAATTCTGTAAATCAAATAGATTGAATTTGGTAATAATAACAACAAGAAATTGTTAGGTGGTTATCAAATAAGAATAGTCCGATACGCAATGTGATCAATCAACCGGCAGGAAAATATGAAACGTAGAGAGTTTCTCACGTCAGTGGTGGCACTGGGCGTTGCATCCTCATTGCCAGGCGCTCAGGCGGAAGTGGTTAATGGTGGACAGCCATGGCAGGCAGGAAAAGTTAATACTCCTCCTTCACCGCCGAGAAAAGGCGGTCTGCAATATTTAACTCAGCATGAGTTCGACACGGTTGGCGCGATTGCCGAACGCTTTATTCCTGCGGATGAGCAGAGCCTGAGTGGGAAAGAAGCGGGTTGTGCCGTCTTTATTGACCGACAATTGGCGGGCGATTATGGGCATGCCGTTACCGTTTATCGCCTGGGGCGTTTCGTCAAAGGTACCCCTGAGCAGGGCCCCCAATTGGCACAGACTCCGGCAGAACAATACCGGCAGGGCCTGGCGGCGCTCGATAAAGCCACTCAGAAACAGTCGGGTAAAAACTTTGTCGATCTTCCGGGCGAACAGCAAGACCATATCCTGCAGGCAATGGAAGCAGGCCAGTATGATTTAGGTCAGGACGTCGACAGCAAAGTTTTTTTTGAGCTATTACTGCAAAACGTGCGGGAAGGTTTTTTATCCGATCCGATTTATGGCGGAAATAAAGACATGACCAGTTGGAAAATGATTGGTTTCCCCGGTGCTCGTTATGATTTCCGTGATTTGCTCAGCAAGAAAGGGCAAAAGCTTAATATTATTCCAACCAGCCTGATTGATAACACTCTCTGAAGCTGAGTCGTTATATTTCTTCATTAAGAGTTTTTAACTATGAACAATGTACGTCCAAAAGCTGATGTCGTCATCGTTGGGCTGGGGTGGTGCGGCTCGCTTATTGCTGAAGAGCTGACCCGAGCCGGTTTAAATGTGGTGGCCATTGAACGTGGCCCCTGGTTTGAAACTGCGACCGATTTTCCCCCTTCCATTGATACGGATGAGCTGCGTTGGGATACCCGCCGCAGTATGTTGCTGCCGCCAGCAGTAGAGACCACCACTTTCCGTAATAACCGTACGCAAAAGGCGTTACCGACCCGCGACTGGAACCTGAATGAGTTGGGTTATAACGTTGGCGGTTCCGGTACTCACTGGGCAGGAATGGCATGGCGTTTTACGCCATTTGACTTCCAGCCTTACACTCAGACCTTGCAACGCTATGGTAAAAAACAGATTACCAACGGCCTGATCTTACAAGATTGGGGCGTCACCTATGACGAACTGGAGCCGTTCTATGACCGGTTTGAGAAGATCGCGGGTGTTTCCGGCAAGGCAGGCAAGTTGAATGGTAAAATCATTCCGGACGGCAACCCGTTTGAAGGTAACCGTAGCAGTGAATATCCGTTACCGCCGCTGGAAGGGGTACGCCTGACTGATTTGTTCCGCGACGCGGCAAAATCTCTTGGTCAGCATCCATTTATGGTACCGGCGGGTCAGGCTTCCCGCGCTTATGTCAACCCGCTTGGCGTACGTATGGGGCCTTGTACCTATTGCGGTTACTGCCTGTATTACGGCTGTGGCAACTTCTCAAAATCCAGCCCGAACGCCTGTGTGATCCCCGCGCTGATGCAGCGTGAGAATTTTACCGTCCTCACTGAGTCAGCTGTGGTCCGTGTCAATAAAGCCGCTGATGGCAAAACAGCGACCGGCGTAACCTATGTCGATCGTAATAAAAAAGAGTGGGTACAACCGGCAGATATCGTGGTGTTATCGGCCTTCCAGATGCAAAACGTCCGCCTGCTGCTGCTGTCCAGGATCGGTAAGCCATATGATCCGGTGACGAAAACCGGGGTGGTGGGCCGTGCTTACACCTTCCAGACTGTTTCGGGCGCTAACCTGTTCTTTGAGAATGAATATCTCAACCAGTTCATTGGTGCCGGGGCGCTCTCTCAGCAGGTGGATGATTTCAACGGCGATAACTTTGACCACAGCGGTCTGGGCTTTATCGGCGGCGCCGGTATTCTGGTGGTAGGGCGTGGAGCCCGACCGATTGGTAACGCCGATATGCTGCCACCGGGTACCCCGCGCTGGGGCAAAGACTGGAAAAAAGCCTACACTCACGCCTTCCAGAACGGGACGTTTATCTTCGGACAGGGGACCAGTTATGCGCACGAAGATTATTATCTCGATCTGGACCCGGAATATGTCGACGACAATGGCAATCCGTTGCTGCGTGTGACCTTCGATTACAACGAGAACGACCGCCGTTCCGCGAAGTTTATCGAAGAGAAAAGTGTGGAGATCGGCAAAGCGATGGGCGCCAAAACCGTCATTGGCACCAACTCGGCGGCTGGACATTATTCTCCTTATAGTTTTGCCAGCGACCATACCATTGGTGGCGCGGTGATGGGTACCGATCCACAGACCAGCGTCCTTAACCGCTATCAGCAGAGCTGGGATGTACACAACCTGTTCGTCCTTGGCGCCTCTTCGTTTCCCAATAATGCGGGCTACAACCCGACCGGAACCATTGGCGCACTGAGTCTGTGGACGGCGAAAGCCATTATCGAACAGTACCTGAAAAATCCTGGCCCGCTGGTGAAGGTGTGAGATGAAAAAAACAACAATTTTGGGCGGGGTGGCCATCGTGGCCATTGCCGTCGCGGTGGGGTTGCTGTGGCAGAATGGTGATACCCGTGCAGATGATGTGGCTGGCACCAATATCCTCACCAGTCAGCCGCCGACAGCCGCCGATGCGGATGCCGTGATGCGCGGCAAATATGTCGCGATTGCCGGCGACTGTGTGGCGTGCCATACCGCGCCGGGAAGTAAAGACGCTTTTGCTGGCGGTTATACTATCAGCACGCCTTTCGGGGGTATTGTGGCCAGCAACATAACCCCGGATCCGGAATATGGGATCGGTAACTGGACCGAGCGTGATTTTTACCGGGCGGTACGACACGGCAAAGGGAAAGGCGGTCAGTATCTCTATCCGGCGATGCCGTATAACGCCTACGTCAAAGTCAGCGACCAGGATATGCATGATCTGTGGATGTACATGCGCTCGGTTAAACCGGTGAATTATAAGGCGCCGGAGACTGACCTCGGCTTCCCTTATAATATCCGTCTGGCGATGATGGGCTGGAATCTGCTGTTCTTTAAGAATCAAGGTTATCAACCCGATTCGGCTAAATCAGCAGAGTGGAACCGTGGCGCTTATCTGGTGGAAGGTCTGGAGCACTGCAGCGCCTGCCATACGGCGAAAAATATGCTGGGTGGCGATAAAGATACGTATCTGCAGGGGAGCAACCTGGCGGAATGGCATGCGCCGGATATTACCCCGAACAACTATACCGGGATTGGGCGTTGGAATGAGCAGCAGATCGTTGATTACCTGAAGCTTGGCAGTAACCATGTGGCGGTCGCGTCCGGCCCAATGGCCGAGGCGGTGACCAACTCCACTCAGCATCTGAGCGAGGTGGATCTGCGGGCTATTGCGGTGTATCTGAAATCTGTTCCGGCCGCAGACAACGTGCCTCCACAGCCACTGGCGACGGAGAGTGCACAGATGAAAATGGGCGCGAATGTCTATTCGGCTAACTGTAGCGCTTGTCATAACAGCGATGGCAAGGGCATTCCTCATCTGGCAGCCAGTCTGGCAGAGAACCCGGGGCTACTGGCAGACGATCCGTCGTCCATCATCACGACGGTGTTGGAAGGGGGGAGAGGCGCAGTGACTGAAGGTAACCCGACCAGCGGAGCCATGCCGGCTTTTGCCTGGAAACTGTCAGATGAACAGGTGGCGGCGGTAGCGACTTACCTGCGCAACAGTTGGGGTAATGCCGCGCCGGCGGTGACCGCGAAGGAAGTGGCGGACCAACGTAAGCTACTGAAGCAACCTTCGCAGATGCCTGCTCACTAATCGATCACATCATCTCAAGGCCAGCATATGCTGGCCTTTTTTCGTGTCAATCTTCGGTTATTTTCAGCAGCAACATGCGCAAATTGTGCTGTTCCGCCACTGACAGACGGCTGAGGAATTGATTATCCACCCCATGACCGACTGGCAACGACGCATCCAGCAATGCCTCGCCTTCAGCTGTCAGAGTGATAAAGCGCCGGCGTTTATCAGCAGGATCCTGCTCTCGCTGCAATAATCCCCGTGCTTCCAGCCTTGCCAGCAGTTCTGCCAGTGTGGCTTTGCTGCTCAACGCGGCGTCGGTTAGTTGTACCTGTTCAATACCCGGGTGTTCTGCAATAGCCCGAAGTACCGCGTACTGCGGTTTGGTCAGCTCAGGTAAATACTGCTGCCAGCGTGCGGTATGTTGTTGAAAAACTTTCCGCATCAGATGGAATATTTCCTGTTCAAACGTTGAAGCCATCACTTTTCTCACTTTTTTCCGGGCAGTTATCTTAACCGACAATGGCATTGCACAGGACAAAAAATAGGTATAGGGTGTAACTTGTTCGTATACGAACAATAAGCCAAAAGGAGAAACATGATGGCGTTTGATGATTTACGCAGTTTCATGCAGGCACTGGATGAAAACGGTCAGTTACTGAAAATTACGGAGCAGGTACAGGCGGAACCGGATCTGGCGGCGGCAGCTAATGCGACTGGGCGGATAGGGGAAGGCGCACCGGCGCTTTATTTCGATAATATTGCGGGGTTCACCTCTGCCAGAGTCGCGCTAAATACGCTGGGTTCCTGGCAAAATCATGCTATTGCGCTTGGGTTGCCGCCGACAACATCTACCCGCGACCAAATCGATGAATTTATTCGCCGATGGGATGATTTTCCGCTGACACCAGAGCGTCGTGATAATCCGCCGTGGGCCGAGAATATGCAGGAAGGCGATGACATTAATATTTTCGATCTGTTGCCGTTGTTTCGGCTTAATGACGGCGATGGTGGATTTTATCTCGATAAAGCGTGTGTGGTCTCTCGTGATCCTACCGATCCAGACAGCTTTGATAAACAGAATGTAGGGATTTACCGCATAGAAGTGAAAGGCAAGCGCAAGCTGGGCTTACAACCGGTCCCCATGCACGATATTGCGCTGCATCTGCACAAAGCTGAAGAGCGGGGCGAAGACCTGCCGATTGTTATCACCCTGGGTAATGACCCGATAATCACTCTGATGGGTGCGACGCCGCTGAAGTATGATCAATCAGAATATGAGATGGCAGGAGCATTACGTGGTTCTCCTTATCCCATCACCACCGCGCCGCTGACCGGTTTTGACGTGCCATGGGGCTCAGAGGTGATCCTTGAAGGGGTGATAGAAGGGCGTAAGCGCGAAATTGAGGGACCATTTGGAGAGTTTACCGGCCACTATTCTGGCGGTCGCAATATGACGGTGGTACGGGTTGATAAAGTCTTTTACCGCAGTCAGCCGATCTTTGAATCGCTCTATCTGGGCATGCCGTGGACTGAAATTGACTATCTGATGGGGCCCGCAACTTGCGTACCGCTGTATCAGCAGTTGAAGGCGGAATTCCCGGAGGTACAAGCCGTCAATGCCATGTATACCCATGGTTTGCTGGCGATTATTTCCACCAAAAAACGCTATGGCGGTTTTGCGCGAGCGGTCGGCTTACGGGCGATGACTACGCCGCATGGGCTGGGCTACGTTAAAATGGTGATTATGGTTGACGAAGATGTCGACCCGTTCAATCTGCCACAAGTCATGTGGGCGCTTTCGTCTAAGGTTAATCCGGCGGGCGATCTGGTTCAGCTACCGAATATGTCTGTGCTGGAGCTGGACCCTGGTTCATCACCGGCGGGTATCACCGATAAACTGATTATTGACGCCACCACGCCAGTGGCGCCGGATGTCCGTGGTCACTACAGCCAGCCGGTGCAGGATCTGCCTGAAACCAAAGACTGGATCGTGAAACTAAACCAACTGCTGGCCGCGCGTCAGCCTGGTGCTACCCAGGAGGGATTATGATTTGTCCACGTTGTGCCGGTGAGCATATTGAATTGATGGCGACATCACCGATAGCGGGAGTCTGGACGGTACACCAGTGCCAGCGTTGTCTTTATACCTGGCGTTCAACCGAACCCGTGCGGCGTACCCAGCGACAGGACTATCCTGAGGCGTTTCGGATGACCCAGCAGGATATTGATAATGCCCCAATGGTGCCGTCTATCCCACCGTTACTGCGCAAATAACCTGAGTATACAGCAGGATGGACGTTGCCATTACTGATGCTGATTGCCATGCAAATCGTGATAGCCTCACTGGCGGGGAGACATCGGCAGATTGTTGATGGCCCGGTTCCTGTGGCAGTGTTGTGCACCAGAGCCCGACACGATAAAAAAACAAGCCCACCAACAGGTGGGCTTAAGTCTTTATGCGTTACCGCCAGTGGATCTTATGCCGACAGCAATTGCTCAGCAGTGGTCTCGACCAGCGACAGCAGGCGTTTGATGTCGTCCAGCGTCACCGTTGGGTTCAGCAGAGTCATTTTCAGACAGGTCACGCCGTTATGCTCGGTCACGCCAACATTGGCACGCCCACTCTCCAGTAATGCGTCGCCAATTTTCTGGTTCAGCAGGGCGATGGCGGCATCACCATTCCCAGCCAGTTGCGCCGGACGATAGCGGAACAGCACGCTGGCTAACTGGGGTTGCATGACCAGTTCCAGTGAAGGCTGTTCCGCAACGTACTGCGCCACCTGCTGTGCCAGCGTGACGCCGTGGTCGATAATCTCGGCGTACTGCTTTTGTCCCAGAGCTTCCAGTCCCATCCACAGTTTCAGAGCATCGAAGCGGCGGGTGGTCTGCAACGATTTAGACACCAGGTTCGGTACGCCCTGTGCTTCGTCGAATTCGGAGTTCAGATAAGCCGCCTGATAACGCATCAACTCGTAATGGCGGGCGTCTTTCAACAGGAATGCGCCACAACTGATGGTCTGGAAGAACTGTTTATGGAAGTCCAGGGTAATCGAGTCGACCAGTTCAATGCCATCCAGGTAGTGGCGGTACTGTTCGGACAGCAGCAGAGCACTGCCCCAGGCGGCATCAACGTGCAGCCAGATCTGATGTTTCGCCGCCAGTTCGGCAATAGCCCGCAGTGGATCGATAGCGCCCGCGTCAGTGGTACCGGCCGTCGCCACTATCGCCAGAATTTGCTCGCCATTCGCTTCAGCCTGCGCGACTTTTTCGGCCAGGTCGTGCAGATCCATCCGCGCATATTGATCGGTCTTCACCCGCGTGACCGACTGATAACCCAATCCCATCAACGCCATGTTCTTTTGCACCGAGAAATGGGCGTTTTCAGAACACAGCACTTTCAACTTCTTCAGGTTGCCGACCAGACCATCCTGCTGGACCGAATGTCCCTGACGAGCGAAGAAGGCATCACGCGCCAGCATCAGCCCCATCAGGTTACTTTGGGTGCCGCCGCTGGTGAATACGCCCGCATCGCCAGCCGGGTAACCCACCTGAGTACGCAGCCATTCGATCAGCTTCAGCTCGATAATGGTGGCTGACGGGCTTTGATCCCAGGAGTCCATGCTCTGGTTAGTGGCGTTGATCAACACCTCAGCCGCCTGGCTGATCACCAGGCTTGGGCAATGTAAGTGTGCGACGCACTGCGGATGGTGTACCGACAGGCTGTCTTGCAAAAAATACTCAATCGCCCGCTCAATCGCGGCCTGGTTACCCAGGCCCTGAGCGGTAAAGTTCAGCTTGATGTGTTCACGCAGCTCGGCAACAGATTTCCCCTGATACATCTCAGGCTGTTGCAGCCACTGTACCACCGCTGCGCTACTCTGAGCGATGGCTTGCTGGTAGGCTTCAGTGCTCTGCGCTGAAGCAGCCAGAATCGGATTAGACCGGGACATCGACTTACTCCATTCAGACGGGTTTGATGCCAGCGGCTAACAGGGCGTTCTCAAACTTATCCATGAAGATCTCCAACTCGGCATTGGTGATCAACAGGGAAGGGAGCAGACGCAGTACGGTGCCGTTACGGCCACCACGTTCGAGGATTAAGCCAGCTTCAAAGCATTTTTTCTGTAGCAGGGCTGACAATTCGGGATCGGCCGGGTAGCTTCCCATATGATCGGGGGTTTCGTGAGGTTTGACGATTTCTATTCCGATCATCAGGCCCAGACCACGCACATGGCCCATTACTGGGTAACGCTTCTGCATGTCAGCCAGTTTGCCTTTCAACCACTCACCCTGAGCCGCGACTTTATCAGCAATATTGTGTTCTTTCAGATACTTGATAGTCGTCAAACCGGCAGCCATCGCCAGTTGGTTGCCACGGAAGGTACCGGTATGGTGGCCCGGCGACCAGACGTCCAGATCTTTTCTGATCCCCAACACGGCCAGAGGCAGGCTGCCGCCAACCGCTTTGGACATCACGATAATATCAGGCTCAATGCCCGCGTGTTCATAAGCGAATTGCTTGCCGGTACGGCAGAAGCCAGCCTGAACTTCATCAAGGATCAGTACGATACCGTGTTCTTTGGTCACTTTACGGATACGCTGTAACCACTCAACCGGAGCTGGGTTAGCGCCGCCTTCACCCTGGAGCGCTTCCAGAATTACCGCCGCAGGTTTGCGCACGCCGCTTTCAACATCGTTGATCAGGTTTTCGAAGTAGTACGACAGCGCTTTGACGCCCGCTTCACCGCCAATGCCCAGAGGGCAACGGTATTCGTGCGGGTATGGCATGAACTGCACTTCCGGCATCATGCCATCTACCGCTTCTTTTGGGCCCAGGTTGCCAGTCACGGCCAGCGCGCCATGGGTCATGCCGTGATAGCCACCGGAGAAACTGATCATCCCTGAACGGCCTGTGTATTTCTTCGCCAGTTTCAGCGCAGCTTCAACCGCGTCCGCTCCAGAAGGACCGGTGAACTGCAGGCAATAGTCTTTGCCCTGGCCTGGCAGTAAGGAGAGTAGATACTCGGAGAACTGATCCTTCAGTGGCGTGGTCAGGTCAAGGGTATGTAACGGCAAGCCGCTGGCAATGACACTCTGGATGCTCTGCAGTACCTCAGGATGGTTATGTCCAAGCGCCAGCGTTCCTGCACCGGCAAGGCAATCAAGGTATTGATTGTTCTCAACATCGGTGATCCAGACGCCCTGAGCTTTCGCAATCGCTAACGGCAATTTACGTGGATAACTTCTGACATTCGACTCAAATTCAGCTTGTCGCGCTAAATAGGTCTGGTTGTTACCATTTGAGGAGTTCGCACCTAAAGTATCAATACGGACTTTATCCGTCATCATATCTCTCCTACAACGCCGGGTTATCAGTAACGCCGGCGTTGGATAAATGAGTTAAAAAACAGGCATCAAAAAAACGCGCTCAATATATGGCTTTTCACCCGCTATCTCAATCATTAATTTTTCCAAGTGAAAAATGTTATTTTCACTTATTAATCAGTGCATTGAAGGTATTGTGTTAATGGGTGTGTTACCGGGAGGATGGGTAATTATTACGGAGGTGTGAAAAAATGCGCCGAAACAGTAAGTAGCGACGGACAGGAGATACAAATTGGCATATCCAGACAAAAAAGTTAACAACGATGGCAGGGGGTAAACCAGGCACTATACCCTGGATAATTCTTGCCGCCAGTTGGCATTGAGTGGCGACAGCGACAACACGTTCCGGTGTAAACTCCTGTACCGATGAAACTCATCCATTCGCTGGTGCTGATAATTTATTAAGGTGGCTGAACATTGTTATCCCACCGAGAGAGTGAAGTATAGCAGGCATAAATTTTAATTATATTAAACAAATGCACTTAATTAATTCACCTGCATCATTATTGCCCACGGGATGGTCGAAAATAGCGCACGAAAAATATATTTATCACTCGCAACGCTTTACTATTAAATCAGCGGATTTGTTTTTGTTTATTTCATTTAAATCAATAAATATCAATGAGATATCTGTTTATAGTTTTTTTAATGTCACTGGCAATATAAAAACTTATTGATTGTTTTGTGATTTAAAACGCATAGTCATTTTGAGATAAATGTCGTTAAAAACAGGAAAAATAATTTTTCCCAACGAGTATTCACTTTCTGTTGTGGAAAAGGGTTATCTGATGTCATTAGCGAAAGTGGCAAGATTTTTTCGGTGTCGACATTATTTACACAGACGTCCTGATTAACGACGCTGTTTCATTTCAGGTTATTAAACATCAATGTCCTGAGTGGATATACAGATGGTTATTTCGCTTTCAGGCGAGACCCATCTGGCGGCAGGTTCTACACCTCATTCGCACATAAACATGCGGACCGTCTTTAATGATTGCTATGGAGCCGTAAGCCATGTTTAAGAAAACCGCCAGTCGGCGAGATTTTATTAAAACGATTGCTGTTACCGGTGCCGCGCTGTCTGCCCCGTCGCTGTGGATACCGCGCGCCTTCGCGGCTGATTCGTTAATCGTCGCCGACAACGGCGGCGCTCTGACGCCGGCTTTGCGTAAAGCGTTTTATGATCCTTTCGAGAAAGAGACGGGGATCCGTATTACCAATGTCGCGCATGAATCTGATCCGGTGACGCAGTTCAAACTGGCCGTCGATGCAGGTTCACATATCTGGGATGTCGCGATGGTGACCCCAGACAATGTGCAGCGATTAACGGCCAATAAAAACTACATCGCGCCACTCGATATATCGCCAGGCGATGACAAAGACATTCTGCCGGGCATGGTAACGTCAAACTGGTTCGGCTTCTCGGTGTGGGGCGCCATTATGGCTTATCGCCGCGACAAATTCACCAATGGCGGTCCACAGAGCTGGCATGACTATTGGGATACTGAAAAATTTGCCGGTCGCCGGGCGCTTTATCGTTCGCCAAGTGGCACGTTTGAGATGGCGCTGCTGGCTGATGGCGTCGCCCCGAAAGATCTCTATCCGTTAGATATCGAGCGAGCCATGAAATCACTGGACAGGATCCATCAGTCGATAGCGGTCTGGTGGTCTAATGGCGCGCAAAACACCCAGCTACTACAAAGTGGCGAAGTCGATATGGCGGATACCTGGAATGCCCGCGCTATCGCGGCTATCAATGCCGGTGCGCCGGTAAATATTGTCTGGCAGGGCACCTATAGCGTGGATGGCTGGTCGATTGTGCAGGGGACGCCGAATCTGAAACAAGCGCAGGCATTTGTGCGTTTCTGTATGCAACCGGAACGTCAGGCGGTTTATTCAGCCATGACCAGCAATGGGCCGAGCAATGCTAAGGCGTTGAATATTATTGATAAGAATAAAGCGCAACTGCTCACTACCTACCCGAAAAACATGGAAGGGCTGGCGCGTCGCGATGAAGCCTGGTGGGCAAAAAACTATGACAGCGCTAATGAGCGCTTCCAGGAATGGCTGCTTGAAAGCTAAACCGACAGGAGAGCAATATGAGTGCACGACAAATCCATCTTGGGTTGCTGGCACAACCCTTTGGTGATCATCCCGCCGCGTGGTTGAAATCTCGCGCGCCGCTCAATGCCGCCATCAACATTGATTACTACCGTGAAGTCGCGAAATTAGCTGAACAGGGATTATTCGATCTGTTCTTCATTGCTGATACTCCCGCGACGCGCACCGATAACCTGTCTGTTCATAGCCGTAACCCGGAATATAATGATCGTTTTGAACCCATAACCTTACTCTCGGCGATTGCCGGAGCCACCCGCTATATCGGCCTTGGCGCCACCGCATCTACCAGCTTTTATGAGCCGTACAACGTTGCGCGGCTGTTTGCTTCGCTTGATCATATTTCCCATGGTCGGGCGGGATGGAATATTGTGACCTCGGCGAATGATTATGCCGCGCGTAATTATGGACAGGATAAGCTCCCGCCACACGATCAACGCTATCAGCGAGCCCGGGAATTTTTCCAGGTGGTGAGCAGCCTGTGGGATACCTGGGAAGATGATGCTTTTCCTTATGACCGGCAACAGTGCACTTATTTTCAGCCAGAAAAATATCACCTGACCGATCATCATGGTGAGTATTTCAACGTTCATGGCGGTCTGAATATTGCCCGTGCGCCCCAGGGACACCCGGTGATTATTCAGGCGGGCTCATCCGAAACCGGTAAAGCTTTCGCGGCTGAAACGGCGGAAGTGGTGTTTGCTTCCGATCCAAATCTGCCCGCTGCGCAAAAATTTTATGCCGATGTAAAAGGGCGTTTGCCGCAGTTTGGCCGTTTGCCGGGTTCACTGAAAATATTGGCGGGTTTGTCCGTCGTGGTTGGCGAAAGCAAAGCGGAAGCGCAGGACAAATACCAGGAATTACAACGTATGCTGCATCCTGATGTTGGCCTGATGCGCCTGGGACAGGATCTGGAAGCTGATCTGCGCGGTTTGCCGCTGGATGAGCCGGTTCCTGAATCAATGATCCCAGCCAAAGCCAACTTCCATCAGGCCTACTTCGAGCAGATTGCCAGCATGATCCGCGAGCAAAAGCTGACCTTAAGAGAACTGTATTCCCGCTATGAGCGCGGCAAGGTGACGCTGTGCGGCACGCCATCGCAAATTGTCGACCATATGATTGAGTGGACCGAAAGCGATGCCGCTGATGGTTTCATGCTGAGTTTTCATTTGGTGCCCGATGACCTGGCGGATTTCGTGCAGAAGGTGGTGCCGGAGATGCAGCGTCGCGGCGTGTATCGCAAAAATTACCATGGCAACACCTTACGTGATCATCTCGGTCTGGCCCGACCGTCTAACCGCCATGTCGGCACCGTGAGCGAGTGATACCTGATATCACCAGGGTAAACCAGATGAATACACTGACAGAGGTAAGCAGAAAAGAGCGCAGGGCGGTTGGTTTCCGGCCCGGTCCCATTTGGTTAGCCTTGCCGGGCGTGCTATTTCTGGCGCTGTTTTTTATTTTTCCTTCATTCAGAATCTTTCTGCTGAGTATTACAGGTCGTGATGGAACACTCTCTTTTGCCGCGTTCGCACGATTCTTCGCCCCTGGCGTTTACAGCCGGGTGCTGGAGAATACCTTTGTTATTTCGTTGTGGACCACGCTGTACTGTTTGCTATTTGGCTATCCGCTGGCCTGTTGGCTGTCAGGCTTGTCGAAGCGTCAGCAGCAAATCCTCTCGCTGTTTGTCTTGCTGGCGTTCTGGAGCAGTACGCTGGTTAAGAACTTTACCTGGCTTATCTTGCTGGGCAGAGGTGGATTTGTCGAGCAGGTAATGCACACGCTCGGCTTCAATCATGTACAGTTTCTGTTCAATCGCGGCATTGTTATTTTTGCGATGGTACATACGTTGCTGCCTTTGGCCGTGGTGACTATGCTGCCGGTGATGAATCAGATTGACCGTCGTTTATCAATGGCCGCCGCCACGCTTGGGGCTAATCGCGCGCAGGCGTTTTGGCAGGTATTTTTTACTCAATCAATGCGCGGTGTGGCGGCGGCCGGTCTGTTAATTTTTATCGGCAGCCTGGGTTTTTTTATTACGCCAACGTTTCTCGGCAGTCCGCATGAAATGATGTTAGGGCAGTTAATCATCATGCAGATCAACGAACTACAAAACTGGCAGTTAGGCAGCGCCCTGGCGGTGGTATTAGTCGTTGCCGCATTGCTCAGTTGTATTCTCTACGATCTGATTTTTGGTCTCTCATCACTGGCGGGCAGTGAAAACAGTACGCCTCCGCGCCTGCATAACAGAATACTGCGTAAACTGGGACGGGTCATCGTGGCACTGCTGGCCCGGCTTAGTTCTTTTCTACTGCATGCTTACGATGTCTCGTTGCGCCGGGTGCTGAAGATCAATCTGCTGGCAATCTATTCCTGTCTGCTGATCGCGGTACTGTTGTTGCCGGTGCTGGCGGTGATCCCGATGTCATTCACGCGCGCCAGTTTTCTCTCTTTTCCCCCGGTCGGGTTTAGCTTTCGGTGGTTTGCCGTCTATTTTAATTCACCGTTGTGGATTGGGGCCACACTGCGTTCGTTTGGCATTGGTTTTGTGGTGGCGACGATCACCACCTTTCTTGCCGCGTTGGCGGCGTACAGCATCACCAGAGCCAGCAGTCGTCTGTCCGGTGGGATATTCCTGCTGTTCCTGCTGCCGATGATTGTTCCGGCAATAGTCATCGCCATGGCGCTGTTCTATTTCTGCGCTCAGATTTCACTGGTTGCCACCAATACCGGCATCGTACTCGGTCATGTCGTGATTGCGCTGCCGATGGTATTTGTCATTTTACTCACCACTTTTCGTGGCCATGACTGGCGGCTGGATAATGCTGCCGCCACACTTGGGGCTAACCGCTGGCAGGTATTGCTGAAAGTGACGTTGCCCTCGATCAAAGGCGGGCTGGCGGCGGCGTTCATCATCGGCTTCCTCACTTCATTTGAAGAGCTGACCGTCGCGCTGTTTATTGGCGGCGGTATGAAAACCACCATGCCAAAACAGATGTGGGACGACATTCTGTTGCAAATCAGCCCAACACTGGCAGCCGCATCCACGGTCGTTTTGTTGGTAGTGGTGGCGTTATTTGGCGTACTGCAGCTCGTCAGACCACGTAATATGCACAGCCAAAATGGCTGAGGCAATGATTTGCTGAGTTATTTTAAGGTGAACGTTTATGAACGAAGAACAGATTCGCATCGATCTTGCGGCAGCCTTTCGTATTATTGCCCGACTTGGTATGCATGAAGCGGTGGCTAACCATTTCAGTGCTGCGGTGTCCGCCGATGGGCGTCGCTTCCTGCTGAATCGCAAATGGCAACATTTTTCAACTATTCGCGCCAGTGACCTGATTTTATTGGATGCTGACGATGCGGGCAGCATGAAAAGGGGGGATATCGATCCCACCGCATGGGCGATCCATGGACAGATTCACCGCCGGGCGCCACATATCCGCGTAGCGATGCATCTGCATCCGGTCCATGTTACGGCGATCTCGACCCTGGCTGATCCCACCATCAAACCGATTGAACAAAATACGGCGCGATACTTTAATCGGGTGGCAGTCGATGCTGATTTTGATGGTATGGCTGATAGCGAAAATGAAGGTGCGCGTCTGGTGGCGTTGTTGGGTGATAAATCGCGATTAATGATGGGGAATCATGGTGTGCTGGTGACCGCCGGGACAACAGGAGAAGCCTTCGATGATATATATACGCTGGAGCGCGCCTGCCAGATCCTCTGCCTGGCGTATGCTACGCAACAGCCGCTGAAAGTGCTCAGCGATGACATTGCGGAAAAAACCGCGCGGGATTGGGAAGGGATTAGCGATTTTTCCATCGCGCATTTTGAAGAGATGAAACGCATCCTCGACCATGAGGATCCATCTTATGCCGATTGAGGTGACGATGTTTACAATATGGACTAATCTGGTTCACTGACAATAGTTTTTATAATGCATTGTTTATCAGTCAAAACTGTTTCGTTAGAAATTTGCTTCATGAACCAACCCTCAATAGCTGCTTTTGAGGTTGTTTTGATGCTATTTTGATAGCTGCTATGATCGGCATCGCTCAGTCCGGTTGGTGGTTTGTTTCTTTTTGGCGATTGATCAGATCGCACAATCCGGGCTGAGTTCCCTTTAAGTGATCTACTATTTTGCGAAGCTATTTAGCTGTTGTCGGTTTTTCGACATTTGGCTATAGACACATTAACATGAGGTGCCTCGAATGAGCTGTGAGCATTGCCAGGCATTGTGCGTTAAATATGTCATCCGGTCACCAGAGCAATTGCGGAAAGCTATTCGCATTGCCATAAATGCGCTCAGTGAGGGGATGTTGTCTGAAATCAAATCAACGAGGGACTGGAATCAATATAGCTTCCACGAATGTGCTGAGAAGATGGTGTGGGGCGATATAGTTGATTATCATTTCGTATGTAACTATTGCCGGACTCAGTTCGTTCTTGGCGCAGAAACCTACCATGGTAGCGGTGGCTACTGGTCACCCGAAAATGAAAAGCCATCAGAAATAATAGACTGACCACAATAACAGTAAGCAGATACTCCAGCGAGTACGGCAGACAAAAAAGCCATGAATCAACCATTGTCCAAACTGGGCATGCCCATCCTGTCACTCAACTACTCTGACGATTAAGGAAGGGACTTTTCATTACGCCGCACTTCCGGAATCTGTTGCTCGTTGGCAGGAGCCAGAGGGAGAATATGAGGATATATTTCTGGTCTTCAGCTGTCTGCTGAAATATGAACGTGCCCGTTGTGGAACGGTTGTCGCTGTCAGTGGCAGTGGTGGTGTTCATCAAAATTACGGAGAAAACGGAGTGTACGACAGCCCTAATGCAATAAAAGGGAGGTATCTCAAAATTCACAACATGCTGATTTCTGTGGCTGCACCAGAGAACCATGAAGTAATAAACCCATGGAGATTATTTAACATAATATACATTATGCGCACCAAGGTGTCGTTACGTGGATTCTGAGGTTTTGTGGTCATGGTTGCTCACATACGAACGCGCTTCCGGCTTGTCCAACCCGACAAACACCGGAAAAGATTTCCGGCATTTCGTCGCGTGCCTGAATGGCTTATCATCACTTCCGCAGTCTGTGCGCGATTATGCTGACGGATGGCCATGTTGCTGCGGCACCGGCTAAGACATGGCAAAGCGTCTACGGCGACACAGACCGGATAAATTTTGTGGTAATGCAATGGCTCATCAACCTTACTTGTCTCTTGCCACAGAAAGAATCCGGTTTCCTGAAGTTGGCGGTACGTGAAATCTGGGGCTTGGTGCTCATGGTTATGTTGGTTGCTCATATCCTGGCATCATCTCCGGGCTTACCCAACGCGACAAAATTGCGGGGCACAGCCTAGTGGTGGATCAGCCCACCATCCACGGCATACTGGCTGCCAGTGACGTATGCGGCGTCATCAGACAACAGGAATAATGCCACGGCGGCTGCTTCATCAGCTGTCCCAGCCCTTTTAAGTGGCACCTGGCTGACAACAAAATTCTCAAACTGCTGACGGGCATCTTCAGGCATGAAATGGCGGAAATTTGTCTCAATGGGGCCAGGAACAAGGGTATTTGCACGAATATTTCGCTCAGCAAGCGAGGATGCCCAACTTCTTACCATCGCTGTTACCGCACCTTTAGTGGCGGCATAGAGGCTGGTCATGGCGGCCCCTTCATAAACCGACGATGAGGCGGTGACAAGTACCGAAGCGCCCGGATTGAGCAAGTCAGACAGTCTGGCAAGTTGTAACATTGGCCCTCTGACATTCGTGTTCATCATGCGGTTAAAGGCATCAGCGGTGATGGATTCTGGTGTCGCAATCTCAGCATAACCGGCATTAAGCCATAAGCCATCAATCTTGCCCCATTTCTCGATTTCAGCCCCAAGAGCATCAATATCTGATACCACCGCAGCGTCACTGCGAATAACCCGCGATGTCTCAGGCAACTGTTGACGGGCAAGTTTAATCCTGGCGTCATTCAACCCGGTGATAGCGACCTGCCCGCCTTCTCGCGCAATCCTTAACGCGCCTGCCAGCCCCATTCCGCCAGTTCCACCGGTAATAAGCACTTTTTTCCCGCTAAACCGCCCCATGAATTTTTCCTTTGTCCGAAATAAAAAACCTGTTTCAGGCAGGCGTACTCATCTGAATTTTGCGCTGCAACGTGATGCGGGTCAGCTCGGATGGCCGCCCTAACCTCACCGCCATTCCCGGCCAGAGTGCTGTGCCATTGTTGACATAGAGCTGCATGTTGTCCACGTCATAGAGCCCGGAAACAAAACCCGCGTTGGGTTTGGCAAACAGTCGGTCAAAACCGATGATCAGGCCACCGTGTGTATGACCGGATAATTGTATATCTATGCCATGAGCCGTATTTTTTCGTGCATTACGGGGTTGATGATCAAGCAAAATCACCGGCGCATCTGCTGGCGCGCCTTCCAGCGCTTTGGCCAGATCCGGGCCTGTGGAGCCTCGTCTTGGGGCGGAGGCATCAGGCAGCCCGGCAATCACCAGGCTTACCCCTCCCCGTTTAATCACTTTATGGCTGTTGAGCAACGTGATTAGCCCCAGAGAGGTCAGGTGCGCGGTCCATTGTTCCTGACCGTAGAAATACTCGTGATTGCCGGTAATCGCAAATACGCCATCTGGTGCATGTAACCCGCGTAATGGTTCAACGTCAGCCCACCTGTTTTGCAGCGAGCCATCAACGATATCTCCGGTGATAACGATCAGGTCAACGTTAAGCGACATCGCCCGTTTCACTAACGCCGTCGTCCATGAAGCATTGAACAATCGGGTGATGTGCAAATCAGTCAACTGAAGCAGTTGATACCCTTCGAACTCACGAGGCAAGTTTTTGACCTCAAGGATCAATTCTTTAACAGGCGGGACACGTATCCCCTGTTGTACCCCCACCGCCGCCAGGATCATCGCAAAGAAAGCGGCCAGATAGCGAACGCCAGGGGGAATCTCCGCCTGATGGCGGAATAGCAACGAGATCAAGACCAGTACATCCATCATCAATTGCATCAGGGCGAGAAACAGCACGGCACTGAATGCCCAGTTGAACAGAATAATGAGGGGCTTTGGCATCTCAGCTGAGAAAATACTGCCTGAGGTCAGTCTGCTAAGCAGAAGATAGTGTGAGGCAAGCAATACCAGCATTGACAGGATGAGCTTTATCCCTAACGGCAGCGCTAACGGGACAATAAAGCGCACGATAACATACCAACCTGGCAGACTGAACATCAGATGAAACATACGCCTTTTCCATGATAAAAGTGACAGAAAGAGACTGTGACTACCTCAGCGATAATGCCGGGATTGATACAGGCTGATTCACGGATGCAGTGATGACGTTGATATGTTCAAGCTTCAGGCCACCTGGTGAAAAATCAAGAGGATACGGATAAAAAAATGCCGCAAGTCTCTCTGAATTGCGGCATTTTGATTTCCATATTATCCTGCGACTCATCAGCCATGCGCCACTTTGTCATTGATATGGTACAACGTCGCCCTGGCAGCCAGCAGATACTGTCCATCGTTACCCGGTTTGTGAGATTCCACATCGATGATGTGATAGCCGACAGCGCCAGCATCCAGCGCTTTCTTAACAAAAGCATCGTTCAATTCTTCCATTGATGTCACCCAGCTAACCGACGTTATCCCCATTGGTTGCAGTGCGGCTAACTCGCGCGGAGATAATCCTGTACGGATCACGACAGGTTGTATCGCATGAGGTGAAAATATTGAGATAATATCATTGACCAGGTTTTTCATTACGTTGCTCCGGAAGATTCCAGCCTGATGATCAGTACTGACAGAGCGACTAAACACCTTTTTTATGTTTCATGCTTTAGCTTTTATTGCTAATAAATTGTTATGAAAAATTCAGCCATAACTTAATCAATGTTAAGGAGAGTATTTTCATCTGATCACAGTTTGGCTATTTTTGATACGAATTAGTCCGTATGATTCCCTGTACCAATGGCCTGGCCCTTATTCTCAAGAGCCCCGGCGCAAAAGCGCGGCCATCCGGCGCGGAAATATTAAATCAAAAGTCAGGCGGGTTCATGTTCCCGTAGCCGCAGTTCAAGACGCGCGATCAGTTGCTCCAGTTCGCGCAGGTCATCGTTATCCAGTACCGGGCCAGGCTGACGTACCGTCGCACAGCGGATCACGCCCCGACGACGCAGGGTTTCTTTGCGCAGTGCTAAACCGATACCGTACTGGAATTCATGACGCAGCAACGGCAGGTAGATATCAAATAAATCCTCGGCTTCTTCGGGTTTACCTGCCAGGAATAGCGCACAGACCTGCACCAACATTTCCGGATAAGCGAATCCGGTCATCGCGCCATCCGCGCCACGGCGCATTTCCTGGGGCAAAAACAACCCGCCATTACCCGCCAGAATGCTGATACGCCTCAGGCCTTGCGCCGTGCTTTGTTGCCGTACCTGACTGAGCTTACGCAGTCCTGGCAAATCTTCATGTTTCAGCATCACCAGTTGCGGCAGAAGCTCAATCAAACGCAGGATAACCGCCACGGAAGTATGTACCCCCGTAGACTGTGGAAAATCCTGTAAACAGACCGGTACGTCATTTCCCAACAGTTTTGCCACCGTCAGATAGTACTGGCTTACCTGATCGTCGGTTTTAAGGCCCGGCACTGGCGCCAACATCACCCCTGCGGCACCCCGTTCCATCGCGGTATGGCTCAGACGCTGTACATGGCGATGTGAGGCATGACTGACGCCCACCACCACAGGCACCTGCCCATTAACCCGTGCCAACACCCGGCGCATAAAAAGCAATGACTCTTCGTCCGTCAGCTTGGGCGCCTCGCCCATCATGCCGAGAATCGTGATGCCGCTGACGCCCTGTTGCAGATAAAAATCGGTCAGGCTATCGGTACTGTCTAAATCCAGTTCACCATTATCGGTAAACGGCGTGGCTGAAATGATATAGACGCCGCGCGCCTGTTCATCGAGTTTATTGGTCATCGCTGCCTTCCTGCGTGATAAAAAGAGTCATTGTCGTCCACCGATCAGGCAGACATATCCGGTTGAAATACCATGGTGTCCGCTGGCTGAAATCCCCAGTCGACGATGTGTCCCGGCGTACGTTCAGGCGGTGAAATATCAGGCGGAGCATAAGCGATAATGGTTTGTCCCAACGAAGCAATGAACAATTTCCAGTGTAAACCGCAGAAGGTTGCCTGCTGGATTTCGCCCTGATGATGTTGCACCGCCAACTGCCCCTGGCGGCCGACCAACAGATGTTCGGGTCGGATACCCACCATGCCGCCACCGTCCTGACGGATAAAATTGCACTCGCCCAGGAAACCCGCGACAAACGGGCTGCCTGGCTGACGGTACAGCGTTTCCGGTGCGCCGGATTCGACGATGCTGCCGTTTTCCATAATCACAATGGTATCGGACAGATTCATCGCCTCCTCTTGATCATGCGTGACGAATACCACGGTCAGGCCCAGTTCCTGATGCAGTTGTTTAATTTGTAACTGGATCGACTGACGCAGATTTTTATCCAGGGCGCCTAATGGCTCATCCATCAGCAAAATATCGGGATTAAAGACCAATGCCCGCGCCAGCGCGGTACGTTGCTGTTGGCCTCCGGACAGTTCTCCCGGTAAACGTGTGTGATAATGCTCCAGACTGACCAGCGCCAGGGTTTCACTGACCTTACGTTTAATATCCTCTTCGGCCAGCCGCCGCATACGCAATGGAAAAGCGACATTTTCAAACACTGACATATGCGGAAACAGCGCGTAGTTCTGGAATACCATACCGATATTGCGTTCAGCTATTGGTGTCCGACTGACATTTTTGCCGGCGATATAGACGCTGCCCTGATCTGGTTTTTCAAACCCAGCGATAATCTTCAACAAGGTTGTTTTTCCTGAGCCGGAGGCGCCCAACAGGGTGCAAAACTCACCGCGTCGTACCGACAGATCAACATGTGGCAGAGCGATAACTTCACCATAGGTTTTGCGGATCCCCGCCAGCGTGACATCTTTACCTTGTTGTTGTTGCATGCTTTTCTCCATGACGACCGAACAAACTGTGGGCGATTAACATTAACGCGGTAGCGGCGATCAACACACAGGAGGCGGAAATGACCGTCGGGTCGAAATCTAACGACAATCCTTCATACATCAATTTGGGCAATGTGCGGTTACGCAGTGTGGTCAGGTATAAAGCCATTACCACATCGTCAAACGAGGTGATAAAGGCAAACACCGCCCCGCCGATCAAACCTGGCACCAGAGCAGGAAACATCACTCGTCTGAACATTTGTCGCCAGTTGGCCCCCAGGCTGAGTGCCGCCAGTTCCAGATTGGGATCAAAACTTTGTAGCGCAGCGCGCAGAGTAATGTAGGTATAAGGCGTGGCCATCACCGTATGACCGATGATTAACGCCACTGAATTATTGATAAGCCCCAATGGGCCGCACAGATAATACAGCGCCACGGCGGTGATAATCGCTGGCACAGCCATCGGGATGATAAATAATATTTCCAGAATCCCCTTGCGGGCTGAACGCATTTTGTATACACCCAGGGCGGCAGAGGCGCCCAGCAACGTTGAGATCAGGGTAACCACAACGCCGACCTCAATGCTTTGCCACAATGCCCCCATCCATTTGGGGTCTTGAAAAAAATTGCGGTACCAGCGGATGCCGTACTCTGCAGGCGGAAAAGTCGGAAAGCTACTGGTGCCGAAACTGATTGGGATAACCACCAGGATCGGCACCAGCAGGAACGCGGCGCACAGCAGACCCGCCAGAGCGCTGAGCCGCCCGCCGCGGGTGCGTCGGATGCGGGCGGGCGGGTTCCCCTTGCCCGCCGCCGGGCCGCCCATCAGTTTATCCAGGCCGAAAAGACGGTTGAACAACCACAGCGTGAACAGCGTGGTCAGCAGCAATACCCCCGCCAGTGCGGCAGCGATGCCCCAGTTCAGTTCATCACTGATATTATGTGAGATAAGCTCGGCAATCATGCGTTGTGCCGGGCCGCCCATCAGTGATGGTGTGATGTAATACCCT
This sequence comes from Erwinia endophytica, assembly GCF_009295515.1. GTDB lineage: Bacteria > Pseudomonadota > Gammaproteobacteria > Enterobacterales > Enterobacteriaceae > Erwinia > Erwinia endophytica. The sequence continues at coordinate 222,885 of NZ_RQVV01000003.1, read as the reverse complement.
ACCGCGTTCATAAAAACGATAATGGCGCCGGCCACCACGCCAGGCCGGGTCAGCGGTAAAATCACCCGGGTGAAAATGCCAATCGAGTCGGCTCCCAGACTCTGAGCCGCCTGCACCAGCGAGTTGTCCAGCGCACGGAATGACGCGTACAGCGGCAACACCACAAAGGGCATCAGGACATGAGTCATACCAATCAAGACGCCGGTAAAGTTATAGAGAAAGGCGACAGGATGATCGATCAGACGGGTCGTGATAAGCAGCGTATTCAGTGGTCCGTTTTGCTGTAACAGCGCAACCCAGGCTGACGTTCGCACCAGCGCGCTGGACCAGAATGGCAGTAGCACGGCAAAAAACAAGAGTTTCGACAACGCGGGCCTGACCGTGGCCATCAGATAAGCCAGCGGATAGCTCATGATCACGCAACTGCAAGTCACCGCCGCGGCAATAACAAAGGTATTTTGTAACACAACCCGATAAACAGGCACCTTTAGCAGGCGAAGATAGTTATCCGCTGACAATGCGCCCTGACTGTAAAAGCCCTGTTTAAGCAACCCCATAATTGGCCAGAAAAAAAACAGTGCCAGGAAAATCAGCAGCGGCAGGGTTAGCAGTACCAAACGGGAAAAGCGGCGCATCCCCCTTTCCTCTTCCGCCGCACTCAGCGTTATCGTCGACATAAGCTCCCCATGCGTTGTGTTCAGGCATTCGTACCGATGATGTGATGAGTATCCCGATGATGGCGGGTTAACTGATAAACAGCTGCCGCGTAAATTGTGTTAATCGCTCGTAACCATCGTGAGTAATGGCAATGGTTTCAGACATCCCGAAACCACGCGCCAGTACATAAGTATGAAAGGTCATACCCGGCGAAAAATGCCAGCTACAACCGGGTGCCGCTTCCAGCGGTTCGCCGCCGCTGGGGGCCAACAGCAGGCCGACAGAATAGAAGGTTTTATTGGTATAGGTTTCACGTAATCCAGCAGCCAGTATGCCCTCGCGATAGACAGAATCCGGTACGGCAGCAGCCACACCGGGCCGCACTTCCGCCAGTGCCGCATCCTGTATAGCAATCAGTTTTTCTACCGCCCACAGGTCTTCTTCGCTAGCCTGAGCCACCCGGATCGGCCGCATAAAACGGGCATGGTAATGCCGCACATTGGGCGTGGTTTCAATCTGCACAATATCCCCGCGAGCCAGTACACGATCACTGTAACCGCCATGTAAATGATAAGCCCGCTCCCCAGACGACATCACGCCAGGTCCTGGTAGATCACTGCCAGCACGGATCATGGCGCGACAGATTTCCGCCGCCATTTCGCGTTCACTGACACCGGGTTGTGCCGCATTGATCGCCGCCGTCATCCCCGCCTCTGCAGCCCGGGCGGCCCGCCGCTGATAGTTGATTTCCGCCGCAGACTTTATAAATCGCATCCGGGTCACCAGTTGGCTTTCATCCATCATTAACGCCGCGGGCAGACCGGCCTGAATACCATGGAATCGCGCCACCGACAGCGGCCATGCGCCCATTTCCACTGCCAGTCGAGGCGAATGACCGAGTCGGGAACGGATCGCCTGTACCGCGACGGTGGTTTTATCATCGCTATCGCTCCACATCACCCGATCAGCATAGATGCAGGTGCTGTCGAGGTAATAGGCTTCCACGTCGCGACAGATAACCGTCGGCTCGCCACTTGCCGGGATAATGGCAAACTGAAACGATGAGTAGGCGCGGGTGAAAAATCCCGTCAGCCAGGTCACACTTTCCGGCATAAACGCCAGCAAGGCGTCATAGCCCTTTTCCACTAACTGCAGCTGTACCCGCGCCAGTCGCTGGTCATATTCGGCTTTTTCAAACCAGTAATTGGTTTCCACCATCGCTGATACCTCTTTGATTGATTGGCCACGCGCTGGGCGGGTCATGCTTACGGATAAAACTATTGCTGCATCGCGGTGTTATAGGCTTCGCCTGCCGCCAGGGAATGGGCTGCCCACCAGTCAATATTCATAAACAAGGCGTTGGATAAACGCTCAGGCGTTGAGGGCAATCGGTCAAGACGCGATTTGTCGATTAACGGAATCGATTTGGGGGTGACCGGGCCGTAAGCCACGTATTTACTGAAGCGGGCCTGAACTTCCGGACGGATGATGTAGTTGAGGAATTTAACCGCCTGCGCCTTATCCGGCGCGCCTTTGACTATCATAAAATAACCTACCTGAGCTACCGACTGCCCCCAGGACATGGCAATGGGCAGACCGTCATCGATACCGGCCTGAAAACGACCATTCCAGCCCAGCGCCATGACCACATCACCACTGCCCAACGCTTGTACGGGTTGGGCGCCTGACGACCACCACATTGCGACATAAGGTCTTATCTGGCGGATCTTATCTAATGCGCGTTTCATCCCCGCCGGGGTATCCAGCGTTTTATATACATCGGCTGGCGCTACGCCATCAGCCAGTAATGCGGCTTCCAGTACTGTATCCGGCTTATCCGGCAGCGTGCGTTTACCGGGGAATTTTTTAACGTTCCAGAAATCGGCGAAGGTTTTCGGGCCGCCATTGGGAAAGGCCTTCGTTGAATAGCCAATGACCGTGGAGAATATTTCCGATGGGACGCCATAATCATTACGCGCAGCGGGCAGGACATTGCTTTCATCAACCTTATCGGGGGTGATTTTCTCGAACAAACCACTTTTCGCCCCTTGCATCAGGCTGGCTCCCCCTGCGGTGACCACATCCCACTGCACATTATGGGTATCCACCATCGCTTTGATCCGCGCGATAAGCGGATTGGTATCCTCGACAACCTGAATGCCGGTTTCCTGCGTGAAAGGTTTTATCCACGCCGCGCGGATGCCATCCTGATAAGCGCCCCCCCAACTGGCGAAGGTCATTTCATCAGCGGTGGCGCTTAACGGTAGTAACAATGAGACGACTACTGTGCAAGCGGCCAGCACATTGGGGTATTTTACCTGCAATCTTGCCATCACCTCTCTTCCTTCATTAATTGACAGACTTCGTTCCCGGAGGGGGCCCGGACGATAAACTGCTAGCTGGAGATAAACGCAGCAAAGCGGCTGAGCATGGACTTGGCAGCTACCGCTTCATCTGCCGTGGCGATCAGTTGATCAATATCGGCCCCATCGCGTTCCATGGTGGCGCGATTCTGCTCAAACCACAGCGGTGCCTGTTGTAAGGTAATTTCAGGATGGCCCTGGATCCCCCAAATGGGCTGGTCTTTATAACGCCAAATCTGGTTGGGACATTGATCGCTGGAAGCCAGGACGGTCATATCCGGATGAGTGGCGCGCACTTCGTCGTTGTGCCAGACAAACATATACACCTGCGGCACGATGCCGGAGGCAATGACATCATCAGCCGCCGCTGGCGTAGCCTGTAGCCATTTATTGCCGATTTCGCAGTTGGCGCGGCGGAAAACCTGATCCCGACCGCACAAGGCCGACGCGAGGATCTGGCTGCCAAAACAGATTCCTAAGATAGGAATGCCCAATTCGGCGGCCTGGTTGATTAACTGATGCTCCCGATGAATAAAGGGAATATCCTCATAAGCACCGTGCGGGCTACCAGAGAGAAAAATACCGTCATAAGCGGTCAAGTCAGCGGGAAATTGGTTCTGGTAAGCCCAATAACGATCAACCTCCAACCCCCATGACTCAAAACGCTCGTCCAGACGGGCTATGGTGTGTTGCGTTCGACCATTATGGAGATAAAGCAAACGTTTGCGCCCCATCGAGACCTCCTGGTGCTGGTTGACAGGCCATCAGCGCAACGCGCCGCCGGTAACCGACTGAAATATCGCGAGGCGCGCGGCTTCGATATGACTGATCATCGCCTGTGCTGCCCGCTCGCCGTCACCCGCCTCAATCGCGTCGATGATGGCCAGGTGTTCGTGACGTCCCGGTTCAAAGCGCGCCGGCACCGTCTCTTTACCAAACATTCTGGTGCGAGTACGCAGTTCATCGATCAGACGCAACAACAACTTATTGCCGCTGGTCTCCGCGATGCTGAGATGCAAAAAGTCGTCGATTTGCCAGTGGCGGGTCGCCGTTACCTGCTCAGGTTGGTCCATTTCCATCAACTGTTGGCGAATAATGGCCAGCCTGGCTGGCGGCATTTTGCCTGCCGCGTTACGGGCAGCATCGGCTTCCAGCAAACAGCGTACTGACATAATTTCCAGAATTTCACTCAACTCCACGCCGTTAACCAGCAGCGTCCGGCCAGATCGGCGAAGATAATGGCGACCTTCCAGCCGTCCGAGCGCCTCACGTACTGGCGTACGCGACAGGCCAAGTTGTTCCGCCAGCCGGCGTTCGTTAACCACATCGCCATTGGCCAGCGTACCGAGCTGAATCATCTGCAGTACGGCGTCAAAAGCATTTTGCGTTAACGACTGGTCATTGGCTGGGGTTAATACCGTTGCTTTCATTCCCACCCCCGTACTGCATATTTTTTTACCCTTCCCTGTTTTTGTATTCTATTTGTACACCTTTTGTCTACATGGATTATGGTGGCGAAATGCGTTGATTATCCTGGATTATGGAGAAAATAGTCATGAAATAAGCAAATCTTATTCTTTACCGCATCGGGAAAATTCATTGTATTGAGGCAGCAAAGACACACTGTCCTTACCGATAGCGGGTTCTAACGAGCGGTAGAGAAACGGGCCGGATGGAAATCAATGCCAGTATTTTGATCTGACTGAAAGCGGTTAACGATATTTATTCCGTATCACTCCAGCCGTCTGCAAACAGCGGTGGGTGTTCAGTCAGCCGGATTACTGGCGAAAGCAGGCAAGTGTTCAGCTCGCCAGTGTGAGCACGATTCAAAAAGCCCCTTCCCTGTTCGGGAGCAATGGGGCTACCGGGAGACGGCATCAGGGGATTATTTGGGGGCGAAAATAACGCGGAATGCGCCGTTCAGTTCCTGTTCCGCCTGCTGCATAACCGCAATGACCTCGGTAAACTGCGCAGCATTGTCCTGCTCAGCCAGATGAAGCAATGTGACCTGGACAGGAAGTCCAATCATGCCGGTCAGCGCATCCCAGAGTGCATCGAGATTAGCGCCAAAATCGATTTTGATCGCAAATTTAAGGGCGAACTGCCGATAAAATTCCGCAACATTGGGAATCGTGTTGAAATCAAAGCTGACCGTTTTCATTTCAGTAAATCTGCTCCATGTGACGATAATGATCATGGGTGACGTAAATCAATCCGTCACTGGAATAGAGCATTCTGTCGCTGCCGCGATGACCGCACTGATAGTTGACATCCGCTTCAAACCAGCGGCGCCCTGGTTGATCAGGCAGCACGTTTTCCCGGTTAGAAAAATGATCACCGCCGATAGCGCGTCCAGGCAAGATATTACAGAGATTGCCGCTGGCTGGATCCCATCCCTGCTTTCTCGCCTCATTTTTTCGCAGGTAATAAGCAGGTAGACGCTGGTGCTGATGAAGATAATCAGCCACCTTTTGCTGCTGGGTGAGAACGCTGATATCGCGGTTGGAAAGTGTCTCCGTCTGACGGGAAATACGACTACTGGCGGCATCGTGGGGACGATTCTCGCCGGTAGTCTGCGGAAGTGAAGTGTGTTTTGCCGGATGACGTAATCCGGCGGCGACGGCCACAATGGCAAAAATCGCCGCGATGATAAGTTTTTTATTCATCGCGGAATATTACCCTGAGGACTGGATTAACGTCCAGCGTCTCACGACCAAAGCCCTTGATTCCCAGTCTGAAAGACGCCAGCGCATGCGGGGCGCCAAATCAGGCCGCTCAGATCAACTTCGCGTAACGTAGTTCGCTTTTCAGATAAGCATAATAAACTGGGGCTGCAACGACGCCGGCGAGACCAAAAGCGGATTCAAAGACCAGCATCACCAGCAGGATTTCCCAGGTTTTGGCATTAATCCGCGTACCAAAAATGCGGGCGTTAATAAAATATTCCAGTTTGTGCACCAACATCAGGAAGATCAGCGCAATCAGAGCCGCCTTCAATGAAATCGACAAGCCAATCAACACAATCACGGTGTTGGAAATCAGATTGCCGATGATTGGCAACAGCCCGGCGATAAAGGTCAGCACCACCACTGTCTTGGCAAACGGAAAATGCAGCCCGAACAGCGGCAAGACACCAAACAGGAAACCGCTGGTTAGTACAGTATTAACCAACGAAACTTTAATTTGCGCAAAAACCACGTTGTGGAAGGCATCCGCCAGCCTGCCCAGCCGTTCAAACATGGCATGCGTTAACGGCATATTCGTCTGGTTGCCCTCGCCGCCGCGCAGCGAAATAATGGCACCAAGCAGCATACCAATCAGCATGGTTGCGAAGGTGTGCGCGGCAGTGCGGCCAAAGGTTTGTACAACGACCAGATGTTCACGCAGCCAGGTCACCACCTGATGCTGTAACTCATCAATATCTGCAGGCAAATAGCGAGTCACCACGGGTGACAGTGTGCGCTGTGCATCTTCCAACAATTTGCTGGCAGTGGCATGGAAGGCTTCTGGGTTCTGGAAGTCATGCAGTAGGAAACCGATCAGTTTGGTGATGCCGAACACCAGCGACAGCAATACCAACACCGTCAGGAATAAGATAATTATCCAGCGGGCCAGTGGACCTTTAACCAGTCTTTCCACCCAGGGCGTCAGCGCCAGAATGGTTTCATAAACAATAAAACCTGCCAGAAAACAAGGCAGCAGCCGCAGAGGAAAGATTAAAAACAGTGCGAGTAAAATCAGCATATAGCTGACCGCTGCGCAGATCCCCTGCTTATTCATTTTCCATATTTCCATCACGATACCTGCCTGAATTGTTTAAAACTTATTGCAATTCAGGCAGTATACAACGCCATCAGAATTAATGCTGAGTCATTGCTATGGGGCTTTCGTTACTGACGGCATGTCTGTCGGGTTACCTGTCGTGTGATTGAATGTCGTGAGGTGGAGAATCCGGTATATCACTCACAGCGGGCTTTAGCCCGCTTTAAGACAGTTAAGAGCAGGCGCTGACCTGAACCTGACGACGCCAGGCCCCCGGAGATTGCCCGAACTGGCGTTTAAAGCTGCGGTTAAACGACTGTTGGGAGTCGAAACCAAAAGAAATAGCAACATCCAGAATTGGTTCTCCTCCCTGAGCGAGACGTTCAGCCGATTTTTTCAGACGCCGGGCTCGAATATACTCACCCAGCGCGTAGCCAGTATGTTGCTTGAACATTCTCTGAAGGTGCCATTTTGAATAACCAGCACGTCGGGCGACGGTATCCAGGTCCATCTTCCCTTCAATATGAGTGTCGATCCACGTTACAAGATCGTTAATAAAATCATCATGACTCATGGTTTCCCCTTAACGCTTATATAGTCACAACCTTTTCTTATCTTGACCTTTTACCGCAAGCTGAGTAAAAGTAACTTTAACAAGTGCACTTACCTACCGTAGAACGCCCTTGTATTAAATGCAAGTTTAATTGTTGCATTTAATGCGATTCATGACCATCGCGATTGATACCGTCAGAGAAACTGAGGTCGCGCAACCTGTGGTTTATTGATGGCTCAAATAGAAGAAAGGCGGCGGACATTTCAGGACATAAAAAAAACCGGGACATCATCAGATAGCCGGTTTTTCTTTCAGGAGGAAATGAAGCACTATTCGGCGTTTTCCGCCTCTTTTGGCGTCTCGCGACGATCTTCAGGACAGCGGCGATCCCGCTCGTAAATCTCTTTCAACGCATCGGCTACTGTGCGCCTGGCCAGCACATTCATCGAGGCCTGCTCAGCCTCTCGCGCCAGTTCTTTAAAGAACCAACAGGTGTTGGCGCTGACCAGACAACGTGCCGGAACTTCAGGCCGCCCTGCCAGCAATGGTTTATCTTCCAGTACCGACATATAGATGTCACAGAGTGTAATTGCTTCCGCCGGCCGTCCCAGTCGGATGGTTCCGCTGCGGCCCAACGTTGAAACAATGATACCGTCACGGGTCAGCGGCACCATCATCTTACGGACGAAACTGGGGTTAGCCTCAAGGCCTGTTGCCAGAGTTTTACTGGTGCTGCGTTTACCTTCCCGCTCCGCATAGGCCACACTGAGCACCATTTGTAAGGCCGTAGGGAAACGAATATCAAGCATGTTCGGATCCTTGCTTTTGGCTGCGCATCACCCTTGGCAGGGTGGTCTTAAAAAGCATTAAAAATCAGTAAAGTATTGAAAAATGTTTAATTAATATAACAAATATAGTTGCACTTTAGAAGATTCGCCTTAAGCGATTACTGCTTTTCCCCTTATTACACTGAAAAATAGATGATTTATGCCAGTCGGTCAATGACCGACCAGCCAGCCTCTATTGTTTTTTTTCCATTAAATATTGGTAGATAACCGAGAGATCTTTCTCGCCGTAGCCGCTATCGACTGCATTCTGCCAGACGTCTGAAATCAACTTCAGTCCCGGGAGTTGACTGTTCGGCGCGGCCGCCAACGCCAGTTTGACGTCTTTCAACGCCCAGGCCAGATGCATTTGCGGTTCGTAGTCACCTCCGCCGATCATGTCGAGTTTCCCTTTGACGTAAGGTACGGCCAGTGGGCCACCGTCCAGTACGCTCCAGAATTCCTCCGGCGTGAATCCCAACTCATGAGCTATTTGGGTACTTTCCGACAGTCCCTGTACCATGGACATTAACCACGCGTTCACTACCAGTTTCATGCGTGATGCTGCCCCCGCCTCCCCCAGCCATTTTGTTCCTTTAGCAATCGCGGCAAAAACAGGCTCTATCGCTTTGGCTCGTTCACGATCACCACTTGCCAACACCACTATCTGGGCATTTTCCGCGGGAGTTTTAGTACCGGAAACCGGCGCGTCAAGAAAAACCACATCAGGACGCAGTTCGCGAAATGTGGCAAGCAATGTGGTGGTCGATTCCACACCGATAGTCCCCATTTGCGTCACAATCGCCCCTGGCTTCAATGAAGACAAGGCCTGTTTCAGTACATTTTCCGTGGTTGCGGCATCCGCCAACATGGTAATCACGACATCGGCTTGCTTAACCGCCTCTTCCGGGTTGTCAGTCAGTTGCATGCCCGCACTTTTCAGGTCTTCACCTCGTGCTTTGGTACGATTCCAGCCATAGGTGGTAAAACCATTCTTCAGCAAGTTGGCGGCAAACGCATGACCCATCATGCCCAATCCCAATACCGCGACAGAGGGACGTTGATTCATCAAGTGTCATCCTTATAAATAAAGGTTACAGGGGTGGCGCGGCGGCCACTGTCAACTATCCACGGTAGCGTAATATGCCGCGAAATGCCTGAGTCGCAGGATGCTGCACAGTGTGAATCGGTAAGAAAGTGTTACGAGCTTAAGCTGACAATGAGGATCGATAGTGTCCGTGTCACAGCAAAATCAGAATATTGTAGCGATCAACCTGGCCGTTTTTTTACTTTCAAAACCGCACTCATCATCAGTCAAACAAGATGAAGAGCCATTTGCGGGGCAAATAATCTGATTTACAAAAAAGTGTTTTTTGGGGATGTCATCTGATCGATAAATAAAACACAATATGCGCACTTTACTCTAATTCCGCCCAATGCGGAGTTAACCAAACATTAATAAGTTGTTAACTTCAATGCAATCAACCACCGTCTCACGCAAAACCGCATGGCTCCGTGTCATCATGTTAGCCATTGCTGCTTTTATTTTTAATACCACCGAATTTGTGCCGGTTGGTCTGTTGTCCGATATCGCCACCAGTTTTTCTATGAATACAGCACAGGTCGGACTGATGTTGACCATCTATGCGTGGGTGGTGGCGCTGATGTCGTTGCCGATGATGCTGCTGACCCGTCAGGTTGAGCGACGTTTTCTGTTAATTGCTATCTTCCTGCTGTTTATTGCCAGCCACGCGCTGTCCACTTTTGCCTGGAGCTTCAGTATTCTGGTGGTGTCGCGAATTGGCATCGCGCTGGCGCACGCTATCTTCTGGTCAATCACCGCCTCGCTGGCGATCCGTGTGGCACCGCCAGGTAAAAAAACGCAGGCGTTAAGTATGCTGGCAACGGGGACCGCACTGGCGATGGTGCTCGGCTTACCGATAGGACGGCTGATCGGCCAATATCTGGGCTGGCGGAGCACCTTCGGGGTAATAGGCGTAATGGCGTTAGCGACCATGCTGTGTTTGGCGAAATTGCTGCCGGCATTGCCAAGCGAACACTCTGGTTCACTGAAAAGTGTGCCGATATTATTTAAGCGCCCTGCTCTGGTCGCACTTTATTTGCTGATTGCCGTTGTGGTGACGGCCCATTATACCGCTTATAGCTATATTGAGCCGTTTATTCAGGGGGTCGCGGCAATGGGGGATAATTTCACCACCTTCCTGCTACTGATATTCGGGGCAGCCGGTATTGTCGGCAGTATTTTGTTCAGTTCGCTGGGCAACAAATATCCGGCGACATTTTTACTCGGGGCGATTGCGCTAATTTCGCTGTGTATGCTGGCATTGTATCTGTCGGCTACGCACAGTATGGCCATTTCAGTACTCTGCATTATCTGGGGCATGTCGATGATGATTATTGGCCTGGCCGTTCAGGTGCGGGTGCTGGCACTGGCACCGGATGCTACCGATGTGGCAATGTCATTACTGTCCGGGATTTATAATATCGGGATTGGCGGCGGCGCACTTCTGGGGAATCAGGTCAGTCTGCATTTGAATATGGCCAATATTGGTTATGTTGGCGGCAGTATCGGTTTGCTCTCGTTAGCGTGGTGCGCATGGAGTATGCGTCGTTATCCACAGTTACGGATTAACGGTTAAAAAACGGGGCGACAATCGCCCCGCTTTTTTACTCCAGATAAAACACCGGTAACAGCTCATCGCTTATCGGGCTACAGTCGGCGTTTGATGGCATCAGTTCACACATTGAACGCCACCAACGCTGGCATACCTCGGTTTGTGCCACGGCGTTCCAGCGTTCTTCCGATTCTATGGATACCACGGCAAACAGCAGGTTACGTTGCGCATCAAGAAAAATACTGTAATGATGCGCGCCATGCTCTTTCAGCGTTTGTGCCAGTTCCGGCCAGATGGGATTGTGCCGTTGCTGGTATTCCTGATGTTTGTCAGGATGAACCTGCATGACAAACGCTTTACGCAACATAAGGATGCCTTGCCTCCAGTGCCGCCTGCCACGGTTTGACATTGAAACGTTTGCCCAGCGCAATCAGTTCCTGAGTGGTAATGCTTTGCTTCATCCCGCCCATCGACAGCACTTTCACCACCACCTCTGAGGATTTTTCGGCGGTATCGATCAAGCCAAAGGTTTCGTCCAGCGTCGGGCCCGCGCCAAAGATGCCATGAAATGGCCACATGACCAGACTGTGCGAAGCCATCTTCTCTGCGGTTGCATCACCAATATCATCAGTACCCGGCACCATCCATGGCACGATCCCGACACCATCCGGGAACACCACCAGACATTCGGTGCTGCCTTCCCACAACAGACGGGTGAAACGTGCTGAATCTAAATCCACCACATAACTTAATGACATAAAGTTGGTGGCATGGCAGTGCATAATCACGCGGTCTGCCCCGTTGCTGACTTTCATTCTCACGCCGTGGGACTGGAAGTGTGAAGCCAACTCAGAGGTCGGCAGGCCACCGTTACTTAGCCCCCAAAAAATACTGTAGGCACGGCCATCGTCACTGACCCGCAGTAATGCCAGACTATCCGCAGGATCGAGCTGGACGTTGCGAAAGAATTTTCCTGAACCTGTCACCAAAAACCAGCAATTTGCCAATGCTGGCGCCGGCTGCGTCAACTCAACCGTCCGGGGTTCACGATAAAAATCCTGCGCGAAGGGTTTTACCTCTTCATCCAGCAAACGCAGACTGACGTTACCGCCGTTGCGCTCGTCCCATCCTTTCAGCCACATATCGCTGGTAGCCTTGACCATTCCCTGGACAAACCATGAAGTCAGAATGTGTTGCATGTTGCACCCTTAACGTTTACTGAGAATTTGTTGTTCGTAATGACGCACCTCACCGAGCCAGCTGGCATCAGCCGGAACGTCGTGATGCAGACAGTAAGCCTCCCACACCGCCTGCCACGGCAAGCATTTCTGCTCTTCCAGCAGCGCGAGGCGTGAAGTGTAATCGCCTTCCCGTTCCAGTTTTTTCAGCTGTTCCACCGGTTCCAGCAACGCACGGAGTAAGGCTTTTTTCGCATTGCGCGTACCGATAACCCAGGCAGCGATGCGATTGATGGACGCATCGAAGAAGTCCAGACCGATATGCACCTTGTCAAACAGTCGCTGGCGAACGATTTCGTTGGCGATAGCCTGGGTTTCATCATCCAGTAACACCACATGGTCGCTGTCCCAACGTACCGGACGACTGACGTGCAACAACAGGCGCGGCACATACAGCATGACGGTGGAGATTTTGTCGGAAATCACCTCAGTGGGATGGAAATGACCGGCATCCAGGGTCAGCGCGGTCTGACGGCTGGCGGCGTAGCCCAGGTAAAACTCATTAGAACCCACGGTGTAACTTTCAGCGCCGATACCGAACAATTTGCTCTCAACGGCATCAATATGATGGGCCAGGCTCAGTTTTTCGCTGATCACCTCATCCAGCGCATCCATCAGACGCTGACGTGGCGCGAAACGATCAACCGTCAGATCTTTCATGCCGTCCGGTACCCAGATGTTCATCACTGAAGGAGTACCCAATTGTTCGCCGAATGAAGCAGAAACCCGGCGACTGGCTTTACAGTGTTCAATCCAGAACTGGCGGATTTCTTTGCTGGCGCTGGACAGCGTAAAGCCACTTTCACTTAGCGGATGCGAGAAGCAGGAGGGATTAAAATCCAGTCCGAGATGTCTGGCTTTGGCCCATTCGACCCAGTGCGCAAAGTGCTTCGGTTCAATATCGCTCCGTGCAACCGGCGTATCGCTTTCCAGATAAATCGCATGCAGATTGAGTCTTTTCGGGCCAGGGATCAGCGACATCGCTTTATCCAGGTCGGCACGCAGTTCGACAGCATTACGCGCCTTGCCCGGATAGTTACCGGTAGCCTGGATACCGCCCGTCAGGGAACCCTGTGGATTTTCAAAGCCACGAACATCATCACCCTGCCAGCAATGCATGGAAATGGGCATCTTATCCAGCTGAGCCATTGCGGCGTTGACATCAATGCCTACTTCAGCAAAACGCTGTTTCGCCAGTTCGAACATCTGTTCGATTGCTCGGGTCATATACATAGCTCCTTAGCGGTATGTGTCAGTGACTGAAAAAGTGGCCAATTCTGGCGGTAGACGTCACTGGCTTGTGGGGTAAAAGTCTGTAAACGGAAGTTTTGCGTGATCAATTGGCGGAATGCGGTCACGTCGCGCACATCACCACTGGCAATCAACTGGCTACCGATATTGCCCAGGGTTGAAGCCTCAACCGGGCCTGCCACCACCGGGATACCGCACACATCGGCACACAGTTGGTTTAACAGCGGATTCTGGCACCCACCGCCAACGATATGGAGTTGATTGAACGCCCTGCCGCGTACCGTCTCCAGCTCTTCCAACACCTGGCGGTAATAGAGCGCCAGGCTGTCAAAAATACAACGGGCCAGGGCGGCGATGGTTGTGGGGACGGGCATCCCCTGCTCGTCACATGCCTTCTGAATTTCGCGCACCATGCTGGCTGGATTGATAAAACGTGGGTCGTTAGGATTAACCAGCGAACGGCAGGCTGGCTGAGCTTCAGCCTCTTTTACCAGTGTACGCAGATCCTCAATGGCCTCTTCACTGCAGACTCGCTGGAGCAGCCACAGTCCCATAATGTTTTTCAACACCCGATAACGCCCTTCAGCACCACCTTCATTGGTAATATTGGCGGCGAGGGCGGCCTCATCGTTACAGGGCGTGAAACTCTCAAACCCCATCAGCGACCAGGTGCCCGAACTAAGCCAGGCGGCATCATTTCCTGCCAGCGGCGCGGCCAATACCGCACTGGCGGTATCATGTGTCGCCACCGCAATCACCGGCACATCCCGCCCGGCAGCGGTCTGCCAGTTGCCGACTTTTCGTCCCGGCGATGAAGGTTTACCGAACCAGTCCGGTTTCGCGCCAGTCCATTTCAACAACAGGGGATCCCACTCGCCGCTGTGAATATTCAGCAACTGAGTCGTGGTGGCATTGGTGTATTCCCAGTTGGCCTCTCCGGTCAGCCGATAATGAAAGTAGTCGGGGATCATCAGCGCATACTGCACCTCATTCAACCAGGGGGCCTGGCTTTCGCATAATACGCGTAGCTGATAGAGGGTATTGAATGGCAAGAATTGAATACCGGTACGCTGATAGATTGTTTCACGTCCCAGTTCCTGACAAGCGCGCTCCAGTACCCCATGGGTGCGATCATCGCGGTAGGCGATCGGCAGACCAATACGTTGCCCAGCCTTATCCAGCAGAATGTAATCCACCCCCCAGGTATCGATGCCAATACTGTCCACCGCCATTCCCTGTGGCTCCAGCTTGTTCAACGAATCGATGATAAACGTCTCAAGCGCCTCAATATCCCAGCACTGATGATCATCAACGGTGACCAGACTGTTTTTACAGCGGGCAACTTCCTCCAACTGAAGTTCCCCGCGGCGAGAATCAAAACGGGCCAGCATTACACGTCCGCTCGATGCGCCCAGATCAATGGCAATACAATTTCGCATGCTCATGGCATTGGCTTCCTGTCTGTTCAATACCATCAGTGTAAAAGTCAGCAAATTTAGTACCTTCCTGCTACTGCCAGCCATTGCCGGGGGCTGGCAGCACCACAAAGATGAACGTGAAGTAGCTCACGTTTTTATTTCTAACAGTGGCGGGAGCGGATGTGACCTGACGCGCAATTCTGTATATCACCTGACCAGTTATTGAATAATCAGTTGGCGGCGCGACTTTTTCTGTCGAGAATTTAGGACGAAGAGGCAGGATCTGACAGTAGACCGCTGCAATGAAATGACAAGGAGAGCAAATCATGACCGTGTTGCATAGTGTGGATTTTTTCTCCGACGGTGGACCGGTGGCGATTGAACCCCGGACGCCACAGGTGGCTTTCCCGGAGCATTATCACGATGACTTTCATGAAATCGTCATCGTCGAACAAGGGGCCGGCGTTCATATTTTTAACGGTGAACCACGCTCACTCTGCGGCGGGTGCGTCTGTTTCGTACGCGACCATGATCGGCATCTTTACGAGAAAACCGACCAGTTGTTCCTGACCAATGTGTTATTTCGCGGCCCGGAGGCGTTTCGTTTCATTACTGGCTACCATCATCTGTTACCACAGGAATGTGAGGGCTATTACCCTTCCCACTGGCGCGTCAGTAATAAAGTGCTGGAGAAAGCCAGATTGTTAATTAATGAGATGGAAAAACCCGCCTTGCCGTTTACGCTGGAAGTGCAGGCTGAACAGGAGATGCGTTTTATGCAATTGCTGCTCCTGCTACGCCGTGGCTGCAGTGAACAGCCAGGAGACGACCAGAATGGCCGGATGCGTGGACTGCTCGACTGGCTGGCCGAGCATTTCAGCGAAGAAGTGGACTGGGAAGTGGTGGCGGATACCTTTTCGCTTTCATTGCGCACATTGCATCGCCAGATGAAGCAACAAACCGGCAGCACGCCGCAGCGCTACCTCAACCGCTTGCGGTTGTTGCAAGCCCGGCACCTGCTGCGACACAGTGAGATGCGAATAACAGACATCGCTTTTCATTGCGGATTTGGTGACAGCAATCACTTTTCTACCCTGTTTAAGCGTGAGTTCGGCACGTCGCCACGGGCCATCAGACAAAATGACCTCTAGGGGCCGTCTGGAAGAATGAATAACATTCCACGTTAAGACTGTTTTGTTCAGAGGGTATCTGCACTATGGCCCCGGATGATATTCAGAACATCATGCCGATGCCCACAATATTGGCGGCAATAATAATCATAACGCAGCCGCCACACAGTACACTCACCGGACGACGCCCGACGTTTTTCCATTCTTTTAGCATCAGCCCGACCAGACCACCGCACAGCACATAGAAACTCATGTGCAGCATCCAACTGATGAAATCGTACTGCGCTGGAATACGGGCGTGTCCCCAGGCATAGAAGAAAAATTGCAGATACCACATCGTCCCGCCGAGCAATGACAACAGTACGTTGCTTATCAACAATGATTTTACGACTGAAAAATCGGCCCTGACTGAGAGGTTGGCCTGGGTAGCGAGGCGGAAAAAGCAGAAACCGAGATTAACCACCGCTCCGCCGCCCATGATAACCACATAGCTTGGCAGCGCACTGTACAGCGGATCAATGCCTGATTCCGTCGCGGCATGATGCATGGGTTTGGCGGCGTTCATCGCAAAGGACATTCCTGCGGAAAATATGCCGCACAGAACGGCCAGTAGCAGCCCTTTGTGCAAATTAAACTCTTCAGCGGCAATTCCCATCGCCCGCTCTTTCAGTAATCCCGCGCGGGAGACAATCGCCACGCCTGCTAATGCGACCAGTACGCCTGACAGCGTCAACCGGCCGCCAGCAGAACTGAACAATTCGACAAACCGTCCTTGCAGCAACGGCGTCATCAGCGTTCCCACCACTAAGGTGATACCGATGGCAATGCCAATCCCCATCGACATGCCCAGATAACGCATGGTCAGGCCATAATTGATATTACCCACCCCCCACATCGCGCCGAACAGGAAGACCGGCAGCCACTGTGAGAGAGAAAAAGAACGGTAATAATGCCATATATCGGGTAGTAAAATGGCGCTGACCGCCCATGGCAGCACGATCCACGACATAAAGCCGCCCACCGCCCACATGGTCTCCCATGACCAGTGGCGAACCTTTTTGAACGGGGCGTAAAAGCAAGCGGCACTGGCGGCACCGACCAGATGCCAGAGGATCCCTGACAAAATTGCCTGACTCATGATTCTCTTCCTCCGTGAATGGGTTGATTTCCTGATAATGTGCAGTCTACGAAGGAATATTCCGCCGCCACCTTATGCTGACGGTCCGGCTCTGGATTAAAATGGCAAAATTTAGCATCTGTTGCTCATCGCGATCACAAATCCGCGATGGATGCGCCATAGCTTATTCTGCCACGTTGCCGGACAGACAGTCCCGTCTGACAGGGGGCGACTTCTGCATGTTGTCAGGAAAATGTGCCAAGTTAATCACTTCAGTGAGACCTGATAAAAGATATGTTTGCCAAACGGGTCAATCTCATAGCCAGTCACTTCTTTACGGACAGGCTCGAAAATTGTCGAGTGGGCTATCATCACCGCCGGCGCCTGATCGTGCATAATTTGCTGAGCCTGCTGGTAAAGCTGGATACGTTTGTTATGGTCCTGCTCACCACGGGCTTCCGTAATCAGTTTGTCGAACGGTTTATAGCACCATTTTGAGGAATTAGAACCGCCGTTGGCTGAGGTGCAACTGAACAAGGGGCCGAAGAAGTTATCCGGGTCACCCGTGGCCGTTGTCCAGCCCATCAACGCGGCCTGGTGTTCGCCATTTTTCACCCGTTTAAGGTATTCGCCCCATTCAAAGCTGACAATATTGGCCTTAATCCCCACTTTAGCCCAGTCTGCCTGGATCATTTCGGCCATCCGTCGCGCATTGGGGTTATAGGGGCGCTGTACCGGCATCGCCCACAGATCAATAGTGGTTCCCGGTTTGATCCCGGCTTGCTGTAGCAATGTTTTTGCCTGTTGCGGATCGTAGTCGTAATCCTTCAAGTCCTGATCTGCACTCCATACGCCAGGCGGCAGCAGGTTTTTAGCCACTGTACCGGTTCCCTGGAATATGGCCTGGACAATGGCCGGTTTATTAATGGCCATGCTCAGCGCCTGACGCACTTTGACATTATCCAGCGGCGGTTTTTGCGTGTTAAATGCGAGGAATCCCGTATTCAGCCCGGCTTTTTGCATCAGCGTCAAATCTTTGTTTTCTCCCATTTGCCGGAGATCAGCGGGATTGGGGAATGGCATCACCTGACACTCATTTTTGACCAACTTGGCATAGCGCACCGACGCGTCTGGCGTGATAGAGAACACCAGACGATCGAGCGGCGCTTTGCCCTGCCAGTACTGCGGGAAAGCACGGAACAGAATGCGCGAGTCCTTTTGATATTGCACCAGTTCAAATGGACCGGTACCTATCGGGTCTTGATCAATTTTTTCAGGCGTTCCTGCTTTCAGCATCGCATCGGCATATTCGGCTGAAAGAATGGAAGCAAAGTACCAGGCAAGATCAGCCAGAAATGGCGCTTCCGCATGGGCCAGCGTGAAACGTACGGTATGGTCGTCAACTTTTTCGATGTTTTTAATCAGCGAACCAAATTCAAGGCTCTCAAAGTTGGCGTAGGTGCCATTCGAGACATTATGGTATGGGTTTTTAGCATCTTTCTGCCGCATAAAGGAGAAGATCACATCATCGGCATTGAAGTCTCGTGTCGGCTTGAACAGTTTATTGCTCTGAAACTTCACCCCTTTACGTAAATGAAAAGTATAAACCGTGCCATCAGGGCTGATATCCCAGCTTTCAGCCAGGCTGGGTATCAGCTCGGTCGTGCCGACTTTAAAATCGACCAGGCGGTTATAGACGGGAACAGCGCTGGCATCCACGCTGGTACCCGAGGTATACAACTGCGGATTGAAGTTTTCTGGCGATCCCTCAGAGCAATACACCAACGTTTTCGCCATAGTGCCGCTGGTTATCGCCAATGTCAGAGCGGCCACCGCCGTTCTCAATACCGATGTTTTCATTCCACCCTCTCATTTTGATTGTTCCTGTCATCCAGGTAACAATCTAATCGCGTAATGCTGGGGGAACCAGCAAAAGATTGTGCCCTTCCCCTGCTTGATATCGCCTTCCCAATGTGCGATGCCTTGCTTATGAATGCTCATCAAATCCTTCCCTGTTTATTGAGAATGAACTTTACGGTCTTTTTCCGGACGGTGGCTTGCCAGACAGTATGTTCTGTCCGTAAATTAAGAACCCCTCAAAGGATACTCAGGACCCTATTGGCATGAATCAGGAATTGGCTCATCAGCTCTGTACCCGCTTTTACCGTTATCTGGCCGTGAGCAGCCAGAGTGACGCTTCATCCACCACATTACCGAGTACACCAGGCCAGCATGATATGGCGAGGATGCTGGCGGATGAATTACAGGCAATGGGGTTACAGGAGGTGGTGATTGATCAGTACGCTACCGTCACCGCCGTGAAACCGGGCAATTGTCCTGCTGCGCCGCGCATTGGTTTTATCACCCACATTGATACGGTGGATGTCGGCCTTTCCCCGCATATTCATCCACAGATTCTGCGTTTTGAAGGGAAAGATCTGTGCCTCAACCCTCAGCAGGACATCTGGTTGCGCACGGCTGAACACCCTGAAATCAATGCTTATCATGGCCAGGATATTATTTTCAGCGATGGCACCAGTGTGCTGGGCGCGGATAACAAAGCCGCCGTTACTGTGGTGATGACACTGATGGAGAACCTCAGCCATGATACGCCGCATGGTGATATTGTGGTGGCGTTTGTACCGGATGAAGAGATTGGCCTGCGTGGAGCGAAAGCACTGGATCTTAAGCAGCGGTTTAACGTGGATTTTGCTTACACCATTGACTGCTGTGAATTGGGCGAAGTGGTGTACGAGAACTTCAACGCGGCGGCGGCCCAGATAACCTTTACCGGCGTGACGGCCCATCCGATGTCGGGGAAAGGGGTACTGGTCAATCCACTGCTGATGGCGTGGGATTTTATCGCTCACTTCGATCGTCAGCAGACACCGGAGCATACCGAAGGCCGCGAAGGGTATATCTGGTTTAACGACATGACGGCCAATGCCAGCGAGGCGCAGCTCAAAGCCTCCATTCGTGACTTCGATCTGGCCTCATTTGAACAGCGTAAAGATCAGTTACGGGAGGTGGCGGGAAAAATCGCCGCGCACTATCCAACCGGCAAGGTTGAACTGAAGATCAGTGATATTTACAGCAACATCAGTAACGCGATCGGCGAAGATCGCCGTGCTATCGAGCTGATCTTTCGTGCGCTGGAACAACTGAATATCATCGCGAAGATCACCCCAATGCGCGGTGGCACCGATGGCGCGGCATTGTCCGCTAAAGGCTTGCTGACGCCTAACTTTTTTACCGGTGCGCACAACTTCCACTCCAGATATGAGTTTCTGCCGGTTCCTTCGTTTGTGAAGTCTTATCTGGTGGCGGAAAAAATCTGCCTGTTGGCGGCTCAGGGATTAGGCGATTAACCACAACGATAATCTCGCGCCATTGATGGCGCGAGCCTGGCTGTCAGGAACAATGTTTTATCGGTTTTCCCGGTGCTTTAGGGGGCTGAGACCCCGAAGAGCGACTGACTTCTCTCTTATTTAACGCTGACATCAATTCCCGGGAAGAACTTAGCGGCAAGTTTGGTCACCGTGCCGTCAGCCTGAACTTTACTGATTGCGGCATCCAGTTCCTGCTTCAGTTTAGTATCGCCTTTACGCAGGCCAAAACCGATGCCGACGCCGAGAATCTGATCATCTTCAACAGGGTTACCGGCAAAACTAAAATCTTTACCCTGTGGTTTTGCCAGGAAGCCCGACTGCCCCGCCGCCGACATCACCAGCGTACCGTCAAGACGTCCGGCAACCATATCGTTATAAACCTGGTTTTGATCCTGATAAGACGTCACTGTTACTCCCTGCGGCTCCCAATGCTTCCTGGCGAACGTTTCCTGGACGGAACCCTGCAATACACCAATATTCTTACCTTTTAACGCGGCAACGGTTGGCGCAAGATTTGACCCTGTTTTAACGATCAATTGGCTGGGAATGCGGTAAATCGGTTTGGTGAAGTCGATACTTTTCATCCGTGCTGCCGTGATATTCATCGCTGAGTTGATGGCATCAAATTTTTTCGCGACCAGAGCCGGGATCAGCGCATCGAAGCTGCTCTCCACCCAACTGCACTTAAAGTTACCCACCTGGCAGATGGCTTTGCCTAACTCGATATCAAAGCCTTCCAGCTCACCAGACGCGTTACGACTTTCGAACGGTGGATACTGTGATTCCAGACCGTAACGCAACGTTTCCTGCGCCATTGCCGATACCGAAGACAGCAATCCTGCCGCGACTAACAGTACACTCAGTTTTTTCATCAACTTCCCCTCAGGAATATATTTTAGCGAGGCTTCACCCGGCACAGCGCTTCAGCGCCTGCCCGCAGTGTGGCATCGTCTTTTGCAAAAGAGAGACGGATCAATTTATTGTCGGTACCATCCGTGTAGAACGCCGAAAGTGGGATAGTTGCTACACCGTAATCAACAATGAGACGTTTTACCATTTCACTGTCGCTTTCGTCACTGAAATCCGCATAGCTGGCCAGCATAAAGAACGATCCCGCCGAAGGCAGCAGACGGAATGGCGAGGCGGCCAACAAGGCGATTAACGTATCGCGCTTACGCTGATAAAACTCACTCAGCCCCAGATAGTTTTCCGGCTGGCGCAGATAGTCGGCAAAGGCCACCTGCATTGGCGTATCGGCGGCATACATCATAAACTGATGCACTTTGACCAGTTCGGCCATCAGCTCTGCCGGCGCCAGGCAATAGCCCACCCGCCAGCCAGTCACATGGAACGTTTTACCAAAAGAGGAAACGATCACGCTACGCTGAGCCAGTTCCGTATGCGTGGCCATGCCCTGGTGTTGGCGGCCATCAAACAAAATGTGCTCATAGACCTCGTCAGACAACACCACAATATCGCTATTACGGATAATAGCCGCCAGTTGGTCCAGATCCTCGCGAGACAAGACCTGCGCACTCGGATTATGCGGAGTATTGATGATTATCATCCGGGTCCGCGGCGTAATGGCCGCCCGGACGTCATCCCAGTTAATAGCAAAATCCGGTAATTGCAACTTCAGCGCAACAGGGACGCCCCCTTGCAATCTAACCACCGGCGCGTAGCTGTCGAAAGCGGGTTCGAAGAAAATCACTTCGTCGCCCGCATGTACCAGTCCACTGATTGCCGCATAGATACCCTGACTGGCGCTCCCTGTAATCAGCACTTCGCTGTTCACATCATACTGCTGGCCATACAGCGTAAAGACCTTGCTGGCCAGCGCCTCTTTTAACGCGACCAGCCCGGTCATTGGCGCATACTGGTTATGCCCCTGTTCCATAGCCCGCATCACCCTCTGCACCAGCGCTGGATCACAAGGAAAATTAGGTGCGCCTTGCGACATGTTGATCGCATTATGCTGGGCTGAAAGCTGGCCAATCACGGAAAAAATGGTGGTGCCCACATCGGGAAGTTTGGATCGCGACGTTACAGAAGATTTGATGGTCATACTGTCTCCAGTAAAGAGG
This sequence comes from Erwinia endophytica, assembly GCF_009295515.1. Classification (GTDB taxonomy): domain Bacteria; phylum Pseudomonadota; class Gammaproteobacteria; order Enterobacterales; family Enterobacteriaceae; genus Erwinia; species Erwinia endophytica. The sequence continues at coordinate 200,463 of NZ_RQVV01000003.1, read as the reverse complement.
TAAGGCGGTGAGCCTTATTCAACGTGAGGAGGCTTGAGCCGACAAGCGAATTGTGGTCATAATAGCTATGACTTTTAAACATAGCTCAAAGGGATTTCATGTCACGGCGCCCGTTCCCGTTAAATGCAGTTTATGCCTTTATTGTCACCGCTCGCCATCTTAATCTGACTCATGCCGCCAAAGAGTTATGCATCACTCAAGGGGCCGTCAGCCGTAAGATTGCCGCGCTGGAAAACTGGCTGGGTTTTGCGCTTTTTGACCGCCATGCCCGGGGACTGCGTCTCACTCCGCAGGGTTCAAGTTTGCTGCCGGTGATGAAAAGTAACTTTGAACAGATGGTGCAGGCCGCGGAACAGGCCAGCAAAACACATGCCGCAGTACGCCTGAAAGCGCCAACCTGTGCCATGCGTTGGCTGGTGCCGAAACTGGTCGCGCTGGAACAGGCGCGGCCCGATCTTCACGTGGCACTGACCACCACCCTTGATCACAACAGCCAACTGGATAATTTTGATGCGGCTATCCTGTATGGCGCCCCCATTTCTGGCAGTTTCCGTTTGTTTGATGAGGAATTAACGCCTGTTATTGCCGCCAGTCTGCAGCCGGAATCTCCCTTGCTCGTTGAAGATTTATCGCGTTTTACCCTCCTCCATCCTACTGCCGATGGTCGTGACTGGCAGTTGTGGCTTAGCCAGCAGCAAACACGGGTGACCGCCAGACGCAACCAGCATTTCGATACCATGGACCTCGCCATCAGCGCGGCGATCCAAGGGTTTGGCGTGACCGTGGCGGATGTGACCTTGATCGAAGCTGATCTGGCGATGAAACGGCTGATCGCCCCCTTCAACGCCACCGTGAAAACGGGGGCTGTCTACAGCCTGGTTCAGCGCCCCTCTGCGGATGCGCCACCACAGTTATCGGAGCTGGTAGCCTGGTTAGTGTCTTAATTTCTTTTCCTTAATAGCAATGAAAATTGAGTTTTAGGAAGCTTTACGCTTAACTGTGCCTCAAATTTTAAAATAAGGATCGAATATGTTTGCGGCCATCAATAACGGCTTTTCCCGCCTCAGCGATCATCCGGACTTTGGTAAATTGATACTGCGCGTGTCTCTCGGTGCGCTTCTGCTGTTTCATGGTCAGTTCAAAGTACTGCATGGCGTGGGGTGGATTGCCTCACACCTCAAAGCGCATGGTATTCCCGGCTATGTGGCTTATGGCGCCTATCTTGGCGAAGTGGTCGCCCCAGTGATGGTGATTATCGGTCTGATGACGCGTCCGGCCGCTTTTATCATCGCGGTTAATCTGGTCGTGGCAACATTGCTGGTGAGAACCGGCGCGGTATGGCACCGCTCGGTCACTGGTGCATGGGCATTAGAAGATGAGGCATTTTACTTCTTCAGCGCCTGCGCCGTTATGCTGCTGGGCGCTGGCAGATACGGCTTAATCCGGAACCCCAGCCTGCAGTAATTATCATCAGGGGAGGCTCATTCCTGCTCGGGGCGGCGGTAGCCATAACGGTACTTTACCAGCAACATCAGTGATGTCAGCAGCGCCGGGATAGCCAGACTGGTGAAGACCTCGGTGATATGCCAGCCGATTGACAGCATCTGCGCCCCGGCAAATGCGCTAAGGATCGCGCCTATCCTCCCCACACCGTGCATCCAGCTGGATCCAGTGGCTCTCGCATGCGTCGGATAATAGCTGGCCGACAGTGCGTTCATCCCGGTATTAGCACCATTAAGGCAAAAGCCGCTGCAGAAGGCGACAAGGCTGAGAACCAGCGTATCGGCAGGCGCATAACCAATCGCCATGGTGATTATCGCACCAGCAAAGTAGATTGCCGCCAGCGCCAGATTTGCGTTGTACCGATCCATCAGCCAACCGGCAAACAGCGAGCCGATGGTGCCACCAGCCTGATACATCGCGGTCACCAGCGCGGCCTGGGTCACCGTCATCCCCAGATCCCTGACCAGTGAGGGCAGCCAGCTGCCGATGAGATACACCAGGAACAGCCCCATAAAATAGCCGCCCCACAGTAACACGCTCCCCAGCAGATAAGGACGACTCATCACCAACCGCACAGCCCCATGCTGTTGCGCCCTTTCCACCATAGTAAACTGGCTATCATGATGAACCTGATCGGGCACCATTTTCTCAATGATACGGCGGATTTTAGCAACCGGCGCATTGCGGGCCAGCAGAAAACACACTGACTCCGGCAGCCATTTCAGCAACATCGGCACGATCAATAATGGCAGTAAACCACCGACAATCAGTACTGACGGCCAGCCATAATGGGGAATCAGCCAGGAAGCCGCAAAACCGCCGCCAGCGGCACCAAAGGTAAAACCGCAGAATACCACGGTGATAATAAAGGCGCGTTTGCGTTCAGGAGAATATTCCGCTACCAGGGTGCCGACATTCGGCATCGCCGCCCCCAGCCCAAGTCCGGTAAGAAAGCGGAACAGCATCATTTGGTCGATGTTGTGTGAAAACGCGGTAGCCAGCGTCCACAAGCCAAAGAAGAACACGCTGCTCACGATGATCACCCGGCGACCAAAACGATCCGCTAACGGTCCGGCAAACATCGCGCCCAGCGCCAGACCAATCAGCGCAGCACTGATGACCACGCCCAACTGATGAGTGCTAACGTTCCAGGCAGTTTTGAGTGCCGGAGTAATAAAGCCCATCAGGGCGATATCCATCCCGTCCATTGCCACAACTGCGAAACAAAGGGCAATGATCCGTTGCTGGTAGCGACTGAGGTTGCCCTCATTAATCAAGGTACGTACATCGGTTGCAGCAATACTCTCCATGATAACGCTCCATGGGCCAGTGTTTGGTAAGCAGACTGGCATCAATTCCTGAAAAAAGTGTCAAGTATAATAGCGGATTGTCTTCTTCTTCACCTGCAAAAATACCGCCCTTCGCCAGATCAGGCAGTGGTTAGGGGCGATAATGAGAAATTTCATCAGTAAAAATGATGATTTCCACGGCAGATGACCAGGAAAGTGATAGAAACCGGGACAAAATGAGAAAGTGTTAATTAAATTCCCAACAAACGTAACATTTATGTAGTATCAAGCTTGTCTGCTGACAGAAACGCTGACTATGCTGGGGTATGGACAAAAATTACCTGTTTAATCAGCGCATTCGCCTGCGTCATTTACATACCTTTGTCGCCGTGGCTCAACAGGGCTCGCTGGGGCGTGCCGCCGAAAAACTGTCGCTCAGTCAGCCTGCCTTATCGAAAACGCTTAACGAACTTGAGGCGCTGGCCGGCACCCGCCTGTTCGAACGTGGAAGGCTGGGGGCTCAGCTTACAACGATGGGCGAACAGTTTCTGACCCATGCGGTGCGGATCCTGGATGCTCTCAATCATGCCGGTCAGTCCTTCAGTCCGGCGATACGGCAGGAACCCGCCACCTTAAGTGTTGGGGTTCTGACCACGGTGGCGTTGGGCATACTGCCTGCTATTCTGCAACGTTTTCATCAGCAGCAACCACAGACTCGGGTTCAGGTCGCGACGCTGCACAATAATGTACTGCTGGCGGGGTTGAAAGCGGGTGAATTTGATGTGTGCATTGGCCGCATGGCCGCTCCCGACATGATGACGGGCTTAAGCTATGAGTTGTTGTTCCTTGAATCATTACAACTGGTCGTCCGCCCCGAACATCCACTACTAAGTGACAACGTCACATTGTCACGCGCCCTTTCATTCCCGGTGGTCATCTCACCCGAAGGCACGGCGCCGCGCAGGATAGCCAATGCCTTACTTCAGGAACAAGGTTGTCAACTCCCTGCCTCGCTGGTCGAGACGTCAGCCACCTCTCTGGCCCGACAACTGGCACTACGTTATGACTATGTATGGTTTGTCCCTTCCGGGGCAATCAAGGACGATTTACTGCACCAGTCGTTGACGGCGCTACCGATTACTTCACTCGGTTCCGGCGAACCGGTTGGTATGATTACTCGCACGGGAGAGCCTCTGAGCATCAGTGCAGAGGTCCTGATGGCAACTATCCGTAAATCACCCTGTTAATTCAGCGGCTGCGTTTGGCGTGGCGTTCACGGTTATCCAGCCGGGCCTGATGACTCTTTTTCAGGCCAACATAACAGGCACCACTGCCGCCGTGCTTCGGTTGAGCACAACAAAAAGCCTGGACCTCTGCAAACTGCTGCAACCAGCGGAACACATAGCTACGCACAATATTGGCATGAGCTTCATCGTCACGGCCTTTACCATGAATAATTAGCACGTTGCGGAGGTTATCGCGTCGGGCTTCCAGCATAAAGCGGTACAGTGACTGGCGGCAAGTCTCCACCGGCTGGCGTAACAGGTTCAGGCTGGCATCCAGCGGGTACTTTCCAAGACGCAGTTTATCCAGCACACCTTGCTGTATGCCTTCCGCTTTATATTCCAGCGGGGTTTCCAGCGGCACGATGTTAATGAAACCACTGACCAGCGGATTATCCAGCAGCAGGTCTGCCATTTTCTGACGGGGATAGTGAGTCGGGGGGGATTTCAACCAAAGAATGTTGGCGCAATTCTTCAGCGGTGTGACATCTTCCATCGCCTCTTTGAACAGATCTTTATCGTCAAAGCTCATTATACGGGTCCCCCGGTGGCAACAAAAAATGATGGCATGGTTGTGGCATCCACCGGGCTAGTTTAGCAAAAGCTGGCTGAATTATTCCTTGTATGTCCCCAAAGCCCTGGCATTATGTGCCGCGATGGCATCCATTAGCGTCGGAGAAAGGCAATCATACGGGGGTAAGCTGATATCGCTCAATTGCTGACGAATGGCCGACATCTGTGAGACTGGCGTGCCTGTTTCAATCAGGGAAGAGACAAACGCCGCAAATTCTGGCGCGCTCCAGCCCTGATCATCAGAGAGTTCCGTGTGAATGAAGTCCAGACCATAAAAAGGATGCGCCGTATTCTCAATCCGTCCATACATGTGGGTGCCGCACTCCCGGCAGGCATGACGCTGGATCGGGGCTTTTTCATCAACAATAACCAGTTTTTCCTGATGTTCAGTCACGGTAACTTTATCCCGGGATACGACTGCGACCAGAGAAAAGATCGCACCTTTCGGTTTCCAGCATTTTGAACAGCCGCAGGCATGGTTATGTGCCGTCTGGGCATCCACTCTGACTTTAACCGGGTGGTGTTCGCACAGGCAGGTCAGCGTCCCCCCTTTAAATTCAGCGTCAGGTTGGTGGGGCATACCATTATCAAGTGCAGGGTGTAGTTTGATGACGTCCATATTGACTCCATTAATTACGGGCAGAACGGCCTGCCCGACAGTGAAAATCAGTAGTGAATAACGGTCCGGATGGATTTACCCTGGTGCATGAGCTCAAAAGCTTCATTAATATCATCCAGGGTCATGGTGTGCGTAACAAAAGGTTCCAGTTCGATGTCACCCTTCATGGCATCTTCAACCATACCCGGCAATTGAGTACGTCCTTTTACGCCACCAAAAGCGGAACCTTTCCAGACGCGCCCCGTCACCAACTGGAATGGACGGGTGGAAATTTCTTTGCCAGCGCCCGCCACCCCGATGATGACTGACTGTCCCCAGCCACGGTGTGCACTCTCCAGCGCCGCGCGCATGATATCGACGTTACCGATACACTCAAAGGTGTGGTCGATTCCCCACTTGTTGATATCCAGCAGGACATCTTTGATCGGTTTATCATGGTCATTCGGGTTGATACAGTCTGTGGCACCAAACTGTTTGGCTAACGCAAATTTTGTCGGGTTAGTATCTATGGCGATAATGCGCCCTGCTTTTGCCTGACGAGCCCCTTGTACCACCGCCAGCCCAATAGCGCCCAGACCAAAAATAGCCACAGAGTCACCCGGCTGTACTTTTGCCGTGTTGTGCACCGCACCAATCCCCGTGGTGACCCCACATCCCAGTAAGCAGACATGCTCATGGTTTGCCTGTGGATTGATTTTGGCCAGGGAAACTTCGGCCACGACAGTGTATTCACTGAACGTCGAGCAGCCCATGTAATGATAGAGCGGCTGACCGTTATAAGAAAAGCGAGTGGTGCCGTCAGGCATCAGGCCTTTTCCCTGGGTCTCCCGAACCGCGACGCAGAGGTTGGTTTTCCCGGATTGGCAGAATTCACATTTACCGCATTCAGCGGTATACAACGGGATAACATGATCACCCGGCTTAACGCTGGTTACCCCTTCGCCAACCTCAACGACAATACCGGCCCCCTCGTGTCCGAGTACAACCGGGAAAACGCCTTCCGGATCGTTTCCGGACAAGGTGAATGCATCCGTATGGCAGACCCCGGTATGGGTATTTTTGATCAACACCTCACCTTTCTTTGGCGGGGCGACATCAATCTCGACAATTTCCAGGGGTTTCCCTGGCGCAAAAGCAACTGCTGCGCGTGATTTCATGGAATATTATCTCCTTCTTTAATCTATGGATTGTCGCGGTTATTTGAGATAGGTTCGAACCAGTTCAATGGTATCGTTAACGGATTTACTGACTTCGAGACTGTAAACTTCATTCTGGTCGAATGTTTCCCGTATGTGACTTTCGAGCACTTCCGCCATTAATCCGTTTGCGGCACCGCGGACAGCGGCTATCTGCTGTAAAACAGCACGACACTCGGCGCCAGTTTCAAGCGATCTTTCCAGAGCATCAATTTGCCCCCGAATACGGCGAACCCGAGTGAGAATTTTCTTTTTTTCTTCTGGTGTACTGGGCATGACTCACCTGTTGTTAATTGAGATTTCATATACTATACACCAGTATTGATGCTGGTCAATGGATACTATATCCCAGTATAGGACATGTAGGTGCAAACAGGATTTGCGCGCTAAAAAAGCGAAAGCGTTAGCCTGTCAGTGTAGAAGCAAATCTGAAAAGTGCTCTTTTCAGCAATATTCAGGGAGGCATCATGAGATCGAGATAAGGGAGTTTTAAACAGAATGTCACTAAAAGTGACATTCATGGATTTAAGGTAGCTAAAACGACCTTACTCGGTTTCATTTTGTGAGCAAAAAATGATAAATTTGACCTCAGTCAATAATCAATCGAGCCTATAATTATGATCCCTGAAAAGCGTATTATCAGCAGACGCATTCAGTCTGGCGGATGTGCTATTCACTGTCAGGATTGCAGCATCAGCCAGCTTTGCATCCCCTTCACGCTGAACGAGCATGAACTCGATCAGTTGGATAATATTATTGAACGTAAGAAGCCGATTCAAAAAGGCCAGACCCTGTTCAAGGCCGGAGACGAACTTAAATCGCTATACGCTATTCGCTCTGGAACGATCAAAAGTTATACCATCACCGAACAGGGCGATGAGCAGATAACCGGCTTCCATCTGGCGGGTGATCTGGTCGGTTTTGATGCCATCAGTGCAGGCCAACATCCCAGCTTCTCTCAGGCGCTGGAAACCGCCATGGTGTGTGAAATTCCGTTTGAAACTCTCGACGACCTGTCCGGCAAGATGCCCAGTCTGCGCCAACAGATGATGCGTTTGATGAGTGGCGAGATCAAAGGCGACCAGGAGATGATCCTGTTGTTGTCGAAGAAAAATGCGGAAGAACGCCTGGCCGCCTTTATATACGGCCTGTCCCGCCGCTTCGGTGAACGAGGCTTCTCCCAGCGCGAGTTCCGCCTGACCATGACGCGTGGCGATATCGGCAACTACCTTGGCCTGACGGTGGAAACCATCAGTCGGCTACTGGGACGTTTCCAGAAGAGTGGCATGCTGGCCGTGAAAGGCAAATATATCACCATCGAAAATCATGACGAATTATCACTACTCGCCGGTCAGAGTCGTGCGATTGCCTGAACCCCAGAGCGGATTAATACTTTAGCCCAGCCATCTTCCACTGGGCCTTTCCTTCTGGTTCCTGGCCATGAACAGTGTAATCATTATTTGTTATAATATTGATCCAATTATAACTTTTCCCTTCTGAACCTGCCGCAATTGGGCTATCTTTAACCTACCCAGCGTATGGAGATCCCGTTATGGCTAAGTATCAAAACATTCTCGTGGTTGTCGATCCACAGCAAGACGATCAGCCAGCGCTCCGCCGCGCTGTCTACCTTAATCAGCGCCTGGGTGGACAGATAACCGCCTTCCTGCCTATCTATGATTTCTCTTATGAGATGACCACCCTGCTGTCACCCGATGAACGTATTGCTATGCGTCAAGGTGTCATCAGCCAGCGCACGGAATGGATCCGTGAGCAGGCCAAAGCCTATCTTGAAGCCGGTGTGGATATTGATATTAACGTTGTCTGGCATAGCCGCCCTTTTGAGGCGATTATTCAGGAAGTGCTCAACGGGCGTTATGACCTGGTGCTAAAGATGGCTCATCAACATGATCGTCTGCAGGCAGTGGTGTTTACGCCGACCGACTGGAACCTGCTGCGCAAATGCCCTTGTCCAGTATGGATGGTGAAAGACCAACCGTGGCCGGAGGGCGGTAAAGCGCTGGTTGCTGTTAACCTGGCGAGCGAAGAACCACACCATGACCCGCTAAACACCAAACTGGTGAAGGAGACACTGGAACTGGCGGAAATGGTTAACCATACCGAGGTACATCTGGTCGGCGCCTACCCTATTACACCGATCAATATTGCCATTGAACTGCCTGATTTTGATCCCAGCGTGTACAACGATGCCATCCGTGGACAGCATTTACTGGCAATGAAGGCGCTACGACAGCAATTCAGCATTGATGAGAAATTCACTCATGTAGATAAAGGGCTGCCGGAGGATGTGATCCCGGAGTTGGCCGAGCGACTGGATGCCGGTGTGGTAGTATTGGGGACGATTGGGCGCACCGGGCTTTCAGCCGCTTTCCTTGGTAATACCGCTGAGCAGGTCATTGATCATCTGCGTTGTGACCTGTTGGCAATTAAACCCGATGGTTTCACCTCACCGATTGAGCCGGATGAGGATATGGCGTGAAATTGCCGGGAACGGATAGAACAAGGGGACCCCGGGGTCCCCTTTTTACACACATCTGAACACCACCTTATGCCGGTGGTTTTTTACTTACAACACTTTCAAAATGGCATCCACAGTCGCTTTCGCATCGCCAAATAACATTTGCGTATTTTCTTTGAAGAATAGCGGATTTTGCACCCCAGCATAGCCCGTATTCATCGAACGCTTGAAGACCACGACATTCTGCGCCTTCCACACTTCCAGTACCGGCATGCCTGCAATCGGGCTGCGTGGATCTTCTTGCGCGGCCGGGTTAACGGTATCATTAGCACCGATGACCAACACGGTATCAGTATCGGCAAAGTCGTCATTGATCTCGTCCATTTCCAGAACAATATCGTACGGTACGCGAGCTTCTGCCAACAACACGTTCATATGTCCCGGCAAACGACCGGCTACCGGGTGGATGCCAAAACGAACTTTAATGCCGCGTGCGCGCAGCTTCTCGGTGATTTCGGCCACGGGATATTGTGCCTGCGCCACTGCCATACCGTATCCGGGTGTGATTATCACGGTATGAGAGTTCTTCAGCAGTTCCGCTGTTCCCTGCACATCAATTTCACGATACTCGCCTACTTCTTCGCTTTCACCGGTTGAGCTGCTGTCGGTGCCGAAGCCTCCGGCAATCACGCTGATAAACGATCGGTTCATCGCCTTACACATAATGTAAGACAGGATTGCCCCGCTTGAACCTACCAGCGCCCCGGTCACGATCAGCAGGTCGTTACTGAGCATAAAGCCCGCAGCCGCTGCCGCCCATCCCGAGTAAGAATTCAGCATCGATACCACTACGGGCATATCCGCACCACCGATAGAGGCAACCAGATGCCAGCCGAAAGCCAGTGCAATCAGTGTCATCACCAGCAGCGCAAACACTTCAACACCGGTACTGTTGGTACGTACAAAGATGATCAGCAGACACAGTGAGACGACCAGCGCCAGCAAATTCAGCTTGTGGCGATGTGGCAGCATTAGCGGACGGGAAGAGATCTTACCGCACAGTTTGCCAAAGGCGACCAGCGATCCCGTGAAGGTCACCGCACCAATAAAGATCCCCACGAATACTTCGCTCAGATGGATATTTTCCAGTATCGCATCCAGGCCAGGACCATGATCCAGATAACTGTTAAAACCGACCAGCACCGCCGCCAGACCTACAAAGCTGTGCAGCACGGCGACCAGTTCCGGCATTTCGGTCATCTCGACTTTCTGCGCCAGACGGACCCCGATAGCGCCACCAATGACCATCGCCAGTAATATCCAGGCAATGTTGCCGCTGTCCGGCCCCAAAATGGTCGCCAGCAGTGCAATAGCCATCCCCGAGATACCAAACAAGTTACCTTGTTTGGAGGTTTCATGTTTCGACAGCCCGGCAAGGCTGCATATAAAAAGAATTGCGGCAACAATGTATGCTGCAGTCACTAATCCGCCAGACATTGATTATCCCTTAGTTTTTACGAAACATTTTCAGCATGCGCTGAGTCACGGTGAAACCACCGAAGATGTTGATGCTGGCAATCATCACGGCAATAAAGGACAGGAAACTGACCCAGCCGCCGTGACCAATTTGCAGTACCGCGCCTACAACAATGATGCCGGAAATGGCATTGGTCACCGACATGAGCGGAGTATGCAATGCATGACTGACATTCCACACCACGTAATACCCCACCACACAGGACAGGGCAAATACAGTAAAGTGTGAAAGAAAAGCGGGCGGCGCAACGGTCGCGAACCAGCCAAACAGCACTATCGCCAGCGCGAATAACGCATATTTACGGAACGGAGACGCTGGTTTTTCTTCGACTTTTTCCGCGACACTCGCAGCGGCTGGCGCGGCTTTCGGCGCGGCAGAAACCTGGATAGGCGGAGCCGGCCAGGTGACTTCGCCATCGCGGATAACCGTCACACCACGCACCACCACGTCTTCAAAATCAATGGCAATCTCGCCATTTTTCTCTTTACAAAGCAGCTTCAGCAGATTAACCAGATTGGTGCCGTACAGTTGAGATGACTGGGTTGGCAGGCGGCTTGGCAGATCGGTATAGCCAATAATCTTCACGCCGTTTTCCGTGGTCGTCACCTGATCAGCAACAGTCAACTCACAGTTGCCGCCCGTTTGTGCCGCCAGATCGACAATGACGCTGCCTGGCTTCATTGACGCAACCATTTCTGCGGTAATCAGCGTCGGTGCCGGACGTCCGGGGATCAGCGCCGTGGTGACAATAATGTCAACCTCTGCTGCTTGCGCGGCAAATAACGCCATCTCAGCCTTAATAAAAGCCTCGGACATCACTTTGGCATAACCGTCACCGCTGCCTGCTTCCTCTTCAAAATCTAATTCAAGGAATTCAGCCCCCATACTCTGAACCTGCTCTTTGACTTCCGGGCGGGTATCAAATGCACGGACAATAGCGCCCAGGCTGCCAGCCGCACCGATTGCGGCCAGACCGGCCACTCCGGCGCCAATCACCATCACTTTCGCGGGCGGCACTTTGCCCGCAGCGGTTATCTGACCGGTAAAGAAACGGCCAAATTCGTGTGCCGCTTCCACGATTGCACGGTAGCCTGCGATATTGGCCATTGAGCTGAGCGCATCAAGAGACTGCGCGCGCGAAATACGCGGCACGGCATCCATCGACATCACGGTCATTTTGCGGGTGGCCAGTTTTTCCAGCAGATCCGGATTCTGGGCCGGCCAGATAAAGCTCACCAATGTGCCGCCTTCGCGGGTCAGTGCGATTTCTTCGTCAGTCGGCGCATTGACCTTCAAAACGATATCGGACTGCCAGACACTGTCGGTATCGGCGAGTGTAGCCCCAGCAGCGACATAAGCGGCATCGTCGAAACTGGCCAGTTTACCCGCCCCACTTTCAACCACGACACTAAAGCCCAGAGCCAGCAACTGCTCAACCGTTTTCGGTGTCGCCGCTACGCGTGCTTCGTTGGGCAATCGCTCTTTGGTTATTCCAATTAGCATAATATTCCCTTTCATCAGAGATGAGATTGTTCCTCACTGCGCCAGCCTGCGCAGGAAGTGTTTCAAACTGTTTATAACCTACTGAAATTATGACTGACAATCCAGCTATCGCAGGCGCATTTCTCTGCTTTTCATATAAAAATTCAGAGGCAAGTGACAAAAACGCTATTTCAGCACTGAATTTACGCAATAATTGCGCATATCCTGCTAATTGAATTCAGGACTAATCCTGCGTTCTTCGCATCATAAAAGCATTAATTAACAAGTTGTTAATGATATTATTGATATCAATAATCGCTATAACAGATAAACAAGCAAAAAAAGCCAAAGCTAACATTTTTTTAATATGTTCAACTCCCCTGCTTTGCCTGAGTACTCATTCCGCTCAAAATGGCTGAGACAGGATGTATTATTACATGCAATAATCGGCAGCTAATCTGTTACACATCAAGAGTCCAGCACGTTTTCGTACTCATTTTTTGCGTAAGGCGAAGGATTATTTTTATGAAGCTGAAGAATACCATTCTGACCTCAGCCCTATTATCACTAACAGCATTAACTGCACATGCGGCACAGGAACTGACGCCAGAAAAAGCAGCATCACTGAAGCCATTTGATCGTATTGCCATTACTGGTCGTTTTAACGCAATTGGTGATGCGAGCAATGCCATATCAAAACGTGCCGATGAGTTGGGGGCCTCGGCCTACTATATCCAGGGCATTAATGACACCAACGGCAACGGTGGTAACTGGCGCGTGGTCGCTGATCTGTATCATGCAGATGCGCCCGACGCCCCTAAAAACAATGACCGTGTCATTAACGGTGTACGCGAGTTGACCAAAAGCGAAGCATTTAAACTGGAGCCTTACGATACCGTCTCAGTCAGCGGCTTTTTCCGCAGTCAGCCGGATGTGAACGATGCGATCACTAAACAAGCTAAATCTAAAGGCGCCGCATCCTTCTTCATTGTCCGCCAGATTGATGCTAACAGCGGCGGTAACCAATACATCACCGCGTATATCTACAAAGCGGATGCGCCAGAGCGTACAGTGCAGTCTCCAGACTTGATCCCAGCGGATTCTCAGGCAGGGAAAGCGGCCATTGCCGCCGGTGGCGTCGCAGCGAAAACGGTGCAAATCCCGGGGGTCGCCTCTTCTGAAACCCCAAGCAATAAAGTCGGACGGTTCTTTGAAACGCAGTCTTCATCCGGTCAGCCTTACACGGTCAAAACCCCTGATGGTAAAAGCGTGCAGGAAGTTAACGCGATTACCGCTGCGCAAATGCAGCCGTTTGACAGCGTGACGTTCACGGGTCATTTTGGTACGCCAACCGAGATCTCTGACGCCGTAGGCCGGGCAGCCATTAAAAAAGGGGCTAAGTATTATCATATCACCCGTCAGTGGTCTAACCAGAGCGGAGGGAATCTGACCATTTCTGCTGACCTGTTCAAATAAGCATAATCCCTTTACGGAGACGACTTGCCGCCGTCTCCGTTACTGACATATCCCCCGCCCTTTGTCTGTCCGCACACTATCGCTTTTTAGCCATATTCTCATTGCCTCTGTCTGGCTCCATCGTAAAATCGCCATTGTTGCCGGATTCAGAGATGCCTCGTTTTATACGCTCGACATGGTGTTCCAGAGACACAATTTGACTCAGACGATGGATTGAAAGGGTTGGAAGGCCGGGTCTGTCCCGGTGATATGCTTACCGGGGCGTTAATGAGAGAAGGCAGGAATGCTGACCACCAATCGATCATCATATTGCTCAATGGACAACGGTTTAATGTATTCCTGGCGGATCCCCGCCAGTTGCTGCTCGGAAAGTGGGTAAGGCAGCAAAATATCGAACTGTGCGATGTGCTGCTGTTCAGCTAACGTTATCAACCGGGCGATGTTTATCTCATCGCTGACTTGGGTGGAGATTATCTGTAACGCCAGCGCTTTCAGCCTCTCATCGGGTGTGCCAGGTAGATCCTGTGACTTACGGGTCACCATACCAAATATCGGCATCACGCCGTAGATAGCATCAACAAAGCTCCAGCGTTTTTTACAGGAAGCTGCAAGAAAATCGGTGTAATTGAGGCAGATATGGTCGCTGCGTACCGCTGAAACCAGTTCTTTATCAGTCACCCTTCGCTCTCCTTTCACCGTAAAAAAATCCCCGGGCAGCCTGAAACAGCCCTACAGATATAATGGCATATTTCATGGCTCTTATTCCATACATCGAGCGTTATTTCACAACGAGCCGTAGTCGACCGGGTTAACAAATAGTAATCTATCCGCTCCAATTCAGATAAATAGCGCTATGAACAAAATTGTATTTGTTGAAGATGACCAGGATGTTGGTGAACTGATTGCGGCCTATCTGAGCCGCCATGACATTGACGTCATTGTAGAAAGTCGCGGCGATCGTGCTGAAGCAACCATCGCTACCGCCGAGCCGGATCTGGTGATGCTGGATATTATGCTACCCGGTAAAGACGGGATGACCCTGTGCCGCGATCTGCGCGCCAGTCACATCTGGTCAGGGCCGATAGTGTTGCTGACGTCGCTGGATAGCGATATGAATCATATTCTGTCGCTGGAAATGGGGGCGAATGACTATATCCTGAAAACCACGCCGCCTGCGGTGCTGTTGGCCCGTCTGCGTCTGCATCTGCGCCAGGCCGGGACGCCGATGCAGGGAGAAGACATCGCTACAGCGGTGATTTCCGCGCAGAAAACATTACGTTTTGACACGTTGTCGATCGATCCGACCAACCGTCAGGTGACGCTGGGCAATGAAAACATCGCCCTTTCCACCGCCGACTTTGATCTGTTGTGGGAACTGGCGACCCATGCAGGGACCGTTCTGAACCGCGATGCGTTACTCAAAACGCTGCGTGGCGTAAGCTATGATGGCATGGATCGCAGCATCGATGTGGCCATCTCCCGTTTGCGTAAAAAGCTGTTGGACAATGCCACGGAACCTTACCGCATCAAAACAATCCGTAATAAAGGCTATCTGTTTGCGCCACACGCATGGGACGCTAAATAATAATGAAGAAACTTTTTATTCAGTTTTATCTGTTGTTGTTTGTCTGCTTTCTGGTGATGGCTATGTTGGTCGGGCTGGTCTACAAATTTACCGCCGAGCGAGCAGGCCGTCAGTCGATGGATGACCTGATGAAAAGTTCACTGTATTTGATGCGCAGTGAACTGCGCGAGATCCCGCCGCGTGACTGGAATAAAACCATCGATAACCTGGAACTGAATCTGTCGTTCAAGCTGCACATTGAACCCATGAACAAATACCAGCTCGATCCGGTTACACAGCATCGCCTGCGCGCCGGTGAGATTGTGGCGCTGGATGATGAATATACCTTTCTGCAGCATATCCCGCGCAGCCATTATGTGTTGGCAGTCGGCCCTATTCCTTACCTGTTCTTTTTACATGAAATGCGCATTCTCGATATTGCGCTGCTGGCGTTTATTGGGATCTCGCTGGCGCTGCCGGTATTTATCTGGATGCGCCCACACTGGAAGGATATGTTACGGCTGGAATCAGCCGCGCAGCGGTTCGGCCAGGGGCATCTTGATGAACGTATCCATTTTGACAGCACTTCCAGCCTGGTGCGCCTTGGTGTGGCATTTAATCAGATGGCCGATAATATCAACACGCTAGTTGCCAGTAAGAAGCAACTGATTGATGGTATCGCCCACGAGCTGCGCACGCCGCTGGTGCGGTTACGTTATCGACTGGAGATCAGTGATAACCTTAGTGAGGCCGAGGCTGCAGCGCTTAACCGCGATATTGGCCAACTGGAATCGCTGATTGAAGAACTACTGACCTATGCCCGCCTGGACCGCCCTAAAGTCGATCTTAATCTGCAATCTTTGGATCTTGCAGGATGGCTGAGTGAGCGTCTGGATGATATTCGTTCCGTTCATCCGGAATTTAAAATTGATCTCAATATCCCACAGCGACAAAACATTGGCGTGGCGGATACCCGGCTGATGGAGCGCGTACTGGATAACCTGGTGAATAACGCCTTGCGCTATGCGGGACAACATTTGCGCGTCGGACTTTGGTTTAACGGTAACCTCGCCTGCCTGCAAGTTGAAGATGATGGTCCGGGTATTCCCCTGACCGAGCGTGAACGCGTGTTTGAACCCTTTGTCCGTCTTGATCCCAGCCGTGACCGTGCCACGGGAGGGTGCGGCCTGGGACTGGCTATCGTTCACTCGATCGCTCTGGCGTTTGGTGGCCACGTACTGATTGATTCCAGCCAACTCGGCGGTGCCTGTGTACGCTTCTGCTGGCCGGTGAATTTGCCCTTAATGCCTGCCCGGACTGCCTGATTGCGCTCCCAACCCCCATGATTTATCTGCGCCAGACTCCTCTGGCGCCAGGTTTGAACCTCTCACCGCGACCACAACGACCGACTTTGTACAATCGGTTACATGCCGATACCAATCACTTACGGAAACGTTTATTGCATTCTCATATATTGTTTTCACCGGCCCCGCAGTGGGCTGACACATGAAATAAACGTTGAGGGTTTTGCAATGAAAAAATTATTTGCTCTGGTTGTAGCCACTGCTATGGGTCTGTCTTCAGTTGCTTTCGCTGCTGAAACTACAGCGGCTCCTGCGACTACTACTACCACCACCACAGCAACAACAGCGAAAGCTCATGCTGCTAAAAAAGTTCACCACAAGAAAAAAGCAGCTAAAAAAACTGTAGCGCAGAAAGCTCAGGCTGCTAAAAAAGCCCATCACAAAAAAGTGGCTAAAAAACCAGTAGCGCAGAAAGCCCAGGCCGCTAAAAAAGCCCATCACAAAAAAGTGGCTAAAAAACCAGTAGCACAGAAAGCTCAGGCCGCTAAAAAAGTTCATCACAAAAAAGTTGCCAAGAAAGCCGCTGCGCCTAAAGCATAACGAATAAAGTGAAAATACAGTTCTTCACTGTAGATCGATAACGTAAACACCCGGTTCGTCCGGGTGTTTCTTTCTGGAGTATCGGATGATGGTGCGTCGCTATTTATTCGAAATTATCCTGGGTTTAATGATTCTTTGCGGCGTTATCGCTGCCAGCTTCTATCTTTAATCCTGGTTTGCTGATATTCCAATATTAAACTCCCTTTTTTCTAACTATCCGACTATAGTATTGGTCATTTACTGGTTCTGAGATTTTCTAATATTCTCCATTCAGAGAGAGACATGCGCTTAATTGCTGTTTTTTTAATCGGGTGTTTAGCCTTTTCGTTTTATACCCATGCTGATGACGATGATGACACTCCAGACCCGACTGAACTCAAAACACTGTTCTTTGGTAAGGATGATCGCCAACCGATTACTGAGACCGCCAGCCAACCCTGGGAGGCGATTGGTCAGTTAGAAACCGCCAGCGGTAACCTCTGCACTGCCACCCTTATTTCCGCGCATCTGGCCCTGACCGCCGGACACTGCCTGTTCTCCCCACCGGGTAAACTCGATAAAGCGGTTGCGCTACGCTTTATTTCCAACGGCAAAGGGAAATGGCGCTACGAAATTCACGATATTGAAAGTCGCGTTGATCCACAATTGGGTAAACGACTGAAAGCCGATGGCGAAGGCTGGATCGTGCCAACCTCCGCAGCACCTTATGATTACGGTCTGATTATTTTACACAATCCACCGTCGGGTATTACGCCACTGCCGTTGTTCACCGGTAGCCGCAATGATCTGAGCGTCGCACTGAAAAATACCGCGCGACGAGTCACTCAGGCTGGCTATCCGCTGGATCACCTGGACATGCTCTATGCACACAATGACTGTCTGGTCACTGGCTGGGTGCAGAAAGGCGTATTGTCACATCAGTGCGACACCTTGCCCGGCGACAGCGGTTCCCCGCTCTTGCTGAAGGTGAATAATGCCTGGCAACTGATAGCGGTGCAAAGCTCAGCGCCGGCAGCGAAAGATCGCTACCTGGCGGATAACAGAGCCATTGCCGTGACCGCCTTTCGCGATAATCTGGAAGCGCTGGTACGGGAATAACTGATGGCAAAGATCAATCTTTGACTATTGTGGTATCTCATCCATCGCCTGTTGAATACGTTTCTCGGAAACCGGATAAGGCGTACCCAGTTGCTGGGCAAAATAGCTAACCCGCAGTTCTTCTATCATCCAGCGGACATCCTGAACATCGTCATCATCCTGACGGGTTGGCGGCAATTTGTTGAACCAACGGCTCCACGCTTGCTGGACTTTTTCCACTTTCAGCATCCTGGCGCGGTCACTATTAGGATCGATCGGTAACTTCTCCAGACGACGCTCAATCGCGTTCAAATAGCGCAACGTATCCGCCAGTCGTTTCCAACCGTTCTGCGTGGCAAAACCGCGATACACCAGTCCGCCCATCTGTGTTTTGATGTCTGACAGCGCCAGTGCCATAGTCATGTCCACTCGCCCTTTAAGGCGTTTATTAATGCGGAAAACCGCCGTCAGGATCTGCTCAACCAGTTTGGCGATATCCACCACCGTGTCGTTTAATTCCGCCCGAACCTTATCATGCAGTTGGGTAAACCCCTCTTCCTGCCAGGTGGGCCCGCCGTACCCGGCAATCAACTTATCGACACCGCAGGTGATGCAGTCATCAATCAGATCCAGCACCTTACCGTAAGGGTTAAAATACAGTCCCAATTTAGCCTTATTTGGCAACTTCTCATGCAGATATTTAATGGGTGACGGAATGTTGAGTAATAACAACCGCCGCTGGCCTCGCCACATCGCCTTTTGCTGTTCGTGTTGAGAATCAAACAGACGGATAGCCACACTGTCTTTCTCGTCTACCAGTGCCGGCCAGGCTTTAACGCTGTAACTCCCCCGTTTCTGTTCAAAGTGGTCGGGTAAATCGCCAAAGCTCCAGAGATGCAACCCGCTTTGCTCAAGCCCCTCATCCGCCACTTTCGTCAGCGTCTCCTGAACCTTGCCTTTCAGCGCCACCTTTAACGTACTCAGATCGCGCCCTTCACCCAGCTTATGATTATTTTCATCCACCACCCGAAAGGTCATTTTAAGATGATCGGGCACCAAATCCCATTGCCAGGCTTCTCGCTCAATGCTCACCCCGCTCATGCGGCGAAACTCTCGCTCCAGGGCCTCCAGTAGCGGCAGTTCCAGCGGCGTGGCGCGGGCCAGAAAGGCTTCAGCATAGTTCGGCGCCGGGACAAAATTCCGTCTCACTGGCTTCGGCAACGATTTGATTAACGCAATAACCAGTTCGCGACGTAAGCCGGGGATCTGCCATTCAAAGCCCTGTTCTTCCACCTGATTTAACAACGGCAGTGGAATAAGGACCGTTACACCGTCAGCATCATTGCCTGGTTCGAACTGGTAGCTCAGGCGTAGCTTGAGATTACCCTGTTGCCAGACATTCGGATAATCAAGGTTGCTGACGTTTTCAGCCCCTGTTTTGATCAACATCTCTTTGGCGAAATTCAGTAACTCCGGCTGTTCGCGGCTGGCTTTCTTCCACCAATTGTCGAAATGACGAGCGGAGACCACCTCATGCGGAATGCGCTGGTCGTAAAAGCTGAACAACCTCTCTTCATCGACTAAAATGTCGCGGCGGCGAGATTTATGTTCCAGTTCTTCCACCTCTTCACGCAACTTGAGGTTGGTACGGAAGAAGGCATGACGAGTCTGCCAGTCCCCCTCTACCAGCGCATGGCGAATAAACAGCTCCCGTGACAGCACCGGATCAATCTGACTGTAATTCACTTTACGCGCCGCAACGATTGGCAGTCCGTATAACGTGACTTTTTCGCTGGCCATCACCGCGCCCTGGGCTTTCTCCCAGTGCGGTTCACTGTAGCTGCGTTTGATCAGGTGTTGTGCGACCGGCTCAATCCATTCAGGATCGATACGGGCGGCAATCCGCCCCCACAGACGGCTGGTTTCCACCAGTTCGGCGACCATAGTCCACTTCGGCGGTTTTTTAAACAAACCGGAACCCGGGAAAATGGCGAAACGGGCATTGCGAGCGCCGGTATACTCCTGTTTTTCAGCATCCTTCTGGCCGATATGCGACAACAAACCCGTCAGTAGCGCCGTATGCACACCACGGAAATCAGCTGGTTCACTGTTCACAGGGATCCTCAGTTCACGGACGACTTGACGTAGCTGGGTATAAATATCCTGCCATTCACGCACCCGCAAATAGTTGAGATAATCCGTCTTACACAGGCGGCGGAACTGGCTGGAGGACAGCGCTTTTTGCTGCTCTTGCAGATAATCCCATAGATTAACAAAGGACAAAAAGTCTGACTCTTTGTCAGCAAATCGCCGGTGTTTTTCGTCAGATGCCTGCTGTTTATCTACCGGACGTTCACGGGGATCCTGAATAGAAAGCGCCGAAGTAATGATCATCACTTCGCGGGTACAGGCATATTTTGGTGACTCCAGGACCATCTTCGCCAATCGCGGGTCAACCGGCAGTTGGGCCAGCGCACGGCCGGAAGGCGTCAACTTATAGTGCTGGTTTTCACTTTGGGTTATCGCTCCCAATTCTTCCAATAATCTGATGCCGTCCTGAATATTGCGACGATCCGGCGCTTCAACAAAAGGAAACGCGCTGATATCGCCCAGCCCGAGCGCGGTCATCTGCAGAATGACCGATGCCAGGTTAGTGCGCAGGATCTCGGGATCGGTAAACGCCGGACGACTGAGAAAATCATCTTCCGAATAAAGACGAATGCAAATCCCTTCCGAGACACGTCCACATCGGCCTTTACGCTGATTGGCGGAAGCCTGGGAAATCGGCTCAATCGGCAAACGCTGCACCTTGGTACGAAAACTGTAGCGGCTGATACGCGCCGTCCCGGGATCGATAACATATTTAATACCCGGAACGGTCAGCGAGGTTTCCGCCACATTGGTCGCCAGCACAATACGGCGGCCAGTGTGCGACTGAAACACGCGATTTTGTTCCGCGTTCGACAGCCGGGCGTACAACGGCAGGATCTCTGTATGCGGCAGTTCACGACGGCTCAATGCCTCGGCGGTATCGCGGATTTCGCGCTCGCCGCTCATAAAAATCAGGATATCTCCCCAGCTCTCATGACCAAGCTCATCGACTGCATCGAAAATGGCCTGCAACTGGTCACGATCGGTATCGTCGGCTTCTTCGACTATCGGGCGATAACGAACTTCAACCGGCCAGGTACGGCCAGAGACTTCAATCATCGGCGCATTGTGGAAATGTTTTGAGAAGCGTAAGGGATCGATGGTGGCTGAAGTAATAATGACCTTCAAATCAGGACGCCGTGGCAACAGCTCACGCAGGTAGCCCAGCAAAAAATCGATGTTCAGGCTGCGTTCATGGGCTTCATCAATGATGATGGTGTCATACTGCATCAGCAGGCGATCCTGCTGAATTTCCGCCAACAGGATACCGTCGGTCATGAGTTTGACCTGCGTCGTTTCACTGACCTGATCGTTAAAACGCACCTTATAGCCAATACACCCGCCGAGAGAGGTTTCCAACTCATCGGCAATACGGTCAGCGACCGTGCGGGCGGCAAGACGGCGAGGTTGCGTATGTCCAATCAACCCGGTTATCCCGCGGCCCAATTCGAGACAAATCTTGGGCAGTTGGGTGGTCTTACCCGAGCCGGTCTCACCCGCCACGATAACCACCTGATGCGCCCGAATCGCATCGGCAATGTCCTGTTTCTTCTGGCTTACTGGCAGGTTTTCCGGATAGCGGATAGCCGGCGTGGCCAAACGCCGTTGGTTAACCCGCTGTTCAGCGGCAACGATCTCCGCACTCAGTTCTTCTGCTATCGCCTGTTGCGCCGCCGGGTTGTTTACTTTTTTTGCGCCGTGCAACCGTTTCAGCAAACGCTGACGATCACGTAGCATCAGTGAGTCCAGACGTGGGAGGAGTGACGTCAAAGGCGAATGGGGGGTGTCAGACATAAAATATAAAACTCGCTAATCGCCAGCAGGCTGGCCGACTTCTGATGATTCAGGTTATCAAAATTTTGCGTAGTGTAGCACAGACAATCACTTAGCCAGACTTCCATGTGGGTAAACTTGTTCAGTAAATTCGAATATAGGCCTCAGAATATTGCACTATCACTCGACGGGGTTTCCTCATAGAGTGTCATTATTGCGCGGAAGCTATTCCGCTTAACACAGGAAATTATCATGAGCAAAGTTTTAGTCCTGAAATCCAGTATTCTCGCGGGTTATTCCCAGTCCAACCAGTTGGCTGATCACTTCATTGCCGAGTGGAAAGCCGCTCATGGTAGCGACAATATCACCGTGCGCGACCTGGCAGCAAATCCAATCCCGGTACTGGATGGCGAGCTGGTCGGTGCTTTGCGTCCCTCTGATGCTCCCCTGACACCGCGGCAGCAGGAAGCATTGGATCTGTCCAATGAACTGATCGCTGAGTTGCAGGCTAATGACCTCATCGTTATGACCGCGCCAATGTACAATTTCAATATCCCAACCCAGTTGAAAAACTATTTCGACCTGGTTGCCCGCGCAGGTGTGACCTTCCGCTACAGCGAAAACGGCCCGGAAGGTCTAATCACTGGGAAAAAAGTCGTGGTCATTTCCAGCCGTGGGGGTATCCACAAAGATACCCCAAGCGATCTGCTCACCCCTTACCTGAAGTTGTTCCTGGGCTTCCTGGGCATGACAGAGGTGAAATTTGTCTTTGCTGAAGGCATCGCCTACGGACCAGAAGTGGCCACCAAAGCCGCTAACGAGGCGAAAGACGTACTGAAGCAGATTGCAACAGCATAATCTTGCCTTAATCATCCCCCCAGAGGTTGCCTCTGGGGGTGACGACGAAAGCAGTCCAAATTACCTCCCCGAACCGCCCTGTTCGCTGTCCTTTTCATCGATTCCCTCTCGTGCTGGATGCTTACCGCTGTCAGCGTTAAAGAGCCCGTTCTGGTTTTTAAGCAGTGCGTCGACATTTTTATCGGCCGTGATACGGATCTCATGCTCGATTTTAACGTTCATATTGATGGTTATCGGTTCCTTTGGCGCCGCCACCTCAATACGGGGAACACAACCGCTGAGCAGCAGTATTCCAACAGGCATCAGCAGACTAATGGGTTTCATGGACGTTTTCCTTCTGCATCGGCAAGGTGGCGTTCTGCTCCACCCAGGATTGCAAATTATCGCCAAAGCGCAGACTGCGCCAAAGCTGAAACAGGTTTTCCTGTTGTGTATAATTTAGCGCAACGCGCTGGTTTTTATCGCTGAAGCGGCTGGTGCCATTGACCTGGGCTTTTAGCGTCATTTGGCCAAGGTTATCGATATCCAACGCAGCTGAGGCGCGCGAAATTTCCATGTAGCGCAGCCAGTCTGTCGCCGCACCCACGGCAATGTTATTAGCCGAAATAGAATCGGCAAAATCTTTATCCAGCCGCACGGTCAGCGGCCCGCTATTGGCCACCCATCCCCCCTTCACCAGCCAGCGTGAATCATTTAGCCACAATGGCAAGGCGGCATTAATATGACCGGACATAGCGATTTGTTTTGGCCGGATAGCAGTAACCAATTCGCTCATGTTGATGTTCTTCAACCGCAGCGTGGCGGCCTCAGTCTGCGGCATTTGCAGGCTTTCCATCCTCATTTCACCGCCCAACACATCCATGCCGACATGACTCAGGCGCAGGGGGTGCCGGGCATTCCATGGATACCATCCTTGCAGATCGGCGGTAATGTTTTGCAAAGTGAACTGGTTTTTAACTTCGCTGATCCGCAGCGAAACCGGGCCTCTGGCACCGAAATACCATTGATGGTCTTTCAGCCGGAACGGCAGCGAAAAGTCGATTCCGTTGATCTGGTTATCCGGCATCCACACGCTGCCATCGTTCACCACCCAGTGCCCTCCTGCTTCAAATCCCTGATCGCTGGCTGCAGAGAATGCCACCTGAGCTTTCAGGGTGCCCTCCTGAATGTTTATTTTCAGATCGTTGCTGAGCAGCGACTGGAAAACACGCAACGGCTGTTGCGGCCACCACGCCTGACCGCGCAGGCGTTGCCCATCCCATCGTCCCTGGACACGTACCGGGCCAATGGGGTTAGCTTCCAGGGTGCCGTTATACAGGAAAGCCGCCGGATCCTGCCCTTTCAAGACCAGCGTTAGCGTGGCTGGCGGCAGATAACCACCACCGCTGAAAGTGGTTTGCTGCGCATTCAGACGAAGTCTGCCGGAGAAAGACTGATTCGCGACACCCCGCTGCCAGCGCACCGCTTCATCCAGTACCAGTCTGGGAGAATGAACATTAACGCTGCCGTAGCGGATGTGATCAAAGCCCGTCGACAGCGACTCCAGCTCGATCAATTGATCCTGCCAGCGCCCCCGGCCATTGACATCCCATTTCGCGGTCAACGGCGCCATAAAACCCTCGCCCCAATAACGCCAAAACCAGTGTCCTTTATCCGGCCAAAAATCGCTTGCCCGGCCATCAAGATGTAACCTGAAGCGCCCCATTGTCGGATCATGAGCGGTCAGGATCGCCTGTAGGCGACCCGCTATCCCTGCAGAAGAAACCGTCAGGCCAGACAATGGCCAGCGGGCTTCATCGACTTCAAGCGTGGACAGCAATCGTCCACGCATTCGCAGCAACGACCCGGGCTTCAGAGTGAGTTTGGGATCGAACAACGGCCCCTGCACCTCGCCTGGAATGCTGGCGAAAAACAGCAGTTGCGCCAGTTTACTGTCGCCAGTCAGGCGAAACGGCAGTTGGCTGGCGCGCCAGTCCAGTCTTCCTGGCCCCAACGTCAGCACCATGTTGCCCTTGCCTCCGCGCCCCTGAGTCAGCACATTGAGGCGCCCGGTGATATCCGTCGCGGTCAGCCCCTGCTGCCAATGCGCCAGGGTCAGATTAACGCCGCCAGCAAGCGGCGGGCTGGTATAAGGCCAGCGCCACTGCCCCTGCTGAATACGGATACGTTCGGCAGAAACCTGCCACGGCAGGGACACCAACGGAGCCGGATCATCGTCCTGCCGCACCACCAGTTCGCCTTTATCCTGCTGCCAGTTGAGTGTCGCGTTCAGCGAGGCGGCGAGTCCCGTCATCTTCAGATCAGCGACTACCTTACCCGCTACGGGCAATGAATCTGGCTGGTTAGCCAGAAATAGCCTGCCTGCCACTTTGACGGGTTGTGGAACGCCAGGCGCGTTGAGCGTCAGGGACTGGATATCCAGCTGTTGTCGCTGTAATAAAGCCTCCAGGGCAACGTTATCCCCCTGATAACTCACGGATTGTTGCCCTTTGGCGAGATTCAAATGCAGCGAACCAGCCCAGTCCTGCCAGGGATGGATAATCAGTTGGCCTACGGTCATCTCACTGGTGGGTAACATCGCTTGCCATTCCGCCAGCGATTTCGGCGCGCTAACCTGGTCGCTGTGGTGAAATTTACTGACGCATCCGCTATCAATATCCACTTTACTGCTGCTGAGAGACCAGCGCCCCGCGGTATGCTTTAATGACAGAGCACTAACCGTGGCGAGCTCGCAATCCCCCACCCAATAATGAACGCCAGGTAATTCGATGCCACCATCGCGCCAGTGCAGAGCGCCATCCAGCCGGATCGTGGTATTAACAGGCAGCCATATCCCCGCCAGCCTTGGCAACCAGTGGGGAATGGTGAGCAACAATACCGCGATCAACAACACCGACGTTATCGCCGCAGTCAATAGCTTCCAACCCCGGGTCATGGCAATAAAAATTCCGTTCTGTCCGTGAATATCATAGGGGTGAATGATGGCATGTTCTCTCCCGTGTTACTATTGCACCAGGCAACTTTAAGTTTATGTCTACAGGAGAAGGACCATGAAACTCGCGGTATACAGCAGCAAACAGTATGATCGGCAATACTTTGAGCAGGTCAATGCAGCGTATGGTTATGAACTGGATTTTTTCGACTTTCTGTTGACTGAAAAAACGGTAAAAACCGCGACCGGTTGCAAGGGAGTTTGTATTTTCGTCAACGATGATGGCAACCCGGCGGTACTGCGTGAGTTGGCGGAACTGGGGATCAAATTTGTGGCGCTGCGCTGTGCCGGGTTTAACAACGTTGATTTAGACGCAGCCAGACAATTGGGTATTAAAGTGGTTCGTGTACCGGCCTACTCGCCAGAAGCGGTCGCCGAACACGCGGTCGGCATGATGATGACCTTGAACCGACGTATTCACCGCGCCTACCAGCGTACCCGTGACGCTAATTTCTCACTTGAAGGGCTGATCGGCTTTAATATGCATGGCCGCACAGCCGGGGTCATCGGTACCGGAAAAATTGGTCTTGCCACCTTGCGTATATTGAAAGGTTTCGGCATGCGTCTGCTGGTTTCCGATCCGTATCCTAACCCGCAGGCTCTTGAACTGGGTGCGGAATATGTCGATCTGAAAACCCTGTTCAGAGCGTCTGATGTTATTTCTCTGCATTGTCCGCTGACGGCGGAAAATAATCATTTACTGAATATGTCGGCATTTGAACAAATGAAAGACGGGGTGATGATTATCAATACCAGCCGGGGCGGTCTGATCGATTCACAGGCGGCTATTGATGCGCTGAAAATGCAGAAAATCGGTTCGCTGGGCATGGATGTTTATGAGAACGAGCAGAACCTGTTTTTTGAAGACAATTCGAACGATGTGATTCAGGATGACGTGTTCCGTCGGCTTTCCGCTTGCCATAACGTCTTGTTTACCGGACATCAGGCTTTCCTGACGGCAGAGGCGCTCACCAGCATTGCCGAAACCACCCTGGAAAACCTCAGGCAGTTAGAAAATAACCACCCCTGTGTGAATGAACTGACGGTCTGATGCCCCCCGCCCAGGCCGGTTTATCCGGCCTTATTGGCGACGACATTCTCAACGTGCGCAGTTACCGCTTATCAGTGCATTTTCACTGCAGCGGCGACCATTAGTTAACTGACACATCCCAACAGAACTTCCATCCAACTGACGCGAGAGGGCCAGTGTTCCTCCGGCATTCGAACAGGCGCTTTCAGCCAGGCCGGACATGACGACCCGCGGCGGAATATGTGCGGCAGTGGCTTGTTGCGGTGGTTCGTTAGCGCTATCACTGCTGCAACCAGACAACATCAGCGCGGCCCCCACAAGGAGAAAAGTCGCTGCTTTCATTCAGAAACTCCGAAAATTAGTGAATATGCAGTTCGCCAGCATAAGCTACGATCTTGAGCAGGTCGAGGTCTGTCACGAATTTTTACTAAATAAAAAACCAAAAATAGCAATAGCTCCTGGTCTTATTTTATATAAATCCTTCGAGCATGGAGATAAAATAATTATAAAACAAAATGATAGATTATTTTAATGGTTCTTCTTTTGTGTCTTATCCTGTTTTTCGGTAATCAACTGCAATACGGAATCCGCATTGTGTAAAAGGATGATCGACATCACCCAGCCACGCAGGAGCAGCACCGCATCAGATCGATAATGCGCGACGGGAGATAAAAGGGGTTCAGTCTGTCGAAATGCATTAAATATCGCCAAATTTATCTGCTGGTGCGATTGCCCTCAGGTCTCGTACTCAGATCAAAATCGTCTTTGTCAAGTCTGCTAAACTTTCAATAACCTTACTGTCTTCATGGCAGTTTTTTCGTATTACTCAATTTTCAGGCCTGATATGCTCACAACCGACGGTAACAACGCAGCGGCTTCCGTTGCATTTCGTACCAGTGAAGTCATTGCTATCTATCCGATTACGCCCAGCTCAACCATGGCCGAGCAGGCCGATGCCTGGGCCAGCGACGGACAATGCAATATCTGGGGAGATGTGCCCCGCGTGGTGGAAATGCAGTCTGAAGCTGGTGCTATCGCCACCGTACACGGCGCGCTGCAGACCGGTGCCCTTGCCACTTCATTTACCTCTTCGCAAGGGTTGCTACTGATGATACCAACCCTCTATAAACTGGCCGGGCAACTGACACCGTTTGTGCTACATGTTGCTGCACGTACTGTCGCCACACATGCTCTTTCGATTTTCGGCGATCACTCTGACGTTATGGCCGTCAGGCAGACCGGTTGCGCATTACTTTCGGCTGGCAGTGTGCAGGAAGCGCAGGACTTTGCATTGATTTCTCAGATAGCCGCGCTGAACAGTCGCATCCCTTTTATCCATTTTTTCGACGGTTTTCGTACCTCACACGAGATCAATAAAATTGCGCCGCTAAGTGATGAAACACTACGAAAATTAATCCCTCAGCCAAGTATTGATGCACATCGCCAGCGAGCGCTGACACCTGATAATCCGGTTATCCGCGGCACTTCGGCCAATCCGGATACTTATTTTCAATCCCGCGAGGCCACCAATCCCTGGTACGACGCCACCTATACGTATGTCGAACAGGCGATGAATGACTTTGCGCTGGAAACCGGCCGTCGTTATCGACCATTTGATTATTACGGCCATCCGCAGGCAGAAAGAATGATCGTGCTGATGGGATCTGCTTCCGGTACCTGCGAAGAAGTCATCGATGCCTTGTTGCAGCGCGGTGAAAAAGTCGGGATGGTCAAAGTTCGTCTGTTCCGCCCCTTCTCCGCTCGCCATCTGCTGGCGGCTATCCCAGCAACAGTTAAAAATATTGCGGTACTCGATCGTACTAAAGAGCCCGGCGCACAAGCCGAACCGCTGTTCCTGGATGTAATGACCGCCCTGGCTGAGGCCTGGAGCCGGGGGGAACGCGAGACACTGCCTCGGATCATTGGTGGGCGTTACGGTTTATCCTCGAAAGAGTTCGATCCACGCTGTGTGCTGGCGGTCTTTAATGCCCTTGCGCAGGCATCACCCCCTGCGCGGTTTACGGTGGGGATCTATGATGATGTCACCCATCTTTCATTGCCGTTGCCAGAACACTCATTACCTTCCCGCGCTCAACTGGAGGCGTTATTTTATGGTTTGGGCAGCGATGGCAGTGTCTCTGCCACCAAGAACAACATCAAAATTATCGGCAACACTACCCCACTGTTCGCCCAGGGCTACTTCGTCTATGACTCAAAGAAAGCAGGCGGCCTGACAGTTTCTCATCTGCGTGTCAGTCAGCAACCGATCAATGCAGCTTACCTTATTGAGCAGGCTGATTTTATCGGTTGTCACCAGTTACAGTTTATCGATAAATATCAGATGGCTGAAAAGCTGAAGCCGGGTGGTATCTTCCTGCTTAACAGCCCTTACGGGGCCGATGAAATCTGGCATCGGTTACCCCAGGAAGTACAATGTGAATTGCGACAAAAGCAGGCACGATTGTATGTGATTAACGCCGCGAAGATCGCGCGTGAATGCAAACTGGGCGCACGCATTAACACCGTTATGCAAATGGCCTTCTTCCACCTGACGAAAATTCTGCCTGACGGGGTCGCCCTGAGCGAATTGCAAAACGCTATAGCTCACAGCTATCACAGTAAAGGTCAGGAGCTGGTTGAACGCAACTGGCAGGCATTGGCGGTTGCACAGCAAGCCGTGCAACCGGTCATCTTGCAGGAGGTGGACACGCAAAGCCCACACAGACCGGCCGTCGTTGCCGATGCCGCGCCGGATTTTGTGAAAACAGTGACAGCAGCCATGCTGGCCGGGATGGGCGACGCGCTGCCGGTTTCCGCATTGCCGCCGGATGGAACCTGGCCGTCAGGCACCACTCGTTGGGAGAAGCGCAATATCGCCGAAGCGATCCCCATCTGGAAACCCGAACTCTGTACTCAGTGTAATCACTGCGTGGCGGCCTGCCCCCACTCGGCTATTCGTGCCAAAGTGGTTCAGCCAGAGTCGTTGAATAGCGCCCCGTCGGCGCTGCAATCACTGGATGTTAAATCCCGCGATATGAAAGGTCAGAAATATATTCTGCAGGTGGCGCCAGAGGATTGTACAGGTTGTAATTTGTGCGTGGAGGTTTGTCCGGCCAAAGACCGCCAGCACCCTGCGGTTAAGGCGATCAACATGCTGCCGCGCCTTGAACATGTTGAAGAAGAAAAAGTGAATTACGACTTCTTCCTGCAACTGCCAGAAATCAGTGCCGCAGAGCTGGAACGGATTGATATCCGTACCTCGCAGCTGATTACACCCCTGTTCGAATATTCCGGCGCCTGTTCAGGCTGTGGTGAAACACCTTATATCAAGCTGCTGACCCAACTGTATGGCGACCGTTTACTGATTGCTAACGCTACCGGGTGTTCATCAATTTACGGCGGTAATTTACCTACCACGCCTTATACCACTACCCCTGACGGGCACGGTCCGGCCTGGGCTAATTCGCTGTTTGAAGATAATGCCGAATTCGGGCTGGGTTTTCGCCTGACAGTGGATCAACATCGTCAGCGTACCATCAGGTTATTAGATACGCTGGCGGACCGCCTGCCCGTCGCGTTGGTAAAAGCACTAAAAAGTGACAATGTCACTATCAAACATCAACGAGAGCAGATTGCTGAACTACGCTCAATACTGGCCACAGACAACAGTGAAGCAGCCCGTCAGCTAGCCGCCAGTGCAGATTATCTGGTCGATAAATCAATCTGGCTGATCGGTGGTGACGGTTGGGCTTACGATATCGGTTTTGGCGGTCTGGATCATGTGCTCAGTCTGACGGAAAACGTCAATATCCTGGTGCTGGATACCCAGTGTTACTCTAATACTGGCGGTCAGGCATCGAAGGCCACCCCACTCGGTGCCGTCACCAAATTCGGCGAGCACGGCAAGCGTAAGGCCCGGAAAGATTTAGGGGTGAGCATGATGATGTATGGTCATGTGTACATCGCGCAGATTTCGCTGGGTGCCCAACTGAATCAAACCGTTAAAGCCATTCAGGAAGCCGAGTCATATAACGGGCCATCGCTGATCATCGCCTATAGCCCGTGCGAAGAACATGGATACGACCTGGCGTTCAGCCACGATCAAATGCGTCAGTTGACCAGCAGCGGTTTCTGGCCGCTATACCGTTTCGATCCACGACGGGCAGATGAAGGTAAAGCCCCGCTAGCGCTGGATTCACGCGCGCCGACGACTGATCTGGATACCGTATTGATGAACGAACAACGTTTTCGCCGCCTGAATACGCAACAACCTGAAGTAGCGAAGAGATTGTGGCATGATGCCAGTGAAGAAGCTCAGCGGAATTATCAGCGACTGGCGCTGATGGCCGGAAAGACAGAAATCTGAACCATGTTGACCGAGGGTCGGACCTGGCCTGAGGGTATACAGGTGACAAAAGGAGAAGTGTATGAACGTGTATATTGTGGCGAAATTTATCGCCAAAGCCGGTAAAGCCGATGAGTTGGAGAAGGTGCTACATGACGGTGTTAAACCAGCCCGGGCCGAAGCCGGTTGCCTACATTACGATCTCTACCGCAACGTAGAAGATGGCAATGTATTTCTGTTTCATGAGACATGGAAAGATGCCGCCGCCGTCGATTTTCACAACGACCAGGCCCATTTCAAAACGATGATAGCCGCGGCTGAACCACTGCTGGTCCAGCCGCCCGAACTGATCAAACTGTAACCGGTAAAAAGGCCTGAACCAGGCCATCACTTCAGCAAACGCGCCCGGCAGGATTTGCCTTTGATTTTGATCTGCTGCAAGTGTTTCGCCTGGTGGCCGCTGCGGTGATGGATTGCCACATAGGCCTGGTTCGCGGCAATATCAATCTTACCGATAGCCTCACCACTCAGCCCCACGTCACCGGTGAGTGCCCCGAGAATATCACCAGAGCGGATTTTGGCTTTCTTACCGCCATCAATGCTCAGCGTCACCATTTCAGCCAGTAATGGCTGAGGCCTGACCGCGGTCAGAGTAGAAATGTCGTGCCAGTTCAGTGACCGTTCCAGGAACGTTTCCAGCGTGTGGGCACGGTTCATTTCTTCTGGCGCGACGAGGCTGATAGCGACGCCTTCTTCACCCGCTCTGGCCGTACGTCCAATTCGATGTACGTGGACTTCCGGATCGAATGACAGTTGATAATTCACCACCATGGCCAGCGATTTAATGTCCAGACCGCGAGCGGCAACATCTGTCGCGACCAGTACGCGACAACTGCCATTGGCGAAACGGATTAACACCTGGTCGCGATCACGTTGCTCCAGGTCGCCATGTAACGCCAGCGCGCTAATCTGGCCGTTGGATAATGAATGGGCGATCGCGTCACACTCACGGCGGGTGTTACAGAACACCACGCATGACGCGGGTTGGTGTTTGCTGAGTAAACCGACCAGTACAGACAGCTTATCGCCTGCGCTGGTCTCAAAAAACAGCTGTTCGACAGACGGCAGATCAGCGACAACATCCGTTTCCACCGTTAGCGGGTCTTGCTGGATACGCTGGCTGATCTTCGCAATATCCTCAGGCCAGGTGGCGGAAAACAACAACGTCTGACGTGACGATGGACAGTGACTAATAATGTTATCTATATCATCGCGGAAGCCCATTTCCAGCATACGGTCCGCTTCATCCAGCACCAGCGTCTGCAACTGGCCCAGTTGCAATGTCTGACGCTGCAAGTGTTCCAGAAGACGTCCTGGTGTCCCCACCACAATATGTGGCGCATGAATTAATGAGTCGCGCTGCGCTCCCATGGGTTGTCCGCCACACAAAGTCAGAATTTTAATATTGGCGGTGAAACGCGCCAGACGACGTAACTCTTTCGCCACCTGATCAGCCAGCTCACGCGTGGGGCAAATTACCAATGACTGGGTGACAAACTGCGTCACATCGATTCGCTGCATAACACCCAGCCCAAATGTCGCGGTTTTACCGCTGCCCGTTTTGGCCTGAGCGCGAACATCTCTCCCTGCCAGAATAGCGGGCAGAGCAGCCGCCTGGATTGGGGTCATGGCGTGATAACCCAGCTCATTCAAATTATCGAGCTGGCTGGCGGGGAGTAAGTCCAGAGTTGAAAAAGCAGTCACAAATTACTCTCTGAGAAAAGCGGCGGGAGGATTGCTGCTGAGTGTAGCAGAAAACCGTTGCAAACCGTTGCCTGCATCCGGCAACGGCCAGTTAATTAGCGATTGAATCAAATATTAGTGACGTTTATAAAGAGCGAAGCGTCAATATTCGTTGCAGAGATAGTGGCCTCGTTAAAGGCATACTCCGCCCGTTCGCCGGAACGATCCAGTGGCAATTGCTCAAAATCAAACAGATTTTTATCCGCTAACTGACTTGGGCTGACATTCTGCAAAGATTTAAACACGCTTTCCACACGGCCCGGATCCTTCCGGTCCCATTCTGTCAGCATAGCTTTCACCGCCTGACGCTGCAGATTCTCCTGGGAGCCGCAGAGGTTACACGGAATAATCGGGAAGTTTTTGTGTTCCGCATAGCGGATCAAGTCCTTCTCACGACAATAGGTCAGCGGCCGGATAACCACATTACGTCCGTCATCCGAACGCAATTTAGGCGGCATCGCCTTCATTTTTGCGCCATGAAACATATTAAGGAACAACGTCTCAACGATGTCATCCATATGGTGGCCCAACGCAATTTTAGTCGCACCAATTTTTTCAGCGAAGGAATACAGCGTGCCCCTGCGCAGACGGGAACATAAACCACAAGTCGTTTTCCCTTCCGGGACCTTCTCTTTTACCACCGAATAAGTGTCTTTATCGACAATATAATAAGGGACAGCGAGGCTCTCGAGCCAGGTCGGCAGAATATGCTCAGGAAAACCCGGTTGTTTCTGGTCCAGATTAACCGCGATCACCTTAAAATTGACTGGCGCGGCTTTCTGCAGATTAAGTAAAATATCCAGCATCGCAAAAGAATCTTTGCCACCACTCATGCAAGCCATCACGACATCGCCTTCTTCGATCATGTTGTAATCGGTGATGGCATTGCCGACATTACGTCTGAGACGCTTCTGGAGTTTATTGAACTCGAGGGTGTCTTTTCTTTTATCTTCTTGATTTATCATGTTTAAATTTGAAGACTGCACTCACGCAATCTGTACCTGACTGAAGTGAAGCAATTATACGTTTTTTTAGAACAGGTTGAAACATGACGCACGGCTGGGAACACGGGCACAGCGGCCAGTGCTGGAAAATGCACAAAAAAAAGCCGGCTATCACCGGCTTGTACGAATCAAATATGCTATGCAGTAATTCAAAAAAGGAAGTAAGACAATATGGAGCGCAACGCCCATCGCTTGACGTTGCATTCACCTGCGGAAAAGAGTTTGCCTTACTTATTCCTGAATTTTATTGATGTTGATCAGCTTTATTGCCGCTTTTGTGCCCTTTCCTCTGTACCCGGCTGTACTGGCCATAACCAATTACGTCGTCTTAACCACCAGCCAACAGCTAACACCATCAATAATAACAATAGACAGAAAACACTAAAGCCATGGCGCCATCCGCCGCCAGGAATACCGCCAAGGTTAACGCCAAATAATCCGGTCAGAAAAGTCGTCGGCAGGAAAACCATTGCCAGTAACGACATGGTATAAGTCCGACGGTTCATCGCCTCAGCGATAACAGTACTGATCTCATCAGCCAATACAGCCGTCCTCGCAACGCTGGCATCCAGGTCATCCAGACCACGGCCCAACCGATCAGAGATATCTTGCATCCGGCGGCGGTCATCATCACTCATCCACGGCAGACGTTCGCTGGCGATGCGCGAAAATACATCACGCTGCGGTGCCATATAGCGCCGCATGATGATCAATTGCTTACGAATCAACGCCAGCTCGCCTCTTGGCGGCACCTGCTGATCAACCACCGCATCCTCAAGATCAATAATTTTATCGTGCAACTGCTCGATAAACTCACTGGTGTGATCGGTCAGGGCATCACAAAGTTCTACCAGCCAATCGCCGACATTTACCGGTCCGTTACCGTTCTGCAAGTCGGTCAGCACTTCATCAATAGCAAAAACTTTACGCTGTCGGGTAGAAACAATCAGCTTATCACTGATAAATATGCGGATAACCACCAACTGATCCGGACGGGACTCGCTGTTAAGATTGACGCTACGCAGCGTAATCATGCTGCCATCGCCCAGTCGACTAACACGTGGACGCATACTGTCGCCGCCCAGCGCACTGCGTACCGCATCAGGCAGTAACGGTGTTGATGCCAGCCAATCCGCACTTTCACGATGGGTATAATTCAAGTGCAACCAGCAAGGCTTTTCGCAGTGAATAATCTCTTTATCATCGATGGGAATTAACCCGCCTTTACCGTCCAACTGACAGGCAATAACCGCGTCAGATATCTGTAGAGCTTTACCTTCAATGACGTCCACGGCGACTCCGCGTTTAGCATTATCAATGTGATACAGTCTAACCTGAGCCAGGTCTGATGCAAAACAGCCGTGCCAACGGTAACCGTTAATAAACGTGTCATTGTGCAAATAAAATAAGATCCGGCTCACGAAATAAACATCCACTCGCGGTCATAGCTTGTTATTTACCGACGAGTGAGGAAATACTCTCGTAGCAATTAAGGATTGTGACTGTTTATCAGGCAAAACCTAAAGCGCTTATTTCTTCCCCCGGCAACGGGCAGAGGTAAGCGGTTTAGGTTTTTTTTTGGTCGTCGTTCAGACATCAATGGCAATGACAGGTTTGAGGGAGTGATAATCATGAAATATCAGCAACTGGCCCGACAGATTCTGCTCGGCGTGGGTGGCAGGGAAAACATCCAATCGGTTGTACATTGCGCCACACGCCTGCGTTTCCGGCTGAAAACATCACATAAGGCAGATACCGACCAGTTAAAACAAAACCCCGGCATCATCACCATCGTGGAGAGCGGAGGCCAATATCAGGTAGTGATTGGTAATCATGTTGGCGAGGTTTATCAGGCGTTGCTGAGTGAAGGTGGATTGAGTGATACAGAGAGGGGTGATGACAACGAATCAGCAGAAAAGCTGACCTTGTTTGCCCGTTTTATCGATATCGTCTCCGGGATTTTTACCCCATTTATTGGGGTGATGGCCGCTTCCGGTATTTTAAAAGGTCTGCTGGCTCTGGCATTAGCCCTTGGAGTAATGGAGGAACAAAGCGGCAGCTATAAAATCCTTTTTGTCGCCAGCGACGCGCTGTTCTACTTTCTGCCGATAGTACTGGGCTACTGTGCCGGGAAAAAATTTGGCGGCAATCCCTTCGTTTGTATGACCATTGGCGCCGCTCTGGTACATCCAATAATGTTGGAAGCCTTCACGAATGAACAGGCCGGTCAGGCTCCCATGCATTTTTTTGGGGTGCCGGTCATCCTGATTAATTACGCCTCTTCAGTCATTCCGATCATTCTGGCTGCCTGGGTTTCCTGTCTGATTGAGCGCTTACTGAACCTGCGCCTGCCCGGCGCCATCCGTAATTTCACTACCCCACTGGTCTGCCTGATGGTGGTGGTTCCGCTGAATTTTCTGCTAATAGGTCCCATCGCCACCTGGCTGAGTCATTTGTTAGCGAACGGTTATCTGTGGGCCTATGCCCTTAGTCCACTGGTCGCCGGGCTATTTGTTGGCGGCTTCTGGCAGGTGTTTGTTATTTTCGGTCTGCACTGGGGACTGGTACCGCTGATAATTAACAATATCAGCATTTACGGGCAGGATTCGATGTTGCCGCTATTGCTGGCGGCGGTCATGGGGCAAACCGGCGCAACGCTGGGTGTTCTACTGCGCACCCGCGACAATAAGTTAAAAGGGATTGCGGCTTCCGCGTTCAGCGCCTGCTGGTTTGGTATCACTGAACCTGCGGTTTATGGCGTCACCTTACCGGGGCGTCGTCCATTTATCTTTGGCTGTATTGGTGGCGCGCTCGGTGCGGCCATTATCGGTTTCTATCAGGCCCGCGTTTACTCCTTTGGCTTTGCGAATATTTTTACCTTATTCCAGACCATGCCAGCTACCGGTATTGATGTGACGGTCATTGCCGCCGGCATCGGTTCATTGTTGGCGCTGGTTATTGGCGCTGTGGCGACTTATTTCTTTGGCCTGCCAACAGAAAAAGCCACGCCGCGGGCAGCTAACACAGATCCATCCGGTCCCTCTTCCGCGTCCCCTTCTTTGCTCAAGACGTTGACACTTGACAGCCCAATGTCTGGCCGAGTTATTCCACTGGAAGATGTTCCTGATCAGACGTTTGCCAGTGGTTTACTGGGAAAAGGCGTCGGGATCATCCCAACCGATGGACGCGTAGTGTCTCCCGTCAATGGCACCATCGCTTCATTGTTTCGTACCGGTCACGCTATCGGTTTGTTGGACGAAAACGGCGTGGAACTCCTGATCCACGTCGGGCTGGATACGGTCAAACTCGACGGGAAACACTTCACTATCCATGTTAGCCAGGATCAGCCGGTAAGCCGCGGTGAGCTGTTGATTGAGTTTGATATGACGGCCATCAGCCAGGCTGGTTACGACCTGACCACACCGATAATTGTCAGCAATAGTGATGATTATCTCGATATCCTGCCTGCCACGGTGCAGACAGAAGTAAAAGAAAATATGCCGTTACTCACGCTGTTTATCTAATTTTCCTCAAGGAGATCATCATGACCCAACGCTTTCCGGACACATTCTTATGGGGTGGCGCTATCGCGGCCAATCAGGTTGAAGGCGCCTGGCAAGAGGGAGGAAAAGGCCTATCCACATCAGATCTTCAGCCACAG
This sequence comes from Erwinia endophytica, assembly GCF_009295515.1. Taxonomy (GTDB): domain Bacteria; phylum Pseudomonadota; class Gammaproteobacteria; order Enterobacterales; family Enterobacteriaceae; genus Erwinia; species Erwinia endophytica. The sequence goes on along the minus strand of NZ_RQVV01000003.1, from coordinate 162,864 downwards.
GGGATCTTTGGGGAACGTGTTGAACGTCAGCCAGGTGATTATGGCATTAAAGATCTGGCTATCGATTTCTATCACCGTTATCCGCAGGATATTAAACTGTTCGCCGAGATGGGATTTACTGTGTTACGCACCTCCATTGCCTGGACCCGTATTTTTCCGAATGGCGATGAAACCCAGCCTTGTGAAGCCGGACTGGCCTTTTACGACCGACTGTTCGATGAAATGGCGAAATATAACATTGCGCCACTGGTTACCCTCTCGCATTACGAAATGCCTTATGGTCTGGTGAAAAACTATGGCGGTTGGGGTAATCGTAAAACCATCGACTTTTTTGAGCATTATGCCCGCACGGTTTTTGAGCGTTACAAGAATAAGGTGAAATATTGGCTCACCTTCAACGAAATTAATATGTCGCTGCATGCGCCTTTTACAGGTGTCGGGTTGCCAGAAGACAGCAGTAAGCAAGACGTCTATCAGGCGATTCATCATCAATTAGTTGCCAGCGCCCGTGCGGTGAAAGCCTGCCACCAGATTGTGCCGGATGGAAAAATTGGCAATATGTTGCTGGGAGGTCTGCTGTATCCGCTGAGCTGTAAACCAGAGGATATGCTGGAGGCATTACAAAAGAACCGTGAGTGGCTGTTCTTTGGTGACGTACAGGTTCGCGGTTATTATCCCGCGTATATGAGCCGATTTTTCCGTGACCAGGGAATCACACTGGATATCAGTGAACAGGATAAAGTTGAGCTGCGTCAACCCGTTGATTTTATCTCCTTCAGTTATTACATGACAGGCTGTGTCGCCGCCGATGAAAACCAGGAGCAACGACGTGGTAATATTCTGGATATGGTCCCCAATCCTCATCTCCCGAGTTCTGAATGGGGCTGGCAGATTGATCCGCTGGGCCTGCGCCTGCTGATGAACGAGCTGTACGATCGTTATGAAAAACCGCTGTTTATTGTCGAAAATGGTCTGGGTGCCCGCGACAAGGTGGAAAGCGATGGCAGCATCAATGACGATTACCGCATTGCTTATTTGAACGATCATTTGGTGCAGGTGCGCGAAGCTATTGACGATGGCGTGGAAGTTCTGGGGTATACCAGTTGGGGACCAATAGACCTGGTCAGCGCCTCGAAAGCTCAACTCTCCAAACGCTACGGGTTTATCTATGTCGACCGTCATGATGACGGTCAGGGTACTCTGGAGCGTAAACGTAAGAAGAGTTTTTACTGGTATCAGCAAGTTATTCAGTCAAATGGCGCGTCATTAAAATAACCCTCTTTTGAGGGCAGATCCCTGCCCTCACTGTTTATCATATTGTTCAGTCGTAGAAAATAACTCCGTATGGCTATGTATAGTCTTGAATCATTCAATGCAGGTGGCAGGATGAAAATAAGGTTGTCAGACTGAATGATGCCGTGAGTAAACGAATACCTATGGACTTTTCAGATAAGTGAGGCCGTTAACTAAATATCGCCAGAACATCTGCATCGTGCAGAATCACGAGCGTAACAATATCAACAAGGAAATAAATAATGAAAAGGTGCTCTCATTATTTCTATAAAGGCAGAAAAATAACAACCAATATAAATAATCACCACTACCATACTGAAAATAAAAATAGCCATTTTTCTATTTCCCTCTCAATAGCCACCGCTATCCTTTTACTGTACTCCGGAAATACCACCGCAAGCGCTAAGCAATGGGAGGGTACCGCGCTGGGTTTTATCCCCCAGGAGGAAGGATTACTCGGTGATATGCTGGGCGTCAGACCGTTACTGGAAGATAAAGGATTTTATTTTAATCTCGGTTATTTAAGTCAGGTGGCTTATAACATGTCAGGAGGGTATAACCCCGATAATCATGTCGCTTATATTGATCAGGTTTCGCTGACTTTTCAACAGGACCTGGAGGCGCTGACGGGTATTCCTGATGCAAAAATAGAGGGCAATATTGTTAATCGTAACCATGATGATAGTCTGACCGCCAGACGTCTGCAGGACTCGCGGGTCAGTATTAATGATATTGCTCAGGAAAGTTCCGGCAGTGGCTCAATAACCCGACTGGGCTGGCTGACTTTCTCCCGTAGCTTTAATAACCAACGTCTGCACTGGCGCATCGGAATGATGAATAAAGTGCAGGATTTTGATCAGATAATCCCTTGCGATTTTCAATTGCTCTCTCAATGTGGCGGTAAATCAGCGAATTCACTGACCTGGTATAACTGGAATATTCACTACTGGGGCACCACTTTGCAATACAAACTGACCGATGAATTGACGCTGAAAGGCGGCATTATGGAGCAAAATCCCGCCGCGACTTCCCGCCGTCAGGCATGGAATACCTCGACCAAAGGCAGTAAGGGCCTGCTCTTACCGGTCGAACTGGAGCTGAAAACACATCTCAATAATCTGCCCGGGATCTATAATCTGGGTTTGCTGTTTACCAATGCTCCCCAGCAAAGTCTTTATACGGGTAAGTCTCAGGCGATCGGCGCTGACGATCCGCAAGGTTACCGGCAACACCGTCGGACCTGGTTTCTTTATAGTGGATTTAATCAGCAAATTACCCGTCATCAGGATGATGCGACACGTGGTCTCAGCACCTCATGGAGCCTTGGTGTAGGTGATCAACGCACTAATCCCCTGCACGTTACCAGTGCGGTTTCACTGCGTTACAGTGGATTGCTGGATGCGCGTCCACGGGACTGGCTGGGATTAGGGGTTTCGTGGATAAAAATGAGCAGCGATTACCGCCGTAATCAGCAAGCGCTGAATCAGATCCAGGGCATCGATAATTACAGCGACCCACTGTATCATCCTCTTGTGGGGCATTCTGTTAATGCTGAATTTTATTACCGAATACATGCTACCAGTTGGCTGCAAATTCAGCCGGGCCTGCAATACTGGCATCGCCCTGGCGGCGTCAAAGAAACTCAGGACGCCTGGGTTTCTGAGCTCAAAACAGTGGTGACCTTCTGATGCTCAGGAGCCGGTAGTCAATGACCGGTTCCTGCCAACTGACCGGGAATGGCTGCGGCTTCAGTTGGCTTTTATGCTTCGTCTTCGCTCTCTTCCAGCGCTAACGTTTCTTTCCTTACCCGTTCAATATGGATGGTTAAAAACATCCGTTCCTCAGTTCCCAGCGTATAAGACCAGGTTTTGGTGACATGACTATCGATTTTTTCCACACAGCGATAGGCTTGTGGATAGCGGTTACGTACGATGTCATGCAATGATTCGTCATCGCTGAACACGCCCTTCTTACCCAGCATCCGTTGGGCAAAAAACTTCAGATGAGTGACAAAACGATTGTAACTAAGGGAATCGGGCTGGTATTCGATATTCAACTGATAGCGGACAATATCCAGTATCTGCTGCATAAAACCAGTGATATGCAACACCTCAGGCATATTACTTTGCAATTGAGCGTTGACCAGATGTAGAGCAATAAAACCCGCCTCATCCTGTTCCAGACGGATCCCCAGCCGTTTTTCGATAATATCGAGGGCGCGGAGTCCCAGTGCATATTCGCGCGGATAAAGCGTCCTAATCTCCCAGTGCAGCACGTTGTGTAAGGGGATATTTTCCCGCTGGCGCTGCAGGGCAAAATTAAGGTGATCGGTCAGTGCAATCGCCAGGCTCTCATGCAGATTACCCGCGAATTCTTTTTGCGCCAGCGCGATAATATACTCGCTGGTGGTGACCACCTCTAACGGGATTTCCGACAACAGTTCGGCCAGTCGACCTGTCAGCTCACAGTTTTGCAGGGCAAAGATCTTTTCCACCTGTTCAGGATCGACAACATCCCCTGCCCGCTTCTGGAAGGCCAGCCCGCATCCCATGACAACCTGTTCTTTTCCCTGCGCATCATGGACGATCACCACATTATTGTTAAGTACCTTGGTAATTTTCATATCCTGGCCTGAAAGTAAAAAAACCTGACTGCCGGACAAGTCCGTCTGTCAGGTTTTGCCTGCAGCGAAGCAGTCACAATCCAGACATTACCTTAATTCATTGCGCCTGTAGCTCAAGCCCCAGACCCTGGTTCTGTGACGGTTCTCGAAAATTGTGGGCTGCCAACGTCACCGATCCATGCGCGATAATCAGGCCACCATCTCAGTGGATGCCAAAAAGGTTAATGTTTGAGGATATACATCGTGCGACTGTAGGCCACATCTTCCGGATTGGTGATGGGATAGCCTTTCACCCACGGTTTGATCAACCGGCCATTGGTATACTGATAGAGTGGCGCGATGGGTACCTGATCGGCGATTATTTGTTCAGCACGATTGTAATCGTCGTTACGCGCGGAATTGCGGGTTTCCCGACCCGCCTGTTCGATCACTGCATCGTAAGCGGCATTGTTGAATTTCGCGATGTTGCCGCTATGGGGAGAAGTCAGTAAGCTGAGGAATGTGGAGGGCTCATTATAATCCCCCACCCACGATGCGCGGATAACATCAAAATTACCGGTATTACGGCTGTCGATATAAGTTTTCCACTCCTGGTTTTGCAATTTTACACTGACCCCAAGGTTCTTCTTCCACATCGACGCGACAGCGATAGCGATCTTCTGGTTGTTTTCCGAACTGTTATACAACAGCGTCAAATTCAACGGATGCGTCGGGCCATATCCTGCTGCTGCAAATAACGCTCTCGCCTGAGCATTCAGCTCCGCCTGGCTGTGCTGTTGTAAAAAGTCAGGTTGAGGATTGAAACCAGCCGTGATGTCCGGCGTAAAATGCCAGGCCGGTTTTTCCCCCGTTCCCAGCACCTTTTCAGCAATAATTCTTCTGTCGATACTCCACGAAAGCGCTTTCCGTACCCGTACATCCGCAGTCGGCCCTTTAGTCGTATTGAACGCGTAGTAGTAAGTCCCCAACTGGTCGGGCGTGTAGACCTCGCCAGGCAGTTGTTTTTTCAGCAGTCCGTACATGTTTTTCGGGAAAGACTCAGTGATATCGATATCGTTAGCACGATAACGTTTAGTGGCACTGGATTCTTCACTGATCGGCAGGAATGTTACTTTAGTCAGTACACTATGTGCATTGTCCCAATACTGGTCATTACGTACCAGCACCAGTTTTTCATTCACCACACGTTCCTGCAATTTATAGGCGCCATTGCCGACCAGATGGCCAGGCTGCGTCCAGTCGTTCCCGTATTTTTCGATGACTTTTTCCGGGACCGGATACAAACTAAAATGAGCGGTCAGGCTGGCAAAAAACGGAACAGGTTTATCCAGCGTGACCTGCAGTCGATACTTATCCAGCGCGGTAACGCCCAGTTTATCCGGCGTCATTTCACCTTTGGTGATTGCCGTCGCATTCTTAATCCCAGCCAGCCCGGCAAACCAGGCAAATGTTGAACCAACTTTCGGATCAACTAAACGACGCCAACTGTAAACAAAATCGTTGGCAGTCAGCGGCTCACCATTCGACCAGCGGACATCCTGGCGTAAAGTGAAAATCCAGCTTTTATTGTCGGTCGTCTGCCATTGTGTCGCCACGCCTGGCACAATCTTGCCCTGCGCATCCTGATTCGTCAGTCCCTCAAACAGATCGCGTATCACGGGAATTTCAGGCAAACCGACTGCTTTGGCTGGGTCCAGTGACGCTGGCTCATCTTTTATTTGGCGGACGATTTCCTGACGGCTTGCCAGCAGCGTGCCAGGCGGAACATCGGCGGCATAAAGGGAAGCGCTGACGACCAGAGACAGCAAAGCCAGCGTGAAACGGTGATTCCTCATCGGTATACCTCAAAATACGGTCAGCAGGGCTGATTTATACCCGCACTTTAGCGCAAATCATTGATCGGTAAATAGCCTTTTTCTCACCAGAGAGGATGACATCAGCGGACAACGAGCAGGCCTGCACTTTTTTTCCCTCGTCTTTTACGCTAGTTTGAGGAAAATCATACCGGAGTTGTTCGCATGTCCCTGACACATCCGCGCCAATTGCGCGGCAAACTGGAGGCAGAGTGTAAAATCTATGGTCATAGTGTACTGGGCGCGCCATTGCTATGGTTCCCGGCGCCAGTGGCTGATCAACACAGTGGTTTAATCCTCGCAGGAACGCACGGTGATGAAACGGCCTCCGTAGTGACGCTTTCCTGCGCCATACGTACGTTACACAAATTTCATCGCCGTCATCATGTGGTGCTGGCGGTAAACCCGGATGGCTGCCAGCTCGGCCTGCCGGTGATCACCGCCGAGCTGCCCGCCATCTCAGCCGATGAATCCAGCGAGAAATATCTCACGGCGATGGTGGACTTACTGCGCTGGCAGCCCTCCTCTTCAGCTCATGGCTGAAGTGGCTTTCCTTGCTCAGCCAATGCTGACTTCTCTTCTCCGCGGGTTTTCTTTTGGCTCAGCCCGTATTCGCGCAGCTTATTAGCAATGGCCGTGTGCGAAACACCTAAACGCTTCGCCAGCTTGCGGGTACTGGGATAAGACGCATACAGACGGGTCAGAATTGAACGCTCAAAACGGCTGGTTATCTCGTCCAGCGATCCCGTCAGCATTTCTTCGTCCAACGGCAGTTCCGTGGCTAATTCCGGCAGGGCTATATCCTGAGGCCGCAGTTCGTGGCCTTCCAGTTGGGCCAGTGCCCGATACAGTGCATTCTTTAACTGACGGACATTACCCGGCCAGCTATACCGGCTGAGGAACGCATTCAACTGTGGCGACAATTTGGGCCGCGCGACCCCTTGTTCATCGGCAAAACGGGCCACGAACATCTCGGTCAGTGGCAAAATATCCTGTGGACGATCGCGCAACGGCGGCAGGTTCAGCGTCAGCACGTTCAGGCGATAAAACAGATCTTCACGGAATGCTCCGCGTTGTACCAACTCAGTCAGGTTCTTCTGCGTCGCGCAAATCACCCGAACATCAACATGAACCTCATGTTCTTCTCCCACCCGACGAAAAGTGCCGTCGTTGAGGAATCGCAACAATTTGGTCTGCATCTGTGCTGACATCTCGCCAATTTCATCCAGCAACACCGAACCGCCGTTCGCCTGTTCAAAGAAGCCTTTTTTGCCTTCCAGCGCGTTCGGGTATGCCCCGGCAGCGTGACCAAACAATTCACTTTCCGCTACATCATCCGGTAAAGAGGCACAGTTCAGCGCCAAAAAGGGCTTTTTGCCGCGCGCGCTACGCAAGTGGCAGGCCCGGGCCAGCATCTCTTTCCCGGTTCCCGTATCCCCGACAATCAACAGTGGCGCATCCAGCATCGCCAGTTTACGGGCCTGTTCGATCACCTGACGCATCTTAGGGGCGACCGCCACAATATGTTGGAATTCGCTGTCGTCGTTCACCACCAAATTTTGCAACTGCTGCCCCATCCTCGCGGTGGATTTCAGCATCACTACCGCGCCAACCGGGCAACCGGGCTGCTCATTTTCACCTGAAGCATAAATAGGGGTTAATTCCATCAGAAAATCGCGGCTCTGGATAACCACGTGATGGATTTGCGACTCAACACGATCGCTTTCCAGCCAACGCTGAAAGTTAAATCCGCCAATTAACGTCCCGGCACCAAAGTGACGTATTTTCTCTTCATTGAGTGAAAACAACGCCTGAGCGGCCGGGTTAGCCAATTCTACTTTACCTTTCAGGTCGATAGAGAACACCGGCTCCGGCAGCGCCACCAACAGTGCACTCAAGGCCCGGTGTTCACGTTCAGAAGGCAAATGGGTCACGGTTCTGACATCTGTCACGCCAGCTATACGGCGGATTTCCGCCATCAGCTGACTAAACGGGTCAAAAGCGATGGTGGAAAGATTCAGGTAAATGCGACCAATGGGGGCAATTTCGATACCGCGCAAATCAATGCTTCTTTCGACAAGGAGATCAAGCAGTTCGCGAGTCAGACCGAGTCGGTCCTGGCAAAAAACTTCCAGACGCATGCGTAGCAACCTTCATTTCTATCGGGTGAAAACTGATAATACTCCATCGCTGAAAGCGTCAGAAGTCTTCTGGAAGGAAATCTTGACAGCTGATTATTTTTGCAGCGCTTCTTTTAGTTGGTTCACCAGATCTCGACGGAAATCGCCCAGCCGCGGTTTGTCGTCTTCCAGCCAGGGCAATGGTCGGCACAGTTCCATGGTCTTAATGCCCAAACGTGCGGTCAGTAATCCGGCGCCGATACCCTGCGCCGCGCGCGAAGAAAAACGCGCCGCCAAATCCTGCGACATCCAGTCCATCCCTACTTCCCTTACCAATTCAGAAGCTCCGGCGAAAGCAATGTTCAGTAATACCAGCCGGAAGAGGCGAATACGACTGAAGTAACCCAGTTCAATACCGTAAATTGCGGCAATACGGTTAACCAGCCGCAAATTACGCCAGGCGATAAAGGTCATATCCACCAGCGCCAACGGACTGACGGCAATCATCAATGTGGATTCAGCCGCACTGCGTCCAGTTTCACGGCGGGCCTGGTTGTCCAGCACGGGCTGCACCAGTTGCGCATAAAGCTGGATAATTTCACGGTCATTGTGGGTTTCATGTAACGAGGCGTGCCAACGTTGCAGCGCCGGGTGCGCCTGATCCATCCCCGCCTGACGCGCCAGTCTTTCGCAAAACTCACGACCTTTTCCCATCCCGTGACTACTCAACAACTCGCGAGCAATATCACGCTCTTCCGCCCGTTCCCGCAAGCGATACAGCCGCCGCCATTCGGCCATTAGCGAGCCTGCCCCGGCACAAACCACCAGTCCGCCAGCGACGCAACCGCCCATCGCTATCCAGTCCTGCTGAACCCAGGCGTGGTACGCCCACTGCCCTCCCTGCGCAATCACGCTGACGCCAAAGATTGCCAACCCGACTTTTACCATCCGGCGCCACAGGCTGCGTTTAGGGCGCAACGCGGCTTCCAGCAATTTTTCTCCACTGTTCTCTTCTGCCGGATCCTGTTCCGGGTCAACCGCGATAAACGGGATGTTTTGTTGCTCAAAATTCTGCGCCGCCTGCAATGTTACGTCTTTTTCCACTGCCAGTGGCTGGGCGAACTCTATTCGTGGTTTCAGTGATTTCAGTGGTTCACTCATCGCAATTTATCTCCCAATAGAAATTCCAGTGCGGCATCCAGCCGAATATGCGGCAAGGGACGATCAACGTCGAGTTCCTGCGGCCGGAACTGTTCAAAATGGAACCCCTGCTGCTGCCAGAAAGCATTACCAGGCAATCTTGCCGGCACTTCTCCTGGATAAACGGTCAGCGGCGCGTTGTCTTGCAACCGATGTCCGCGCAACGCTGGGATTTTCTCTCCCTGATGTTCCACTAAACCACTTTGCGTTGCCTGTACCGAGGCCAGCCCCACGCAGTCCATAGCAATACCCTCAAAAGCAGCGTTCTGCCAGGCATCCTGAACCAGTTGTTGTAGCAGTGAAACGAGGTTCGCATGCTGGTCGCTGGTCACATGATCGGATTTGGTGGCGGCAAACAGCAATTTATCAATAACTGGTGAGAACAGTCGCCGAAACAGTGTGCGCTGGCCATAGGAGAAACTTTGCATCAGTTGAGTCAGCGCCAGCCGCATATCGTTAAACGCCTGCGGCCCACTGTTAAGGGGTTGCAAACAATCCACCAACACGATTTGTCGGTCAAAACGCAAAAAATGCTGTTTATAGAAACCTTTCACCACATGTCGGCAGTAATAATTATAACGGGCCCGCAACATGCCGATGTTGCTATTGCTGTCTGCCTGAGCCAACTTCGACTCTCCGTCTTTGTCGACCTGAGGCCATGGGAAAAACTGCAGGGTCGGCGCGCCCGCCATCTCGCCGGGCAGTACAAAACGTCCGGGTTGGATAAAATGCAGTCCCTCCTGCTTACACTTAAGCAGGTAGTCGGTCCAGGCTGCGGCGATTTCCGCCAACCGGTTTTCATCTGCCGGCGCAAACGGTTCCAGCCCGGCACACAGTTTTTGCCAGGGGGCCGACCAGTTGGCGCGATCTCCCTGTAGCAGGCCGATCATCTGCCGTGACCAACTGAGGTAATCCTGCGCCAACATGGGCAAATCCAGTAACCATTCTCCCGGATAATCGACGATTTCCAGATATAGCGTAAAATTATCTTTGACGTGACGCAGCAAAGATTCACGCGAACGGTAGCGTAAGGCCAGACGCATTTCACTCACTCCGCGCGTCGGCGTGGGCCAGGCTGGCGGTGCCGCATAAAGCTGCGATAATCCCTCATCATAGGTAAAACGTTGAATACCTAGATCCCGTTGCGGCACACGCTTAACGCCGAGCAGGCGCCCCTCGCGCACCACTGAAAACATCGGCAGGCGCGCCCCCGAGTTAATGTTAAGCAGTTGATTAACCAGGGATGTGATAAAAGCGGTTTTACCGCTGCGGCTCAGGCCGGTGACCGCAAGACGTAAGTGGCGATCCGCGCCCCGATTCACCATCGACAGCAACTCATTTTGAAGTCGTTTCATCTGGGTGTCGGCCCTTATTTTTTTATTGATCAATCAATGTATTTATCGCCTGGTGTCGCAAATTACACTCCTCAGCGTTTATACCAGCGAGTGGTCGCGCCACGCATGGCACGACGAATCAACGGTTCCAGCGCCCAGGCGAGCATAATTTTCAGCGGACGACGAGCGACCGATTTTACCGCCCAGCCGGCCAGGCCCGCAGGCGCGTAAGTCAGTGCGCTGATCAGCGCAAATTTTCCCACCTTCTTCAGGGTTGGCAACGTGTTACGACCTAAAGTCTCTTGCCAGTGACGCATAGCAATTTCTCCGGAGAAATCATCAGGCCCGCATCCGGACCCGGAGCCCGTAGCGGGATTAAAGCTGGCGAAAGCGGCTACGTACGCTGAACGTATCGGAAGTAACATAACGTTCCATTTCACGCAGGCGGCGTTCTCCACGGTCCAGATCCGCGCTCAGTTGGTTCAGCAACTGATGCGCGGTCAGGGTATTTTCTCCCTCGCGGGACAGGCTTTCCGGCATATCGTCCAGCACCAGCGCCAATGCAAAATAAGCCACAATAGTAAACATGAACAGGCTGAAAAACATCGACAACACCACCATCACCCGGACCAACCACACGGGGATCCCCAGATAGTCGGCTATCCCGGCGCAGACGCCTTTCACTTTTCCACGCGCCGAAATACGGTAAAGCTTTGTACCTTTAATGGTTATCCCACTCATTGCTGCCTCCAGTCTGGATGCTCCGCATCAAGGATCTCTTCCAGCGCCTGAATGCGTTGACGCATTCTTCCCGCCTCCTGAGTCAACTGTTGCAAACGCTGTCGTTCACCGGATGACAGCCCGGCATCGCCATTCTGCCGATTGCTATAATGAAGCCATAACCAGACTGGCGCGACAAACAACACAAATATCGTCAGGGGTATGGCCAGAAATAACGCGCTCATTCACTCTCCTTGAAAATTCAGCATTAAGGATGGCAACTGTTACTCGCTGCGGTTCATTTTGGCTTTCAGCGCCGCCAACTGTTCTGCAATTTCATCGTTAACCTGTAGTTCAGAGAACTGTTGCTCCAGGGTTTTCTGTTTACCAAAACGGTAACTTTCTGCTTCCGCCTCCATATGATCGATGCGACGTTCGAATGATTCAAAACGCGCCATCGCCTCATCCATCTTACCGCTGTCCAGTTGGCGGCGCACATCGCGTGAAGAAGAAGCCGCCTGATGACGCAGCGTCAGGGCCTGTTGACGGGCGCGGGTTTCACTGAGTTTTTTCTCCAACTCGCTGATTTCACCTTTCATCCGGGTCAGTGTTTCCTCAACCTGATCCGCTTCACTGTTCAGTGCGGCAATCAACTCGCCCAGCTTCTGTTTTTCGATCAACGCGGCACGAGCCAGATCGTCTTTATCACGACGCAGCGCGAGCTCGGCTTTTTCCTGCCATTCATTCTGCTGAGTTTCAGCCTGCTCGATACGACGCTGTAGTTGTTTCTTTTCAGCCAGCGCCCGGGCGGAGGTGGAACGGACTTCTACCAGCGTGTCTTCCATCTCCTGAATCATCAACCGTACCAGCTTCTGTGGGTCTTCCGCCTTTTCCAGCAACGTGTTGATATTCGCGTTCACGATATCGGCAAAACGAGAAAAAATACCCATAATCAAAGTCCTCAGTGTTTTGTTTATATAATGCAGTATGCTGCTTACCTCCTTACCGCTATTCAATTAGTGTGCCAATTTTTATCTCGTTGATTTTACCGTATTTCGGTCCTTTACAGTACGACACGAATTATCTAATGTGGTGTAAATCACTAACACTTGGTGAATTTCATGAGTGAATTTAACGATAGCCTGTTGGGTGAGTCGAATAACTTTCTTGAAGTGCTGGAACAGGTTTCCCGTCTGGCGCTGTTAAATAAGCCAGTACTGGTCATCGGCGAGCGTGGAACCGGGAAAGAACTGATCGCCAGCCGCCTGCATTACCTGTCTGACCGCTGGCAGGGTCCCTTTATTTCACTTAACTGCGCGGCGTTGAATGAAAATTTGCTCGACTCCGAACTGTTCGGTCACGAGGCCGGCGCGTTTACCGGCGCGCAAAAGCGTCATCTGGGCCGCTTTGAACGTGCTGATGGCGGTACATTGTTTCTTGACGAGCTGGCCACGGCGCCGATGCTGGTGCAGGAAAAATTGCTGCGGGTGATTGAATATGGCCAACTGGAACGTGTCGGCGGCAGCCAGCCGTTGCAGGTCAGCGTGCGGCTGGTCTGCGCGACCAATGATGATCTGCCGCGGTTGGCGCAACAGGGTAAATTCCGTGCTGACTTGCTGGACAGGCTGGCGTTCGATGTGATTCATCTCCCACCATTGCGGGAACGGCGCAGCGATATTCTGCTGATGGCGGAACAGTTCGCTATCCAGATGTGCCGCGAATTGGGACTGCCTTTATTCCCGGGGTTCTCTCCTGCCGCCCGGCAGGTTTTGCTGGACTATCGCTGGCCGGGCAATGTGCGTGAACTGAAAAACGTGGTGGAACGTTCGGTTTATCGCCATAGTAAGGTTGAGCAAGACCTGGATAACATTATTATCAATCCCTTCCAACGGTCGTCCCTCCCCATTAGCCATTCAACGTCAGCACCGGATACGTTGCCTGAACTCCCCCTTGACCTCCGCCATTGGCAAAACCAACAGGAGAAAAATTTGCTGGAGAAAAGTCTACATCAGGCACGGTTTAACCAGCGACGCGCCGCAGAATTGTTAGGACTGACCTATCACCAGTTACGGGCGATGATGAAAAAGCATGATATAGATTTAAAAAGCGATCCGGCGGCCCACTAATATTGCTGGGACTAAACGTGAACCATAAACGAACCTTCTATCTAAAGTTGCATCATCCCGGTAATGCTAGTCGTTGGACTGGGTTCGACGTAAGTGTTCAGGGTCAAACGAGCCCAACATGCTCAACATTGGTACAGACAACTCTGAATATTACCCAGACGTACGCAGAAAATGTCCTGGTCAATTTGGTGTCTAATTCTGTCGGAAGCAATACGATGACTTTGACTCCATCGTTATTCAACAGCTGCGTACACCGGCCTCCTAAAAAAAGCCCGCGCAAGGCGGGCTGAAAATACTGGAAGCAATGTGAGCAATGTCATGCTCTTCTTCGGCAGAGCCACCTCAGGAGAGCAAGAGAATAATAATCATTCGCAATGTGCATTGTAAAGCACTTTGTTGAGAATATTTCTCATTACCATGATGTTGTTGGGCGTATTATGAACATCCCTGCAGTGACTATGGATGCTCTTTTAGGGTGGATTTGCGTAAAAAAACACCGCTTACCCCGGCAAATTTTGGGAGAGTCTGGAGAGTGCGGTACACTCTGATTATTGCCTGATATTTCAGATGACTTATGCGCACATTTTTCTCCATCCTTCTACCGAGTCTGTTGCTGTACAGTGCCTCGGTCTTCGCTACGCAGCCGGACGATATCCGCCAAAGCGGCTTTGTTTACTGCGTCAATGGCGCAGTGACCACCTTTAATCCGCAAATGGCCAGTGGCGGACTGGTGGTCGATACGCTCGCCGCTCAATTGTACGACCGGCTACTGGATGTCGATCCTTATACTTATCGACTCATTCCTGAGCTGGCGGAAAGCTGGGAGGTGCTGGACAACGGGGCGACTTATCGTTTTCATCTGCGTCATAACGTCGACTTCCAGAAAACCCACTGGTTCACCCCTACCCGCCCCATGAATGCTGATGATGTGGTCTTCAGTTTTCAGCGCATTTTTGATCGCCAGTCGGCCTGGCATGATGTTAACGGTGGCAACTATCCCTATTTCGACAGTCTGCAATTTGCCGATTCAGTGCAAAGCGTGAAGCGGCTGAGTAAAGATACCGTTGAAATCCGGCTGAACAAACCAGATGCATCGTTTCTCTGGCATATCGCGACACATTATGCCCCGATTTTGTCTGCTGAGTATGCCGATCAGTTGACCCTGAGTGGCCACCAGGAACAGATGGATCGCCAACCTGTTGGGACTGGCCCGTTTCAATTGAGTGAATACCGCACGGGTCAGTTTATCCGCCTGGCGCGTAACCCTTTTTACTGGAAAGGGTTGCCGAAAATGTCGCAAGTAGTGATTGATATGGGCGCGGGGGGGACCGGACGTCTTTCTAAACTATTGACCGGAGAATGCGACGTGCTGGCCTATCCGACCGCCAGTCAGATCGCTATCCTGCGAGATGATCCGCGTTTGCGCCTGACACTGCGTCCAGGTATGAATATCGCCTACCTGGCGTTCAACACCCGCAAACCCCCACTCAATCGCCCTGAAGTCCGCCAGGCACTGGCGTTAGCCATCAACAACGAACGACTGATGGCGTCCATTTATTACGGAACGGCGGAAACGGCCGCGTCAATCCTGCCGCGCGCCTCCTGGGCTTACAATAACGATGCACAGGTAACAGAATATAATCCACAAAAATCCCGTGAAGAACTGAAAACACTGGGGGTGAAAGATCTGCATCTCTCATTGTGGGTTCCCTCTTCTTCACAGTCCTGGAATCCCAGTCCACTGAAAATGGCTGAACTGCTTCAGGCCGATCTGGCACAGGTTGGCGTAAAAGTGACGATTGTCCCGGTTGAAGGCCGCACCCAGGAAGCACGCCTGATAAAAATGAATCACGATTTAACCCTGACGGGTTGGGCCACTGACAGTAATGACCCCGACAGCTTTTTCCGGCCATTACTCAGTTGCGCCGCGATCCATTCACAAACAAACTATGCTCACTGGTGTAATCCTGATTTCGATGACATCCTACATAAAGCCCTGCTTTCACAGCAGTTAGCCTCGCGAATTGACTATTACGCCCGCGCACAGGCAATTTTGGCCTCCTCGCTGCCAGTGCTACCGCTGGCTTACTCACTGCGCCTGCAGGCTTATCGTTACGATATTCACGGATTGATACTCAGTCCATTTGGCAATGCATCGTTTGCCGGTGTCTATCGTGATAATGGTGAGGATAAATAATCATGGTTATCTATACGCTGCGTCGTCTGGTGCTGTGGCTGGTCACGTTGGTGATGCTGACGCTGGTCGGCTTCAGTCTGAGTTATTTCACCCCCGATGCGCCGCTACAGGGTGCCTCCTTCATTGATGCCGTACTGTTTTGGTATAAAGGCTTATTTCAGCTTGATTTTGGTGTTTCCAGCATCAATGGCGAACCGATCGCTCATCAGCTAGGTGAATTTTTTCCCGCGACCCTGGAGTTGTGTATTATGGCTTTCGCTCTGGCGCTGCTGATCGGCATTCCAATGGGGATCGCCGCAGGCATGATGCGCGACCGATGGCAGGATAAAACCATCAGTGCGTTAGCGTTATTGGGGTTCTCCATGCCGGTATTCTGGCTGGCGCTATTGCTGACATTGCTGTTCTCGCTCAATCTGGGATGGCTGCCAGTCTCAGGACGTATTGATCTGCTCTATCCGATGAAAAATATCACTGGTTTTGCGCTGATAGATGCCTGGCTCAGCCACTCGCCCTGGCGACATGAGATGCTTATCAGCGTGCTAAAACACCTGATTTTGCCTGTCACCGCGTTGGCTGTGGCGCCGACAACCGAAGTGATTCGTCTGCTGCGGATCAGCACACGGGAAGTGATTGCGCAGAATTATATTAAAGCGGCGGCAACGCGCGGTCTGTCGCAACTGACGATTATTCGCCGCCACGTATTGCACAATGCCCTGCCACCGGTTATCCCGCGTCTTGGTTTACAGTTTTCGACCATGCTCACGCTAACGATGATCACCGAAGTGGTGTTTAACTGGCCGGGACTGGGGCGCTGGTTGGTGGAAGCCATCCGTCAGCAGGATTATGCTGCCATTTCCGCTGGCGTGATGATGGTGGGAGGACTGGTGATTACCGTAAACGTGCTCGCCGATATTCTGGGCGCTATGACCAATCCACTGAAGCATAAGGAATGGTATGCCCTTAGATGATGTTTATGCCGAGAAGCGGCAACCCAGTCCCCTGCGTTATACCTGGCGGATTTTTTATCGTGATACCACCGCGATGGTGGGTTTCTATGCCTTTATCGCGCTGCTGTTTATCTGCATCTTTGGCCACCTGCTGGCACCTTATGGCCTCGATCAGCAGTTCCTCGGTTATCAGTTGCTGCCGCCATCATGGTCGCGCTACGGGAATGTTTCTTTTTTCCTGGGCACCGATGATCTTGGCCGGGATGTCTTGAGCCGTCTGCTGAGCGGTGCTGGCCCGACAGTCGGTTCAGCCATTGCGGTCACTATTCTCGCGTCACTGTGTGCCATGGTGCTCGGCATTTTTGCCGGACTCACCCATGGACTACGCTCGGCGGTAATGAACCATATCCTTGATACGCTGTTATCTATCCCGTCATTGCTGCTGGCGATTATCGTGGTGGCCTTTCTGGGGCCAACGCTGGGGCATGCCCTGCTGGCGGTGTTTCTGGCTCTCATCCCGCGTCTGGTCAGGGCGATTTATACTGCGGTGCATGATGAGTTGGAGAAGGATTACGTGGTGGCGGCGCGTCTGGATGGCGCCAGCAGTATGAACATACTGCGCCATGCCATTTTCCCCAATATTCTGTCATTACTGGTCAGCGAATTTACCCGGGCGCTGTCCATGGCTATCTTAGATATCGCCGCGCTCGGTTTTCTTGATCTCGGTGCCCAGTTACCTTCGCCGGAATGGGGCGCCATGCTGGGTGATGCGCTGGAGCTGATTTATGTCGCCCCGTGGACGGTAATGCTGCCAGGCGCGGCGATCATGCTGAGTGTGCTGATTGTTAACTTGTTAGGTGACGGCATCCGCCGGGCCATCGTTGCGGGAGTTGAATAAATGCCGCTGCTCGATATTCGTAACCTGACGATCGAATTTATGACCGCTGATGGACCGGTGAAAGCGGTCGATCGCGTCAATATTACCCTCACCGAGGGCGAGGTGCGTGGACTGGTTGGAGAATCTGGCTCCGGCAAGAGTCTGATTGCCAAAGCTATCTGTGGTGTCACCAAAGAAAACTGGCGTGTTACCGCCGACCGCATGCGCTTTGACGACATCGATTTATTGCGTCTTTCCCCCCGTGAACGTCGCAAACTCGTTGGACACAATGTCTCAATGATTTTTCAGGAGCCGCAATCCTGTCTCGATCCCTCCGAGAGTATCGGGCGCCAGTTGATGCAGGCTATTCCGGGCTGGACCTATAAAGGCCGCTGGTTTCAGCGTTTCTTCTGGCGTCATCGCCGGGCGATCGAGTTGCTGCACCGCGTGGGCATCAAAGACCACCAGGACATTATGCGTAGCTTCCCCTATGAGCTTTCTGATGGTGAATGCCAAAAGGTTATGATTGCTATTGCGCTGGCCAATCAACCGCGCCTGTTGATCGCCGATGATCCCACCAACGCGATGGAACCGACCACCCAGGCGCAGATTTTCCGCCTGCTTTCGCGACTGAATCAGAATAACAACACCACTATCCTGCTGATCAGCCATGATTTACAAATGCTAAGCCACTGGGCCGATCGCATTAATGTCATGTACTGCGGCCAGACGGTAGAGACGGCGCAGAGTGATGATCTGATTGCCTCGCCGCATCATCCTTATACCCAGGCGCTGATCCGCGCAATGCCGGATTTTGGCCATTCGATGCCACACAAAAGCCGTCTTAATGCCTTGCCCGGCGCTATCCCGTCACTGGAACATCTCCCCATTGGTTGTCGTCTGGGGCCACGCTGTCCCTACGCGCAAAAAACCTGCATTGAAAGACCACGCCTGACCGGGGCGAAAACCCATCTGTTCGCCTGCCACTTCCCGCTGAATATGGAGAATCAGTAATGGTTGATACCCTACTGGAGGTGCGTAATCTCAGTAAAACATACCGTTATCGTACCGGTCTGTTCCGACGGCAACATGTTGAAGCGGTGAAAGGGGTCAGTTTTACACTACGGGAACGCCAGACGCTGGCCATCATTGGTGAAAATGGCTCGGGAAAATCTACACTGGCCAAAATGCTCAGCGGTATGGTTGAACCCAGCGCGGGTGATATTGTGATTGATGACCACCCGCTGGAGTATGGCGACTATGGTTATCGCAGTCAGCGGATCCGTATGATTTTCCAGGACCCATCAACCTCACTTAACCCGCGCCAGCGTATCAGCCAGATTCTGGATTTCCCCTTGCGACTCAATACCGGTCTGGTACCTGAAGAGCGTGAAAAACGCATTGTGGCCACACTTCGTCAGGTCGGTCTGCGGCGCGATCATGCGGCTTATTATCCACACATGCTGGCACCGGGCCAGAAGCAACGCGTGGCGCTGGCCCGCGCGCTGATCCTGCAACCCAAAGTGATTGTCGCCGATGAAGCAATGGCCTCGCTGGACATGTCCATGCGTTCGCAATTGATCAATTTGATGTTGGAATTGCAAAACAAACACGGTCTTTCTTATATTTATGTTACGCAGCACCTGGGGATGATGAAGCATATCAGCGACCAGCTACTGGTCATGCATCAGGGCGAGGTGGTTGAGCGCGGCAGCACGGCGGATGTCCTCGCCAGCCCGTTACATGACCTGACCAAGCGGCTGATTAACAGCCATTTCGGCGAGGCTCTGACGGCGGATGCCTGGCGCAAAGATCGCTGACCGTCAACAGACAAGAGATCACAACAATGGGCCGTTATTCAGCGCCGCTCTTTACCCGGGCGGTTGCTGCTCCAGTGGGCTTATCCTTTCTTCCTTATGCTTTTCTGCTATTTATTAGCACCGAACGGTCTTGTGTTAGCCAATTCTCCTGCGCGAGGATAATGCCGTCCCAGCTAAAAAGGAATGACCATGGAACAGCGCCGTTTTTCCGGTAATAGCCACTGGTATCATGAAACACAATCCTCACTTACCATACAAACCGCGCCGCTAGTCCCTGAAGCCGCCGATATTGAAGACCGTTTTCTGCTTGGCCTGGCCCCGCTTTGTGACGGTGAACTGAAAAATACCCTGCAACAGGCTCAGCCTGCGCTACAGGTATCGCGCTATCTTTATCAGGTGTTATTTCCCGCACAACTCAGCACCACGCGAACACAGACTCTGACGCTATATGATCGCCTGAGTACTGCGCTGACTGTCGCACAGGTCACCGGTATCCAGCGTCTGTGCAATCATTATGCCGCCAGGCTAAATCCGCTTTCCGGGCCGGACTCCTCCCGCGAAAGTAATCGCCGCCTGACACAAATTACTGAGTACGCCCGCCAACTGGCCAGTCAGCCAACGCTGATTGACTGTGCCGCGTTACAACGCCTGGACGATGTAGGACTGACCCTGCCGGATATTATTACTTTCAGCCAAATTATCGGCTTTGTCAGCTACCAGGCGCGTGTGGTCGCCGGCATTAATGCCCTTCTCGCGATCCCTGTTCGTTGGATACCTGGCGTCGTCATTCCTGATGATGCCAGACCTGAGTATTTTGAGAATACCGCCCCCTGGCAACCACAGTTGACTCCCGTTGAACGGCGCTACGCTTCGGCCAGCCAACTGGAAGCATTAACGTTTTGCCAATCGCAACAGGGACTCAATGAAAGCGCCTGGTTGCTGGCACATGATGCAGAAACGTTGTATGGCTGGAGTGTGTTGAGAACTACGCTGGAAGCGCCGATGGCAACCCCTGAAAGCTCTCTGGCCGCGGCGGTAACCGCCAGAATCAATGGCAGTCCGGCTTGTTTCTATCGCTATACCCATGAAACATTGCGCACGGCGCTGAAGAAAAGCATTGCTCAGGCTATGACCAGCGCCAATACGGACGAACAGGCGGTCATCCAGTTGGCTGCCCAGCTAACCCGTTCACCGGAACGCTTGAGTGCCGCCCATCTACAACCGCTGAACGAAGCTGGCTTGTCGCAACAGGCCATTTTCGGCGTGATCCAGAGTGTAGCCCTGGCAAACTGGAATAATCGCCTGCTGCAAACCCTGGGATCGACCTGTCCGGCCAACGCTTAGAGCATTAGCACAGCCAGGAACGCTTTCTGCTTGTATTTATCGTTCGCTTAACCAACGGCGCACTTCATCGAAGAAATGCTGCGACAACGGCGTGGCGCGCCCCGGTTCCGCAATCACCACAGCCGCCTGCCGTGACATTGGCTGAATGGCCAGTTGGCGTGACTGCAACTCCGGCATCATTTCCGGCAACAGATGGCCGCGAGGAGAAATCAGGCATCCCAGCCCTACCTGTACCCCCTGCACCAGTTGGAACACCGAGGTGGTTTCCAGCACCACCCGCGGATGCACTTCCGCCTCCCGGAAATGGCTGTCCAGATAACGCCGGAAATAACGGGTCTGCTCGGCAAGGCATAAAGGAATATGCTGGAGATCGTTAAACGCCAATTCACCATCGCCGCGTAACTGCGGGAAATGCTGCGGATGGAATACCACTTCAACGCCGTTATCCTGTAGAGCTTCTGCCTGAAAATGCAGTTCACGCAACGTTGCCAGTTCAAAGAAACCAATGCCAACATCAACAGTATGACTGTTGAGCGCATCCAGCAATTGATCGGCACTCAGCACTGCCACCCGATAATCCAGTTGTGGATACTGACCACTGACGCTCTTCAGCAACAAAGGTAATGAGACGCTGCACTGCGGGACGACCCCAATCCTGAGTATCCCGGTCACTCCGTGCTTGAGTGATTCCACTTCCAGCTTCAACCCCTGATAGACCGAGACGATTTCCCGCGCCCAGCTCAGAACCCGCTCCCCCTCCGGCGTAAAACCATCGAAGTTATTGCTGCGGTTAATCAATGACAGACCCAGTTCGCGCTCAAGGTTTTTCAGCCGCATCGACAACGTCGGTTGGCTGACAAAGCTGGCCTCAGCGGCACGGCCAAAATGCCGTTCGCGCTCAAGGTTACAGAGATAGATCAGTTGTTTTATGTCCATAATTTATATTCTATCACCGCAAGACAGCCAGCCGATATACAGGAAGCAACAAACTCAGCGCAGATAGCCACGCAATTCTGATGGGGGAACCGCTATCCTGTTAGCGCATGCCGTGGGCCGTTCGTTCCAGGCGTCATGCGCTAACACGTTTCCATCCTTAACAGTATCCATCGCACAATCCGTGTTGCTCTCTGAGTGAAACACAATCATAACGGCTGGTTTCAGCTGTTCCAGACAATCTGCTTGATCTCTATCAAGAAAAGAAATCTGATTAGCGGTCGAACCGGTCAGTTAGTAGCGAAGCGAGACAAATTCACAACATACACTTAAGATCTTTGAATCAGTTCACACTCTCGCGATAAATTATGCCTATCGCACCATTAAACCAATCAATTAGACAATTTATTTACCTGATCGCAGACTTAATCCACAAAAGAAGCAATAATTAATTTACAACTCCAAAACACAATAGAAACCTGCGAAGCAAGCAATATGAAATTTAAAACTGCCATTAAACCCTATCAGGCCGCTGCGGGCGGTTGGGGTTCTCTCGAGGCCACAACCCGTTTCGTCTTCGACAGTAAACAAGTCCTGAAAAACATGCGCAATCTGATGCGCATGAACAAAGCCAAAGGCTTCGACTGTCCTGGCTGTGCCTGGGGCGACGATAATAAAAGTACCTTCAGCTTTTGTGAAAACGGTGCCAAAGCCGTGA
Organism: Erwinia endophytica; assembly: GCF_009295515.1. GTDB lineage: Bacteria > Pseudomonadota > Gammaproteobacteria > Enterobacterales > Enterobacteriaceae > Erwinia > Erwinia endophytica. The sequence continues at coordinate 140,759 of NZ_RQVV01000003.1, read as the reverse complement.
CCTGGGAGGCAACCCGCCGCTATATCGATGCCAGTTTCTTCGAAAAACACAGCGTATCAACGTTATATCAGCAGAGTGATTATTTCCTCGAATACCAGGGGCGCCTGACTGAACCGCTACGCTACAACCGCGAAACTGATCATTATGAACCGATCAGTTGGGATGAGGCGTTTACGCTGATCGCCCGGCATATCCATGCGATGGATAATCCGGACCAGATGGAGTTGTATACATCAGGTCGCGCCAGCAATGAAGCCTCATGGCTCTATCAGCTATTTGGCCGCATGAACGGCAGTAATAATTTCCCTGACTGTTCCAATATGTGCCATGAAGCCAGCGGTACCGGTCTGAAACGCAGTATTGGCGTGGGGAAAGGCACCATCCGTCTTGATGATTTTGATCACGCCGATGCTATTTTCGTCTTCGGGCAGAATCCAGGCACCAACCATCCGCGAATGTTGCACAGTCTGCGTCACGCGGCCGATCATGGCGCCAAAATTGTGACTTTTAACACCCTGCGCGAACGTGGACTTGAACGTTTTGCCGATCCGCAAAAACCGCTTGAAGTGGTGACCAGCAAAGCCGGAACCATCAGCTCGACTTACTATCAGCCTAATCTGGGCGGTGATATGGCGGCAGTTCGCGGTATGGTAAAAGCGCTGGCAGAAACGCATTACGCGTTGCAGGCTGAAGGAAAAGAAGGCCTGTTTGATCAGGTGTTTATCAATGCCAAAACCGAAGGGGTCGACGCGTATCTGGCGGTCGTTGAGGCAACCAGCTGGGCGCAAATCGAGCAACAGTCAGGCCTGAGCGAACAACAACTGCGTGAAGCCGCTGCTATTTACCAAAGTGCGGAACGTGTTATCTGTACCTGGGCGATGGGGATCACTCAGCATAAGCATTCGGTTGATACCGTGCGTGAAATCGTCAACCTGCAGCTGCTGTTCGGCCAACTGGGGAAAAAAGGCGCTGGCCTGTGTCCGGTGCGCGGACACAGTAACGTGCAAGGCAACCGCACCATGGGCATCGACGAGAAACCCAGCCAGGCCTTCCTCGACAGTCTGGCCAACCATTTTGGTTTTGAGCCACCGCGTAAAGCCGGCCATAACACCGTGGAAGCGCTGGAAGCGATGTTGCGTAACGAGATTAAAGTTCTGATCGCTCTCGGTGGAAATTTGGCCGCGGCAGCGCCGGACAGTCCCCGCACTGAAGAGGCACTGCGCCGTTGCGGTCTGACCGTACATATCAGTACTAAACTGAACCGCAGCCACCTCTGTCCTGGCGCTATCGACGCGTTAATCCTGCCAACACTGGGCCGTACCGAGCAGGATATTCAGGCCAGTGGTCCACAATTTGTTACCGTTGAGGATTCCTTCAGCATGGTTCACGCCTCTGAAGGCGTGGGTAAGCCAATTGCCGAAACTCAGCGTTCTGAAACCGCGATTGTGGCCGGTATCGCCGATGCTGTACTGGGCAAAGAGAAAGTGGACTGGTTAGCGCTGGCGGCAGATTACAACAAAATCCGTGATCACATTGCAGCGACTATTCCAGGCTTCAGTGATTTCAATGCCAAATGTGAGATCAAAGGCGGTTTCTATCTGGGGAATGCGGCGGCCGAGCTGCGCTTTAACACGCCGAATAACAAAGCGCAGTTCAGTGCCGCCCGTCTGCCTGACTCATTGTTTCCGCAATTAGGCGACAATGTAGAAGTGCCTTTCACTTTGCAAACGCTGCGTTCACATGATCAGTACAACACCACGATTTATGGTCTCGATGATCGTTATCGCGGCGTTTATGGCCAGCGTGAAGTCCTGTTTATTCATCCGGAAGATATGGCGCGACTGGGCTTTTCTACCGGTGACGATGTGGATATCGAAACATTGTGGAATGACGGCATTACCCGCAAAGTGTTCGGTTTCAAGCTGGTGCCTTACAACATTCCAAAAGGCAACCTGGCGGCATACTACCCGGAAACCAACCCGCTGGTGCCCCTCTCCAGCGTTGGCGACGACAGCGGTACACCAACCTCTAAATCCGTCCCGGTGAAAATTACCCTCTCCAAAGTGAAGGCTGATCTGCGTATTGCCTGAGCAGACCGTCATTTGTATTAAAGAAAGCCGGGGTATCCCGGCTTTTTACTTGCCGCGAAGCGGTTAATCGCGTAAAACTGTCTGCCGCTCTTAGGCCACGAAAACTGTTGAGATTATGTTCCAGGACAACCCGCTGCTCGCGCAGCTCAAAGAGAAACTCCACTCCCAGACGCCGCGTGTTGAAGGTGTGGTAAAAGGCACCGAGAAAGGTTTCGGCTTTCTGGAAGTCGACGCGCAGAAAAGTTACTTCATTCCACCGCCGTTCATGAAAAAAGTGATGCACGGCGATCGGGTGATTGCAGTGCTGCAAACCGACAAGGATCGTGAAGTTGCGGATCCGGAAAAACTGGTTGAGCCTTTCCTGACTCGTTTTGTTGGCCGCGTTCAGAAGAAAGATGATCGCCTGGCCATTGTGCCCGATCATCCGCTACTGAAAGAAGCGATATCGTGCCGTGCCGATCGCAATGTAAAGCATGACTTTCAGGATGGAGACTGGGCCGTAGCCGAGATGCGCCGTCATCCACTGAAGGGAGACCGCTCCTTCTACGCCGAGCTGACGGCCTTTATTACCACGGCGGACGATCACTTTGCGCCATGGTGGGTAACACTTTCCCGCCACAATCTGGAACGTGAAGCCCCGGAAGCGGTAGCCGGTGAAATGCTGGACGAACAGCTGGAGCGTGAGGATCTCACCGCGCTGGAATTCGTCACCATTGACAGCGCCAGCACCGAAGATATGGACGATGCCCTGTTTGTCGAAGAGACGCCGACAGGTGAACTGTGCCTGACTATTGCTATCGCTGATCCAACGGCTTATGTTGCCGCTAACAGTGAGCTGGACGCCATTGCTGCCGAACGCTCGTTCACTAACTATCTCCCCGGCTTCAATATCCCGATGCTGCCGCGCCACCTGTCTGATGACCTCTGTTCACTGCGTCCGCATGCGCGTCGTCCGGTATTGGCTTGCCGCGTTACGGTTGCCGCTGACGGTACGCTAAGCAAAGAAATCCATTTCTTTTCCGCCTGGATTGAATCCAAAGCTAAGCTGACCTACGACGATGTCTCTGACTGGTTGGAAAACACCGGCGAATGGCAGCCAGAAAGTGAAGCCGTAGCAAACCAGATCCGCTTGTTGCACCGACTGTGCCTGGCCCGTGCTGAATGGCGTCAGAAGCATGCCCTGGTGTTTAAAGACCGCCCTGACTTCCGTTTCCTACTTGGCGAGAAAGGTGAAGTGCTGGATATCATTGCTGAACACCGGCGCATTGCCAATCGTATTGTCGAAGAAGCGATGATCACCGCCAACATCTGTGCCGCTACCGTGTTACGTGAAAAACTGGGCTTTGGGGTTTACAACATCCACCTGGGTTTTGATGCGGAAAAAGCGGAACAGGCCGCGACCATCCTGGAAAATCACGGTGTGAAGGTTGACTCACAGGCCATCACTACACTGGAAGGTTTCCGTCATTTGCGCCGTGATCTGGATTCGCAACCAACGCAGTTCCTGGACAGTCGAATCCGTCGCTTTCAGTCGTTTGCTGAAATCAGCATCGAGCCAGGTCCGCACTTTGGTCTGGGTCTGGAAGCTTATGCCACCTGGACATCACCGATCCGTAAGTATGGCGATATGATCAACCACCGTCTGCTGAAGGCGATGATCAAAGGTGAAACGGCTGAGCGTCCACAGGATGCGCTAACCGTGAAGATGAGCGAACGTCGTCGCCTGAACCGGATGGCTGAGCGTGATGTCGCTGACTGGCTGTACTCACGCTTCCTGCAGAAAGCGGCAGGGACCGATCAGCGCTTTGCTGCGGAGATCATTGATATTTCTCGTGGCGGCATGCGGGTGCGCCTGACTGACAATGGTGCGGTAGCCTTTATCCCTGCCCCGTTCATTCATGCTGTGCGTGATGAGCTGGTATGCAGCCAGGAAAATGGCACCGTACAGATCAAGGGTGACGTGGTGTATCGCGTGACTGACGTGATTGACGTCACTATTGCTGAAGTCCGTATGGAAACACGCAGTATCGTCGCTCGCCCACTAGCATAATCTTATCTGACCGGTGGGATAGTCGTTTATCCCACCGGCGTTTGCCCTACAGTAAACATCCCACTTATTGACCTCATCATTTCTTGTGTGCCCCCTGCTTTAATCAAAAAATTCCCATAACAGAGCAAATCGCGGTTAGCATTTTTTGAACAGCGGCTGAGTGTCGCCAATAAAGTGAGCCACTGTTTAAAAATATATTCAACCGCCCGCGACGGACGAAAACAATGGGCCGGAATACCCAATCAGCCCGTGAAGGCTGATCCTGTTGTATGCCACACCGGGCAGAATCATGAAAATTTTAATCACAGCTTGCGGTGAGATCCGTGAACCAGAGAATTAATTTTTTTGTCCGTACCATGCCGTACTGCCATGTTTACGCTGGTAGTGGCAGTCCAGTAATGGCTGTTGGATAGCCGGTAAATCGGGGGTCAGTTGCTGACTGAAAATGCCCATATAGGCCACCTCTTCCAGTACCACAGCTGAGTGAACCGCCTTTTCTGGCGAGCTTCCCCAGCAGAACGGCCCATGCGAATTTACCAAAACAGCAGGCACCGCCAGCGGATCAAGATCCCGCTGATGAAATGTTTCAATAATTACCTGACCTGTTTCCCACTCATAACGATGCTTAATTTCTTGCGGGGTCATTTGCCGGGTACAAGGGATAGCCCCGTAAAAATCATCGGCATGGGTCGTACCCCAGGCCGGAATATCCAGGCCTGCCTGCGCCCAGATAGTGGCATGACGGGAATGCGTGTGGACAATACTGCCGACATCGGCCCAGGCGAGATACAGCGCCCGATGGGTCTCGGTATCGGATGAAGGGCGCATTGCGCCAGCAATAACTTTACCGCTGGCGACCTCTACTATCACCATATCGTCGCGCTGCATATTGGCATAGCTGACGCCGGAAGGTTTAATCACCATCAACCCACTGTCACGATCGATGGCACTCACATTACCCCATGTGAAGACCACCAATCCGTGTTGCGGTAGTGCGAGATTAGCCTCCAGCACCTGTTGTTTCAGTAATTCCAACATTCTCTTCCCCTCTGGTTAGTGGTTTTATTCTCCCACTCAGGGCGTTTCACCGTGTATGGAGGCAATGGCTGGATGCACGGCAGAATCTGGCTATGACGACAAAATTACGCGAGGAATTAAGACAATTTACCTGTGAAAATATACAGAGACACATACACTACCTGGCAGTAGTCGCACCAGCGATGATCGGTGGCTGTTAAACTAACATTGATCACCCTGCAGTAAAGAAATTATGGAGAAATAAGAATGACAGTAACGGCAAAACGCATTACTGCGAACTTGCTGATCGTGACATTAATGCTCGCGCTGAGCGGCTGTTCCCACTGGTCTGAGCGTGATCGTAATACTGCGATTGGTGCAGGTCTCGGCGCAGTCGGCGGATCCATCCTGTCTAATGGCAGTGGGCTGGGTACGGTAGGCGGTGCGGTTGTCGGGGGCGTTATCGGGCATCAGGTCAGCCGTTAATCCTGACCATTTTCACAGTAAAAAGAAGTGACAACAACGTATTGACCGCAAAAGGGCCGCGAACCGCCGCCCTTTTGCTTTTTACCGGGTAAGCGCGTCAGCGATGACTCATCCCCCCGCCAGTTTAACTTTCAGTCCTTTGGCTTCAAGCAACGCTTTCAGTAAATCACGCTTGTCCCCCTGGATTTCAATCACCCCTTCCCTGACCGAACCGCCGCAACCGCATTTCTTCTTCAATTCCGCCGCTAACTTCTCCAACTCGGCAGCGGCCAGATCCAACCCGGTAATCAGGCTGACGCCCTTACCTTTTCTGCCACTGGTCTGCCGCTGGATACGTACAATACCATCGCCTTTTGCGCGTTGTACCACTTCTTTCGGCTCGGTTATCCGCCCGGTGGCGGTGGAGTAAACCAGCCGACTGTTATTATCCGTCATGATGCCTCCCGTAATGACGCCAGAATAGCAGCCAGTGCGGCAGCCGGGTTGACTGCCTGGGTAATCGGACGCCCGATTACCATGTAGTCCACACCCGCTTGTTGGGCCTGCTGCGGTGTCATGATCCGACGTTGATCGCCCGCATCACTGCCGGCCGGACGGATGCCCGGAGTGACCAGACGGAAATCAGTCCCCAGCGCCTGTTTAAAGCGTAGTGCTTCCTGAGCTGAACAGACCACGCCATCCAGTTCGCACTGCTGCGTAAGCCGCGCCAGGCGTTCAGCATGCTCTGCAGGCGCCGCATTAATGCCGATCCCCCGCAAATCGTCGGCGTCCATGCTGGTTAGCACGGTGACGGCAATCAGCAATGGCGCATCCTTGCCAAATGGCGTCAGCGCTTCACGTGCCGCGGTCATCATCCGTACCCCGCCGCTGGCATGCACGTTCACCATCCACACGCCAAGATCGGCGGCAGCGGCCACGGCATGAGCCGTGGTGTTAGGAATGTCATGAAACTTCAGGTCGAGGAATACCTCAAATCCACGTTGTTGCAGATCCCGTACCAGTTGAGGACCAAACAGGGTGAACATCTCTTTGCCCACTTTCAGGCGGCAACTGCGCGGGTCTACCTGATCAACAAAAGCCAGAGCGCTGTCGCGATCAGCGTAGTCTAACGCGACCAGAACCGGAGAACCGGTTACCTGAGGTGATTGCATGGAAAAACCCTCTGAAAATGGAGCACTACAAGGCATAAATGATAAACGGCAAGCATTCTAGCCGCGCTATCGACAAATTCACAGTGTGTCGTCAAGGTTTTCACGCGGACAGGATTACTGACCGTCAAGTCCGCGAATGGGTTTGATGGAAGACCAGGCTCGACAGGAAGGACAGTGCCAGTAAAGCGTATGAGCGGTGAAACCACATTTGTGGCAGCGATAGCGCGGCTTGGTACGAATTTGCTCGCCAACCATGTCGCGCAACACAATCAGGCTGTCTTTCGCCCGGCCGTCTTCTGCTTCGTTGAGGTGATAATCCATCAGGCGATGGAAAACCCGCATGGTGGGATGGCGCTGCAACTGGCGGTTAATATACAACTGCGCCACGTCTCCCCCCTCGTCACGCTCAATCACGTCGGACAGATATAGTTCGGCGACCGCGCCGGTATTCTCCTCGACACAGCGTTTCAGGTACGCCACCCATTCCTGAGGCTGTTGCAACTGAACGTAACAGGTTTCCAGCATCTCCAGCGTTTCGCTGACCAGTTCTTTATCCTGCTCAATCACGCGCTGGAGGCATTCGACAGCTTTGACATACTCGCTTTTTGCCATATAAATACGGCCCATCATGATCGACACACGGGCACTCTGGCGATCGGCGGCTTCGCCTTTTTTCAGCAGGTTCATCGCACGATCAAGGTCGTCGCCACTCATGGCCTGCAACGCCAGTTCGCAATAGAAATGCGCAATTTCCATCCGTTGGCGGTCTTTCCCCAACTTAACCAACCGTTCCGCCACTTCGATGGCTTTCGGCCAGTCGCTGGTTGCCTGATGAATAATCAGTAACTGTTGCAATGCGCCAATGCGAAAGTCTGTCTCATCGACCAATTGGATGAACATCCCTTCGGCCCGGTCATAAAAACCCGCCGCCATATAATCACGGCCCAGTTGCTGCACGGCCAGCAGGCGCTGATCATAGGTCAGCGACGTGCTCTCCATCAGCGCCTGATGGATCCGAATGGCTCTGTCCACTTCACCTCTGGAACGAAACAAATTTCCCAGCGTCAGATGCGCTTCGACCGTCCCACTGTCTTCCTTAAGCATATCAAGGAACAGATCGACCGCTTTATCCTGTTGGTTGGAAAGCAGGAAGTTAACCCCAGTCACGTAATCACGTGACAGACGGCTGGCTTCCTGTTGCTTATCCTGTTGCGCACTTCTGCGTCCCATATACCAGCCATATGCGGCAGCAACGGGTAATAACAGAAACAGCAGTTCCAGCATATAAAATTATTCCTTAACGGCAGGAACGTGTGACGTTGTCACCGAACCTTCAGCCTGCTCCAGCTTCTGCTGCAAGCGTTTCAGTTTGTGCTGTGAATGGGCCAGAGAGACGCGAAGGCGTAGCCAGAACAAGCCACAGATCGCCCACCCCAGAACAAAACCAGCGGCAAATAATGTCGCCGCCAGCGTGGAAACCCGATATTGCCCCTGCGCCAGCAGGTAGTTAAAGCTAACGATCTGATCGTTATGCGCCCCGAGTGTAATGGAGATAATGAAGATCACTAAAACCAGTAAAAAAATCAGCAAATATTTCACAGTCCGTCCCATAGTCTGGTGATAACCAGAGAATTATGCCAAAAAAATCGCCTTGTTGCTTGTCTGATGCGCTAACCAAAGCGGGGACCGCAAAAATTGCTCGTTTACCTCACCGTTATGGGGGTAAAAGCCAGAATAACAATCACTCATCCTTGACGTTCCCGGATCGCTCGCCAGGTGATACAGTCAATGAGCCGCAGTAACGCTGTACCAGCCACGTGGCGAGCGTCACCCATAGCCAACTGATCAAGATTGAGGTTATCAGATCCTGTGGCCAGTGCATTCCCAGCAGCAGACGACTCCCCATCACCCCCACTGCCCAGGCAAACATCACGACCAGGGTGATAATTCTGCGCCGCGACCACAACAACCCCATGGCCAGTAACGCCCAACTGGCAACAAACATGGTATGTCCTGATGGAAAAGCGTAACCGGTTTCAGACTCCCAGTGCGATTTCAACCAGCCGGGTAAACGAGGGTCTCTGGCAAGCGCGTCACGCACCAGCACACTGCGTTGTTTGCGCTTTTGTTGGTAAAAGGTCTGCCCGTTCAGACCATGATTTTCCTCAAGCCACAGCACATAAGGTCGCGGTTCCCGGACCTGTTGTTTGATAAATGTCTTGCTGTACTGTCCCGCGAGGACCGCCAGGATAATAATCAGCAGTAACAGCAGCGCAGATCGCAACCGGTAGCGCAAACACCAGAGGAACCAGACACATAAAATGGCACTGGTTAACGTCCCCCATGGGCGGGTCACCGTTTCGGTCAACCAGAACAGTATTTCATGGCCCCGTCCCATTTCCACGGGGTGCCACTGCCAGCCGGAAACCCAGACGCAGGCCGGCATAATCAGCAGCAGCAAGGCGCCCAGAGTGGTACGTTTAGCGACATCGAACATAATTATTCCTGACCCACCGGGCCTTCAAGACATTTTTAGCGAACAATATGATTAAAAAATAATAACATATTGGTTGAGATGTTGATAATTGTGCGGTATCACAACAATCGCTCCAGGACGTTAACCGCTCCGGTGTTGATTGTGGCAAAATAAATGGCTATGAATGTCGATTTGCTGATCGTGCCCTACCCATGAAGGTAGCGCAATATTGAGTATCTGGAGAGTTACATGCAGCTTAAACGGGTAGCAGAAGCCAAACTGCCCACGCCATGGGGTGAATTCCTGATGGTTGGTTTTGAAGAATTGGCAACCGGCCACGACCATCTGGCCCTGGTTTATGGCGATATCAGCAATAATCATGAAGCGGTGCTGGCTCGCGTGCATTCCGAATGTCTGACCGGTGATGCCTTGTTCAGCCTGCGTTGTGACTGCGGCTTTCAGTTGAAAGCCGCGCTCAATCATATTGCTGAACAGGGACGCGGCGTGCTTCTTTATCATCGCCAGGAAGGCCGTAATATTGGCCTGTTGAATAAAATTCGCGCCTATGCGCTTCAGGACAAAGGCTACGACACAGTAGAAGCTAACCATCATCTGGGCTTTGCGGCCGATGAACGTGACTTTACGCTTTGTGCGGATATGTTCAAATTACTGGGCGTGAATGAAGTCCGCCTGCTGACCAACAACCCACGTAAAGTTGAAATCCTCAGCGAAGCCGGGATCAATATTGTCGAACGAGTCCCACTGATTGTCGGGCGAAATCCTGAAAACGCCCATTATCTGGATACCAAAGCGGCCAAAATGGGCCATCTGCTCTCCAAAGACTGAAACGGCAAACGGGAACGCCAAGACGTGCCCGTTTACGTTATTTCAGTCTGATTGCAGAGGATGCTGGTGAGCGTCTGTCTGGACAGTCCTCCATCAGCATCCATCACAACCTGTCTGGCGCTTTCATCGTGTAGCCATTCACGTTTAATGGCTTCCCTTCAGTCCAGCATATTGCGAATAACATAATGCAGGATGCCGCCGTTCTGATAATAGGTCAACTCATTACCCGTATCGATACGGCAACGGGCCTCCAGCGTTTCTTTTACGCCATTCCCCCGGGTTAGCGTGACCATTACCGTACCACCTGGCTTTAACTGCGCCAGGTTCTGCACATCGATTTGCTCATCGCCAGTCAGTTCCAATGTTTTTCTGTTCACTCCTGGTGGGAATTCCAGCGGCAGGATCCCCATCCCAATCAGGTTTGAACGGTGAATGCGCTCAAAAGATTCAGCAATAACCACCCGGACGCCTAACAATCCAGGCCCTTTCGCCGCCCAGTCGCGACTCGATCCGGATCCATATTCCTTACCGGCAATCACCGCGAGTGGCGTAGACTGCTGCTGGTATTTCATCGCGGCATCGTAAATCGGTAACTGTTCATTGTCCGGAATGAAACGCGTGATACCGCCTTCAACGCCAGGCACCATCTCATTGCGGATGCGAATATTGGCAAACGTGCCGCGCATCATCACTTCGTGATTTCCCCTGCGCGAACCATATGAGTTAAAATCAGTCTGCGCCACGCCCTGTTCCTGTAGATAACGCCCTGCCGGACTATCAGCTTTAATACTCCCGGCGGGTGAGATATGGTCCGTAGTCACTGAATCACCCAGGATAGCGAGGATCCTCACGCCATTAATGTCTTCAACCGAATCCGGCGTTTTGCTCATTTTCTCAAAGAAAGGTGATAAACGAATATATGTTGAGTGCTGATCCCAGTCATACGTCGCCGCTTCGCTGACCTTGATTTTCTGCCATTCCGGTGTACCGGCAAAGACTTCGGCGTACTCCTTATGGAACATCGCGGTAGAAACCTTCTGTACCGCTTCAGCAATTTCTTCGGGTGATGGCCAGATATCCCGCAAATAAACCGCTTTGCCGGTGTTATCCTCACCCAGCGGATCCGCCTGCAAGTTAATATTCATATTCCCGGCCAGAGCATATGCCACAACCAGTGGTGGCGACGCCAGCCAGTTCGTTTTTACGTAAGGATGGATACGTCCTTCAAAGTTACGGTTACCGGACAACACCGCGGCAACCGTCAGATTTCCCACTTTAATCGCGGATTCAATTTCATCAGGCAAAGGACCGGAGTTGCCAATACAGGTCGTACAACCGTAGCCGACCAGATTAAAACCAAGTTTATCAAGATACGGCGTCAGTTTGGCGGCCGCCAGATAATCGGAAACCACTTTCGATCCAGGAGCCAGCGAAGCCTTCACCCATGGCTGCCGCTTTAGTCCGAGGGTAACGGCTTTTTTCGCCAGCAGACCAGCCGCTATTAACACGCTGGGATTGGAGGTATTGGTACAGGAGGTGATGGCGGCAATCACCACAGCACCCTCTTTCAACGTATGTTGCTGTCCGGCATTGTCGGTGTAGCTGACGGCGTTGAGCTGCTTAGCTGGATTAATTTCCAGCTCATTGCTGGCCTGGAATGCGGCGGGAACATCGCCCAGTGAAACTCGATCCTGTGGACGTTTCGGCCCGGCCAGGCTGGCTTGAACCTCATTCATATCCAGCGCCAGCGAATGGGTAAACACCGGCTCATCGCCGGGATTACGCCACATGCCTTGTGCTTTAGCATAAGCCTCAACCAACGCAACCTGTTCAGTTGTGCGGCCCGTCAGAGTCATGTATTCCAATGTGACGTCATCAATCGGAAAAAAACCGCAGGTGGCGCCATATTCCGGTGACATGTTAGCGATGGTCGCCCGATCCGCCAGGGGTAAGTCATCCAGACCGTCGCCATAAAATTCGACAAATTTACCTACCACGCCATGTTTACGCAGCATCTGAGTCACTGTCAGGACTAAATCCGTTGCCGTGATCCCTGGTTTTAACTTACCCGTCAGTTTAAATCCCACGACATCCGGGATAAGCATGGATATCGGCTGCCCCAGCATGGCCGCTTCGGCTTCAATGCCTCCGACGCCCCAGCCAAGTACACCCAGCGCATTAATCATCGTGGTATGGGAATCGGTACCCACCAGCGTATCAGGCCAGGCAAACTCTTCACCGTCCAACGTCTCATGCCAGACGGCTTTTCCGAGATACTCAAGGTTTACCTGGTGACAAATACCAGTGCCTGGCGGTACCACACTGAATTTATTAAAGGCTTTCTGTCCCCAGCGTAGAAATACATAGCGCTCGTGATTGCGCGCCATTTCAATCCTGACATTTTTTTCGAAGGCATCATCATCGCCAAAATGGTCCACTGTGACCGAATGGTCGATAACCAAATCGACCGGTGACAATGGATTCACTTTAGCGACATTCCCCCCCAACCGTTTGACCGCCTCACGCATTGCGGCAAGATCAACGACCGCAGGGACGCCGGTAAAATCCTGCATCAAGACACGGGTAGGTCGATAGGCGATTTCCCGGCTGGCATGCGCCTGCTGCAACCAGCCAGCCAGTGCATGAATATCTTCAGCCGTAACGGTCTTTTCATCTTGCCAACGCAGAAGATTTTCGAGCAGGACTTTCAGTGAGTTAGGGAGTCGGGAAAGATCACCAAGTTGCTCTTCCGCTTTCGCCAGACTGTAATAATTATAATATCTGCCTTGCACATCCAGACGAGCCTTGACCATTTGATGTAGGGTCGACGACATGACGCCTCCTTCATTTGTCTTATCATAACCTGAGTAAATGCAGGGTCAGATTTAAAGATAGCACAAACAAAAGTTAACACATCATTAACAATGTCGACTGATATTCGGTAAAACAAAACGCCCCGGGGAATAATCCGCGAGGCATTTTGTAAGAATTCTTTATATTTAAAATTCCAGAACAAAGCTACTTGTTTTCAAGCAGAGCAGAAGGAATCCCTGTGGCTAAACCCGGTCATTTGAGTTAAGTTCCTTTTTCTATCCCCAGCGAACAAGGTGATCTGAGCACTAAAAATTGCCAATCTATCATTGCTAATCGTTTGAATTATAATGTCCGGTATTATATCGGTAAAAATAATATCTTTACTGCTTCCCAGGTTGACTAATCATTGAATCAATAAAATTACGTTGTCGTTCATTCAGTTCCCAACTCGCAGGGATAGCCACATCTTTCATCTTTTTATCTGCACAAAAGCGATCTTGCCTTTTTCCAGGCTGCGGTGATTTATGGTCTACAGTCTCAAAATGCACGCTCATCCCCATAGACCACGCACAATCATTAATGCGATAACGACCCAGAACATCGCTGAACTGGTTAAAATCACCATCCATGCTTTGCGTTTCAGATGATCGTTACGCCGAAGCGTAACCTCTTTTTTGTGACCGAAGTCAGTATGAACAGATAATCTTGTCGTCATAGCTTTGTATAACCTCGTACACTGACAATAATATTTTCACCCAACCAAAATAAGGGGGAATCCTAAACACATTAAAGAGCAAAATCCAGTTACATTTACAGATACAAACGATTAATGGCATTTATAAAAGTTTAAAAATTACATTCATTTTCATTTAAAAATTCACGTCAATTATATTTTTTTACGTAAGTAACAATATACTGAACAATTTAAATAACTTTACTACGGAATACCAACAGGCATACTTGAGTTAAGGACTGAGTTGGGATGACTGGAATATCCGCGCTTTGCGTATAGCCCCATAAACCATCCGCTGCGGCCCGTAAACGCCGAGAGTCATCTTTCCTCTCCCCTGCCCATCACGGTTTACGATGCATTTTTAATTAGAGTATGGGAATGTTCTTAACAACATGCAAAGGTGTTTACTGAAAAATGTGTTCTAATTCTCATTTATTGTAAAACAAAGATGGAATATGTGACATACGTTTCATTTAAAAAGTAAACTTGAGAAGTTTTCACCCTTAAATGATTCAAGTAACAGGTATATGAATCCCAATAAACTGACTCAGACCAGTGATTCAAAAAAGTAAAAACGGGCTCACTCACCGGTGATCTGGGTATATTGAAGTGCGCAGGATGAATTAAGTAAAAGAGCCTCATTGAGGCCCTTAACATCATAATAAACACTCATGGGCGAAATTACTTCAACGGCAATTTAATATCTTTGAACATTGCTTCAATATCTTCATTGGATCGCAAACCTATAGCCGTATCAACCACATCACGCGTCAGATGTGGTGCAAAACGTTGTATAAAATCATACATATAGCTACGCAAAAAAGTACTACGGCGGAAACCGATCTTGGTGGTGCTATAACTGAAAACATCCGTCGCTTCGATTCTTACCAAATCAGGGTCCGAAATCGGATCGACCGCCATGCTGGCAATCACCCCGACGCCCAGTCCAAGTCGAACATAGGTCTTAATCACATCAGCATCTGTCGCGGTAAAAACAATGCGTGGCGTCAGACCAGCACGATTAAACGCGGTATCCAGTTCGGATCGCCCCGTAAAACCAAAGGTATAAGTGACCAATGGATACTCTGCCAGTTCCTCAATCGACACTTTTTCTTTATCTGCCAGCGGATGGTCGGGGGTCACAACGATGGCCCGATTCCAGTGATAGCAAGGCAACATGATCAAATCGTCATACAGATGCAACGCTTCGGTGGCAATCGCAAAGTCGGCATTCCCCTTTGATACGGCCTCAGCGATTTGCGTTGGCGACCCCTGATGCATATGCAAAGAAACGCGCGGATAACGCTCGATAAAACCTTTAATCACATTAGGCAATGCATAGCGCGCCTGAGTATGAGTTGTCGCGACATACAACGACCCTTTATCCGGCCAGGTATGCTCACCCGCGACGGACTTAATCGCATCGACTTTAGACAGAACTTCACGGGCGATACGAATGATTTCCTGACCGGCTGGTGTGACCTGGGTCAAATGCTTGCCGCTACGGGCAAAAATCTGTATTCCCAATTCATCCTCCAGCATCCGCACCTGCTTACTGATACCGGGTTGGGAAGTGTAAAGGCCTTCAGCCGTTGAAGAAACATTCAGGTTATGGTTAACCACTTCAACGATATAACGCAGTTGCTGCAATTTCATGTTCATTCCATCCAGGGGTTGGAGTCACGCGCCAGTTATCCGCGCTATCAGTTACGGATAAGCCGAAGCACTGGGGAAATCGGACTAATGCGATTTTATAATAAAGAAAGGTATATCTATAACAACTATATCAAAAAAGCCCTGAATGTATATACCCGACATACGCCAGGCCACAGCGGTATGTCACACCGAGTAAGCGGCGGGAGAGTGACTCGCTGACGACCTTCCTGCAACACACATATGGGGTACAACACGTTAACGGGCCAGCGGAAACTGGCCCTGAAGATTAGATTACTTTTTAGTGGCGGACTTACTGGTCACTTCCCATTTTCCATCAACGTAAAATGCAGACCATCCCGTTGCCTTACCTTCTTTCTCGGTACTGACATATTGCTGTTTAGTTTTGCGGCTGAAGCGCACCACCGATTTGTTCCCTTCATTATCCGCTGCCGGGGCATCCGCAAGGTAACGAAGTTTCTCAGGCAGGCGATCCCGGAAACGCTGCAGTTCTTCTACCAGTGGAGCGCGCGTTTCCCTTGATTTAGGGAAGGTGTTCGCCGCCAGGAAGACCCCTGCAGCACCATCACGCAATACGAAGTAAGCATCTGACTTTTCGCAAGCCAGTTCTGGCAGTGGAACCGGATCTTCTTTCGGTGGAGCAACATCGCCATTACGCAAGATCTTACGTGTATTTTTACACTCGTCGTTGGTGCAAGCCATATATTTGCCGAAACGCCCCATTTTCAGATGCATTTCCGCGCTACATTTCTCACATTCGACGACCGGACCATCGTAGCCTTTAATGCGAAACTCACCTTGTTCGATTTCATAACCATCACAGCCAGGATTATTACCACAAACATGCAACTTGCGTTGATTATCAATCAGGTAGCTATCCATCGCCGTACCGCATTTATTGCAGCGATGGCGAGCGCGGAGGGCATTAGTTTCAGCATCGTCGCCTTCGAGAATATTCAAAACTTCATTCTCGGGGATCAGGTTGATAGTCTGCTTGCAACGTTCTTTTGGCGGCAGAGCATAACCGGAACACCCGAGGAATACGCCGGTACTGGCGGTACGGATCCCCATTTTACGCCCACAGGTCGGACAATCGATAGCAGTCAGGATCATCTGATTCGGCTGCATCCCGCCCTCTTCCGGATCCTTATCCGCCTTCTCCAACTGCTGGCTAAAATCGGCAAAGAACTTATCCAGTACGCTTTTCCACTGCGCTTCGTTGTTGGCGACCTTATCCAGATTATCTTCCATGTGCGCGGTGAAATCGTAATTCATCAGCTCGCGGAAGTTCTCTTCCAGACGGTCGGTGACAATCTCACCCATTTTTTCGGCGTAGAAACGGCGATTTTCGATCCGCACATAGCCACGATCCTGAATCGTCGAGATAATTGAAGCATAAGTTGAAGGACGCCCAATACCGCGTTTTTCCAGTTCGCGAACCAGTGACGCTTCGCTGAAACGCGCTGGCGGCTTGGTGAAGTGCTGACTTGGTTTCAACAGTTGCAGTTCAAGCGCTTCGCCAACCTCTATCACCGGTAACGTGCGATCTTCATCGCCTTTACGCAGCGCGGGCATCACTTTAGTCCAGCCGTCAAAACGCAATGTGCGCCCCTTCGCCTTTAATTTGAAGTCACCTGCCGCAACGGTCAGCGTCGTGGAATCATATTGTGCCGGCATCATCTGGCAGGCAACAAACTGGCGCCAAATCAACTGATAAAGTTTCTGCGCATCGGTTTCCATGTCCTTCAACTGCTCAGATAATATGCCTACATCGGAAGGACGAATGGCTTCATGCGCTTCCTGCGAATTATCTTTGCTGGCATAAACGTTTGGCGCTTTCGGTAAATATTTGCCGCCGAACTCGCTTTCAATGTAGCCACGCGCCATATTGAGCGCATCCTGACTGAGATTAGTAGAGTCAGTACGCATATAAGTGATGTGACCCGCTTCGTACAAGCGCTGCGCCATCATCATGGTTTTTTTCACGCCGAAGCCCAGACGGGTACTGGCTGCCTGCTGCAGTGTGGAGGTGATAAATGGCGCGCCAGGTTTACTGCTGGTTGGCTTATCTTCACGATCGACCACCACATAACGCGCTTTCTCCAGCAGACTGAGCGCCGCCTGGGTCTGCTCGCCGTTAACCGGACGGAACGGTTTATCATGCTGATGAGTCACTTCCATCGGCAACACATTGCCTTTTGGCGTGTTCAAATCAGCGTGCAGTTCCCAATACTCTTCTGGAACGAACGCTTTAATCTCGCGCTCACGCTCAACCACCAGACGCACAGCAACCGACTGAACACGGCCTGCCGACAGTCCCCGGGCAATTTTTTTCCACAGCAATGGGGAAACCATATATCCCACCACGCGGTCCATAAACCGACGAGCCTGTTGCGCATTTACTCGGTTAATATTCAGCTCGCCCGGTTTGTCGAAAGCCTGGCGAATAGCATTTTTGGTAATTTCGTTAAACACCACACGACTGAAGCGCGAGTCATCGCCGCCGATCACTTCCCGCAGGTGCCAGGCAATGGCTTCCCCTTCGCGGTCAAGGTCCGTTGCGAGATAGATATGCTCAGCATTCGCGGCCAGAGATTTTAGCTCGGAAACCACCTTTTCTTTGCCGGGCAGAATTTGGTAATTCGCTTTCCAGTCATGATAAGGATCGACGCCCATGCGGTTAACTAACGCCGTTTTTTCGTCCTTTTTTACCTTTTTGGTCGCTTTACTGGTTGTAGAGTCAGCGCTCTTTTTAACTGTTGACCCACTCGTCGGCAAATCACGAATATGACCGACGCTGGACTTTACCACGTAGTCATTTCCAAGATATTTATTGATTGTTTTGGCTTTTGCCGGGGACTCAACTATTACGAGAGCTTTACCCATATTTACCTTTACCTGATTAAAACATCCGAGAGTAAATTGCGCTGTTTGCCCGATGCAAACTCGTCGCGTTAAGGATATGGCTACCGGATTTCAGTTTTTCAACCCGGTTGTTTTTTGTCTGGTCAACACAAGCCACATGCAAGTCAACCGGTTGATTAATTATACCTTTTCCCACCTGCTGAGCGAACTGATCACCAAACGTAACGCCTGTTTTACACCCAGAACCCGAAACGCCCACACTCTACCTGATAAAATTTGATACGCAACTTAATTAGCATCTGCCCATCGTTTCTGCCAGAAATAGCAACGAAAGGAATCACCTCACATGTCGTATCGCTAACAGGGTGGTCTTATTTATCGTGGTCGTAATATACTGTGCGATAGCAACCTTTATAAAGGAGATAAACAGTGAACCAGACTGAGGCTATTGATAAGGCCGCGCTGCTGAAAAAAGCGAATGAGATGATGACGCAGCACGAGCATTACTTTACCGGACTGACGGCCACTGACGTGGAACAAAAAGGCGACGTATTGGTATTTCGTGGTGACTATTTTCTGGATGAGCAAGGACTTCCGGGGGAGAAAAGTACGGCAGCATTTAACGTATTTAAGTTTCTGGCGGTAGCGCTTTCGTCTCGCTACCATTTACAAGAATAACGCCCGCGATACGGGCGTTAACGGCATTACAGTAACGGCTTCTGACCGCGCTGCCAGCAACGTAGCAGCACTCGTTCCGCGCTGTTGGCGGCGCTCTGAGTAAAACGGTCAATAACGCTCTTACGCCGAGTGAAGCGTACCGAGATCACTTCACGACTGGCTATCTGGTCGATTATCAGGTCATCACTGGTGCCAATGGCATCAATCAGTCCTTTCTCCAGCGCCTGAGTACCAAACCAGTGTTCGCCCGTCGCCACTCTGCTGATATCCAACGCAGGACGCATCTGGTGGACAAATTGCTTGAACAATTGATGAGTTTCATTCAGATCTTCACGAAACTTCTCACGTCCCTGTTCGGTATTTTCACCAAACAGCGTCAGCGTACGTTTGTACTCCCCCGCAGTATGCAATTCAATATCGATCTCGTTACGCTTCAGCAGTCGGTTGAAATTAGGGATTTGCGCCACCACACCAATTGATCCAATGATAGCGAACGGCGCCGCGACAATGCGATCCGCCACGCAGGCCATCATATAACCACCACTGGCGGCCACTTTGTCGACAGCCACCGTCAGGCGGATCCCTTTATCGCGCAGTCGCTGCAACTGAGAAGATGCCAGCCCGTAACCGTGTACGACTCCTCCCGGGCTTTCCAGACGCAGCAACACTTCATCTTCTGGTTGTGCGACCGCCATGACCGCAGACACTTCTTCACGCAGCGAGCTGACTTCATGAGCATCCATGCTGCCTTTAAAATCAATCACAAACAGCGTTGGCTTCGTCTCGTCGGATTTCAGTCCCTGTTTAGCATGCTGTTTTGCTGCTTTAGCTTCGAGCTTCTCTTTTTTCTTCTGCGCTTTGTGCCACAATTTCTGCTGATGATGCGGTATTCTCGCCAACACCATCTCATCTTTCATCTCCTGATAACGTTTACCCAGGTTCGTCAGTTTCAACTGTCCCCCCTGATCACGTTTACGCATCGCCAGATTGGTAATCAGGACAGCAATGACAGCAATCGCCACTACCACGGTGATCGTTTTAGCCAGAAATAGTCCATAATAAGAGAGTAGTTCCACTTATTCCGCCTTATTTAACATCGTATTAGAAAAGCCGCTAGTGTAGCCGAGTCGCTGACCGGCGTCGCCCGAATAGCGTCGTTTTAATGCAGTTTTACACCGGGATAACATTGAACTAATTACCATTTTCAGGCATAAAGCAGATTATTCATTGTAAGCAAGAGCTTAATTGTCTCGCTGCTCATTTTACCGCCAGAGGACATCTCCGTGCACTATCATCCGAAAAGCACACTGCTGACCGATCGTATCATTCTGGTTACCGGAGCCAGCGATGGGATCGGCCGCGAAGCCGCGCTGTCTTATGCCCGCTATGGCGCGCAGGTTCTGTTGCTCGGACGTAACCGACAAAAACTTCAGGCCGTGGCTGACGAAATTGCCGTACAGGGCAAGCCCGCCCCACTCTGGTTTATTCTTGATTTCGACACCGCCACCCCGGAGCATTGTCAGCAACTGGCCAGCGACGTGGCGCAACATGTTTCACGGCTGGATGGCGTGCTGCATAACGCCGGTATACTGGGTGATATCGCACCGATGGACCGGCAGAATCCGCAGGTCTGGCAGCAGGTGATGCAGGTCAATATTAACGCCACATTCTTCCTGACCCAGGCATTGCTGCCCTTATTGCTCAAATCTGCATCGGGTTCATTGGTGTTCACCAGTTCCAGTGTTGGCCGACAGGGACGCGCGGGCTGGGGCGCGTATGCCGTGTCCAAATTTGCGACTGAAGGCATGATGCAGGTACTGGCGGAAGAATATGCTAATCATAATCTGCGGGTAAACTGCATCAACCCGGGGGGCACACGGACGAAAATGCGCGCCAGTGCGTTCCCCCAGGAAGACGCCAACAAATTAAAAACTCCGGCAGATATTATGCCCCTCTACCTTTATCTGATGGGCGACGACAGCAAAGGGAAGAATGGTATCAGCTTTGATGCGCAGCCAGGACGTAAACCCGGTGCAGCCGAATAATAACGCTCAGTGGCGACGCTGCGGAAAATAACCGATGCCGCCACTACAATGCTCACGCCTTCAATACGAATATCCAGGCTTAAACAAGCAGTGAAAAACCACCGCGCCCGTCTTTGGGTGTTAACGTTTATTCGCCGGACGGCGGCTACCGCTAACCTGTGAGTGACGCTTGACAGCACGGCGGATCTGGTTCGCCTTGGTGCGACGGCGATCTTTCTCAACCGGCAATTTACTGGTGGTTTCTGGCGGTAAATCAACCAGTCCACGCAGATAATTGATCGGCGCCAGATCCAGCTCAGTCCAGCCGCCGCGCGGCAAACCTTTAGGCAGCGCAATATCGCCGTAACGAGTACGAATCAGCCGGCTGACCTGCACCCCGACAGACTCCCAAAGACGCCGCACTTCGCGGTTACGCCCTTCGGTCAACGTCACGCTGTACCACTGGTTGATGCCTTCACCACCACTGAACTTCAAGGTTTTGAACGAGGCTGGACCATCTTCCAATTGCACACCACGGCTCAACTGTTTCAGTTTATCATCATCAACCTGTCCGAATACGCGCACCGCATATTCCCGTTCTACTTCACGGCTGGGGTGCATCAGACGATTCGCTAACTCACCATCGGTTGTGAACAGTAACAGGCCGCAGGTATTTACATCCAGCCGTCCAACAGCAATCCAGCGGGCGCCTCGCAACTTTGGCAAACGGTCAAATACTGTCGGCCGACCTTCGGGATCGTTACGGGTACATAATTCGCCTTCCGGCTTATAGTATGCCAACACGCGGCAAACGGTTTCCGTTGATTCGGCGACAGAGACCAAATGACCATCAATACGAATTTTCAGGGCGTTGCCTGGCTCGACACGATCGCCTAACGTGGCCAGCTTGCCGTCGACGCTAATGCGTCCGGCAGAAATCATGCTTTCAATCTCGCGGCGGGAACCGTGCCCGGCGCGCGCCAGGACTTTTTGTAATTTTTCGCTCATGGAGCTACCTCTGTGTCGCCTTCCCAGGCGTCGAATGGATAAAAATTAACACTTAAAAATCAATGAGTTGCATTTAAATTCGAGTGCCATTATACAGGATGTGCAATCCATTGTAACCCCCAATGTTGTACGCGATGTTGTACAATCTCCGGACAATAAAAAACCCGCCATAGACGGGTTAATGTTCCCTACACGCCCAGGTTGCTATTGCCGACAGAAGCCCTTTGCAGTGTAGTAGTGGTTGTTTTGTTCGGCTGTAGGGGTTTAGTGGTTCCGCCTATGTTCTTAGTAGACACTGTTTTGGTAGCGATAACATTAATGTTTGTTGTTGCTACCAGTCTCATCTGTTCAAGATCGAGATTGAAAATTACAGCGTCTAGTGTCTAGATTATCCGTGGCGCTTCATTCACAACGTTCTGAACAGACAGGTGAAGGTATCCAAATCCGCATCATGCCATCACACGATGATATTTGACGATGACTAACGAAATCGCCGTATCAGGAAGAAGATAACTGCCGCTACAATCAGAGGGACACCGAATATTACCCATAGCGACGCCGGATCATACTCTCCATCAGCCATAGCAAGGCCTGTTGCATTCAAAAGATCATCAATCCGATAGGAAAGCTTCTCAATCAGGTCCCAGACAGGACGGACAAACAAAACTACCGCTAAACACACCAGATAGAGCACGACAAACAACAGGAGAGCGCGCCAGCGGCTATTTGATTTGACAGTTGTCATAATCCGTTCTCCCCCTAACTATTACACGTCCGTAGGCCTTAACGCCTGCTTTAACCTGGACCATTTTAGTAGACAGAAGCGCCTTACGGAGCACCTCAAACTGTGATATTCGGTGGAATGTGATGCAACCCCATGATTCACCCCCGCCATTAGGCCTTAAAGGATGGAGCCTGAACCCGCCTCTATCAACACCATGAACGAACATATGATCACTCATAGTTGAGTTGCTATAAAGCCCGAACCATTCGCTATGGTCAGTACCGTTATTTCCAGTCCTTTATGGTGCTCAATACACGGTTAGCGAAACTGCCAACAGGACGGGGAACAATCCAGTAAGTACCGGGTGGCAATGCGGCCTTGTTCTTCCAGGCACATTCAGCAATATTCGTTGTCGGATTATCACCTGAAAATACATCAAAGGTGCCAACGCCATAGCAAAGAAGTTTTACGGTTTTCCCGTCAGCACTCACCTTATTGTAATCCATCTCACACTGGATCATCTGTTACCTTCTTATTGATTAATCCAGCTAATGATAAGCTTTTTCGTCTACCAATCAAGTGATGCTAATCAAAGGATTACTTCAATATATCTTTAAGCCCTTAGACAAAATCAGAAAATCCTGAACTTCCACTACACTAAGAATGCTCTTAATATATGTAAAAATTACGATAAGGGACGTTATGAAACTTTTCTACACCATGCCAGCAATCGTTCTTCTTGCCGGCTGTGCACAGATGCGACCAGTGCAACAACAATCAGATATTGAATTGTGCGGCAATGGTGGCTTAGCTATGCATCAGGGCAATACTGACAACTTTTTTTCCATTAAGTCAGAGATACAACGCAGAAAAGCGTTAAAAATCTTTAAAATCAGTAATGATGATTGTTTAACATCTGCGAATCTGGCAGTTAACAACGCAATCCAAGAGCAACAAAGAGCAGTAGCCATAAGCGAAGCATTGGACAACTACAATCAACAGATGCAGGCAAATCGACCAAAAACAACTACCTGCAACACCCTTGGTAGCACCACGGGTAATGTGTACGGTAATAACGTGAGCACGTTTGGAAATGCGAGTACTACCTGCACCTCTTACTAAACAATGAAATATCAACGCCATCAACAACAGGTAGTAATTCTCTGAGGGTTGGCTCATGTGTGTAGCGTGCTGTGATGCCTAAAGATTCTGTGAGGCTATGCCCAACAACAAGCTGTACATACACAGGTCCGGAGTGTACCAGGGCTTTTGTGATGAATGAGTGTCGGATAGCATGAACCCGGCGTTTTTGCCCTTTCTCATTGAAATCTGGCGCTTTAGCCTTCTGCATAATTCAACCCAGGCTTCCGTCATCTGCGTGTGCTACCTTGCCACACAGACAAGATCCTTTCACCAGAATGCTCCTCCTGCTTTACCGCGAAACTTAACGAAAAGGTTGTACATCTCCCATCCCTTCCCTGACGACCACGGGGCTGTTCTCAGTCAGATCGATAACCGTCGTCGGACGCTGCCCCAGATAACCGCCATGGATGATTAAATCCACCTGTTTACCAATCATCTCCTGAATCGCCTCGGGATCAGACTCAGTAAAATCATTGCCTGGCAGTATTAACGATGTTGACATTAACGGTTCATCCAGCGTCTCAAGCAATGCCAGCGCAATGGGATTGGAGGGGACACGCAGACCAATGGTTTTTCTTTTTTCATTCATCAGACGACGCGGCACCTCTTTCGTCGCTTTCAAAATAAAAGTGTAATTGCCCGGTGTGTTATTTTTAATCAGCCGAAAAGCCGTGTTGTCAACGTAAGCATAGGTGGATAGCTCGGACAGATCACGGCACATCAGCGTGAAGTTATGGTGACCATCCAGTTGCCTGATATGACAGATGCGATCCATCGCATTCTTGTCTTCTAACTTGCAGCCCAGCGCATAGCCAGAATCGGTGGGATAAACGATAACACTGCCTTTATTCAGGAGCTCTACCGCCTGTTTAATCAAACGCGGCTGTGGGTTTTCCTGATGAATATAAAAAAATTGACTCATAACAACCCTCTTGTTCGCCGTCAGGCAGACGGATCAAACAGATACAATTTCCGGAAAACGCAGCCAGACGGCTTCAACACCGCCCGGCAGCCATAAATTTTTCCCCAGTTCAATCCACGCACAAGGCTGATGGAAATCCGACCCCTGCGACACGGCCAGTTGATAATCTTGCGCATAGCGAGCCAGTTGGGTACGTTCATTGGGCGCCTGTTGGCATTGCGCCACCTCCATCGCATCACCGCCCTCTTCACTGAAGTGGGCAATCAGGCGCTTTAACCATTTTGTCGACAGACCGTAACGTCCCGGATGAGCCAGGACAGCCCGCCCCCCCGCATGATGGATAACCGCAATGGCCTGTTTAATTGTACCCCACTGTGGTGGGACATAACCGGTTTTGCCTTTGGCAAGATAATTTTTGAACACCTGCGCCATATTATCGGCTTTGCCCTGCGCGATAAGAAAACGAGCGAAATGCCCACGAGTGACGGCTCCGCCCTCTGCCAGCGCCAGCGCACCCTCCAGTGCATCGGGGATATGCGCTTTTTCCAGACGTTGAGCCATTAACTGCGCCCGCGCCAACCGACGATCGCTTTGCTCACGCAAAAAGGCGATCAGTCCGGGATGCTGGCAATTCACGCCAAGACCGACAATATGGATTTCATTATTTTCCCACTGGGAAGAGATCTCTACTCCGGCAATCAGCCGCAGGGGGAGTTGTAGCCTGGCGATAGCGTCACGCGCGGGCGATATGCCATCAACCGTGTCGTGATCAGTAATAGCCAGCACATCCACGCGATGCGCAACGGCCCGCTGCACCAACGCTTCCGGGGTAAGTAATCCGTCAGAAGCGCGAGTGTGGCTGTGAAGATCGTACAGAGGCCAGGGATTAAGCGGAATTGGATCGGTCAAAACGGCTCCGGCATCAGCGGATGAATGTCGCTGCATGATACTCAGTTTTTTGTCCAGGAGAAAAAAGAGTATTGACTTTTTTATCTCGGACCAGTTAACTAGTACAAAAGTTCACAAGCAAGGGTATCTGAATCATGACGATGATATATTCAATAATGACAGGTTGGTGGCGCACTTCTCCCTGAGATGGGCGAAGGAATCATGCATACACCCCACCGTTGTGCAGATACCCAGGCCCGCCTAAAGCGGGTTTTTTTTTAGCAAATTTTAGAGAACTGACCTCATGCAAAATGCCAAACCTGGAGTGAAGTTGATAACCGGTAGCGCCCCCTACCGCGAGGATCCGGCTGCCGTCTTTCATCAGTTGTGTGGCGCGCGCCCGTCCACGCTGCTACTCGAATCCGCCGATATTGACAGTAAGCACAACCTGAAAAGTCTGCTGATTCTTGACAGTGCGCTGCGCATCACCGCACTAGGTAATACCGTTACCGTGCAGGCACTGTCAGAAAATGGTCATGCGATACTCCCGTTGCTCGATGCCGCATTGCCCGCCAGCGTTATCAACAATGTCAGCCCCAATGGGCGTGAATTAACGTTCCCCACCAGCACCGACGTCCAGGATGAAGATTCGCGTCTGAAGTCGCTCTCCGTCTTTGATGCGTTGCGCCTGATCCCTCAGTTGTTTAACAACCCGGGGGGGGAGCGCGAAGCCATGCTGCTCGGCGGGCTGTTCGCTTACGACCTGGTGGCGGGTTTCGAGAACCTGCCCGCACTCAGTAATGAGCAACGCTGCCCGGATTATTGTTTCTATCTGGCTGAAACATTGCTGGTTATCGATCACCAGAGCCAGACCGCCCGGTTACAGGCCAGCCTGTTTACCCCAGCGCCCGGTGAATTTTTACGCCTGCAGAGCCGCATCGAACAGCTTAAAACGCAGATGTTGCAGCCAGCCTCTCCGCTGCCCGTGCAGCAGGTTGAAAACATGGTGCTGAGTTGCAACCAGAGTGATGAAGAATACTGCCATGTCGTGCGTCAATTGCAGGAAGCCATTCGCGTTGGCGAGATTTTCCAGGTGGTGCCCTCCCGCCGTTTTTCACTGCCTTGCCCGTCACCGCTGGCGGCGTATGACACACTAAAAAACAGCAATCCAAGTCCGTATATGTTCTTTATGCAGGATCAGGAATTCAGCCTGTTTGGCGCCTCACCGGAGAGCTCGCTGAAATACGATGCCGCCAGCCGGCAGATTGAAATCTATCCGATTGCCGGTACCCGCCCTCGCGGACGTCACGCCGATGGTTCTCTGGACCGGGACCTGGACAGCCGCATCGAGCTGGAAATGCGTACCGATCATAAAGAACTGGCGGAGCATCTGATGCTGGTTGACTTGGCCCGTAACGACCTTGCGCGGATTTGCCAACCCGGTAGCCGCTACGTCGCCGACCTGACCAAAGTTGACCGTTACTCATTCGTCATGCACCTGGTTTCCCGCGTGGTGGGCCATCTACGGGAAGATTTGGATGTGCTGCATGCTTACCGCGCCTGTATGAATATGGGCACGCTGAGCGGCGCGCCAAAAGTTCGCGCCATGCAACTGATTGCTGAAGCGGAAGGTACGCGGCGCGGCACCTACGGCGGCGCGGTAGGCTATTTCACCGCCAGTGGCGATCTGGATACCTGTATCGTTATCCGCTCCGCTTATGTCGAAGACGGCGTCGCGACCGTTCAGGCAGGCGCGGGAGTGGTTCTGGACTCAATCCCACAAGCAGAAGCGGATGAGAGCCGTAATAAAGCCCGCGCCGTTCTTCGTGCTATCGCCACGGCTCATCATTGCAAGGAGATTTTCTAATGGCTGATATTCTGCTGCTCGACAATATTGACTCCTTTACCTATAACCTCGTCGACCAGTTACGCGCTTTTGACCATAACGTGGTGATTTACCGTAACAACGTGCCGACCGACACATTAATTGCCCGGCTACAGGAGATGGAGAACCCGGTGCTGATGCTGTCGCCTGGGCCTGGTACGCCATCGCAAGCAGGCTGTATGCCGGAATTATTGCAGCGTTTGCGCGGTCGCCTGCCAATCATTGGTATCTGTCTGGGACATCAGGCGATTGTCGAAGCGTATGGCGGCCATGTTGGTCAGGCGGGGGAAATCCTGCACGGTAAAGCCTCAGCCATCACGCATGATGATACCGCGATGTTTGCCGGGTTGAGCAATCCACTGCCCGTCGCGCGCTATCACTCACTGGTCGGCAGTAATATCCCGGATGAACTGACCGTTAACGCCACATTCAATGGCATGGTGATGGCCGTGCGCCATGATGCCGATCGTGTCTGCGGCTTTCAGTTCCACCCTGAGTCCATCCTGACGACCCAGGGCGCTCGCCTTCTGGAACAAACGCTCGCCTGGGCGCTGGCGTAACAACAAGGAAACACAGATGAACGCGATTCTGGAAAAACTTTATCAGGCCCAGATCCTGACTCAGGCCGAAAGCCATCAGCTTTTCTCGGCGATCATTACCGGCCAACTGGAGCCAACCCAACTGGCAGCTGCGCTGATTGCGATGAAAGTGCGTGGCGAACGTCCGGAAGAAATCGCTGGCGCCGCCACCGCGCTGCTGGAAGACGCCAGAGCATTCCCCCGCCCCGACTATGCTTTTGCGGATATCGTGGGAACGGGCGGCGATGGCAGCAACAGCATTAACATTTCCACCGCCAGTGCTTTCGTGGCCTCAGCCTGCGGTCTTAAAGTCGCGAAGCACGGTAATCGCAGCGTTTCAAGCAAGTCGGGATCGTCTGATCTACTGGCGGCGTTTGGCATCAGTCTGGATTTGCCAGCGGAACAGGCGCGTCTGGCGTTGGATGAGTTGAATGTCTGTTTCCTGTTTGCCCCGCAGTATCACACCGGTTTTCGTCATGCCATGCCAGTGCGCCAGCAGTTGAAAACCCGTACACTGTTTAATGTGCTCGGCCCGCTGATTAACCCTGCGCGCCCACCGCTGGCAGTGATCGGCGTCTACAGCCCGGAACTGGTGCTGCCGGTGGCCAAAACGCTGAAGATGCTGGGCTATCAGCGCGCGGCGGTAGTCCATGGCGGCGGCATGGATGAGGTGGCGCTGCACAGCGCAACCCAGGTGGCCGAACTGCGCGACGGAGAGATAACCTGCTATCAACTGACACCAGAAGACTTCGGGCTGAGTTTCCACCCGCAGGAAGCACTGGCGGGCGGCACACCGGAACAAAATCGTGATATTCTGGCCCGATTACTCCAGGGTAAAGGCGAACGCGCGCACGAAGAAGCTGTTGCGGCTAACGTGGCGTTGCTGCTGAAGATTTTCGGTAATGAAGATTTACAGGAAAACGCCCGCACGGCGCTGAACGTCATCCGCAGTGGTCAGGCTTACGAGCGAGTTGTCGCACTGGCAGCAAGAGGATAATCATGCAGGAAACCGTACTTAACAAAATTGTTCGGGACAAAGCGGTATGGCTGGCGGAACGTCAACGGCAGCAACCGCTGGAGACGTTCCAGAGCCAGATAACATTGTCCACCCGCAGCTTTTATCACGCGTTGCAGGGCACCCGAACGGTCTTTATCCTTGAATGTAAGAAAGCCTCGCCATCTAAAGGGCTGATTCGGGAAGATTTTGATCCGGCAACCATCGCCGGGATTTACCGACACTACGCTTCCGCAGTATCGGTGCTGACCGACGAGAAATATTTTCAGGGTAGTTTTGATTTTCTGCCCATAGTCAGTGCCGCCATCACCCAACCGGTGCTGTGCAAAGATTTCATCATCGATCCTTATCAAATCTACCTGGCCCGTTTCTACCAGGCCGATGCTATCTTGTTGATGCTTTCGGTGCTGAATGATGAGCAGTATCGCCAATTATCCGCCGTGGCGCACAGTCTGAACATGGGCGTACTGACTGAAGTCATCAGCGATGAAGAACTGGAACGTGCCACTCGGCTGGGCGCAAAAGTGATCGGCATTAATAACCGCGACCTGCGCGACCTGTCCATTGACCTGGATCGTACGCGCCGCCTTGCGCCGAAAGTATCTCATGGCGTGACGGTGATCAGCGAATCAGGCATCAATAGCTATGCACAGGTACGAGAACTGAGCCACTTTGCTAATGGCTTCCTGATCGGCTCCGCACTGATGTCAGAAGACGATCTGGCCGCCGCTGTGCGCCGCGTTATTATCGGAGAAAACAAAGTTTGTGGCCTGACCCGTACGGAAGATGCGCGCTGCGCGCTTGAATCCGGCGCCATTTACGGCGGACTGATCTTTGCTGAAGGCTCCCCTCGCAAAGTAGGCATTGAGCAAGCCAGGGCGATAATCGCCGCAGCGGCACTGAAGTATGTTGGCGTATTTCGCAATCATACTATAGGTGACATTGTCACAATTACCCAACAACTGCAACTCCATGCGGTACAGCTTCATGGCGATGAAGACCAGACATTTGTGACTGAACTACGCCGTCAACTGCCCACCGGGGTGAAAATCTGGAAGGCGTTCAGTATTAAAGATACCCTGCCGGTCCGTCACTGGCAGCATGTGGACCGCTACCTGTTTGATAATGGCAATGGCGGCAGCGGCAAACGCTTTGACTGGTCCCTACTCAATGGTCAACAACTGGATAATGTCCTGCTGGCAGGCGGTCTGGGAGCAGATAATTGTGTTGAAGCCGCCCAACTGGGCTGTGCCGGTTTGGATTTCAATTCTGGCGTGGAAACGGCCCCTGGGATCAAAGATGCCTCGAAGATTGCCTCAGTCTTTCAAACGCTGAAGGCGTACTGACCGACCGGTGCCGCCGTGTCGGCACCGTCTAGCGAAAAGAGAAGTGATATGACTTTACTCAACCCCTATTTTGGTGAATTTGGCGGTATGTATGTGCCGCAGATCCTGATGCCAGCCCTGCGCCAGTTGGAAGAAGCCTTCGTCAGCGCTCAGCGCGATCCGGCGTTTCAGGCCGAGTTTACCGACCTGCTGCAAAACTATGCTGGCCGCCCGACAGCGTTGACCCAGTGTAAGAATCTGACCAAAGGCACTCGTACTCGCCTTTATCTGAAGCGTGAAGATCTGCTACACGGCGGCGCGCACAAAACCAACCAGGTACTGGGCCAGGCTCTGCTGGCAAAACGCATGGGCAAAACGGAGATCATCGCCGAGACCGGCGCTGGCCAGCATGGTGTGGCGTCCGCGCTCGCCAGTGCGTTGCTGGGCCTGAAGTGCCGCATTTATATGGGGGCTAAAGACATTGAGCGCCAGTCCCCCAATGTTTTCAGGATGCGGCTGATGGGTGCGGAAGTTATTCCCGTGCACAGCGGGTCATCGACGCTGAAGGATGCCTGTAACGAAGCGCTGCGTGACTGGTCCGGCAGCTATGAAACCGCCCACTACATGTTAGGTACCGCGGCTGGCCCCCATCCGTTCCCAACCATTGTGCGTGAATTTCAACGCATGATCGGTGAAGAGACCAAAGAACAGATCCTGGCGCGAGAAGGCCGTCTGCCTGATGCCGTCATCGCCTGTGTCGGCGGGGGCTCCAATGCTATCGGCATGTTTGCCGACTTTATCGATGAACCTTCCGTTGGTCTGATTGGCGTTGAGCCCGCTGGCCACGGCATTGAAACTGGTGAGCATGGCGCGCCATTGAAACATGGTCGTGTGGGGATCTATTTCGGCATGAAATCGCCGATGATGCAGACGAAAGACGGTCAGATTGAAGAATCCTACTCTATTTCTGCCGGTCTGGACTTCCCGTCAGTGGGACCACAACACGCGTATCTGAACAGTACCGGCCGCGCGGACTATGTTTCGGTTACCGATGATGAAGCACTCGATGCCTTCAAAACACTCAGCCGCAGTGAGGGGATTATCCCGGCGCTGGAATCGTCCCATGCGCTGGCCCATGCATTGAAAATGATGCGGGCGGCACCGGAAAAAGATCAATTACTGGTGGTTAACCTTTCCGGGCGAGGCGATAAAGATATTTTCACCGTTCACGACATTCTGACCGCTAAGGGAGAAATTTGATGGAACGTTATGATCAGCTTTTTAAACGCCTGAAAGATCGCAAAGAAGGCGCATTCGTTCCTTTCGTCACGCTGGGCGATCCTTCTCCTGAGCTTTCACTGCAAATTATTGATGCACTGGTCGCCGGCGGTGCTGATGCGCTGGAACTGGGCATTCCCTTCTCTGATCCGCTGGCCGATGGTCCGACTATTCAGAACGCTAATCTGCGCGCTTTTGCGGCAGGCGTGACACCGTCACAATGCTTCGAGATGCTGGCGACCATCCGGCAGAAATACCCGGAAATACCCATCGGCCTGCTGATGTATGCTAACCTGGTCTTCTCTAACGGCATCGACAATTTCTATGCCCGTTGTCAGTCTGCAGGGGTGGATTCAGTACTGGTTGCTGATGTACCGGTTGAGGAATCGGCTCCGTTCCGTCAGTCAG
The DNA here is from genome assembly GCF_009295515.1 of Erwinia endophytica. GTDB lineage: Bacteria > Pseudomonadota > Gammaproteobacteria > Enterobacterales > Enterobacteriaceae > Erwinia > Erwinia endophytica. Next base: position 108,681 of record NZ_RQVV01000003.1, on the reverse strand, counting down.
CGATGCGCCATGGTATTGCACCAATATTCATCTGCCCACCGAATGCCGATGATGATTTGCTACGTGAAATTGCTTCCCATGGCCGCGGCTACACTTATCTGCTCTCACGATCTGGCGTGACCGGGGCCGAAACCCGCGGTGAAAGCCTGTCATTGCAACATCTGGTGACCAAACTGCGTGAATACAATGCCGCTCCGCCGATCCAGGGCTTTGGTATCTCCGAGCCGGACCAGGTGAAAGAGGCCCTGGCTGCCGGGGCTTCCGGAGCGATTTCCGGCTCGGCTATCGTCAAAATCATCGAGAAAAATCACCACAATCCATCGGTAATGCTGGCCGCATTGCAGACGTTTGTCTCCGCGCTTAAAGCTGCCACTCGTTAATCCCCCGCATGATGCCTTACTTTTCTGGTAAGGCATTATTTTAAAAATCTTTTTACTATTATTATATTGCGAATTTTTCACTCAGGACTAAGATTCTTCTACCAAATGTTTTGTAATCACGGCGAAAGCCAATCGACTATAACAGGGAGAAATACAATGAAGTTGATGAGAATCCTGACCGGCATGGTTATTGCGGCAGTAGTGGCTCTTTCGGTCAGCGCTTGCGCACCTGGGCCGACCAAAGAAGGTACCGGTGGCTACATTGATGACACTGTGATTACCACCAAAGTAAAAGCTGAATTGCTGAAAGACGCTACGCTCAAATCGACAGAGATCAACGTTGAAACATTTAAAGGTCGCGTACAACTGAGCGGTTTTGTCAGTTCATCACAAATGGCTAGTCGTGCCGTTTCCATCACGCGTAACGTCAAAGGCGTGACCTCGGTTATCAACAATATGCAGATCAAGTAATTTCTAAATAAACAGAAAAGGCGCGGAACCGCGCCTTTTTTATCTCATGACATCCGATCAGAAACGGTAACCCGCGCCAAAGAAGAACACAAACGGGTTGATATTCGTATCAATGCTCTGGCGGCTCTCGCCCGCGTTGAAGCGTACTTTGGTGTCAATGTCCATGTACCACAGTGAAGCGTTCAGCATCCAGTCTGGCGTTAACTGGTAATCCAGCCCCACCTGCCCAGCCACACCCCAGGAGTTTTTCACACTAAGATTACTCAGTCCCGCATCGCGGCCGGTCTGGTTGAAATCCGAGTTATAGAACATCGTGTAATTAATACCGACACCGACATAGGGCTGCCATTTGCTGGTATTGCCCATAAAATACCACTGCGCCATTAAGGTCGGCGGCAACTGATGCACCGTCGCCAGAGTGCCGGTAGCGTCCAGACCGACTTTATGACGAAAAGGCGTCGCCCCCAGCAGTTCAATACCGATATTATCGGTCGCCATATAGGTAAAGGTCAGACCCAGTTGAGTATTGTTACTGACATCAAACTCGCCCAACCCCAGAACATTATCAGACCCACCGGTAGGACGCACGGTGGCGGTTCCCGCACGGATGAAAAAATCGCCCGCCTGATGGGCGGAAGCGATCCCTGGTAACAGAGTCGCAACTGCCAGTGCCAATGCTTTGAATTTCATAACCACTCCTCTGTAATTATATTTAAGCGCTCGTTATATTTAAGCACTTTTACACTACGGTGAATTTTATCTGCGCTATCTTTACCCTTATTTGCAGAAAGATCATGTAAATCATTTCTTTTAAAGTTCTTAAAAAACAATGAATTGATTTAGATCAAATTTTGCCGTTGCGTAAACGCATAATTTGTACTTGTGCCCCCCGGGGCACCAGCCTATGTTAACGATCTCCCATAATGTGATTTTGGTTCGATGCCTCAGGGGGGGCGGGTAATCAGATGAGCGAAAACCTCAATTCTTGTCTCAACTGCGGCGCTTGCTGCGCTCATTTTCGTGTTTCGTTTTATTGGGCAGAAGCCGATGATGGCGGCGGATGGGTCCCGACAGCGTTAACCGAACCGCTGAACCTGTTTATGCGCAATATGCGGGGAACCAATACTCGCTCGTCCCGTTGTGTGGCGCTGGAAGGCGAAATCGGCCAATGTGTTTCCTGTGGAATTTATGCACAACGACCGACACCCTGTCGAGAGTTCACGCCTTCTGGCGAGGGTGGCGTACGTAACGAGGCCTGTGACCGCGCCAGAGCGCATTATGGTCTTCCCCCGTTATTTGAACCGATCACCTCATCTTTAATCGAAAGTTATGCAAGTCAGGGTGCCAGGTTAGCGTCAGACCATGTACAATCACCGGATCGCTAATTCCAGTTTTTCAAGGAGTGTACATGTCTTTCACGGCAGGTTCTTTATACCGTGACACGGGAAATTTTTTTCGTCATCAGTTGATCACTATCGTGCTGATTTCACTACTGACTTCATTTATTACCGTCTTGATCGGTCACGCGCTGACGCCCGATGCCGATCAACTTTCTATTCTTGCTGACGGCGGCAGTGACTCCGGCATGAGCCTGCTGGAAATGGTGCAAAATATGTCACCAGACCAGCAGCGCATCCTGCTGCGCGCTTCTGCTGCCGGTACCTTTGCTTCACTGGTCGGCAACACCCTGCTGCTGGGTGCCATGTTAAGTCTGATACCGATGGTTTCTGCCGGCCAGCGCGTCAGTGCGCTACACGCCATTGGGACCTCTGCCCCACGGCTGCCCCGCCTGCTGCTGTTGGTCTTTATTATGACGCTGGTGGTGCAATTGGGTTTCATGGTACTGGTTGTTCCGGGGATCATTCTCGCTATCGTTCTGGCCCTGGCGCCGATTATCCTCACCACCGAACAAACCGGTATCTTCGCGGCAATGCGCCTCAGTATGCGTCTGGTGTGGGGACAAATGAAGGTTGTCGCACCTGGCGTGGCTGTCTGGCTACTGGCGAAGATTGCGGTATTACTGCTGGCATCGTCATTGACCGTACTACCGGCTAATGTCGCGTCGGTAGCAATGAACGCCGTGAGTAACCTCCTTTCAGCCATACTGATTATTTATCTTTATCGCCTGTATATGTTGTTACGTTAACCTGCGGTTGCGTGTCCTGAGGGGCACGCAGTGATAACCTGATATTTTGTATCCGTCTGGTATTTGGGATCCCTCATGAAACAATTGCTCGATTTCCTTCCACTCGTGGTCTTTTTCATTTTCTACAAACTGTACGATATCTTTGTCGCCTCCGGGGCGCTGATTGTGGCAACCGCACTGGCGCTGGGCGCCAGTTGGCTGCTGTTCCGTAAAGTTGAAAAAATGACCATCTTCACCTTCGTGTTGGTCGCGGTGTTCGGCACCCTGACGCTGGTATTCCACAATGATGAGTTCATCAAGTGGAAAGTCACCGTCATCTACTCACTGTTCGCACTGGCTTTACTGTTCAGCCAGTTCTGGATGAAACAGCCGTTGATCCAGAGCATGCTGGGAAAAGAGCTGCAACTGCCCGAATTTGCCTGGCGTAAGCTGAACATTGCCTGGGCGATATTCTTCCTCGCCTGCGGCCTGGCAAATATTTATGTCGCATTTTGGTTATCTCAGGCGTTTTGGGTTAATTTTAAAGTGTTTGGTCTGACAGGCCTGACGCTGCTCTTTACCCTTATCAGCGGTCTGTATATCTACCGTCTGATGCCACAACAAGAAGAAAAATAAATCATCGGGTCCGGCACCTGTCGGGCTTATCTTTAAATTCCTGGAAGCAAGACAATGAACGACGATAAAAACAGACTCCCGCAGGGTGAGATGGTACTGCGAACCCTGGCCATGCCTGCCGACACCAATGCCAATGGTGATATTTTTGGTGGTTGGCTGATGTCGCAGATGGATATGGGGGGCGCGATCCTGGCAAAAGAAATTGCTGGAGGACGTGTGGTTACTGTACGAGCTGATGGCATGACGTTTCTTAAACCGGTTGCCGTCGGGGATGTAGTGAGTTGTCATGCCCGCTGCATTCGTACCGGCAGCAGTTCAATCACTATCAATGTCGAAGTGTGGATTAAGAAAGTCGCTTCCGAGCCGCTCGGACAACATTACTGTACGACCGAAGCGGTGTTTATCTACGTCGCGGTGGACGCTAACGGCAAATCCCGCCCGCTGCCTCCGGAGAAAAGCCATTTTCAGGCCGATGTGCAGAACTGAAAAGCGCATTTTATCGCTATAAAGGATACTTCTCTGAAGTCAACAGACGCTGAGCATGATAGACCGGGCACCAGTCAGGAACTGCGCGCCATGCAAGACAATGTTTGTTCTTTGATGCCCGGACTGCATTCTCCCGATACTTTTCTACATCCTCTTTCTTGCACCGCCTCCCCCCTTGTCTGACGTTTTGCGAGAGGAAGCCGCTATCGCGTTATTCAATGCTGGAACCACCGTTGATTTTGAAGACGATGCTCATCGTTAAATCTTTCCCTGGCTTACCAGACTGATAACGCCATGTCTTCATCGCCGTTCTCACTGCACGCTCAAACATATTACGCGGCTCGGCTGAGAGAATACGGATATTATCGACCTGACCAGAACTGTCCACGTCGAACTGCACCCGCACCCGCCCTTCTATCCGCAATGCAGAAGCCCGGGCCGGATAGGTGGGTTTAGTCACATGCAGCGCCTTCGGTCCGGTTGAAGCCGCAGAGGCCGGTGCGGGTGTTGATGACGTTTGCGGCGCGGTAGACGGTTTATCTGCGGTGGCAGTCTTATCGTCTTTAAACAGCGTGGTCTGACGCGGTTCCGTATGCGGCTTCAACTCTTTTTTCGGTTTTACCGCTTCCTTTTTCAGCGGCTTCGGTTTCGGCCGGGGTTTTGGTAGCGGTTTAGGGATAACGACTGGCTCCGCTTTGGGTGGCTCTGGTTCTGGTTCTGGTTCTGGTTGTGGTTCCGGCTCTGATTTAGGTTCAGGGACCGGCTCGGCCGCGGGCTGAGGTGCAGCCTGTGGCTCTGGTTGCACCTCTGGCGCCACCAGCGAAACACTCATGGGCTGAGACGCTTTAGGCACTTCAGCAACCTGGTGAAAAGAAGCATAAAGTATTCCCCCTATCACCACCGCATGCAGCCCAATAGAGAACAGCACCGGCAGCGAAACATGGCGGGGTAAAGAATTTTCGGTCAGCGTCGTCATAATCTTTCTGCTGTAAGTATTGAAGCGTGATTTTAAATGCAAATAGCAATCAGTTTCAATAACTACCCTGCATGAGTCAGTCTGTTTCCGTCAAAAAATTTCCCAAAACTATCGGAAGCAAAACCTGGCTATCTTTCGTTTGCAGAATCCTTAATGATGACTTAACGTGATGGACAAATCTTACTGACCCGACAGGAGTTATAAACGTGCTCTACGTAATTTATGCAGAAGATAATGCCGACTCACTGGAAAAGCGTACTGCCGTACGCCCTGCTCATCTCGCACGTCTGCAATTACTGCGAGATGAAGGCCGTCTGATCGTTGCGGGCCCGATGCCCACCGTAGACAGTAATGACCCTGGCGCGGCTGGCTTCAGCGGTTCGACAATCATTGCCGAGTTCCCATCGCTGGAGGCGGCGCAATCCTGGGCGCAGGATGACCCGTATATCGCGGCGGGCGTTTATAAGCAGGTCACCGTTAAGCCGTTCAAACGAACATTCTGATACCAGGCTAAACTGTTTAAAATCAGCGCATTGGAGAAGTGTGCAAAAAAAACACCTGCACATAATTAAGCACACTTGATTCCTGGTCATCCAGGAAGCCATCGCTGAACTTAAACACCACATAATGAGCAAAAAAAGGGTCAATTCTGTAATGAGCGATGGGAACCCAATAGAGATAAAAATAATGCCGATCGTATGACCGGCATGTATTTGTCGTTACATCCGACAGAATTACATTTGTACCAGGTTTTTGATTTTCACGTCTGGATTGACGTCAGCATCATAATCCACGCCTGGCAGGCCGAAACCAAACAGCTGCATGAATTCCGTTTTATAACCACTGAAATCAGTGAGTTCATGCAGATTTTCATTGGTCACCGTCGGCCACAGTCTGACCACCTCATCCTGTACGTCTGACTTCAGCTCTTTATAGTCCGCACGCAGACGACCGGCATCATCCAGAATCGGCGAGGCGCCATACAGACTGTCTTTGAACAAGCCATAAACCTGTTCAATACAACCTTCGTGTGTGCCTTTCTCTTTCATCACTTTGAACAACAGTGACAGATACAGCGGCATCACCGGGATCGCTGAACTGGCCTGGGTCACCACTGCTTTCAGTACTGCAACGCGCGCATCGCCGCCTTTTTCGGCCAGCGTCTCGCGAAGGGTCAGTACGCGCTTGTCCAGATCCTTTTTCGCTTCACCGATTGAACCGTTCCAGTAGATATCGTGAGTGATCTGCTCGCCCAAATAGGTAAAGGCGGTGGTCTTCGCTCCGTCAGCCAACACCCCGGCCTCTTTCAGCGCGTCAATCCACATTTGCCAGTCTTCACCGCCCATCACCGCCACCGTACCTTCGATCTCTTCCTGGCTGGCAGGCTCCAGCGTGATGTCAGTGATCGTCTCTTTATCCGTGTTCAGACCACGGGTAGTCAGGGTCTTACCCACGGGTTTCAGGGTAGAGTTAAACACTTCACCGGTTTTCGGATGAGTACGGCGCGGCGCGGCCAGGCTGTACACCACCAGATCAACCTGCCCTAAATCCTGTTTAATCAGTTCAATCGTTCGCTGCTTCACTTCATCAGAGTAAGCGTCGCCGTTGATGCTTTTTGCATACAGTCCTTTCGCTTCAGCAAACTCGGTAAACGCCGCAGAGTTATACCAGCCAGCGGTAGCGGGTTTGTTTTCTTCGCCTGGACGCTCAAAGAACACACCCAACGTAGCGGCACCGCAACCAAAGGCCGCGGAAATACGGGCTGCCATGCCGTAACCGGTAGAAGCGCCAATCACCAGCACTTTTTTCGGACCATGGGGGATCTGTCCATGCTGAGTGACGTACTCGATCTGTTTTTCAACGTTAGCTTTGCAACCCGCCGGATGGGCAGTAACACAGATGAAGCCACGGATACGTGGTTTAATAATCATGTCGACCTCAATTGAAACTGTCTCAGTAAATACGGGCAACAGAATACCTGCTTGCGACGATTCAGGCAAAGATGAGCGTTGTTTCTCCCCCGCTTCCACCATTCAAACCGTCTTTTTGCACATTCTTCATCCATTTTCCCACTGTAGCCGTTGCTGCCAGCGAGCATCATGGTAAAAGCCGCTCCTGGCGATTGATTGTCGCCCGACCATGAGCGCCGACGCCGCAACTGTGGCTGAATTTGATCGCATTCAAAGTTTTGCAAAATAATACCAACACCATTGATATGCACTTTATCTGCATAAAAAATATGAAAAGCGAGATTATCTCTGGCGCGCAGGGACTCATTGGCGCAATTCATTACTCTTCCTGTCCCCTTTTTGCAGAACTTAACATTGATTTAATATATTAAACACATAATTTTAATGATAGATTCAGCCGTGCATTAGTCATATGAACTCACAATACGTCTTATTTCCAGCATATATAACTAACTAAATAAAGGTTTGTTATGAACAAGCTATCCTACGTTTCCGACAGCAGCACAACCGCATGGTCAACTTATTTGCAACAAATCGACCGTGTCGCTCCCTATCTGGGTGATCTTGCCCGCTGGATAGAGACTCTCCGGCATCCCAAACGCGCGCTGATTGTTGATATTCCATTACAAATGGACGACGGTTCCATCCGTCACTTTGAAGGTTTCCGTGTTCAACACAATCTTTCTCGTGGGCCAGGTAAAGGCGGTATTCGCTATCATCCGAATGTTGACCTGAACGAAGTCATGGCGCTTTCCGCCTGGATGACCATTAAATGCGCGGCAGTGAATCTGCCTTATGGCGGTGCCAAAGGCGGTATTCGCGTTGATCCCTTTACGCTTTCAGAAAGTGAGCTTGAACGGCTGACCCGTCGCTACACCAGTGAAATTGGCGTAATCATCGGACCGCAGAAGGATATTCCGGCCCCCGATGTTGGTACCAATAGCAAAGTGATGGCGTGGATGATGGACACCTATTCCATGAACCACGGCACCACCGTCACCGGCGTGGTAACGGGCAAACCGGTCCATCTCGGCGGGTCGCTGGGCCGGGAGAAAGCCACCGGACGCGGAGTCTTTGTCACTGGCTGCGAAGTAGCACGCCGTTTGGGCATTGAGATTGCGGACAGCAGAGTCGCGCTGCAAGGATACGGTAATGTGGGTAGCGAGGCCGCACGACTGTTTGTCGCTACCGGCGCGCGTGTGGTGGCTGTCCAGGACCATTCTGCCACGCTGTTTAACGCCAGTGGCATTGATCTGCCGGCCCTGTCCGCATGGCAAGCCCGGCACAAGAAAATAGCCGGATTCAACGGCGCCGAAGAGATTGCCAGCGACGCATTCTGGCACGTACAAATGGATATATTGATCCCGGCGGCGCTGGAAGGCCAGATTACCCGCGAACGCGCAGAGAAGCTGAGCTGCAAGTTGGTGCTGGAAGGTGCAAACGGCCCAACCTATCCGGAAGCTGACGATGTACTCAGCGCACGCGGCATCACCGTCGTACCAGATGTTATCTGCAATGCTGGCGGTGTGACGGTCAGTTACTTCGAATGGGTGCAGGACATGGCCAGTTTTTTCTGGAGCGAGAATGAAATCAACCAGCGAATGGACAAGCTCATGACTGACGCGATGGTCCACATTTGGGACAAGGCCAGAGAAAAAGAGTGCAGCCTGCGTACCGCCGCTTATATCGTGGCCTGCGAGCGTATTCTGCTGGCACGGAAAGATCGCGGAATTTATCCAGGTTAACGCTTTTTAGTAAAGAGCGGACGGAAATATGTCGTCCGCTCTCCATCACCACGGCAAGACGGCTACATTTTGCCGATAAACAGGGAGACCAGCCCCGCCGCAATCAACGGCCCGACCGGTACGCCACGAAACAGTGAGACGCCGATAATCGTGCCGATCAACAAACCGCCAACCACCGTAGGTTGCGAACTCATCAGATTCACGCCACGGCCACCCACCCAGGAAACAAAGATCCCCACCGCAATAGCGAGCAGTGACTTCCAGTTCATAAAAGAATGCATCAACGTGCTGGTTGGGATCGCGCCGCTGGCGATCGGGGCCATGACGCCAATGGTCAGGATGATGATCCCCAGCGTCACTCCCTGCTTTTCAATCCAGGGAAAGAGGCTGTTGAGCGGCGTCATTCGCACCACGATCAACACCAGCAACGCAATAGCGACGGTCAAATTATGACTGAAGTAACTCAGCGCGGCCAGAAACAGCAGAATAAACAGTGTCAGGTCGAACATGATTTTTCCCACAGGTGTAGGGGTAACTTATTGGTCCTACACCTTAAAACGGTTTCTTACTCTACTCTAGTATTTTTAACACTATTAATATTGCCATTGCCGCTCAGTAAATAGCCTCAATTGCCATCTGCAGGCTGACCGAGGGCCCCGTCAGCACCGCCAGAGTACTGTTAATATATTTTTCCGCCCCCGCCATAGAGAGCTGTGCCAGCACAATACAGCCCAGAGGAGATTCAGGACGCTGTTGAATGTAACGGGCAATTTCACGGTGATACCCGGCGATATCGTTATTATTGAACCAGGCCCAGGCACGCGGAACCAGCTCAACACAGAGTCGCTCCGCGGGAATAAAGGCACTGAAAAGGCGAGTGGTCATTGCCATACTGGCATCCGAGGTGCAAAGCACCAGGATCGGGCCATGATAACGGGAAGCCAATTTAGCCAGAGACACATCAACCCGCAGCACCGGCTTGCTGAACTGCGTCGCATCCCATGCCACTTCGCCGAGCGTCGTGCTGCTAACAATCACGGCATCCGCATGCTGGCACATCTCCACAAGGATCTGTTGGATGCTTGCGGCAACGGCAGGCATCACCTTCTGGCCCTCTATTGCACCGGCCAGCAATTCGCTTTCCACACGATGTAGCAACTGGATACCGTCATAATCCAGTGCACGCAACGCCTCTTCAAACACCGCAATACTGCTTTTTGTCGTATGCAAGCACGCTATCGTCTCCATCCTGGTCTCTCCGGCAGGGGTATACTGACACTGTGACAAATTCCCTGGATTTTGCCAACTTATCCGCCGACAAAAATTGCAAATGTTTCACTGATCAATAACCAAAATAGTGCACCGCCCCATCTTGATGCAGCATTTTTTTGAAACACTCGTTTCATCATCCCAAAATTCCCACCAGCATGGCACTTTTGATTCATAAGAAACTGGTATGGAAATTGCTTCATTGTTAATGCGCTCGACAGGAGAAATAGTTCATAAATCCAACAGGAGAAACAAATGAAAGCACTAATCATCGGATCAGGTATGGGTGGCATGTGTACCGCAATCGCCTTACAGCGTTTTGGTATCGACACAGAGGTTTTCGAAGCAATAAAAGAGATCAAACCGGTTGGCGCGGCGCTTTCTCTCTGGCCCAACGGCGTCAAATGCCTCAACTTTCTTGGTCTGAAAGAACAAATTCGCGCACTCGGCGGTACAATGCGCTCGATGGCCTACAACGATTTTCAGCATGGGAAGGCCCTCACGCAATTTAGTCTTGATCCGCTGGTGGCAACCACTGGCGAGCGTCCTTATCCGGTCGCCCGCGCTGAGTTGCAGGCGATGCTAATAGATAATTATGGCCGTGAAAAAGTGCAATTTGGTAAACGCCTGGTGGCGGTCGAACAGAATGAAAACGGCGTCACCGCCAGCTTCGAGGACGGCAGTAAAGCTCATGGCGATTTGCTGATCGCCTGTGACGGCACCCATTCCATCGTACGCCGCTATGTGCTGGGTTATACGGCTGAACGCCGTTATGCAGGCTATGTGAACTGGAATGGTCTGGTGACGATCGACGAAAGCATCGCCCCGGCGCAACAATGGACCACCTTTGTTGGCGAGGGCAAGCGTGTCTCAGTGATGCCAGTGGCGGGTAATCGCTTCTATTTCTTCTTTGATGTGCCGCTGCCACTCGGACTGGCGGAAGATCGCAGTACGTTGCGTAATGATCTGAAACGCTACTTCAGCGGTTGGGCAGAGCCGGTACAAAGACTGATTGATCAGCTCAATCCAGACACCACTAACCGAGTGGAAATCCACGACATCGAGCCGTTTGCGCAGTTGGTAAAAGGCCGCGTTGCGTTACTGGGCGATGCCGCCCACAGTACCACACCGGATATCGGTCAGGGCGGTTGCGCCGCAATGGAAGATGCCGTCGTGCTGGCGAACGAGCTACAGATCAATTCGCTGGGGATTGAAGACGCCCTGCTGCGTTACCAGCATAAACGCGCCGATCGAGTTAAAGATCTGGTGCTGAAGGCCCGTAAGCGCTGCGACGTGACGCACGGCAAAGAGAAGGCGGTGACGGAACAATGGTATGAAGAGCTGAAAAGTGAAACCGGTGAACACATCATCAATGGTATGTGCCACACCATTCAGGGTGGACCGCTGTCCTGATAAAAACGGGGGAGTCATCCCCCGTGATACCTTGCCGCGGGTTCCGTCGCGTTGCTCAATGACTCACGCCTCTTTCAGCCCCCGGTTAATCAGCATCGGCTCAATTTCCGGGTCGTGACCGCGCCAGTCAGCATAGCATTTTTTCAGATCTTCACTGTTGCCGCGTGACAGGATCCTGTCGCGATAAATTTGACCATTCTCACGGTTCAATCCTCCCCGTTCGCGGAACCATTCGAAGCCGTCATCGGCCAGCATTTGCGTCCACAGATAGGCGTAATAACCCGAGGCATAGCCGCCTCCCCAGATGTGTTGAAAATAACTGGAGCGATAACGCGGCGGCACTTCAGCCAGGTCAACGCCTTCTGCCTGTAAGGCGTTTTTCTCGATGCTGTCGACATCCGGCATCGCCTCACCTGCCGCCAGACTGTGCCAGTGCATATCCAGTAGCGCGGCGGCAAGCAGCTCGGTCATATCATAACCTTTGTTAAATTTACTGGCTTTGATGATTTTCTCGTGCAGCGCCGCAGGCAGGGGTTCGCCAGTTTGATAGTGGCGGGCAAAGTTTCGAAAGACCTGCGGATCGCTGGCCCAATGCTCATTGCACTGAGAAGGAAATTCAACAAAATCGCGCGGCGTTTCAGTGCCAGACAGGCTGGGGTAACGCTGTTCAGCAAACAGACCGTGCAGCGTGTGGCCAAATTCATGGAACAGCGTGATAACATCATCCCAGGAGAGCAACGCGGGTTGGCCGGCTGGCGGCTTACTAAAGTTACAGACGTTGTAGATAACCGGCCGGGTGCCTAACAAGGTCGATTGCCCAACAAAATTGCCCATCCAGGCTCCGCCGCCTTTGTTATCACGGCTGAAAAAATCGGCATAGAACAGCGCCATTGGCGTGCCATCGTGGTCGATTATCTCATACACCCGCACCTCCGGATGATAGACCGGGATATCGGAACGCGATTTAAAAGTGATACCGAACAACTGCGTGGCGGCATAAAACACCCCGTTTTCCAGCGCGCTGTTAAGCTCAAAATAAGGCGTGATCTGGCTATCATCCAGCGCGTACTTCGCTTTACGCACCTGTTCGGCATAAAACAGCCAGTCCCATGGCGCAAGCCTGAATCCGCCCTGCTGATCATCGATAATTTGCTGAATATCAGCCGCTTCGCGCCTGGCTCGCGCAGTCGCCGCCGGAACGATTTCCCGCATAAAGGACAGAGCAGCCTGTGGCGTCTTCGCCATTTGATCCTGCAAATTCCAGTGCGCAAAGCTGTCAAATCCCAGCAGTTGCGCCTGACGAGCACGTACGCTGGCCAGCTGAGCAATCAGACTACGGGTATCATTATCATCGTTTTTTTCCGCCCGCCGCCAGGCCTGGCTGAATAACGTTTCACGCGTTTTACGCTCACAGAGATCCTGCAATGCGGGTTGCTGGGTCGTGTTTTGCAACACAAGCAGCCATTTCCCCTGTAGCCCTTTCTCGCTGGCTGCCTGCGCGGCCGCATCAAGTTCCGCAGTGCTCAGTCCGGCCAATACGGCCGGATCGTCCACGGACAGTCCGCCCGATTTAGTGGCGGCCAGCAGTCGATGGGTGAATTGGGTGCTCAGGCTTGCTGCCTGTTGGTTGAGGATTTTCAACTGGGCCTTCTGCTGCTCATTCAGGCTGGCCCCGGCCAACTGAAAACGCTGCCAGGTGATCGCCATCAACCGCTGAGACTCGGCATCCAGTGGCAAACTATCGCGTTGCCGCCAGACTGTGTTCAGGCGGGCGAACAGTCTGGCATTCAGCATGATATCGTCTTCCAGCCCGGTCAGTTTCGGGGCCATTTCTTCATCCAGCGCTTGCAACGCCTCACTGGAATTGGCCGCCGTCATCGCGCTAAAAACGTTTTCGACACGCCTCAGCATCTGACCACACAGCTCCAGAGCCTGATAAGTATTTTCAAACGTTGGCGCGTCCGGGTTATCAGCTATGCGGTGCACTTCTTCACGCTTTTGCCGCATTCCTTCTTCCAGTGCGGAGCGGTAATCATTTGTGCTAATTTTATCGAACGGCGGCGCCTGAAAAGGCAAAACAGATGGCTGGCTGAATGGATGGGTAGGCATGTTATATCTCCTTATCTGAGCCACACTTCAGCACAGGAAGGCGAGCGACGCAAGCCAGCCCCTGCCTGGCGACATGTCGGATTCCGTCAACCAGGAGAGAGACACAGTAAATAAGGGATTAGAGCTTATCAAGCAGTAGATCAATAACTACTTTTCCTTCAGCATCTTTTTGGATAACCCGGTAGCTCACGCGATATGAACGCCGGTTGCTCAATTTATCAAATAGCGTGACGGATCCTTTCCGCTCTCCTGTTTTTCCAATAATTTCCCATTCGGTAATATCTTCCTGGCCTCGATTGTGCAAAGAAACACGTTGTAACTGCTGAAGACGATCTTCAACATCAATATTTATATGATCACGCAACATATATTCAATCTCCCGATAGCTTTTTTACTATAAACTTTTCATTTATCTTTTCAATCGAAAATATTTATCGACTTGAGCGGATGCCACCCGTTCGCAGAGCGAGTTAGATCAAGATATGTCCAGGGGAAATTGAGTAAAAAAAACAACTAAATAAACTTTTGCCGCCGTTTACCCCTCAAATCAGGCGTAAACGGCAACACTGATGATAATTATGAGCGGATCAGATAATCAAACGCACTCAGGGATGCTTTTGCGCCTTCACCGCTGGCAATGATAATTTGCTTATAAGGAACCGTAGTGCAGTCACCCGCCGCGAAGATACCTTTCACACTCGTTTCACATTTGGCGTCAATGATAATCTCGCCCATACGGTTACGCTCAATCGCCCCTTCCAGCCAGTTGGTATTAGGTAACAGGCCAATCTGCACAAAGATGCCGGCAACCGCAATATGCTGGGTGGCACCGCTAACGCGATCCAGATAATCAACGCCCGTTACTCTGCTGCCATCGCCCTTCACTTCGGTGGTTTGCGCGTTAAGGATGATGTCGACATTGCTCAACTGGCGCACTTTATTCTGCAATACCTGATCGGCTTTCATTTCCGCAGCGAATTCCAGCAACGTGACGTGTTCCACGATACCGGCTAAATCAATGGCCGCTTCTACCCCAGAATTACCGCCGCCAATGACTGCGACACGCTTACCTTTAAACAACGGTCCATCACAGTGAGGACAATAGGTCACGCCACGAGTACGGTATTCTTCTTCACCCGGCACATTCATGTTGCGCCAGCGAGCACCGGTGGCGATGATCAAACTGCGGGCCTTTAGCACCGCGCCGGACGCGGTTTCAATCTGGTGCAAGCCGCCTTCAGTTATAGCCGGAGTCAGTTTGGCCGCACTCTGCGTATCAATAACATCAATAGCGTAATCATCAACGTGTGCTTTCAACGCGCCGGCCAGTTTCGCCCCTTCAGTCCTGGGAACGGAGATGTAGTTTTCGATATCGACAGTATCCAGTATCTGGCCACCAAATCGTTCACCCATCAAACCCGTACGGATCCCTTTACGTGCCGAGTAAATAGCGGCAGACGCGCCTGCCGGACCACTGCCGATAACCAGCACATCATAAGCATCACGCGCACTCAGTTCCTCAGCCGCGCGCTTATCAGCATTCACATCTATCTTGCTGACGATTTCCGCCAACGTCAGACGTCCCTGAGCAAACGCCTTACCATTGAGGAACACCGCCGGAACCCCCATGATATTGCGTTCGTTGATCTCGTTCTGGAATAGCGCCCCGTCAATTGCGGTGTGCTTCACGCCAGGATTAAGGATAGCCATCAGATTGAGTGCCTGAACGACATCCGGGCAGTTATGGCAGGAAAGCGAATAATAGGTTTCAAAATGGAACGCCCCTTGCAGAGCGCTTACCTGCGCCAGCAGTTCCTGCGCCTCTTTTGCGGGGTGCCCACCGCTCTGCAACAAAGCCAGCACCAGTGAGGTAAATTCATGACCCAGCGGCGAACCAGCAAAACGCGGTCCCTGCTCTGAGCCGGGATTGGTTATCAGGAAAGAAGGTTTGCGCACCTGACGATCATTTTGTTCGCTGTAGCTGACTTTTGGTGACAGATCCGCTATCTGCAACAACAATTCACGGATCTCAGCCGACGCTTTGCTATCGTCCAGTGTCGCAATCAGTTCAACCGGCTTAGTGAGTTTTTCCAGATAAGCCTGTAACTGGGTTTTCATATTATTGTCGAGCATAAGCTACTCCCGGAAAAAAAACGGATGCAGCGCATCCGTGAATGTTGTACTGAAAATGTGATACAAGCTTAGATTTTACCGACCAGGTCCAGAGAGGGGGCCAGGGTAGCGTCGCCTTCTTTCCATTTTGCCGGGCAAACTTCGCCAGGATGCGATGCCACATACTGCGCGGCTTTCACTTTACGCAGCAGGTCGGAGGCGTCACGGCCGATGCCTTCTGCCGTCACTTCAATCGCCTGGATAATCCCCTGAGGGTCAACGATGAAAGTACCGCGATCAGCCAGACCTTCGTCTTCACGCAGGTTGTCGAAGTTGCGGGTCAGCGTACCGGTTGGATCGCCGATCATCGCGTATTTTATTTTGGCGATAGTTTCAGAGCTGCTATGCCACGCTTTGTGGGTGAAATGGGTATCGGTAGAAACAGAGTAGATATCGACGCCCAGCTTCTGAAATTCCTCGTAGTGATCGGCCACATCACCTAATTCGGTTGGGCACACGAAGGTAAAGTCAGCCGGATAGAAGAAGAAAACACTCCAGCGGCCTTCAGTATCTTTTTCGGTTACTTCGATGAATTGACCATCTTTAAAAGCCTGGTTTTTGAATGGCTTAATCTTAGTGTTAATCAGGGACATGGTTTTTCCTCCGTTGGTTTTGGAAGATAAACTAATCAAAAACAGGCCCCCGAACCAATTTCTTAAACATATCAAATCAATCAGTGAAACCTTACAACCGTCAACACGCTGCATTATTTTGGCTATAATGGGCAATGATCTCACCGGCAACCGCCACCGCGATTTCCGCCGGTAATTTTCCCTTCACATCCGGCAACCCGATCGGGCAACGCATGGTATCCAGTCGCTGGCGGCTGAACCCTTTCCCTTCAAGGCGGTACTCAAAGCGCTGCCGTTTGGTCCGGGAGCCGATCAGACCAAAATAGTGGTAGTCTCCGCGGCGCAAAATTTTCTCGCACAATTCCAGATCTCGCGGATGATGGTGAGTCATCACCACATAATAGCTTTGCGGCGGCATCAAGCCGATTTGCTCCGCAGGGTCTTCCAGACAGCAGACTGTCACGCCTGTCGGCACGCTGTGGAACTGCTCCGATCGTTCATCTACCCAATATATGTGACAGGGTAACGTAGACAACAAATTGACCAACGCCTGACCGACATGCCCGGCGCCAAAAACCACAATGTGCGGCTGTTGCTGCAACAGTGGCTCAAACAGCACGGTGGTGACCCCACCACAGCACTGTCCCAGCCTGGCGCCAAGATTGAAATGCTCGGTTTTTGGCTGGCTGTGGCGCACTTTCAGCATCTCCCTGGCCGTCGCGATACAGTTGAATTCCAGGTGTCCGCCGCCGATGGTCAGGAAAGACTGATCGCTCGTTACCACCATTTTGCTGCCCCGGTCACGTGGTACCGAGCCTTTTTCATCCAGCACCGTCAGCAATACGCAGGGCTCACGTTTTTCCCGTAATGCGGCCAGAATCGAAATCCACTCATCAGCGTTCATCACTCACCTCTGCCCGCATTTTTGCTGCTCCCCAAAACACCCTTTCTGGCGTAGCGGGTGCATCAAGTAACGGGTGCTGCTGATAATTACTGATGCTGGAGATGGCGTCCTGTAATGCGCACCATACTGAAATCCCCAGCATAAACGGCGGCTCACCCACAGCTTTCGAATGGAATACGGTGTCTTTCGGGTTTTTACGGTTCTCAACCAGCCTGACGTTTAAATCCGTCGGCACATCACCAATGGCCGGAATTTTGTAACCGGCGGGACCATCGGTCATTAAACGCCCCTGCGCATTCCACACCAGTTCCTCACTGGTTAACCAGCCAACCCCTTGAACAAAGCCCCCTTCAACCTGGCCGATATCAATGGCTGGATTAAGCGAGGCGCCCACATCATGCAAAATATCCGTCCGCAGCAGACGATATTCCCCCGTCAGGGTATCGATAATGACTTCTGCACACGCCGCGCCATAGGCATAGTAATAAAATGGGGTTCCCCGCCCGGCCTGCCGATCGTAATGGATCCCCGGTACTTTATAGTATCCGGTGGCCGAGAGCGGAACCTGATTCAGCCAGGCCATTTGTGCCACCTCCGGGAAGGTAAAATACCGCGCCTGCACTTTGACGACGCCATTGCTGAAGCTCACCTCTGCCGGCGTACAATGGTGTAATCGACAAAGCATTGCTGTCAGCCTGTCCCGCAGAATTTCCGCGGCATTCTGCGCCGCTTTACCATTAAGATCAGCGCCGCTGGAGGCCGCTGTCGGTGAGGTGTTCGGAACTTTTCCGGTATCCGTCGCGGTAATCTGAATCTGATCCACCTCGATTTGCAACACGTCCGCCACCACCTGAGCCACTTTGGTATGCAGCCCTTGCCCCATCTCCGTACCGCCATGATTTAACTGCACCGTACCATCGGTATATATCAGCAGCAGCGCCCCCGCCTGATTAAGAAAACTGGACGTAAAAGAAATACCAAACTTCACCGGTGTAAGGGCCAGACCTCGCTTGAGATAAGAATTGCGCTGGTTAAAGGTGCGAATCTCTTGTCGTCGGGCGGCATATTCACTGCTTTTCTCCAATTCGGCGGTCATTTCATCCAGCAGGTTATCTTCTACCTGCTGATAGTAATGGGTGATATTACGGCTCTCTTTGCCATAGTAATTACGTTTGCGTACCTCCAGAGGATCGAGCTGCAAATGCCTGGCGATATGTTCGATGATTTGTTCAATCGCCACCATGCCCTGCGGGCCGCCGAAACCGCGATACGCGGTGTTAGACGCGATATTGGTCCGGCAACGATAGCCGGTAATCGTCGCATCGCCGAGGTAATAGGCGTTATCCGCGTGAAACATCGCCCGGTCAACAATCGAACCAGAAAGATCCAACGAGTAACCACAATTTCCCGCCAGATCGATCTTCACACCGCAGAAGCGCCCCTGCTGATCGACCCCCACATCATAACGGACATAAAACGGATGGCGCTTGCCAGTGATCCGCATATCATCCCGGCGAGAGAGGCGCATCTTTGCCGGACGGTTAGTCATCTGTGCCGCGACGGCACACAGGCAGGCAATCCCGGCGGCTTGCGTCTCTTTTCCGCCAAAACCGCCGCCCATGCGCCGCATATCAATGGTGACTTTGTTCATGGTTATCCCCATAACGGAGGCCACCAGTTTCTGGACTTCTGTCGGATTCTGGGTGGAGGAAAATACCTGCAGCGACTGATCTTCGCCAGGGATAACCAATGCCACCTGAGTTTCCAGATAGAAATGCTCCTGTCCCCCAATGTGGAACGCCCCTTGCAACCGGTGGGCAGCCCGCGTCAGAGCTTCATCGGCATTGCCGCGTTGATGAACATGCGGCTGCTGCACAAAACTCTGCTTTTCCAGCGCGTCTTTAACATCGAGAATCGGCGTCAACACCTCGTATTCAATCACCGCGGCCTCTGCGGCAAGGCGGGCGGCCTGCGGGGTTTCGGCGGCAACCACCAGCACCATCTGTCCGGCATAATTCACTACGTCTTTCGCCATCAGCGGGTCCCCCGGCTCCAGTGGACCAATATCCAGTTCTCCTGGTACCGACTGCCAGGTCAGCACCTTAACCACGCCAGGAATGGCATAGCAAGGTGCCACATTGATACTGCGAATACGGGCATGCGCATGCTCACTCAACCGTGGGCAAAGGTGCAACATTCCTGGCAGTTCCAGCCGATCATCAATGTAGACCGCCTCACCGGAAACATGCTTCTCCGCACTTTCATGTTTGTGACTTTTCCCCGGGCCGCTCTGTATACCAGCCTGATATTGTTTGGCGATCACCTCTTCCGCTACCACCGGACGGTTATGAGACATAGCGTGATACCTCCAGCACATTCAGTCCATCAGTCAGCGAAGCGTGATAGCGACGCAGCAGGTTTTTTGCCACCTGCAAACGGTAATCCGCACTGGCGCGAAAGTCGCTCAGCGGACTGAAATCCTGCTCAAGCGCAGCGCAGGCTTGTTCAACCGAACTTGTCGTCAGTGGTTTACCCAGTAATTGCCGCTCACACTGCGTTGCCCGTTTGGGAATTTCCGCCATGCCACCGAAAGCGACACGCGCCTCAGTCACTCTCCCCGAACTGTCTGTCTCCAGCAGAAAAGCGGCAAATACCGCAGAGATATCATCTTCCCGTCGTTTGGAGACTTTCCATGCCTGAAAATTTTGTGACAATGTCACTTTTGGTATAATGATAGCACGAATAAACTCGCGCTCCTGCAACGCAGTCTGGCGATAAGAGATGAAAAAATCAGCCAGCGGCAGACGGCGTACCGTCGATCCTTTTTGCAACGCCACTGTCGCATTCAGCGCCAGCAGCATCGGTGGGGTGTCGCCAATCGGTGAACCATTGGCGATATTCCCACCCAGTGTGCCCTGATTGCGTATCTGCAACGAGGCAAAGCGCTCAAGGATGTGGGCAAATGGGGGAATATGCTCGCTCAGCAACCGGTAGCAATGCTGTAATGATACGCCCGCCCCCAGCACGATTTCCGTCTCGTTCACCTGGCAGATTTTCAATTCATCAATCTGTTGCAGCGCAACAATCAGTGGCAGCGTGCGGTATTGCTGCGTGACCTGCAGCGCCAAATCGGTTCCCCCCGCCAAGAGTTTCGCGTCAGGATACTCATCCAGCAATGCCACAAGCTGAGAGGTGGTTTTAGGTAGCAGACAACGATGGCCATTGAACGAGATTTCCTGAATCTGGTCATTTTGCAGGTCCATGAGGCGTTTTACTGTCAGCGCCTCCTGCTGCTGAAAAATGTCCTGTTGCGAATGCTCACAGGCCTGCCGGGCGGCATCCACAATAGGACGGTAGCCTGTACAACGACAGAGATTCCCGGCCAGCGCCTGTTCAGCGTCTTTATGTTGCCAGCCACGACTGTTTTTTTGCAGCGTAAAAAGCGACATCACAAAACCAGGCGTACAAAAACCGCACTGAGAAGCATGGCAATCAACCATGGCCTGCTGCACGGGATGCAACTGCCCTCCCTGTTTTAAATCTTCGACCGTAATCAGTTGCTTACCCTGTAAGTTACTGACAAACGTCATGCAGCTATTCGCGGTTTCGTAAACCATTTTCCCCTGTTCAACGCGGCCCAGCGTCACCGTACAAGCGCCACAATCGCCCGATGCACACCCTTCTTTACTGCCGCAACGATGTTGATGCTGACGCAGGTAGTTAAGGACCGTCAGATTGGGATCGATCGCCTGCACACTGATCAGGGTTTGGTTAAGTAAGAACTGGATCATGCGGCTTGCTCCTCATGATTTAACGACCAGCGGCATTGCCCGTTGACCCAGGTGCTGGCGATATTGCGGTCATCACCCAGCGTCATCAGTACAAACAGCTTTTCCCAGATATCACCGCTGCTGGCATAGCGCATCCTTTGCAGGGCGGAAACCATGGGATCCAGCACCACAAAATCGGCTTCTTTGCCTGGCATAAAATTGCCAATGCGATCATGCAGATCCAGCGCCTGGGCTCCCCCCAACGTCGCATGGTAGAACGCCTCACAGGCCGCCAGCTTATAATGCTGCAACTGCCCCACCTTATAAGCCTCACCCAGCGTTTTCAGCATATTGAAGGTGGTTCCGGCCCCCACATCCGTGCCGATCCCCAATCTCACCCTCTTCTTCCAGCAGGTTTTCAGATTAAATAAACCGCTCCCTAAAAACAGGTTTGACGTCGGACAAAACGCCACCGCCGAATCGGTGTGATGCAGACAGTCCCACTCCTTATCTTCCAGATGGAGGCAATGCGCAAAGACGCTGCGACGGCCGGTGAGCTGGTACTGGTGATAGACGTCAAGATAACCTTCATGGTCGGGGAACAACGCTTTAACCCACGCCACTTCCTGCGGATTCTCACTCAAATGAGTATGCAGCCAGATATCCGGATATTCCTTTTTTAGTTGACAGACTCTGGCCAACAATTCCGGCGAAGACGTCGGAGCAAAGCGCGGCGTCAAGGCATAGCTCAGGCGGCCCCGATTGTGCCAACGCTCAATCAGTTCACGCGTTTGCTGATAACTTTGCTCTGGCGTTTCGGTCAGCGTATCCGGCGCATTGCGATCCATCATCACCTTACCGGCGATCAGACGCATGTTGAGTGTCTCCGCCGCGCTGAACAGCGCCTCCACCGACTGAGGGTGAACCGTCCCGAAGACTAACGCGGTGGTGGTACCGTTACTCAATAATTGTTGCAGAAAGAAAGACGACATCTTTGCCGCATGTTGCGGACAGTGATACTGGCTTTCAACCGGAAAGGTATACTGTTGCAGCCATTCCAGTAGTTGTTCACCAAAAGCGCCGATCATTTCCGTTTGCGGATAGTGAATATGGGTATCAACAAAACCCGGTATGATCAATTTACCGCGATAGTCAGTCACCATGCGCTCATCCGCCAACTGGTGTCGCCCCTCTTGCCAGGTTTGCAGCGAGACAATATTGCCGCCATCAAGCAGCAGTAGCCCGTCTTCTATATAACGTGCGCATTGCGGTAACTGCTCAGGAGTGGTGACTGTCGAGGTGAGGTCAAAGAAGCTGCCCCGAATAGCCTGAGTTACTGACACTGACATAGGAATTCCTTGTGAGAGTCTGCGGCTCTCTGAATATTATTGCAGGTGTTATCTCACTCATACTTCACCTTGCCAGTGCATTGTTCTCGTCCCTGTGGGACTGATACAAACACGGTTCAAAAACCGTCTCGACGTTTTTATCCTGCAAGGCGAAGTCGGTAAGGAATAATGGTTACTTAAAGCAATAGCAATAGTTATGCCAGCTGGCAAGGTGACAATTAAATTATTAAATTCAATTAGTTAAAACAAAAATAGTGGCAATGCTCTTTTATTCTGCATGCAATCGTATGCGCAACCGTTCGCTATGGTTGGCAAACGATTGCTTTCGATTAATAGCACGGCTGATATTAAAAACAACGCTGATACCAGCGCTTTTACGCACTATCAGTAAGCAACTGGCCCCCTGCACGCACCATCGTTGTGCATAATTTCTTATCATTCTTCACCATTCGCGCCTTACCAGTCCGCAGGGGAAATGATATGGTGATGTACCCCAAAATGTGTTGAGGAACAGTGAGATGATTATATTTGTTACTGGCGCTACCGCTGGCTTTGGCGAGAGTATCGCTCGCCGTTTTATCGCTGAAGGCCATAAAGTGATTGCCACCGGTCGCCGTCAGGAGCGCCTGCAAACGCTGAAAGACCAACTGGGTGATAACCTTTATACGCTGCAGTTGGATGTCCGCAACCGTGCCGGTATTGAAGAGGCGCTGGCCAGCCTACCCGCTGACTGGCGTAATATTGATGTGTTGGTCAACAACGCCGGCCTGGCGCTGGGCCTTGAACCCGCCCACAAAGCCAGTCTTGATGACTGGGAAGCGATGATCGACACTAACAACAAAGGACTGGTGTATATGACTCGCGCCGTATTGCCCGCCATGGTGGAACGCAACCGTGGTCATATCATCAATATTGGTTCCACTGCGGGTAACTGGCCATATGCAGGCGGCAACGTTTATGGCGCGACGAAAGCCTTCGTACGGCAATTCAGTCTTAATCTGCGTACCGATCTGCACGGTACCGCATTGCGCGTCACCAATATTGAGCCGGGTCTGGTTGGCGGAACAGAATTCTCCAATGTACGCTTCAAGGGGGATGGGGCTAAAGCCGACAGCGTGTATGACGGCACCGATCCGTTGACAGCTGAAGATGTCACCGAAGCCGTGTTCTGGGTGGCGACGCTGCCGAAACACGTCAATATCAACACGCTGGAAATGATGCCGGTAAGCCAAACGCTGGCGGGCCTTAAAGTGCATAAAAATAACTAACTTATGGTGGCGGACTTCATGTTCGCCACCATAATGTTATCCGGCTGAATGGCATCCCCTCCCTGCCACAGATTGGTTGTACCTTACCGCATCCGTTCGCGGGTCGCGGGTCGCCTTCCAGTATTACCTCCACGCTGTACTTACCGTGCCATGACCAACCACAATGGATTGGCTTTTCAGGCTCAAACCCGCCCCCATCCCGCCACGATAATCAACATCCCGCAAAATGCCACCGCGGCGCCCAGCCAGTCATAGTGGCTCAGCCTGACGCCATCGACAAAACGCAGCCACAGCAACGCCGTCACCACATACACGCCACCGTATGCCGCGTAAACGCGTCCGCTTGCTGTGGGATGCAAAGTCAGCAACCAGACAAACAAAGCCAGACTCGCCGCCGCCGGCAGCAACAACAGCACAGACGCGCCCTTTCTCAACCATAGCCAGGGAAGGAAACAGCCAATAATTTCCGCCAGCGCGGTCAGGAAAAAAAGCAAGATTGTTTTAAGAAGCATAGAAACATCTCTGAAAATCTAAACGATAGCACTGGCTTGACTGCGAGCCACGATAACCTAATGATATACTACTCGTTATAGCCGTCGCAGCACCTTTTCAGCCTGTGAACGGGAAACAAAGGAACCGATGATGAAAATGACAATGAAGAAGAAGCTTCGCGCCGCGGCGTTGCCACTGGTGTTGTTTGGTACTCTGTTTGGCATCCAACACAGTGTTCAGGCCAAAACGGACACTCTGGTTATTCAGGGCGGCGATAATGCGATGAGCAATGAACAAGCGCGTCAGCAGAAGCAGCAATGGGATCAAACTCAGCGCCTGCGTAACAAAGAAAATCTGCGTAATGAAAAAGACTTCGACAAGTACGATAAAGCTACCGATACTCGTGATGCTTGTGAGAAAAGTCTGAACACTAACGCTTATTGGGAAGCCAATACCCTGCGTTGCCTTGATCGCCGTACTGGCAGACCTATAGCGCCTTAATAACATATTGCTGCTATAGTTATCGCCAGTTTCATACAAAAGGAAAGGATGATGAAAAGGTTGAAGTGGATGTTAACTGCACTGATTATTGCTACTCCGCTGGCAGTACAGGCATCATGTGAAACCGTCAAGGCGGAGATTAATCAGAAAATTATCAAAAATGGTGTACCCGCTTCCGGTTTTTCACTGGATATTGTACCCGATGATCAGGCCGATCAGGCTGGTGGTCAGGTCGTGGGGCACTGCGAGAATGATACGCAGAAGATTGTCTACAAACGTAACGGCAGTGACAGTGATGCCCCTGCACCTGCCAGTGCCGGCACCTCGCAGGACGCACCGTCATCTTAAGTTAAACTCAGCAGTCACCAAAAGGGGTTGCTCAGGCAGCCCCTTTTTACGTTTTGTCGCGAAAACCGCAACACCGGTGGCGTTAGCGACTCCCCCTTCAGGAATGGGAGATTCGATTGCAAGACAAGAAAACAATGGCTGATTATCAAACAGGTACGCCACCGGCTGAAGATGCCTAAAGGTATGACGTGAATACGGCGGGAACGTCGCGATTTCTTGATCAGTCCTTCCCTATCACGCCCAAATCCAGATACTTTGTCAGATCCCGCGTTTCCGCTTTTGGAAGATAAGGTAATTCTCCCAGTAACGGAGCTGGAATATTGTTGCTCAGGACCGTGATAATCTCGGCATAATGCGCCAACCCTGGGTTAATCCGGTTAGCCACCCACCCCAACAGAGGCAATCCATCGCTGATAATCGCCTGTGCCGTTAACAATGCATGGCTGATACAGCCCTGCTTAATCCCAACCACCATCACCACCGGCAGCTTTTCTTCCACCACCCAGCAGGACAGCGGACGCATATCATTCATCAGGCTGCGCCAACCGCCGGTTCCTTCCACCACCACATGATCCATCTGTTCACACAACGAGTGCAGACCCTGACTTAAAGTACGGTAATCGATGATGGCATCACGGCTGGTGCTAATCTCATCATCCAGCAGCGTGACAGGATTGATGGCAGCATAGGGAAGTCCGGGCGAGGAAGAAGACTGCAGGACCAGCGCATCTTCATTGCGCAGACCGGCTTCAGTTTGCTGGCTGCCTTTTGCGACGGGCTTGTATCCCGCCACACGCTTATTCCCTGTGGACAATTTTTGCAGCAGCGCATGGCTGACCACTGTTTTACCCACGCCTGTATCGGTGCCAGTGACAAATAAATGCTTCAATATGCTGCTTTCCACAATCCACTCCCGACACAAAATAATAAGTAATAATTAACATTTTCAGAAGGGGCATTTTAGGATAAGGGCCTGAAAAGAGGCTTGCGTTAGCGCAATTTTTTTAGCATTAGCGTTAGCGTTAAGACATCAGCCTTGCAACAATTTCACCAATAACGAGCCGTTATACAGCGCATCTTTCACCAGCGCAGCACCAGGCATAGTACCCTGATTATGAAACCAGGTGGATTGGACTTCAATTTCGGCGCTGTACGCCGGGAACGACTGACGACGAATACAGTCAGAAATGGCTGGATGTAAAATGACCTTTGCACGGTTCAGAGGCGAACCAATCAAGATCTTTTGCGGATTAAATAGATTAACCATAATGGCCAAAATGCGGCCCACGCTGTGGCCGACATCAATAATAATATCTTTTGCCAATTGATCGCCCGCCAGCGCCGCATCACACAATGTTTCAGTGGTCAGCGGCTGGTTATGCAGTTGTGAACTCAGTGAGCCCAACATCCGTTTAGCCGCCATTTCCAGCACGCTCGCTGTGCTGGCGACGGTTTCCAGACAGCCATGATTACCGCAGTAGCACTGTTTGCCGCAAGGATCGACCTGGGTATGGCCCATTTCCACCAACGCGCTGCTACCGCTGTGTAACAGGCGACCACCAGTGATAACCCCGGCCCCGACGTGATGATCGATAACAACCTGAATGACATCACTGGTATCCTGCGATGCACCAAACAGTGCTTCCGCCAGGGTCCAGGCGCAGACATCATGTTGAATATAGATTGGCAAGCCGGTACGTTTTTCCAGCGCCGGCCCGAGTTGCATATCATTGACATGATAAAAAGGCATTCGCTGCACAATACCCCGTGCCGTATCCAAAATACCCGGCAGGGTGATGGCGATCGCGGTTAGTCGCTCCAGTTTCTTCTGGTGGCGAATAAAAAAACTATCGATCTCAGTAATGATGCGGACAAGGAGGGGCTGAGTGGCGTCAACCGGTAACGGCAACGTTTCTTCCACCACCAGCAGACTACTTAAATCTCTCAGCGCAAGTGTAATGTCGCCGTTGCCGATACGGGCCGACAGATAGTGCCAGGCGACAGTATCGAGGATCAGCCCAATAGCCGGGCGCCCACGACTACCGGGTTCCTGAAATTCCGTTTCCTGTACCAGATGCGCCTCCAGCATTTCCCGCACAATCTTGGTGATGCTGGCTGGCGCTAACTGAGCCTTACGGGCCAGTTCGATACGCGAGATGGGACCAAACCGATCAATTAGCCGATAAACCGCACCTGCATTAGTCTGCTTAATCTGGTCGATATGGCCTGGTTGACTGTCCGTTATCACGCCCTGTACTCACTTATTTTCGCGCTGCAAAATAAAACCGTCCAGTCATGGTGAAACACTTCCCTGAGTGCGTCAAATATTTGATTAGGAATGTGATTTACCGCACATAAATAGCAATTAAAATCCATTTAACGTTCACGACAGCGTTTTCAGCATCAGATTTTTCATATGCTTCATCGCCGCGCTGGCCTCACGCTGCTTTGACCAGACTAACCAAACTTCGGACCAGGCATCCTGTTCCTGTAGTGGGATCCAGTTGACTTCCTCCAGGCGGGCACGACGAAAAGA
Source organism: Erwinia endophytica (assembly GCF_009295515.1). Lineage (GTDB taxonomy): Bacteria > Pseudomonadota > Gammaproteobacteria > Enterobacterales > Enterobacteriaceae > Erwinia > Erwinia endophytica. The sequence goes on along the minus strand of NZ_RQVV01000003.1, from coordinate 81,189 downwards.
TGCAGGCAAAATCGAGACCCCCATACCGGTAGCGACGAGCCCCAGTATGGTCATCGCTTCTCCTGCTTCCTGGGTTATTGCCGGGTGTATCGCGTAACGTTGTAACAAGGCCATTGTTTCCGAATACAACGCAGTGCCTACCTGTGGGTCGAAAAACACCAGAGGCTCTCCGTCCAAATCCCTCACCGAAATCATGTCACGCCCCGCCAGTCGGTGCGCCCGATGCACCACCGCAAACAAAGGCTCACGCAACATCAACTGATGGTCCAGCGTCTCAGACAACGGTGTATTTCGCATCACGCCCAGATCCAGCCTTCCCTCATTCAGCGGTGCGATCTGCTGGCGCGTATTGATTTCCTGCATCCGTATATGTACGCCAGGATAACGCTGGCGGAAGGTAAACAGCGCATCAGAAACCGTGCTAATAAAAGGTGCTGAAGACGTGAACCCTATCCGCAGCTCGCCTTCATCTCCCCGATGCAGCCTTGCGGCTTTGTCAGCGGCAGAGGAAACGTTTTGCATAATCTGCCGGGCATCCGTCAGAAACTGCATACCGGCGGCCGTCAGTTGCACATTGCGGTTGGTGCGGGCAAACAATCGGGCACCGATCTGCTGCTCCAGGTTCTGGATTTGCTGGCTCAGCGGGGGTTGAGAAATATTCAACCGTTGGGCGGCCCGGCCAAAATGCAACTCTTCCGCAACAGCAATGAAGTAGCGCAGGTGACGCAGTTCGATATTCATACTTTAAACATATCATTCGAGATTATTAATAGATTAGACATCATATTAATCGCTCATTACAGTTAAGAGAATGATTTATCATCTCTTCAAAGGATTTGCAGTGAATCGTTCCTCGCAAGCCGCCTCACTGGATGACAGTGTCAGACACCCCCCAGCCCTCTCGACGGGCAATGAATACATTAAACGCGGCACACCGCAATTCATGCGGGTTACTCTGGCCCTGTTTTCCGCCGGTCTGGCCACTTTTGCCCTGCTCTATTGCGTACAACCTGTTTTGCCGGTGCTCTCTCAGGAATTCGGCGTTTCTCCCGCCACCAGCAGTCTTTCGTTGTCTATTTCTACCGGCTTACTGGCGCTTGGCCTGCTGGTAACCGGCCCGTTGTCTGATGCCATTGGGCGGAAATCAGTGATGGTTACCGCCCTGCTTCTGGCAGCATGCTGCACGTTGCTGTCAGCCACGATGACCAGTTGGCATGGCATTCTGCTCATGCGGGCGCTGACCGGACTGGCGCTAAGCGGGGTTGCGGCGGTGGGAATGACCTATCTTAGTGAGGAAATTCACCCCAGCATGGTTGCTTTTTCGATGGGGCTATATATCAGTGGTAACTCAATTGGTGGCATGAGCGGACGTTTAGTCACCGGTGTGATCACTGATTTCAGTTCCTGGCGCGTGGCCATTGCCATCATTGGCTGTTTCGCCCTGGCCTCGGCGCTGATGTTCTGGAAAATATTACCGCCTTCACGCCATTTCCGCCCTATTCCGCTGAAACCACACACCCTGCTGATTAATTTTCGCCTGCACTGGCGCGACAGCGGCTTACCACTGCTGTTTGCCGAGGGGTTTTTATTGATGGGGGCTTTTGTCACCCTGTTTAACTACATTGGTTATCGCTTACTGGCACCGCCCTGGTCGCTGAGCCAGGCCACCGTCGGCCTGTTATCGGTGGTGTATCTGACGGGGTCATGGAGCTCGCCAAAGGCAGGCGCGATGACCGCAAAATATGGTCGCGCCACGGTATTGCTGTTTTCGACGGCAACAATGGCGACTGGCGTACTGATTACCCTGTTCAGTTCAATCGGGTTGATCCTGTTGGGGATGCTCCTGTTCACTGCGGGTTTTTTCGCTGCGCACGCGGTGGCAAGCGGTTGGATTGGCCCCCGAGCCCGTCGAGCCAAAGGGCAGGCCTCCTCACTCTATTTATTCAGCTACTATCTGGGATCGAGCCTGGCGGGTACGCTGGGTGGCGTCTTCTGGCACCATTTTGGCTGGCATGGCATCACTGCCTTTATCGCCACATTATTGGCGCTCGCGCTGTTGGTAGGGATTCGACTCAGGAATAAACAGCTGTAAACAGCAAACTGCGTCAATCACATTGCGCGCCAGCAATAACGCAAGACGGACGCTAACGGGTTACGTTTTTTAGTAACCCGAGTGTCTTTATCACTGAGAATATTTACCCGCGCTTTATTTAGTACGGTTAGCGTAGCGCTTGCGCAGCTTCTGCAATTTCGGTGGGATAACGGCCAGACAGTAACGGTTTTCCTGCCCGTCACCTTCCCAGTAGTTCTGATGATAATCCTCAGCCGGATACCATTCGCCTGTCTCAATAGTGGTCACAATCGGGGAGCTGTGCTCGGCCTGAGCGCGGGCGATTGCCGCTTCCGCTTCGGCCCTCTGTACCTCATCAAGCGGAAAAATCGCCGAACGGTACTGCGTACCAATATCGTCACCCTGACGATTCAACTGAGTGGGATCATGCGTGGCAAAGCTGATATCAAGCAGCTCGCCGTAGCTGATTTTCTCCGGATCAAAACCCAGGCGAATCGCTTCTGCGTGGCCGGTTTCACCAGTACAAACCTGACGATAAGTCGGATTTGGCAGATGCCCACCGATATAACCACTCTCTACCGATTCCACGCCGTGAATTTGTTTGAAAACGGCCTCCGTACACCAGAAGCAGCCTCCGGCGATGATTGCATACTCAATTGTCACGGTTAACTCCTTTTTTATCTGTGCCGACCGGTACTCAGATACCCAGTTGGCTTAATGTGGGCCATTGCAGCATAAGTGTATCAATAATGCTATCCAGATCGGCGCGACTCGCCCCTTCACGGGCACGTACCGACATCCCCTGCAGCAAACAGACAAGGTAGTCACAGAGTGCGTCAATATTGGTTTGTGAATTCAGTTCACCACTTTGCTGCCTTGTCAGCAGAAACCTTTTCAGATCGTCTTTCTGGCTGGTATGACAATCACGCAGCATATCCGCGACATCAGTTGACTCCGCAGACAACACCGTTGAAGTACAGATAAAGAAGCAGCCCGCCGGTTTGCTGCAATCGGTATAACTGGCCGCCGTCAAGCGGAAATAGCGTTCAACGCCCTTCGCCACACAGCTTTCCGGGCATACCAGCGCGGCCTTACGCTGGTCAGCGTACTGTTCAATATAGCGTTCAACCGCCGCCCGGAACATGCCCTCTTTATTAGTAAATTCCGCATACAACGTGGGGGCCTTGGCACCCGTGGCTTCGACCAGATCGGACAATGACGTGGCTTCATAGCCATGACGCCAAAAGAGCTCCAGTGCTTTATCTAATGCCGCGTCCCGATCAAACGTTTTTGGTCGTCCCCGACCTTTACGCGTGCAGATGTCCTGGTCAGTCATCGTTCCTCACTTACCGGCTACTGCGCTGGCGAATAAATTATCAATCATTATAAAAAAATCTTCACGCAACTGTCGAGCCCCTTCTACACCGTCTGCCTCAACTTACTTGTCAGATAACATTTTCGTCGACATGAAGTGTGACTTCCTGCTGGGGGAGGTAAAAATAAATTGTTATTTATCAAAGCAATAACAATTAAACTAACGATCGATAATAAAATATAATTGACGCCTTTTCCGTTCAGGAATAACATTTAATTATCGATCATTAATTAATAATGATGCCGATTTGAAATCTACCGAATACCAAGAGAGAACGCACCATGAACAGCACCAAAATGATCCTGCTCGCGATGGCACTGTCCACCGTTTCCTTTAGCGGTTTGGCCGCTGAGGGGGTCGATAGCCCCCCCACTCAGCAACAAGAAGTCGGCGTTGTCTCCGCCAGTGGCTCAGACTTATCAACGCTGGAATCACATCTGGCGGCAAAAGCCGATGCCGCAGGGGCAAAATCATTTCGCATTACCTCGACCAGCGGCAACAACTGCATGCATGGTACCGCGGTCATTTATCAGTAAGGCCGTTTGAGCTTTGCTGGCAGAAACCCAATTTAAAAATTAGAGGTATTATCATGAAAAACATCAAATTATATGGAGCTGCAATGATTTTAGGTTGCCTTTCTTTTGCCAGCCTGGCAGCCGAACAGGTTGACGAAGCCCCCGCCAGTCAGCAGAAAATTGGCGTGATCAGCGCAACCGGTAGCAGCAATCTGACCTCGCTGGAGAATCAACTCTCAGTAAAGGCCGATCGGGCGGGCGCGAAATCTTTCTGCATCACTTCGACCTCTGGTCAGAACAACCTGCATGGCACCGCTATCATTTATAAATAATCGCCCGCCTGCCGCCAGAGTTAGCCTGCTGGCGGCGTTCTTTTCCCGTCTGTCGCTATAACTCAGTGGTGGTCACGGTGCTTCATCTGACGAGCCGCCATTGAATTCGTCACCCACTTCGCCAACGCCGGACCGGTTATCAACACCAGCAGAAAACGGCCAGTTTGCATCGACATCACAAACGAAATATCCACCTTGCTGGAAGAGGCGATAATCGCGACCGAATCAGCCCCGCCAGGACTGGTGGCCAGATAAGCCGTCAGTGGATCGATACCGGCATAATGCACCAACATAAAAGCGAAACCACCACAGATGGCGACCAGGCTAAATATCGACAATAGTAAACGCGGTAACGCCTTTGCGGCATACAACAGAATCTCGCGATTAAACCGCAGGCCAATATTCCAGCCAATGATGGCATAGGACGCCATCAGCAATACTGGCGGTAATTCGAGCTTCAACAGATGCGTATCTTGCACGATCATGCCGCATACCAGTGAAATTAATAATGGCCCCGCAGGAATACGCAGATAACGGCTGGTCATCACACCAGCAATAATTAATACCAGCGTCGCGCCAAAAGGCCCCCAGGCGATCGGCTGGATAATATTGAAAACAGCAGGCGTGGATGCCGTCGATGGCGGTGCCCAGAATTGCGCAACCAGCGTGGCGGTAATCGCCACAATCACGACCCGCAAATATTGCATAAAAGCCACCAGCCGGACATCTGCCCCATAGCTTTCCGCCATTAACGTCATTGCCGATGCAGCGCCAGGCGATGACCCCCAAATGGCGGTGGATCCTGGCAACACCTGATAGTGGGTTAGCAGCCAACCGAGAAAAGTACTGGCAATAATGGCTGAAAGCACACAGGCAATAAACAGCGGCCAGTTCTTTGCCATCTCAATAAATACCGAAGACGGAATGGCTCTGGCAATCATACAGCCGACCACACCTTGCGCCAGATAAAACCAATGCCGATGAATGGTGACGGGCTTATCTCTGGCGGCAAAAACTATCGCCGCAACCATGGGCCCCAGCAACAACGCAGCGGGTAAATGCAGACTTTCCAGGAGAGCAACCGCCACGCCCGAAAACACGATCAGCCAGAACCAGCGCGAGGGAGACGTTTTCATCATGGACTCCAATAATAAATTAAGCGTCAGCACGGCAAGCTAATAGCCCTACCGTTTCCCGGGAAGCGTTGCCAGTTCACACCGACTGCGTCGCCCGCCCTGTGCTGCAATCGGCATCGGTAATCAGGCGATTGTGCATGATAATCCGCCCACAAAAAAGAAGATGGTTATCCTGACATAAGCCCCAGAAAACGACAAAGACTTGCTGTATATCGTCTCTCTCCTTTGCTGTTGCTCGTCATACGGTTAATCATCTTATGAACGGCGACAGACAGGATGGCATGTATATGGAAGATGCCCTGCTCTCAGTTTTTTTAATAAATATCGGCTCTTAAACCAGACAGATAACACTAACCTGGCGGTTTGATTCAATAATTAAAGAATAGGGGCTCATCCATGGAAATTATCTGTTGAGGGTTGCACTCAGGCTACACGCGCGTCTGTTACCGTGTGCTTTAAGGCGTAAGACTATTCTCAAGAATGTAAATAATATCCCTCTTTCCCTGGGATATTTGCAAAAAATACGAAAAAGCGGGTACACAAAGAGATATTTCTTGAATAAGGTATTTTTAACTGACAAATTTATCTGTACACTGATCCCTGAACGATACACTGATTAAATTTAAACCACCCAATGCTACGGATTCCCTTATGAGCGAAACTCTGAAAGTATTAAATAACATTCGAACCCTTCGCGCACAGGCTCGTGAAGTTTCTTTAACCGAACTTGAAGAGATGCTGGAAAAGCTCGAAGTGGTTGTCAACGAACGTCGAGAAGCAGAAGCCGCTATCGCTTCCGAGCTCAAGGAAAAAGAAGAGAAGTTGGCGAAATACCGCCAGATGCTACTGGATGACGGCATTGATTTAAGCGAATTGACTGCTATTGATAATTCTTCCGGTAAATCTCGCTCCAAACGTGCACCTCGTCCGGCTAAATATCAGTACACCGACGAAAACGGCGAAATCAAATCATGGACGGGGCAAGGCCGGACGCCAGCAGTGATTAAACAAGCCCTGGAACAGGGTAAAAAACTGGAAGATTTCCTGATTTAATCTTCCGCCACGCTGGTGATCACCTTCAGCGTGGCCGTTTTTTTTCCATAAATTCTCTTTTAGATGTGCCCTTCCACTGTTCGGCTATCACCAGTAACGCTTGCTTATCGTCCGTATTTTCGGGCCTCTTGCTTTTAATAAAATCCAGAAATATGAAGGGTATAGCCCCTCTCTGGCACGACCCGAATTACAAATAACACGCCCCAGCAGACTTCATTACCTCTGAGCTGAGCGAATCACCCGTTATTAAAAATATCCATCAGCAAGCTGAGTCCCGATAAACTAAAACGACGTCCAGGTCTGTCGATACACCCGGTTCGACTCATGAATTGTGGGCAGATAAATTAAAGGCTGAGATGCTCGTTTATTTCCAGGAACAGCTGAAGATTTAAGCGGTTGATTAAGGATAAGCTGATAGTCAGGAGGGAAGGAACTCTCAGCGAATGCCATTAGACGTTATTTAGCAGCAGACTGACCGGGTTCAGCGGTTAAACCGCAACAAAAGAGCGGAATATTTTCCGCTCCATTGAGTAACAGGTTATATCGGTGATAGTGATTATGACTTCATGCTACCGACCATATCTTCCGGACGAACCCAGGCATCAAACTCTTCTTCCGTCAGATAACCCAACTTCATCGCAGATCCTTTTAGCGTCAGCCCTTCCTTATGGGCTTTTTTGGCTATTTCCGCCGCTTTATCATAGCCAATATGGGTATTTAATGCCGTAACCAGCATCAGTGATTCATTCAACAACTGGGTAATACGGTCACGATTAGGTTCGATTCCCACCGCACAGTGATGATTAAAACTGTCCATCCCGTCAGCAAGCATTCGTACCGATTGCAGGAAGTTGTGGACTATCATCGGGCGATAAACGTTCAGCTCGAAATTACCAGAAGCCCCCCCCATATTTACCGTCACGTCATTCCCCATGACCTGGCAGCACAACATGGTCATGGCTTCACACTGAGTCGGGTTGACTTTCCCCGGCATGATAGAACTGCCAGGTTCATTTTCCGGTATCGATATTTCGCCAATCCCACAGCGCGGACCCGAAGACAACCAGCGTACATCATTAGCAATTTTCATCAACGAGGCCGCCAGGCCTTTTAACGCGCCGTGCGCATGTACCAGCGCGTCACAGGTCGCCAGCGCTTCAAATTTATTTGGCGCGGTCACAAATGGCTGGCCAGTCAGTTCCGCCAGTTCTTTTGCTACGCGAACCGCATATTCCGGATGGGTGTTCAGCCCTGTGCCGACAGCCGTCCCCCCCAGCGCCAGTTCTGCCACGTGAGAAATATTTTGCTCAATATGCGTCAGGTTGTGATTCAGCATTGCCACCCAACCGGAGATCTCCTGGCCCAGCGTCAATGGCGTCGCGTCCTGCAGGTGGGTACGACCAATTTTAACAATGTCTTTGAAGGTTTCCGCCTTATGACACAGAGTGTTTTGCAGCACTTTTAACTGTGGCAAGAGATGCGCTTTCAGCGCAATGACCGCCGCAACGTGCATCGCCGTAGGAAAGACATCGTTTGAACTCTGACTTTTGTTCACATCGTCATTCGGGTGAACCAGACGAGACATGCCGCGCTCACCACCAAGCAATTCACTGGCGCGGTTTGCCAGCACTTCATTCATATTCATGTTGGTCTGAGTGCCGGACCCCGTCTGCCAGATCGCCAAAGGAAATTCACCGCTGTGGCGATTATCCAACACTTCATCTGCCGCTTTAATAATCGCCTGAGCACGATCTTGCGGCAACAATCCTAAATCCAGGTTAACTTTTGCGGCGGCACGCTTGGTTAGCGCCAGTGCGTGGATCAACTCAACCGGCATTTTTTCCGTGGAGATGCGAAAGTGTTCCAGCGAGCGCTGAGTCTGAGCGCCCCAAAGTTTATCCGCAGGTACTTCAATCGAGCCCATCGAATCTTTTTCAATGCGATTAGCGGCCATTACTGTCTCCTCTGGCTTCATTATATGAATTATTGACCCATCCTGCGCCCTTCAGGGCATCATGCGCAGGCCATACTCTGATATACAATAATTTAACATTATGCGATCAATTCTTCCTTCCTGCACTGAGGATTGTCTTTTTGACCTGGTTTTCTGCTTTAATAGCCGCAGTGATAACTGGATTATCTGTGAGTACACATGCAAAAATTAATCAATTCGCTGCAAAATTATGCATGGGGCAGCCGCCAGGCCCTGACTGAACTTTATGGCATTGCTAACCCTGACCATCAGCCGATGGCCGAACTGTGGATGGGTGCGCATCCCAAAAGCCCTTCCTTTATCGACGTTGATGGGCAGCGGCGCTCGCTGCGTGAGGTTATAGAGGAAGATAAAGCGCGCTTACTCGGCAACGCAGTCGCGGAGCAGTTTGGCGAGTTACCGTTTCTTTTTAAGGTATTGTGTGCCGACCAGCCACTCTCCATCCAGGTCCATCCAGGCAAATCCGCCGCTGAAGCGGGCTTTGCAAAAGAAAACGCTGCCGGCATTCCACTTTCTGATGCCAGACGCAATTATAAGGATGCCAACCACAAGCCGGAACTGGTGTTTGCCCTGACGCCATTTCGCGCGATGAATGGCTTCCGGGAACTGCACGAAATCGTCTCGCTACTGCAACCTGTCGCCGCAGCGCACCCTGCCATCGCCCATTTCCTCCACTCTCCTGCGATCAGTGGGCTGGCTCAGTTGTTCCCTTCTCTGCTCGCTATGCAGGGTAAAGAAAAACGCCAGGCGCTGGATATTCTCAAAACCGTACGACACAGCCAGCATGGCGAACCATGGGACACCATACAGTTGATCGCCGAGTTCTATCCGCAAGACAGCGGCCTGTTCGCCCCGCTGTTGTTAAACGTGATTGAACTCCAGCCAGGTGAAGCGATGTTCCTGTTTGCTGAGACCCCCCATGCTTACCTGAAAGGTGTCGCGCTGGAGGTGATGGCGAATTCCGATAACGTACTACGCGCAGGGCTGACGCCCAAATACATCGATATTCCGGAACTGATGGCCAATCTGAAGTTCGAGGCCAAACCCTGTGCCAGCCTCCTGACCCAGCCGGTACGCCAGGGAGAAACCCTCTCTTTTCCGGTCCCAGTGAAGGACTTTGCTTTCTCACTGCACCCACTCAGCGCCACGCCACAAACGGTCAGTCAGCAAAGCGCCGCCATTCTGTTCTGCGTTGAGGGCCAGGCCGAGGTCAGCCAGCGCGACAATCATCTGGTGCTGAAACCAGGCGAATCCTGCTTTATCCCTGCCTGTCAATCGCCGATAACGCTGGCTGGTACAGGCCGTATTGCCCGGGTTTATAACGATCTAAGCGATTACGGCTGACTGTGTAAGCTACAGTTGCTATGATGATTTAAGTTATTAAACAAAAACGTCTTTATGGCGTTTTTAGTTCGCCGGACTTTTGCCCGCAGGAATAAATTACCGGTGCCAGTGATTGAATAAGGATGACCTTACAGATGAAGAAAACCAAAATAGCTATCGGCGTGGTTGTCGCCCTTGGCGTGATTTGGACCGGAGCCGCCTGGCTTACCGGAAAACAACTGGAAAAAAATATGGATCAGCTGGTACAAAACGCGAATGCCCAGATTGACAATATGGCGCCGGAAAGTCGCTTGCGACTGAGCTATCAGGATTTCCAGCGCGGCATATTCAGCAGTTCCGCCCGTATTGTGTTGCAGTCGAGTTCGCAGACTGAAGATAACTCCCTGCTCAAACCAGGACAGAGTATTGTTTTTGATGAAAAGATCGACCACGGTCCTTTCCCTTTCGCCCAGCTTAAAAAATTCCATCTGATCCCCGGCATGGCTTCCGTACACTCTCAGTTGGAAAATACCGATGCAGTGAAGGCGTTATTTAGCATGGCGCAAGGCAAATCAGTCATTCAGGCTGATACCCGGATTAGCTACAGTGGGGCGACCACCTCTGAAATCACCTTATTACCGGTTGATTACAGCGATGCCCAGACTGGCGAGCGTTTCGCTTCGCATGGCGGTACACTAAACATTAGCGCTGATAATGAAGGTGACAAAGTTAATTTCAACGGTCATCTGGACAGTCTGGCATTGACCACCAAAAACCAGCTCAATATGCCCGTGTTGTTCACCGCCAACGGCCTGCAACTGGATGCCAACACCCATCTGACCCAGGAAGGGATGCGCATTGGCGACCAGAGCGTTAATCTGAAAACACTGACTGCGGCGGTTAACGGTCAGGAAGCCTTCACCGTAGAAGGACTGAAGGGTAAATCCTCTTTCAACTCTGAAAAAAACCTGATTAGCGGTACTATCGATTACACCCTGGATGCGTTGAAGGTACAGGATCAGAACTTCGGTCAGGGTAAACTCTTCATCAAGCTGGCCCAGTTTGATGCCAACGGCGTCAAAGCCTTCTCCGATAACTATAACCGTCAGGTACAGGCGCTGATAAGTGAGCCGGGCATCAGTGACAACCCTGCGCTGTATCAACAGCGTATGAGCCAGGTACTCAGCGCTAACATGCCATTGTTGTTAAAAGGCTCTCCCACCGTGAATATCGCGCCATTGAGCTGGAAAAATGACCAGGGTGAAAGCACTCTGAACCTTGCCATCGACTTCAACGATCCCGCATCCAATGCCGCACAGCCGCAAAATATTCTCCTGAACGTGGATAACGTGCTGAAAAAACTGGACGGCAAGTTGTCAATTTCAATGGGTATGGCAACCGAACTGATGACCCGGGTTGCGATAGCGGAAGGCTATAAGCAGGAAGATGCCGCTAAATTGGCTGATCAGCAGGTGAAAGGCGTGGCGGCGCTGGGACAGTTGTTCAAACTGACCACTCAGCAGGACAATAACATCGTGACCAGTCTGCAGTACGCGGCGGGCCAGGTGACGATGAATGGTGAGAAAATGCCGCTCGACCAGTTCCTGTCCCGCTATTATATGCAGGATAGCGATACATCCCCCGCGAAAGCACCGCAGTAACACACATCACAGGGCGTGCATGTCGCGCCTTTTATGCTGCTGTTCTCTCTGCCAGCATCATGCTGGCAGCCAGTCTTATTCTGAATTCTCCCCCCCGACAAAAAATCGCACAGAAAGCCCCGGTGAGTTTGCAAAACAGTGCAGGCCGTCAAATTAATAAATGATGCTTACCTTACTATTGCACCATAAAAGGGATGACATATCCCTGATACCCCGAATGTGCAGTAACGACTGCATGACATGGAGGCGTTAAAATGAAAGGAACATACAAAATAGCGTTAATTTCTCTTACTTTTTTATCAACATCGGCTCTCTCCTCTCCCCCCCTTCCCAGCGAGGGATCCCAACAGGCAATGACAATTACTGCCAGTAATGGATTTTACTATCCGGAGAATCGCTGGTCCTGGCAGCATATGAATCATCTCTATCCCACGGCCTCACTGGATAAAGGCGCAGGCGCGGTCTCTTCCTTACCGGTAGCATTGCTAAATCTGGATAATTTACCCGTTAAGGTCAGCGATGGACAAACCCTTCCGCTGAAGCAGGTGCTGGCCGACACGTTCACCGATGCCTTTGTCGTGGTGAAGGATGGCAAAATCGTTTACGAAAAGTATTTCAACGGACAAAATGCACGATCCCGCCACCAGATGATGTCGGTCACTAAATCCATCAGCGCCACCGCTATTTATCCTCTCATTAAGCAGGGAAAAATTGATCCCGGGGAAAAAGTGACAACCTATGTTCCTGAACTGGCAGGCAGCGCCTGGGATGACGCCACGGTGGATCAGGTACTCAATATGACGGTTTCGCTGGATTACACTGAAGACTACGATGATCCCCATTCTGGATTTAATCAGTATCTGCAGGCGATGAATCTGGCTGGCGACAACCATGAACCGGGTGGCAGAAAAGGCATGCGCGCTTTCCTGCAGTCGATAAAAAAAGGCCAGGGGCCCCATGGTCAGATACTTTTTTATGCCACCCCTAACACCGACGTATTATGTTGGATCGCGGCACGCGTTACGGGCCAACCGGCTTATCAGCTTATTGAGAAAAATGTCTGGTCAAAAATAGGGGCAGAGCGCGATGCATATATCTTGCTCGATCAATACAACACCCCGTTCTGTGGCGCCGGACTTAATGCAACCGCGCGTGATCTGGCGCGTTTCGGTAACATCATGGCAGAGGGCGGTAAGCTTAACGGCCGACAAATCATCTCGCCATCGTTTATCGCCACGTTACAACAAGGCGGCTCGCATCAGGCGTTTGAGCAAAGCCATTTCAGCCATCTCCCTTTCATGAAAAACTGGACGTATAAAGATCAATGGTGGATCAGCAGCAATCATGCTTTTGCCGCTATCGGTATCTACGGCCAAACGATTTATGTCGATCCCGCCGAGAAAGTCGTTATTGTGAAACAGACCTCGCGCAAGGTCGCGATGAACAGGGATGACAATGATTTTTTTAGCGCCGTGGCGGTCATTATTAAATGGCTCGGTCAGCCAGATCCGCAAAAAACGCCATGATATAACCTGCAAAGGGGGGAATTTAGCGCCCTGTTTTACGCTGATCCCCGTTCGATCAACCGCGGTGACAGAATGACATTCTGCACCGCCGCGTCTGGTTCCGCCATTCTTTGCAATATGCGTGTCGCTGCACTGCGGCCAATTTCCCGCGCTGAACTGCTGATAAAGGTCAACGCAGGGTCAGTCAGTTCCGCCTGCGGCGTGTCGCCAAATCCCACCAGCGCCATCTGCTGACCGTAATAGCTGTCCACCGCGCCATTACCGATGGTTCTGCCGGTATGCTGCAAACCAAAATAGCAGCCCAGCGTCACGGTCGCGTTATGACAGAGAATGGCGGTAATAGTGGGATACTGGTGAATTAACTGTTCAGTGATAGCGGCAACATCACGCTGGTGACGCCCGCATTCAACAATCCATTCACTGCGAAACGGCAGCCCATATTGCAACAGCGTGGCACAATATCCACCGATACGCTCTGCGCGAGTCAGTGAAGCACTTGATCCTCCCAGCCAGGCAATACAATGATGACCACGCTTAATCAGGTATTCGGTCGCCCTCTTCGCGGCATACTGGTTGTCCGGACGGACTGCGTCGACACCATCAAGGCTGCGGGCTCGCGAAGCACAGATTAGCGCCATGCCCTGCTCACGCGCCTTGTCAACCAAATGTGCGGCATTCTCTGCGCCGCCGCCCAGCACAATCCCTTCCACACCTTGCGCCACCAGAGAATCAAAGCAGCGATCAATATTCTGTCCCCGATGACCACTCTGGGTAAGAAACAGCACCTTGCCATTTTTTTCCAGCGTTTCACTCAGTCCCGCCGTCATCTCGGCATAAAATGGCTGACAAATATCCTGCACAATGAGTCCGATGACCCCACTCCCACCACCACGCAGCATAGCGGCGGAGCGGTTACGCACAAATCCCAGCGTTTCGATAGCCTGATTGACGCGCGCGGCGGTAAGCGGAGAGATCCGGCCTTTTCCGCTAAGCACCAGCGAGACGGTGGTGACGGAAACCCCGGCTTCAGCGGCAACATCATTAATCGTGGTGTTTTTTTTCAGCGACATAATTAGCGGATTCAAACAGAGGGACAACGCCACGCTGTACAGTAAAAAAACAGGAGATAAAACGTTACACCTGTCATTAAATAAATAAAACCACGGGTCGCGATATATTTTGATTTAACTCTCATTAACTCATGATAAAACGTTTTATCATTTTTACTTCCGTACCGCGGCTGAAGTCTTTAAGCAAGGAGCATCCATGTCAGACAGCCCCGCCAAACACAAGATCACCCTCTGGGAATTCTTTCAGAGTCTCGGAAAAACCTTCATGTTGCCCGTCGCACTGTTGTCATTTTGCGGCATCATGCTGGGTATTGGCAGCTCACTGAGCAGCCACAATGTCATTAGCTTACTCCCGTTTCTTGGCAATCCTGTTTTACAGCTGGTTTTCACCTGGATGAGTAAGGTGGGGTCCTTTGCTTTTAGCTATCTACCGGTGATGTTCGCCATTGCCATTCCTCTGGGTATGGCACGTGATAACAAAGGTGTGGCGGCATTTTCAGGTTTCGTGGGTTTTGCGGTGATGAACCTGGCGGTCAACTTCTGGCTGCATGCCAAAGGCGTACTGCCGACCAACGATAATGTGGTGCTGAAAGCCAATAACATCCAGAATATTATCGGTATTCAGTCAATTGATACCGGTATTCTCGGTGCGGTGCTCGTCGGCATCATGGTCTTTTATCTGCACCAACGTTTCCACACCGTCCGTCTGCCTGATGCGCTGGCCTTTTTCGGCGGGACGCGCTTTGTGCCCATTATCACCACCCTGGTGATGGGACTGCTGGGGCTGGTTATCCCGTTAATCTGGCCATGGTTTGCCGCCGCGATCAGCGGTCTGGGGCAGCTCATCAATGAGGCGGGCGAATTGGGTCCGATGATTTTCGGCACGGGCGAACGCCTGCTGCTGCCATTTGGACTACAGCATATTCTGGTGGCAATCATCCGTTTCACCGATGCCGGCGGCACCCTGGATGTCTGTGGCCGTAGCGTGAGCGGCGCATTGACCATATTCCAGGCACAGCTCTCCTGCCCGACCACCACTGGCTTCTCGGAAAGCGCGACCCGCTTCCTTTCGCAGGGTAAGATGCCGGCATTTCTGGGCGGTCTGCCTGGCGCGGCACTGGCGATGTATCACTGTGCCCGCCCAGAGAACCGCCATAAAATTAAAGGCCTGTTGATTTCCGGTGTGGTGGCCTGCATGGTCGGTGGAACGACCGAACCCATCGAATTCCTGTTCCTTTTCGTCGCCCCGGTGCTGTATGTCGTCCACGCGCTGTTGACCGGGTTGGGCTTTACCGTGATGGCGATACTGGGCGTGACTATCGGTAACACCGACGGTAACGTCATCGACTTCGTGGTGTTTGGTATCCTGCATGGCTTGTCGACCCAATGGTATTATGTGCCGCTGGTGGCGGCTATCTGGTTTACCGCCTACTACCTGATTTTCCGTTTCGCCATTATCCGCTTTGATATCAAAACACCAGGACGCGATAGCGATAACAGCAGCACCGGAAATCCCCTCACCAGCGGAAAATCAGGCTATAACACCCCCGCCATTCTGGCGGCGCTGGGCGGCATGGATAACATTACCTCGCTGGATAACTGTCTGACGCGTCTGCGTCTGCAAGTTAAGGATATGTGTCGGGTGGATGATGCCGTGCTGAAGGCTAACCGAGTGATTGGCGTGGTGCATCTGGACCAGCACAGCCTGCAAGTGGTCATTGGCCCCCAGGTTCAGTCCGTCAAAGATGAAATGGTCAGCCTGATGTCGTCTGCATCGGCCGGATCGAATACGGCGCCATAACGGCGCTGTTTTACCTTGAGGTTGCTATGTTTGATTTTGACCACGTGGTGGACCGCCGCGGCAGTTGGTGTACCCAATGGGATTTTGTCGCCGACCGCTTTGGCCATGCGGATTTACTGCCCTTCACTATTTCTGATATGGATTTCGCTACCGCGCCCTGCGTCATCGCAGAGCTGCACCGACGTGTGGCGCACGGTGTGCTGGGCTACAGTCGCTGGCAGCATGACGATTTTCTTTCCGCTATTGCCCACTGGTATCAACAGCGTTTCGCCGTCAACGTCTCTCCGGAACAGATAGTCTACGGCCCATCGGTAATGTATATGGTGGCGCAGATGATCCGTCACTGGTCGCAACCGGGTGATGGCGTGGTCATCCATACTCCCGCTTACGACGCATTTTATAAAACGATCGAAGGCAATCAGCGTAAAGTTCTGGCGCTTCCGCTACAGCGTCATGGGGCTGAGTGGCAGTGCGATATGACCGGGCTGGCAAGATTACTGGCGCGGGATGAGTGCAAAATTCTGTTACTGTGCAACCCACACAATCCAACCGGTAAAGTCTGGCGGCGTCAGGAACTGGAGCACATCGCCGCCCTGTGCCAACGCCATCATGTGCAGGTGATCAGTGATGAAATTCACATGGATATGGTAATGGACGAGGTGCAGCATATCCCCTGGTCACAAGTCGGCAGTGATCGCTGGGCACTGTTTACCTCGGCCTCGAAGAGTTTCAATATTCCGGCACTGACCGGTGCTTATGGCTTTATCAGTGATCAGCCGGACCGTCTCGCCTGGTTCCAGGCGCTGAAAAATGCCGATGGTCTGTCCTCTCCCGCCGTATTGTCGGTCGCCGCACACATTGCCGCTTATCGCCACGGCAGTGCCTGGCTGGATGCGCTACGCCGCTATCTGCATGACAATCTGCACCATGTGGCGCAACGGCTCAATCAGGCCTTTCCAGAACTCAACTGGCAGCCGCCACAGGCGACCTATCTGGCGTGGATCGATCTGGATCCACTGCACATTGAGCCATATCAGTTGCAAAAAGGACTCATCGAGGAACAAAAAGTGGCGATCATGCCGGGTTATACCTATGGCCAGCACAGTGAAAGTTATATACGACTGAACGTCGGCTGCCCGCGCAGTAAAGTCGATGACGGACTGACGCGGTTAATCGCGGGACTGACGCGTTGTCGTGCCGCCAGGCTTAAATAATCGGCAGTTAACCCGGAGATGGCGCAATTCACTGGCGGAGTTGCGCAAAATGTTTTTATACTGATCTGCACATTACGGTTACAGAGTGCAGCCACATGATCGACAGTCAGCTTCCCCTCACCGATATTCATCGCCACCTTGATGGCAATATCCGTGCACAAACCATCCTCGATTTAGGCCGCGAGTTTAACCTTACCCTGCCCGCTTCCACGCTGGAAACGCTGCGTCCACATGTCCAGGTCACCCAACACGAGCCTGATTTGGTCAGCTTCCTGCAAAAACTGGACTGGGGCGTAAAAATGCTGGGCTCACTGGACGCCTGCCGCCGCGTGGCCCGGGAAAACGTCGAAGATGCCGCCCGGGCCGGTATTCACTATGTGGAGCTGCGTTTTTCGCCTGGTTATATGGCGATGACGCACAACCTGCCGGTCGCAGGTGTGGTGGAAGCGGTGATTGACGGGGTTCGCGCCGGGTGTCAACAGCATGATATTACGGTGCGCCTGATCGGGATAATGAGCCGGACCTTTGGTGAAGAAGCCTGTCTGCGCGAGCTGGAAGGACTGCTGGCTCACCGCGACCACATCACCGCACTCGATCTGGCTGGCGATGAGCTGGGCTTCCCTGGTCGCTTGTTCCTCAGCCACTTTAACCGGGCCCGTGATGCCGGTTTCCGCATTACCGTGCACGCTGGCGAAGCCGCCGGCCCGGAGAGCATCTGGCAGGCCATTCGCGAATTGGGCGCTGAACGTATCGGTCATGGCGTGAAGGCCGTAGAAGATCCGGCATTGATGGATTTCCTCGCCACCCACCACATTGGCGTAGAGTCCTGCCTGACCTCCAATATCCAGACCAGCACCGTATCATCCCTGGCGCAACATCCCCTGGCGACTTTCCTCGATAACGGGATACTTGCCACCATTAACACGGATGATCCGGCGGTACAGGGGATTGAGCTGGCGCATGAATATCAGATAGCCGCACCGGCGGCTGGCCTGAGCAAAGCCCAGATCCGCACGGCGCAGGAGAATGGCCTGAAAATGGCGTTTTTAACTGACGCTGAGAAAGCGGCGATCCGCGCAAAAGTGGCTGCGTAAGCCACTCAGCCATCTGCCGCAGTGAGCGGCAGATGGCTGTTCTCTCATTTCAGGGTCATGGTCTGGCGTTTTTCTGCCGATTGCAAACCCAGCTCGATAAGTTCCATGACCTGAATAGCCTCCGCCACCGTGACCGGATTGTCGCCAGTGCCGTTAAGCGCATTACGAATAGCGGCATAATAAGCCGGATAGTTGCCCGGCGAGGTCAGCAGGGTCTTTTCCGTCATAAGCTCGCCGCTGGCTAACGTCAGCACACCATCGCGCATATCATAACCCCAGTCTTCCTGCGGTGGGCGGGCACCTGCTTTCAAATTATCTTCCTGCGGATCGAGGCCGTATTTCACATAGCTACCTTTCGTGCCATGCACCCGGTAACGCGAGGACTCCGCCGCGACCAGCATACTGGCGTGCAATACCACCCGGCGTTGCGGATAAGTCAGCACCGCATGGAAATAATCCGTGGTTTGCGCACCCGGACGCAGCTCGGCCATATCGACATTGATAGCGACCGGCGAACCGAACAGTTGCAGTGCCTGGTCAACCAGGTGCGGCCCTAAATCATACCAAATGCCGCTACCCGCCCCCTGCTGTTCACGCCAGCGGTTGCGCACCTCTGGACGGAAACGATCGAAATGTGACTCAAAATAACGGACTTCACCTAATGTGCCTGCTGCCAGTAACGCCTTCAGTGTCAGGAAATCACTGTCCCAACGGCGGTTATGGAAAACGGACAGCAACCGTCCTTTCGCTTTCGCCAGCGCGCCCAGTTCACGAGCCTGTGACAAGGTGACGGTAAAGGGTTTATCGACCACCACATGCTTACCGGCATTGAGGGCGGCTTTTGCCAGCGGGAAATGGGTATCATTCGGCGTGGGGATGACAATGAGCTGAAGCGAAGGATCATCGAACAGCGCCTGCGGGGACGATACAGCCAGGGTCTGTGGCCAGTCGGCATGGACTTTACCGGCATCGCTGCTGGAAATGGCCGCCAGTTCCATCCCGGCGGTTCCAGCGATTAACGGGGCATGAAAGGTTTTGCTGGCAAAACCATAACCCACCAGCCCAACACGAATTTTATCGCTCATCGGTATTCCTCTTGTCGCTTACCCTGATGATTTAAGACTATCGTCTGGCTAACAACAAGTGAAAATTACCTGAAATGTTCTGCACGTAAAGTAGACGAAATACGTTACAGGGTAACGCTGCTGGTCAAATCCCAGTTCTCATGCCCTGCCAACGAATCATGAGTATCAAGTGCGCGACGGCGGAAATCACTGGGGCTGACCCCAACCCTTTTACGAAATACGCGGGAAAAATACAACTGATCGTCATAGCCGACAATACGACCGATCGTCGCTATCGGCTCCTGGGTGGTTTGCAGCAACAGCTTAGCGCGGATCACCCGCTGGTCCTCACGCCAACGCAGTAAATTAACCCCCATCTGCTCACGAAACAGGTGTGCCAGCCGTGACGGAGAAAGGCAGACATGATTTGCCACTGCCTCAATCTTCAACTCTCCGGCAAGATTGCTGGTGACATACTGACAGGCCTCAATGACTCGCGGATCACGGATCTGTTGATGACTACGGGGGTCTTCCTCTACTGCCCGCAATAGCAGTCTTTCCAACAGATTCATCGCCAACTCTTCAGCAAAGCGACGCCCGGAAGTATGGGTCCGTTCAATATTGGCGAATAATCGCTCGAACTCCCCACACAACCGTTCTGGCAAACGCAATCGTCCTACTCCACGGGTCAGGTCCTGCCATACCAGCCAGTCGTTCCAGTATGCACGCGGTCGAAAATAAATCCAGCGGTGATGCCAACAGTCACTTTCTGGTGACCGGCCATAATAATGGGGCGTTTTGGGCTGGAACAACAACAGATCGCCAGGTTGACAGTGAAAAGCCTCTTCACCACTGAAGATCTGCCCTTGTCCTTTGAGTGTCAGGTTAATGATGTACCCCTTCATTCCGAGTGGGCGGTCAACAAAGAAATCCAGCGGATCACCCGCGTTAATGGGGGTCAGCCCGGCCACCAGCCAGGCATCAAAAGGATAACCGGGGAGCAATGGATTCGATTGTGCCATCGGCGCTAAACGGTGGTACATGATCTTTCCTCAGGCCGCTTTCGCTTTCTGTTTATAACGGTCGAAAATCACCGCGGCTAACAGTATCAAACCGCGCACCACGTACTGTGAAAAAGGCGAAATATTAAGAAGATTCATCGCATTCTCAACCGTTCCGAGGATCAGGACCCCCGCCACCACATAGGAAATTTTACCAATACCGCCCTTCAGAGAAACCCCGCCCAATACACAGGCCGAAATGACAATCAGCTCATAGCCCAGCGAGGTCATCGGCTGTCCGCTGGTCATACGCGAAGCCAGGATTATCCCCGCCGCCGCCGAAACCAGTCCGGAAAGAATAAAAATAATGATGCGGGTGCGTACCACGGGCACCCCAGCCAGCCTCGCGGCTTCTTCATTTCCCCCGATCGCCAACGTGTTGCGGCCAAAAGTGGTTTTATTCAACAGAAAACCAAAAATCACCATCGTCACGATGGTCAGCCAGACCGGCGCAGGCACCCCCAGCCAGTTGGCATAGCCCAGGGTGAAAAAACGCTCATCCTCAATCCCCACCGCTTTACCGTCGGAGAAAATATAGGCCAGCCCGCGAACAATCTGCATGGTCGCCAGGGTAGTGATCAGCGCATTGATCTTCAACCTGGCTATCACAAAACCATTAACAAATCCGCACGCCACACCCAGCAGCAACCCCGCAAAAATGCCGATCCACAGACTCTCGGTCATATTAATGACCACCGCCGTGGTGACGCCCGCGCAGGCAATCACCGAGGCGACGGAGAGGTCAAAGTCGCCGGAAGCCAGGCAAAACAACATGCCGCAGGCCACCATGCCAGACATCGACATCGCCAGACCGAGCCCTTTCATATTGATCAGGGTGCCAAAGTTCGGCACAAACACGGTACAACCAATAAACAGTACGGCGAACACCACCAGCATGCCGAAGTTATCCCAGATGCGAGTCAGGTTAACACGCTGAGATCTTCCCGGCGGTGTTGCAGAAGACGTGGTAGAAGATGACATAATAGATCTCCTTCAGATCAGGCCACAGCGGCAATTTGTTGCGTTGTTTTGGGCATCGCCAGACTCAGCGTCCTGGCTTCGGTCGCATCGTCATGGCTCAGTTCACCCGCAATTTCCCCTTCGCGCATGACCACAATACGATCGGCAACCCCCATCACTTCAGGCAGGTCGCTGGAGGCGAACAGCACCGCTATGCCCTGTTTAGCCAGCGCATAAATCAGGGTGTAGATTTCATGCTTCGCGCCGACGTCAATACCGCGGGTGGGCTCATCCAGCAGGATCACTTTCATCTCTTCCGACAACCAGCGACCAAGAATAGCCTTCTGTTGATTACCGCCAGAAAGGTTGATGATCGGCTGATCCGCCGACGGGGTTTTGATATTCAGGGCGCGGATATGGCTTTGCGCATTGTGGTTTTCCCACTGATTATTGATCAGGTATCCGGCAAGGAGATTATTACGTCTGGCGCTGATGTTAATATTGTCACGTACCGAGTGCACGGCGATAATGCCATCGGCTTTACGGTCTTCCGGACACAGTAAAATACCGGCCCGAATTGCATGGATGGGTTCGGTTATCACCACCTTCTGACCATCCAGCCACAGTTCACCGCCGGTCAGTTTTGTCGCGCCGAACAACCCTTTCATCAATTCACTACGTCCGGCACCGACCAGACCGAACAGGCCAACGATTTCGCCTGCTCTTACACTCAGCGAAATGGGCATGCGCACGCCTTTCGCCTGTACATTGTCCAGTTTCAGCCGTACCTCGCCGATTTGACGCGGCGTATAGCCGTAAATGTCGCCGATTTCACGCCCCACCATCGCCTGCACCAGTTGATCATGGCTGGTATTGGCCACGTCAGTGAAAGTCCGGACATAGCGTCCGTCTTTAAAGACGGTAATGGCATCGCTGAGCGCGAAAATTTCTTCCATACGGTGCGAAACATACAAGACCACCCTGCCCAGTGAACGCAGTTTGCGAATAACCCGGAACAGATGTTCAATCTCACGTGCGGAAAGTGAACTGGTCGGTTCATCGAAAGCAATAATTTTGGCGTTGCGCGCCAACGCCTTGGCAATTTCCACCATCTGCCACTGCCCCAACGAGAGGTTTTTCAGCGGCGTATCCGGATCGATATCCATCCCTAAATTTTCCAGTTGCTGCCCTGCTTCATAACGCAACAGCGAGCGGTTAACCAAACCCGCCCGTTGCGGTAACTGTCCAAGGTAGATATTTTCAGCGATCGACATTTCAGGCACCAGGTGCAGTTCCTGGTAGATAATGGCAATGCCGGCATCCAGCGCATCGGTAGCCTGGCTGAAACTGACGGGTTGGCCCTTAATGCGGATCTCGCCACTGCTGGGCTGATAGCTGCCACTGAGGATCTTCAGCAGCGTGGACTTACCGGCGCCATTTTCGCCCATCAATGCATGGATCTGACCCGCGGCACAGTCGAAGCTGATATCCTGCAGCGCCTTCACGCCCGGAAAAGTTTTGCCGATGCCGTGAAAGCTGAGATAAGGGGGTTGCATACTCATTAATCCTCCGGCGAACGTTACATCAGGCCTTTTTTAGCCAACTCGGTTTTGAAGTTGTCACGGGTTATCAGCACCACGTCGGTCACTTCGGTAAATTTCGGCGGCTCAACGCCTTTGGTCACCCAGTTGTAGAGCATCTGGATACTTTTGTAGCCATGCACGTCGGGACTGGGTAGCAGAGAACCATAGAAACCGGTGGCTTCGCTCTTGGATAATTCGCTGACAGCATCCACGCCGTTAATACCAATGCCAATCACATCCGCCGCCTTGAAACCCTGACCTTCCGTCGCCCGTACGCCGCCGAGCACCGTGTTGTCATTCATCCCGATGATCAACCAGTGTTTGACCCCCGGATGCTGTACCAGCAATGAGTTACCGGCATCAAACGCACCAGGGATATCATTGGATTTAGTCGGGACTTTGAAGATTTGTGCCACGGGGAAACCCGCCGCTTTCAGCGCGTCCATTGAGCCGGTAGTGCGACGACGGGCGGTATCCAACTCATCTGCGGTGATGGCCATTACCGCGGTATCTTTCACCTCCCAGCCGCGTTTTTGCATCTCTTTATACAGTTCCTGCCCCTGGCGTTCGCCGATTTTGCTGGCGGCCATCATCACCAGCGGCACCGTATCCATCGGCTTGCCTTTCGCGGTAACAAACTGATCGTCAACCGCAATCACCTTTAAACCATAACTGCGCGCCTTCGCCACAATAGCGGCCCCCAGTTTCGGATCCGGCGTACAGATAACGAACCCTTTGGCGCCGCTGGCGGCCAGGCTGTCAATTGCATTAAGGGTTTTTTCGCCATCGGGAACGGCAATTTTGATCACTTCAAAGCCCATATCCTTGCCCGCTTTATCGGCAAATCTCCATTCTGTCTGGAACCAGGGTTCCTCTGGCTGTTTGACCAGGAAACCCAACTTCATCGTATCGGCTATAGCTGAATGTGACATAACGGCGGCGAGGCCAATAGCGGCCAACGCATGGATAATTTTGTGCATGAGGCTCTCCGGCGCAATACCCGCTTTTCGCGGTGTGATGTAATCGGTAACAATCGGAATGCTGAAAACTTAACGAGCTGTATTCATGGTTCTTTCGGCCCGGTTCATCAACGAATGACGCGGCCGGTAAGCGCTAGTTGTAACGGTAATATTGCCGCGAAAGAGAGAGCGCTATCACACCCTGAGATAACAGCAAAATTATGCATATATTTAGCAATATTAACCTTTTCATAACATTTGATCGCCATCACAAAAGCGCCGCAGATGGCAGGAAAATGCATATATGTAGCGGCCATTTCCTCACTATCGCCATCACCGCTTCTTAGGGTAAAGAGACCCTACTCATGACCACCAGGAGAAGAAAGAATGCAGGTGGACGCCATTACGATAGGACTGGACTTTGGCAGCGATTCGGTACGCGCGCTGGCGGTGGATTGCGCCAGCGGCAAAGAGCTATACCGGCAGGTCGTGGCGTATCCACGCTGGCAAGCCGGGAAGTTCTGTCAGAGCCGTATCAACCAGTTTCGTCACCATCCACAAGACTATATTGACGCTTTTGAACAAGCCATTAGTGACGTTGTCACAAAATTATCACCTGAACAGCGACAAAACGTTGTCGGTATCGGCGTAGATTCAACCGGGTCCACCCCTGCCCCGATCGATGCCGATGGCAAGGTGCTGGCGCTACGTCCGGAGTTCGCGGAAAACCCCAATGCGATGTTCGTCTTGTGGAAAGATCACACCGCTATCAAAGAAGCCGAGGAGATTACCGCCCTGTGTCACAGCGGAAAGTTTGCGGATTACTCCCGCTTTATTGGCGGTATTTATTCTTCGGAATGGTTCTGGGCCAAAATCCTGCACATCAGCCGTGAAGACGCCGCGGTACATGCCGCGGCAGTATCGTGGATTGAACTGTGCGACTGGGTTCCGGCCCTGCTCAGCGGCACCACTGCTCCCCATGCCATCCGCCGCGGCCGCTGCGCGGCCGGTCACAAATCGCTGTGGCATCCGGACTGGCAGGGGTTGCCAACAACCGCGTTTTTACAGGCGCTGGACCCCATACTGAACCAACATCTCGACCTGCCGCTGTTTACCGAGACCTGGACCGCTGATCTGCCGGTCGGGACGCTCACGCCGGAGTGGGCGGCTCGTCTTGGGCTAACGGAGAACGTGACTATTTCCGGCGGGGCTTTCGACTGCCATATGGGGGCGGTCGGCGCGGGAGCCGGGCCTTACACCCTGGTTAAGGTTATCGGTACCTCCACGTGCGACATCCTGATTGCCGATGAGCAACGCGTCGGCAATCGCGCGATAAAGGGCATCTGCGGCCAGGTCAATGGCAGCGTGCTCCCCGGCATGATTGGACTGGAAGCCGGACAATCCGCCTTTGGCGATATGTACGCCTGGTTCAGCCATCTGCTGAGCTGGCCGCTGGTTCAGGCGACAGAACAACACCCTCACCTGCAGGCGGAACTGGCTGGCATACAGAAAAATCTGCTCAACGAGCTGACCAACGCCTGGGTCGCCGATCCGCAACTGGATCATCTGCCCGTGGTGCTCGACTGGTTTAATGGTCGCCGTACGCCGTTTGCTAATCAGCGGCTGAAAGGCGTCATCACCGATCTGAATCTGGGGACTGACGCGCCAACCTTGTTTGGTGGCTTTATTGCCGCCACCGCGTTTGGCGCACGGGCGATTATGGAGTGTTTTGA
This sequence comes from Erwinia endophytica, assembly GCF_009295515.1. Lineage (GTDB taxonomy): Bacteria > Pseudomonadota > Gammaproteobacteria > Enterobacterales > Enterobacteriaceae > Erwinia > Erwinia endophytica. The sequence goes on along the minus strand of NZ_RQVV01000003.1, from coordinate 55,665 downwards.
GCAGCAGGATATTCCCGTCGCCAGCCTGATGACGTTGGGCGGCATTGCCCGTAAATCGCCAGCCATTATGCAGGTGTGCTGCGACGTGATGAACCGTCCACTGGATATCGTTGCATCGGATGAATGCTGCGCGCTGGGCGCGGCGATTTTTGCCGCCGTTGCCGCGGGCATATATGCCGATATCCCCACAGCGCAACGAAAAATGGCCAGCCCAGTCGCCACAACGTTGCAGCCTGATGCGACCCGTATTGCTCGCTATCAGCAACTGTATCAACGTTACCTTCAATGGTGTGAAACGGCCGAGCCACTCTTCGCCGCGCATCCGTCAAAAATATCAGGAGAATAATGATGACTCAGCACAACGCGCTTAATGTCTGGTTGGTGATTGGTACTCAGCATCTTTATGGCACGGAGACCTTACGTCAGGTTGAACATCATGCCCAACAGGTGGCGGATGGACTGAATCGCCAGGGTAATCTGCCGTTTCCCCTGATCCTGAAACCGTTGGTGAAAAGTCCGGACGAAGCCCTGGCGCTCTGCCGACAGGCTAATTATGCAGAGGATTGTCTGGGCATTATCACCTGGCTGCATACCTTTTCACCGGCCAAAATGTGGATTGGCGGTCTGTCGATCCTCAACAAACCACTGCTGCAGTTCCATACCCAGTTCAACGCCGAGATCCCGTGGGACAGTATGGATATGGATTTTATGAACCTGAACCAGACTGCGCATGGCGGCCGGGAGTTCGGTTTCATCGGCGCGCGGATGCGTCTGCCGCACAGCGTCGTCACCGGACACTGGCAGGATAACACTGCGCAGCAACGCATCGGAAAATGGATGCGGGCCGCCGCCGCGAAGCAGGCCAGCCAAAATCTGAAGGTGGCGCGTTTTGGCGATAACATGCGGGAAGTGGCGGTAACGGAAGGCGACAAAGTGGCCGCACAGATCCAGTTTGGTTATGCGGTGAACGGCTGGGGGATTGGCGATCTGGTGACGGTGATCAACGACGTCAGCGATAGTGATGTCAACACGCTGGTCGATGAATACGAAAGCCTGTATGACTTTACTCCCGTGGCTGCCGCCCATGGCGAAAAACGCCAGAACGTACTGGATGCGGCAAGGATCGAACTGGGGCTCAAACGTTTCCTGCAGGCGGAAGGCTGCATGGCCTTCACCACCAACTTCCAGACCCTGCACGGCATGACGCAACTGCCAGGTCTGGCGGTTCAGCGTCTGATGGCGCAGGGATACGGTTTTGCGGGTGAAGGCGACTGGAAAACCGCCGCGTTGCTGTACATTTTCAAAGTAATGGCCAGCGGTCTGCCTGGCGGTACTTCATTTATGGAAGATTACACCTATCACTTTTCACCCGGTAACGAACTGGTACTCGGTTCGCATATGCTGGAAGTGTGTCCTTCTGTCGCCCGCGAATCCCGTCCGCTACTCGACGTACAGTATCTGGGGATTGGCGGTAAAGCCGATCCCGCGCGGCTGATTTTTTCCACCCCTGCCGGTCAGGCGGTAAACGCCAGCGTTATCGATATCGGCGACCGGTTCCGCCTGTTGGTCAATGTAGTGGATGCCATTGAGCAACCGCACCCCCTGCCCAAACTCCCGGTCGCCCGCGCGCTATGGCAGGCGCAACCATCACTGGCGACCGCGGCGGAAGCCTGGATCCTCGGCGGCGGCGCACACCATACCGTCTTTAGTCAGGCGCTGACAGTGGACGATATGCGCCAGTACGGCGAAATGCACGGGATTGAAGTGATGGTGATTGATGAAACCACCACCCTGCACAACTTCAGGGACGCATTACGCTGGAACGAGGCTTATTACCGGCTCAATCAGCGCTAAGGTTTGCGCAGGAGTCTGAGCGGTTTGCTGAGCCACCGTCACACGTTGACCCGCATGAGGTATGAAGGTGAGGGGCTGGTTAGCATCGAGCATCGGTGCAGGCCGGAGGGAGGTACATTCGCCCCTCCGCCCCTGTTTGCCGTGTCCCTGCGGCCCCTGAACTGATCTGCTATGGCGCCAGTCGCTTCACCGGCGCATTCTGCTGCCGTTGCCACATTACCGTCAGTAATCTTTGCAACGTAATAAAAGCAAACAACAAAATACCAATCGCGATTTTCGTCCACCATGAACTCAGTGTGCCATCAAAATTAATCCATGTCTGGATCAACCCCTGAATCAACACCCCAAACAGGGTGCCCAGCACGGTTCCCACCCCACCGGACAACAATGTGCCGCCAATCACTACCGAGGCAATCGCATCCAGCTCAACGCCCATTCCCGCCAGCGCATAACCCGCAGAGGTATAGAGGGAAAAGACGATCCCGGCCAGTGTCGCCAGCGCCGATGACAACATATAAATTCTCACCGTCGTACTGCGTGTCGAAATCCCCATCAGTTGCGCGGAGGTCGCATTGCCGCCAATGGCATACACCTGATTACCAAAGCGGCTGCGGTGCGCCAGGATTATCCCCACCACCACCACAAACAGCATGATCACCGCTAACAGGCTCAACCGCCCTCCGCCGGGGATCTTCCATGCCAATCCCGACAACGTGACATACAATGGATGGTTGATCGGTATCGAACTCTCGGCCACCAGATAACTACTGCCGCGCAGAAAAAACATCCCGGCCAGGGTGATAATAAAAGCGGGGATTTGCAGCGCATCAATCAGCCAGCCCATCATCGCCCCAAAGGCCGCCCCCATCACCATCACCAGCGCAAACGCCAGCCAGGGATCGAGATGGTAATCGCCGATCATCCGTGCCAGAAACACCCCCGTAAAGGCGATGACGGCGCCGACCGACAGATCGATCCCCCCAGAAAGGATAACGAAAGTCATGCCCACAGCGATAATGCCGAGGAAAGCATTATCCGTCAGAATATTGGCAATCACCCGCGTGGAAGCAAAACCCGGAAACTGACCCAGGCAAAACAGATAACCTGCGACAAACACCAGCAGCGTTATCATTAACGGCAGATGTCGTTTAACCACCTTTTCGCCCCCTGTTAAACAGTTGAATAAAGCGCGGTGACTGGATAAGCAATACCACCATCACCACGATGGCCTTCACCACCTGGTTCAATTCCGGCGGAAAGCCGGACAGCAGAATGCCCGTATTCATCGCCTGGATAATCAGTGCGCCAATCAGCGACAACAGCATATTAAAGCGGCCGCCCATCAGCGAAGCGCCGCCAATCACTACCGCGAGGATCGCATCCATCTCCAGCCACAATCCGGCGTTATTGGCATCCGCGCCACGAATATCCGCCGCCACGATCAACCCGGCAACCCCCGCACACAATCCACTGACAATATAGGTACTCATCACTACCAGCCAGCTATTCACCCCAGCATTACGGGCGGCGCGCAGATTGATCCCCACGGCTTCGATAAACATCCCCAGGGCCGTTTTGCGTGTCAGCAACGCCACCAGAATCGCCACCACCAGGGTTATCCACAGCGGAACCGGCAAGGTCCACCATGAACCGCTGCCCAGCCACGCCAGCGATTCCTTGTCAAAGGTAATGATTTGCCCCTGCGTGATCAGTTGCGCGATCCCACGTCCCGCCACCATCAGGATTAACGTGGCCACAAACGGTTGGATCTTCAGCAGCGCCACCAGTACACCATTCCATAAACCGCACAGTACGCCAGTTGCCAGCGTGGTCAGAATAATCACTGGCAGGCTGTGGCCCGAAACGGTCAGCGTTGCCGCCGTCGCGCCAGCAATCGCCATTACCGCGCCAACCGAAAGATCGATGCCACCAGTAGCGATTACCAGCGTCATACCAATGGATAACAGGGCGACTGGCGCAGCCCGATTAAGAATGTCAATCGGGCTGCCAAACAATCGCCCTTCCTGTAAATGGATGGCAAAAAAATGGTGCGCCACCAGGCTGTCGGCAATCAGCACCAACACCAGCGCCGCTATCTGCGGCAACCCGACAGGGCGTTTGCGTTTTAGCATCGGCAATTTCCCCGGCAACCGATGTGACTCAAGCATGTGGTTCCCCTCCCGCCGCAATTGCCTTGACAATGGCCGCGACGGAAAGCTGCTCCAGCGGGATCTCAGCCACCTGCCGACGGTCACGTAAGATAAGCACCCGATCCGCATACCCCACCAGTTCCTCCAGCTCCGACGAAATCACCAGCAACGCCAGACCGTCGGCGCAAAGTGATTCAATCAGGCGGATAATGTCGGCATGCGCGCCAACATCGATGCCACGCGTGGGTTCATCAAGGATCAGGAACTGCGGTTTAGTCACCAGCCAGCGAGAAAGCAACACCTTCTGCTGATTGCCCCCGGAAAGCAGCTCCACCGGCTGGTCGGCGTGCGGCGTGCGGATCCCCAGACTACGGATAAAACGCCCGGCTATCTCCTGTTGCTCCCGCCGCTTAATCGGGCGCAACCAGCCCCGCTGCACCTGCAGGGCCAGAATAATGTTTTCCTGTACCGAAGCCGCCCCGACAATACCTTCGGTTTTTCGATCTTCCGGGCAAAAGCCCATCCCCAACTTTGCCGCCTGCGCGGGTGTTCTGATCGTGTATTTTTTCCCCCTGATGAAGGCACTGCCACTGTCGGCTCGCCTGATAGCGAACAGTAATTCCGCGGTTTCTGTCCGCCCGGATCCCAACAGACCAGCCAGCCCCACCGCCTCACCAGGACGCACGCTCAGGTTGAAGGGTTCGATTACCCCTTTCTTGCCGTAATCTTTAAATTCCACCACCGGCTGATTGCGCTTCAGCGTGCTCCCGGCACGGTGCAACGCGCTCTCTGACAACTCACGTCCAAGCATCAATTTGATCAGTTCGATCTGCGGCAACGCGCTGGTTTCATGGGTCGCGATAAACTGACCGTTGCGTAATACGGTGATGCGGTCGCTGACGTTGTAAACCTGGTCGAGAAAGTGACTGACAAAAATCAACCCCATGCCCTTCGCTTTCAACTGGTTCATCAGTGTGAACAGCATTGCCACTTCACTGGCATCCAGACTGGCGGTGGGTTCATCAAGGATTAATACCTGAGCCGAAAGATCCACGGCACGACAGATAGCGATTATCTGCTGCATGGCGACGGAATACTGCCCGAGCGACCGGGTTACATCCAGTTCAAAACCATAGCGTTGCAGCAGTTCTCGGGCTTTTTTCACCAACGTCTTACGGTCAATTAACCCCAACCGCCGCGGCTCCCGCCCAATAAAAAGATTATCCGCCACCGACATATTCGGCAGCAGATTGACCTCCTGATAAACCGTCCCCATTCCCGCCGCCTGGGCTGCCGCCGTGTTATGCGGATTAATCACACGGCCGGCCAGGGTAATGGTTCCGGTATCGCGTTTATAAACGCCTGTCAGGACTTTAATCAGCGTGGATTTTCCCGCCCCGTTTTCACCGAGCAGCGCCATTATTTCGCCACGATGGATATCAAATGAAACATTATCCAACGCTTTAACGCCGGGAAAGGTTTTGCTGACGCCGCGAATACTCAACAACGGCGCAGAGGATGTCATCCGGGTGGTCATACGACTTTGCCTCGCACATGAAAAAGCCACCTGGCGCGCAGGCGGCGCCGGTGTCAGTAACCCATACCTTTTTTCTTGTCTAACTGAGATTGTGCGTCAGCGGGTAGGAAAAGTTTTGATTCGGTTTTAATAATTTTTGGCGGTAGCGTACCGTCTTTCTTGAATTTTTCTAATGCGTCAAACGCTGGCCCGGCCATATTGGGTGTCAACTCGACATTGGCATTGGCTTCACCGGCCAGCATCGCTTTATAAATGTCCGGTACGCCGTCGATAGACCCGGTGAGAATATCTTTACCCGGTTTCAGGCCTGCTTCTTTAATTGCCTGGATGGCGCCGATCGCCATATCGTCATTATGGGCGAAGAGCATACAGATATTTTTACCGTTATTTTCCGCCTTAATAAAACTTTCCATCACTTCTTTACCTTTACTGCGGGTAAAGTCACCAGACTGAGAACGGATAATTTTGATACCTGGCGTATTGGCAATCGCTTCAGCAAATCCTTTTTTACGGTCTATGGCGACGCTGGCCCCTACTGTTCCCTGCAATTCCACCACGTTACATGGCTGACCGGCCCGCTCTTTAACCAGCCAGTCGCCGATCAGTTGGCCTTCATAAACGTTATCAGCGGTGACCACCGCCATATACAACGATTTGTCTTTCACCACGATGGCGCGATCCAGCAGGAATACCGGGATGTGGGCATCCTTCGCTTCTTCCAGCACCGGTTCCCAGCCAGTCTGTACCACCGGAGCGATAAAAATGGCATCGACGCCCTGGGCGATAAATGAGCGTACCGCCTTGATCTGATTCTCCTGTTTCTGCTGACCATCCGCAATTTTTAGCGTAATGCCGCGTTTCTGAGCCTCGCTTTTAGCGACACTGGTTTCCGCTGCTCGCCAGCCTGACTCAGCGCCAACCTGCGAAAAACCCACCGTCAACGATTCCGCCAGCGCCGTAGCAGATAAACTGCCGCTAATGAGTGTGGTTAAGAGTAAACGCTTCCACATGAGTTATTTTCCTCTGATGGGATTTTGTAGTGTAGGGTTAAACACCACTCAAGCCTGGACTAATGGCGAAAAAACATTTTCGACAATGCTCACAAATCTCATTCATTAAAGGACGTTACACCACACATTAGCCGCGTCATATCGCAATGAGATATGGATAAAACGCCTGTGAAATAAAAAAAGGTATGTTAACTAAATGTAGTGAAGATAAAGACTTATTCTCGGCGGTCAATGGAAACGATTACAACACCTCGTCAGGTTCTGTCATCATGAACCGAAAAAATAGCCGCGACGTTCATTCTCGAATTTGTGAACTGTGCCACAACACCGGCTGATGCATACCGTCAACCACCATAAAAGGAAATATTGCTCTTCATTCCTAAAGTACGGTAATTTCGTATTTCCCGCTATAGACACACCAGCAACGCGCCATATACTTGCATTCACTTAATTCTGACTGCCGCATCCACTATGACTGTGCAAGATTATTTATTAAAATTTCGTAAAGTTAGCTCACTGGAAAGTCTGGAGAAATTGTTTGACCATCTCAATTATTCGCTGACCGATAATAATGAGATTGTTAACATGTACCGTGCTGCCGATCACCGCCGCGCGGAATTAGCGGCGGGTGGGCGTTTGTTTGATTTAGGTTGTGTGCCCAAATCAATCTGGCGTTATGTGGTATAACTTTTTTGTCGTTAATGCCCTAATGCCCTCGCTGATTTTCCCGTATAATCCTCTGTTCATTGAATATCTGACTTGTTTGGCGTACAAACAACCAGCTTCATCCATTCAGAAGGATTTATCGTGGCTGTAGATGTAAAACCGCGTATCACCGGACTGCTGCTGGTTCCGCTCGCCTGGCTACTCATGACCATGCTGACCAGCGCCTTGATTGTCGCCATGTATTTAAGCGCGTTAATGACGCCTGAACTGCGCAATGTCCTGTTCAATAACACCTCGGATTTCACCCTGCAGTGGTGCATTTCACTGCTGACCTCGCTGGTTGCCTGGTGTTACAGTCTGTGGGTGACATGGATTTTCTGCAAGCGGTCGCGCCGTCTGCCTAAACACTATATCGTCTGGCTGCTGGTGACGGTGCTGCTGGCCATTAAAACCTTTGCCTTCTCGCCCATCAGCGATGCCGCCGCGATCAGAACATTGCTGATAGCCCTGCTGGCCGCCGCCGTGCTGGCGCCCTACTTTACGCGCTCGCAACGCGTTAAAGACACCTTTATTGAACCCTGACGGCTCACCAACCCAGGCCGCGGGAATGTTGCAGTTAATACGCTGCGGCTAAAAAGTTTCTCGCCACCAGCCGTTGCAGATCAGGCCACAGTGATATGGGGTAACACAACCGCGACTTCAGCATCGCTCATGTGTAAAGTGAAAACGTCACGCTTTCCCACGGTTGAGCGGTGAAAAAAACAGCGCAAATTTAATCCTCTGTGCGCAATCAGGATGATCCTTAGCGCTCTGCGGTTGTCGTCAGCCCATTGATGCCCGATAATAGGCAGCTTTCATCTTTATCAGGCGAAATAATGACCGATTACCTGCTTCTTTTTATTGGCACAGTGCTGGTGAACAACTTCGTTCTGGTGAAGTTTCTCGGCCTCTGTCCCTTTATGGGCGTTTCCAAAAAACTGGAAACGGCGATTGGCATGGGACTCGCCACAACTTTCGTGATTACGCTGGCCTCGATCTGTGCGTGGCTGGTGAACCACCTTATTCTGTTGCCGCTGGACCTCGTCTATCTGCGCACCATGGCTTACATTCTGGTGATCGCCGTCGTTGTACAGTTCACCGAAATGGTGGTACGCAAAACCAGCCCGGAACTCTATCGTTTATTGGGAATATTCCTGCCGCTTATCACCACCAACTGTGCGGTGCTGGGCGTACCGTTGCTGAGCGTTAACCTGAATCACACCTTCCTGCAAGCCGCGTTATATGGTTTCAGCGCATCAATTGGTTTCTCGCTGGTGATGGTACTGTTTGCCGGTATCCGCGAACGGCTGGTGCTGGCCGATGTTCCCGCACCTTTTAAAGGTTCATCCATTGCGCTGGTGACCGCCGGTCTGATGGCACTGGCCTTTATGGGCTTCAGTGGACTGGTGAAATTCTGATGACTGCGGTTTGGATTGCTATTGCGGTACTCAGTGCGCTGGGCCTGTTGTTCGGTGGCTTGCTGGGCTACGCTTCGCGCCGGTTTAACGTTGAAGATGACCCAATTGTCGAGCAGATTGATGCGATCCTGCCACAAAGCCAGTGCGGCCAGTGCGGCTATCCCGGTTGCCGCCCGTATGCTGATGCGGTAGGCAATAACGGCGAGATGATCAATAAATGCGCCCCCGGCGGCGAGCAGACGATGCTTAAACTGGCTGCGTTGCTCAACGTCGATCCTCAACCATTAGGCGATGAAGCTGCCCGCCAGCCAGAGCGCAAAGTCGCCTGGATTGATGAAGAGAACTGTATCGGCTGTACCAAATGCATTCAGGCCTGCCCGGTTGACGCCATTGTCGGCGCCACCCGCGCGATGCACACCGTACTCAGCGATGTCTGCACCGGCTGCGACCTGTGCGTTGCGCCCTGTCCAACTGACTGTATAGAGATGCGTCCCGTCGCCACGACCACCGATAACTGGAAGTGGAATCTGCACACTATCCCGGTCAGGGTTATTCCTGTGGAACACCATGCGTAATTTGTTCAAGCGGTTCAAAAAAGATCCATTATGGGATTTCGCCGGCGGTATTCATCCGCCGGAAATGAAAACGCAGTCTAACGGCACGCCTCTGCGCCATTTGCCACTGCCTGCGCAGTTCATTATTCCCATCAAGCAGCATATCGGCCATGAAGGTGAACTGCGGGTTAAGCCCGGCGATAAAGTGCTACGCGGCCAGCCATTGACCTTTGGTCGTGGCCGCATGCTGCCTGTCCACGCCCCCACGTCAGGTACAGTCGACACTATCGCTCCGCATATTACCGCGCACCCTTCCGCGCTGGCCGAACTGTGCATTTTTATCACTCCAGATGGTGAAGATCGCTGGGGTGAGCGTCAACCGCTGACTGATTATCAACAGATTGATCGCCGTGAGATTATTGAACGTATCCATCAGGCAGGCGTGGCCGGCCTGGGCGGCGCGGGTTTCCCGACGGCAACCAAATTAAAGGGTGGCCTGCATGGCGTGAACACCCTGATTATTAACGCCGCGGAGTGCGAACCCTATATCACTGCCGATGATCGTTTGATGCAGGACTGCGCCGCGGAAGTGCTGGAAGGCAGCCGTATCCTTGCCTGGGTATTACAAGCCGATCGGGTGCTGATCGGCATTGAGGATAACAAGCCTGAAGCTATCACGGCGCTGAAACAGGCGCTGGGCAGCGCGAAAGATCTGCACATTCGGGTCATCCCGACCAAATATCCCTCCGGCGGTGCCAAACAATTGACCAAAATTCTGACCGGTCTGGAAGTACCGCACGGTGGGCGTTCAACGGATATCGGCGTGCTGATGCAGAATGTCGGGACCGCCTATGCGGTCAAGCGCGCCATCATTGATGGCGAGCCCCTGACTGAACGGGTGGTCACGCTGACCGGAGAATCAGTGCGCCGGCCAGGTAACGTCTGGGGACGGTTGGGGACGCCAGTCAGTCACCTGCTGCACCAGGCTGATTTCACTCCAGTGGCGGATCAGATCGTGGTCATGGGCGGTCCGCTGATGGGCTTTACCCTGCCGACGCTTGATGTGCCGGTAGTCAAAATTACTAACTGTATTCTGGCGCCTTCGCTGAACGAGACCGGCGCGCAGCAACCAGAGAAATCCTGCATCCGCTGTAGCGCCTGTGCCGATGCCTGTCCAGCCGGGTTATTGCCACAGCAACTTTACTGGTACAGCCGCGGCGGCGACCATGACAAAGCGCGTGAACACCATATTGCCGACTGCATTGAATGCGGCGCCTGTGCTTATGTCTGCCCGAGTAATATCCCGCTGGTGCAATACTATCGCCAGGAGAAGGCGGAAATCCGTGCTATCGATCTTGACGCTGAACGTACCGCCCAGGCGAAAGCGCGCTTTGAAGCGCGTCAGGTACGGCTGGAGCGTGAGAAACTGGCGCGCGAGGCTCGCCACCAGCAGGCGAAACATAGTGTGAGCCAGAGTAATCCAGCCGCAATCAGTGCCGCGCTTGAACGTGTCAAGGCGAAAAAACAGGCAGAAGACGCCGGGGCGATAAGCCAGGCCAGCCAGCCAGAAAGTGCCGCTGCGCTGGCCCAGCGTGAAGCACGCCATGCTCAGGCCCTGGCGCACCATGCCGAAACGCAGGCCGAGACCGAACCCGCCACCCGTCAGGCTGACGACCCACGCAAAGCAGCGGTGGCAGCCGCTATCGCTCGCGCTAAAGCGAAAAAAGCCGCGCAGGATGCGCAAGAAACCACTCAGTCTGCGGCGCAGGAAACGCCACCGGCTGAAACCAGCAATCCATCCGGACTAAACAATGAGACGGCGGCACCACCCGCTGACGACCCACGCAAAGCGGCGGTGGCAGCCGCTATCGCTCGCGCTAAAGCGAAAAAAGCCGCGCAGGATGCGCAAGAAACCACTCAGTCTGCGGCGCAGAAAACACCACCGGCTGAAACCACCGGTCAATCCGAACGACAAAATGAGACGGTGGCGGCGCCATCCGACGATCCACGCAAAGCGGCGGTAGCCGCCGCCATTGCCCGTGTAAAAGCGCGCAAAGCGCAGCAGCATTCCACGCAAGAGGATTAAATGGCTTTTCGTATCGCTAGTTCGCCCTACACGCACAACCACCGCAGTACTAACACCATTATGTTACTGGTGCTGCTTGCCGCGATACCGGGTATTGCCGCCCAGTGGTATTTTTTCGGCTGGGGCAACATTATTCAGGTGCTGATTGCGGCCGTGGCCGGTATTGCGGCAGAAGCACTGGTACTCAAACTGCGCAAGTTGCCGCTGGCGAAAACGCTGGGGGATAATTCAGCCCTGCTCACCGCCTTGTTGCTCGGCGTCAGTATTCCCCCACTGGCGCCATGGTGGCTGATTGTTATCGGTACCGTTTTCGCCGTGGTGATAGCCAAGCAATTGTACGGCGGGCTGGGCCAGAATCCGTTTAACCCGGCAATGGTTGGCTATGTGGTGTTGCTGATCTCCTTCCCTGTGCAGATGACCAGCTGGCTGCCGCCGGAAACACTGCAATCAATAACCCCTGGTTTTATCGATTCACTGAGTATGATTTTCCATGGTCATACCCTGGACGGTCATACCATGCAGCAGTTACAAATGGGTGTTGATGGCATCAGCCAGGCAACCCCGCTGGATAACTTTAAAACCGGTTTACGCGCCGGACACAGCGCTGAACAACTGCTGGCTCAGCCGATTTACAGCGGGGTCATTGCCGGTGTCGGCTGGCAGTGGGTCAATATGGGCTATCTGCTGGGCGGCCTGTTCCTGTTGTTCACTAACAGTATTCGCTGGCATATCCCGCTCAGCTTCCTGTTGTCGCTGACGCTGTGCGCCACCCTGGGCTGGCTGTTATCGCCACAGAGTCTGGTCTCCCCCGTCGTACACTTGTTCTCCGGCGCGACCATGCTGGGCGCGTTCTTTATCGCCACCGATCCAGTGACCGCCTCCACCACCAATAAAGGGCGGCTGGTTTATGGCGTACTGACGGGTCTGCTGGTCTGGTTGATCCGCAGCTTTGGCGGCTACCCCGACGGCGTAGCCTTCGCCGTGCTGCTGGCGAACATCACGGTACCGCTGATCGATTACTACACGCAGCCGCGTGTTTACGGCCACCGTAAGGAGAAGTGATGCTGGATGCCATTCGTAAAAACGGCGTGACGCTGGCGATTTTTGCTGCGGTGACCACCGGACTGACCGCGGTTATCAATACTGTGACCAAATCAACCATTGACCACCAAACCGTGTTACAGCAGAAAACACTGCTGGATCAGGTGGTTCCGCCGGAAATGTACAACAACGCGATGCAACAGGAATGTTACCTTGTCACCGATCCGGCGCTGGGCAACGGCAGCCCGCATCATCTTTATCTGGCGCGGAAAGATGGCCAGCCAGTGGCGGTAGCCGTTGAGACCACCGCGCCAGACGGTTATTCTGGCGCTATTCAGATGATTGTCGGCGCCAACTTTACGGGTAAAGTACTGGGCGTAAGGGTTATCGAACATCATGAAACACCGGGTCTTGGCGATAAAATCGAGCTACGCATTTCCAACTGGATCAACAGCTTTAATGGTGTACAGTTGAGCGGTAAAGATGACAAGCGTTTTGCGGTGAAAAAAGACGGCGGTGATTTCGATCAATTTACCGGGGCGACGATTACCCCGCGCGCCGTGGTCAATGCGGCAAAACGCACGACGCTGTTCATTGAAACGTTACCGGAGAAGCTGGCTTCGTTACCAACCTGTGGAGATTCCAATGAGTGAAGCAAAAACACTGCTGATCGGCGGATTGTGGAAAAATAACTCGGCGCTGGTACAACTGCTGGGGCTGTGTCCGCTGCTGGCAGTCACCTCCACCGCTACCAATGCGCTGGGGCTGGGGCTGGCGACCACCATGGTACTCACCTGCACCAATAGCGCGATTTCCGCTTCACGCCGCTGGGTGCCGGCAGATATTCGTATCCCGATCTACGTGATGATCATCGCCGCGGTGGTGAGCTGCGTACAGATGCTGATCAATGCTTACGCTTATGGTCTGTATCAATCGTTAGGGATCTTCATCCCGCTGATCGTCACCAACTGTATCGTGGTAGGACGTGCTGAAGCTGTCGCCTCACGCAGCAGTGTGCCGCTGGCGGCGCTGGATGGCATGGCCATTGGTCTGGGTGCCACCAGTGTGATGGTGGTGTTGGGGTCAATCCGCGAAATCATTGGTAACGGCACCATCTTCAATGGCGCCGATCAGTTACTTGGCCCGTGGGCGAAAGCGCTGCGTATCCAGGTGGTCCATTTTGATTCACCCATGCTGCTGGCGATGCTGCCGCCGGGCGCTTTTATTGGTTTGGGGATGCTGCTGGCCGCGAAATACCTGATTGATAACAAAATGAAACAGCGTGCTGCCCGTAAAGCGGAACAACAAACCCAACAGACACTGGAAGGAAAAGCGAGTGCGTTGTGAATAAGGATAAACGCCTGCAAATTTTGCGTCGATTGCGGGATAACAACCCGCATCCCACCACCGAACTGGTGTTCACCACCCCGTTTGAACTGTTGATTTCGGTGCTGCTTTCCGCCCAGGCCACGGATGTCAGTGTCAACAAAGCCACCGCTAAACTCTACCCGGTGGCTAACACCCCTGCCGCCATGCTGGAACTGGGGGTGGACGGGGTCAAAAAGTACATCAAGACCATCGGCCTGTATAACAGCAAAGCGGAAAACATCATTAAAACCTGCCGCATCCTGCTGGAAAAACATCAGGGTGAAGTGCCGGAAGATCGCGCCGCACTGGAAGCTCTGCCTGGCGTGGGCCGTAAAACGGCTAACGTAGTACTGAATACGGCCTTTGGCTGGCCGACTATCGCGGTGGATACACATATTTTCCGTGTCAGCAACCGGACCAATTTTGCGCCTGGCAAGAATGTCGAGCAGGTGGAAGATAAACTGTTAAAGGTGGTGCCGAATGAATTCAAAGTTGACTGTCACCACTGGCTGATCCTGCATGGTCGCTATACCTGCGTGGCCCGCAAACCACGTTGCGGTTCCTGCATTATTGAAGATCTGTGCGAATTTACCGATAAAGTGGATTAAGCCGCTCGCCACATGGCTTAATCCGACGACTTTATGCTTTGACCAACGCCCGGGTTTTATCCAGCAGGAAAGGCCGCATGTAGCCAACCGTATTGGAAAGCAGCACCACCTCTTCCGCCAGACGGATCTTCAACACCTCCGTGACATAGCGCTTCCTTGCCTGCATTCTTTGCCATACCTGCGGATAACGCTCCGCCAGTTCCTGGCGCAGTGCGGCATCGGCCAGTCCAACGGTATCTTCAATGCTGCTGCCGCCATAGCCTTTCACCGCAGGAATAATGTCTATCTGAAACAGCATGCCGCTTTCCAGCCTGATGGTTGAATTTTCCCACACCGGTGAACATAACCACTCTTCATCGGCCACCAGATGCCCGGGATTGAGATGCCATCCCGCTGTTTTCTTTGGCAGTACGCGTTCCACCGCCTGGTACAGCTCACCGCCAGTGATGCCGGTGCGCAGGGTTTCCAGCCAGGTGACGACGGCATGATAATAAGGCGTGGCCACTCGCGAGAGATAATCCGCCACATTTTCCGGCAGTTCCTCTGCCGTAGCCACTACATACGCCGCCCGGCTGGTCAGACCGCCCTTAAAGCCGACGGTCAGTGAGAACTTGTCGCCACGGTGGATGGTTTTATCACCGGGATAGAGACTGGCATGCGCAAACCGCTCCCCCGTCGCGGCAATCATTATCACATTATTGGGCTGTCCTGAGGACGCGAGCAGGTGCCCAATCTCCTTTTCAGTTTTGCCGATCTCAATAGCATTCAACGCGTTCAGGACATTGGTCGAGGCCAGATTCGCGCCGTATTCGTAAAACGCCACCTCACTGGCGCTATTTCGGCAACGCACACCGTATGCGGGTGAGATAAACAGGCTGGTCACATTGCTCACATTCCGCCTGCCACCTGATGCAACACTGACAGCATCAAGGATAAAAGCAGGCACATCAAATGGCTGCGCTCCGTCCCGCCCGGTAAACAGTTTCCAGCCCACCACTCCCGTCCTGCTTTGCCCTGTCAGCCCACATTCCGCCAACAGCTCAGCCAGCGGTTTATCATTATCCATCGGTTGATTAGGCAGTGAGAACACCGGCGCATGCAAGCAGGCTCCCGGATTACGGGCAAAAGGCACCAGCTTCAGGTTTTCATTGCCCATGATGTAAGTCAGGCTCCCCTTCGCGTTGACCACCAGCAACGCCTCTTCAAAGCGCGGGATAAAACCAGCGAGATACTCAAAGTTTGCGCCATGTTCTTTGTCTGCATACACCACCAGATAATCCAGTGAATCCCGCACCATCGCCGCCAACACTTTTTCAAGGCGCTGATGCATGACGTTACCGGGAATGACGGGCGTGGGCAGTTGGCTAAAAGTCGCGGGTTCGGGAACAGGTTTCAGGGCATAGCGGGTCATGGGCGGTTCTCCTGGGTCAATACGACTGGCGAAAGAGATAACGCACCTTATCCCACCTGACGTCCGGCAATATAGATCTGGGTTAAAAAAACAGGCCACCGAGGCGAAAAAGCGGCTGAACCATCAGAACGTTGACCGCCCCGTCCCCAGGCGGTGTCTGCATCAGACACGAAGTTTGATGAAACCGCCGTGAAAGGTGATCGCCGCCCAGTTACAACAGAGTAATCCGCGCCACCAGCACCACTATGTTCTCGCTAAAAGGTGCCCGTCACGGCGCCAGCGGGCAGCCGGATGGCATGACGACAACCGGTCATAACCGAACAATTTTTTTCTGAACGTTCCGGGTTGATAAGCGGTTTTGTAGCGTCCACGTTGCTGTAACTCCGGTACCACCAGGGTAATAAAGTCAATGTAACTTTGTGGATTGACGATGCGCGTCAGGTTGAAACCATCGATATCGGCGGCGTCCAGCCAGTTAATCAGTTGATCGGCAACCTGAGACGGGCTGCCGACAATCAGCGCATAACGGCTCCCCAGCGCATGCTGCGCCAACAGTTGTCGGCGGGTCCAGCCACTGTAGGCTTTACTGACCGATTCAATCGCCCGGGTGGCCCCGGTCTGAATCGGTTCATCCAGGTCAAACTGCGCCAGATCGATGCCGGTTGAACTGGAAAAGTGGGCAATACCGGCTTCCGGACTGGCATAGCACAGGTACTCGCGGTGTTTCTCCCGGGCTTCCTTCTCCGTTGGCGCGACGATCACCGAGATGCCCATAAAGACCTTCAAATCCTCCGGCTGACGTCCGGCGTCACGTACGGCCTGCCGCAGTTTATCCACCTGACTACGCATCGCCTGCGGGGTACTGCCGTTGACAAAGGAACATTCCGCATGACGGGCAGCGAAGCGTAGGCCACGCGCTGAGCTCCCCGCCTGGAACAACAATGGCGATCCGCCAGCACCGCATCCTCTTCCCAACTGCCTTCCCACAGTTGGTAACTGACATCGAGAAACTCATCCGCCTGATCGTAACGCCGATCATAGTCCAGCAGTTGGCGCTGGCCCATGGCCCGCGCCGCACTGTCCAGATAGCCGGTCACAATGTTCCAGCCCACCCGCCCACCCGTCAGGTGATCGAGGGTGGAAAAACGGTGCGCAAACGGATAAGGCGCTTCATAGCTGAGATTGACCGTCAGGCCGAATCCTGCGGATTTATGCCCGCCGTCTGGGTCGGCCGCAACTTAAGCTCAGTGAAGACGCGCTGGCGACGTTGATGGACTACCCGTGGCCGGGGAATATCCGCGAATTGGAGAATACGCTACATAACGCGGTGCTGCTGAGCAGAGAACCGTTGATTACCCCGGCGCAACTGCGGCTCAGCCCGGTCAATGGCCCTGTAGCAGTCCATGCACGGGAAGACTCGCTTGATAACTTTATGCGTCAGCAGTTACAGGATACCCGCAGCCCGGTCTGGCAACGTGTGACGTCCGCGCTGGTACGTAACGCTTTTGAAATGAGTAACAGCAATCAGTTGCAAACCGCCTCGCTGCTGGGCATCAGCCGCAACACCCTGCGCACCCATCTTGCCCACCTCGGCCTGATCAAGCCGCGCCGACGCCTGGCGGGGAGTTCTCAACGGGTCAGTCCCGCCGGAACGGATAACGAACGCGAACTGCGGGTGGGGTATCAGAAATTCGGCAACCTGGGGATCCTCAAAGCCCGTCAATCGCTGGAAACTCAGTTCGCCAGCCTTGGGGTCAGCGTCTTGTGGAGTGAGTTTCCCGCCGGGCCACAGTTGCTGCATGCGCTGAATAACGGTGAAATCGATTTTGGCACCACGGGTGAAGTGCCGCCGCTGTTTGCTCAGGCCAGCAATCAGCCATTGCTGTACGTCGCCTGGGAGCCAGCAGCGCCGCAAAGCGTGGCCCTGATGGTCGCCAGAGACAGTCCCATCCACACCCTGGCTGATCTGCGCGGTAAGCGAATTGCCGTGAATAAAGGCTCGAACGTGCACTACCTGCTGCTGCAAATCCTTGAGGAAGCCGGCATGACACTGGAAGACATTCGTGTGGTTTATGCCCCGCCGAAATACCCGCTGACCCCCAGCGACCACCACGCGGTGGATGCCTGGATGATGTGAGATCCGCTGCTCAGCGATGCCGAAGAGAGTGGTCAACTCCGGGCACTGGCCAACGGCGTTGAGCGAGTCAACAACCACCAGTTTTATCTCGCCCATCGCAATTTTGCCGCCCATTCAGCCGATTTATTGCATGCGCTGCTCTTCGCACTGGAACAGACCGGGCGTTATATCGATGCCAACCGGACAGACGCAGCCACGCTGCTCTCTGCCGAGTTAGGACTGACCACACCTGCGTTAATCCGCGCCCTGTCACGGCGAAGCCATCAGACCCTGCGTATGGATCTGCATATCATTCGTCAGCAGCAGATCATTGCTGATCGCTTTTACGCACTGGGTCTGCTGCCACGGGCTATCAAGGTCAGGGACGCAGTCTGGCAAGAATGAGTTTTTCTGCTAACGATATGATTTTTACTCATTAAACGGATTTATCACCGTTTGCTATGTTGCGCTGACACCAACTCGTTTTCAGGGAAATATGATGAAAAAATATCTGCTTAGCGGCCTGATTACCGCAGCATTATTGACCAGTACCATCCAGTCATCACAGGCGGAAACCGTCCCCAAAACAGTGAATATTGGCTATCAGAAGGCCAATATCTTCGCGCTGCTAAAATACCGGGGGACACTTGACACAGACTTCAAAAAACAGGGGATTGCCGTGCACTGGGTGGAATTTCCGGCCGGACCACAGATGCTGGAAGGGCTGAATGTCGGCAGCATCGATCTGGCCGCCACCGGTGATGCGCCCCCGGCTTTCGCCCAGGCCGCTAAAGCTGACCTGGTCTATCTGGCTCACTCCCCGGCTAACCCGAAAACAGAGGCTATCGTGGTGCCGGAAAACTCAGCTATCAAAACCGTTGCTGACCTCAAAGGTAAGCGGGTGGCGCTGAACAAGGGATCAGATGTCAATTATCTGCTGGTCAGCGCGCTGGAAAATGCCGGGCTGAGCTACCAGGATATCACCCCGGTTTATCTGCCGCCTGCCGATGCCCGTGCGGCATTTCAGCGTGGTGCGATTGATGCCTGGGTTATCTGGGATCCATATTATGCCGAAGTGGAAACCAATGCGAAGGCTCGCCTGGTGAAGAATGCGGAAGGCCTGGTACCGCACTACACGTTCTATCTTGCCAGCCGTAAATTTGCCGAAACTTATCCGCAGACGGCGAAACAGGTGGTTGATGAGCTGAGCTCGCTGAGCGACTGGGCGAATAAAAATCCACAACAAACGGCAAAAATTCTCGCTACCTCCACAGGTCTGCCGCAACCCATCTGGCAACGCTCCATCAGCAGAATGCCGTTTGGTGCCGAACGCATGACCCCGGAGGTCTTTAAAGAGCAACAACAGCTGGCGGATAAATTCAGCCAGACTGGCCTGCTACCGGTGAAAATTGACGTTAACAGCGCGAGATGGTCGCTGGATAAGCAATAACATCGGATCAGCGCAGCATTTTACTCTGTGGTGACAGACCTCCAGTGCCAATAGTCCGGTACGCGGGCCGCAATAATGACGTTATTAATCATCGCAGAATAGATACAGTTTATGATTTGTTGATGTTACAGGGGATAGTATCAATACCCGGTGATGCGACCCATCACGAGTATGCAAAATTTACTTCCTTCCCGCCAGCCCGCGCAACGGGTAACTGGCGGGTTTTTTATCTATTCAAGCTTATCCGGCAAGCTCCTCGTCATCCTGTTCAGGATAAAGCCCGAGCCACCATTTTTACTATATCTTCAGCGGGTATCGTTGATAATTTGCTTTTACTCGCCGTCTCCAGTGTTCCACCGGAATAGTCAGCAGCATAAAGAACCTGGTGAAGTTCAGCATCCTGTTGAGGAATACTCGCATTGGGTTGTTTAGCCAGAAAAAGGCCGACTGTTTTTGTGCGCAACGCGGTGGCAATATGCAGACATCCTGTATCAGGCGTAATTAGCACAGCAACATTATTTATGCGTTCAGCCAACTCTTGCAGTGATGTTTTACCAATGTGGTCTACCACATTGCTTTTAAACTCTTCATCCAGGTGGCGAAAAAAATCTGTCGATAGATGTCTCTCAGCCGGGTTCCCGAACAAATGAAAAGTATATTCTGGATTTTTTCTCGCGATTTCTTCAACAACAATCGCTGCGGTCTCGGTAGGGAAATAACGCCCCACCCCTGATGCACCTAACTGTATACCCACACTTTTTCCACTACCGGACTTCGGCCCAACGGGCGAGGGATAGAACATATCTTTCCCGGTAATCCTTACCCCTAACGTTCCGACAAGTTCTAAATTATTTTTAACGGGAGGGAAGCGCCCTCCAATAACAGACGCATCACAAACACTGAGCAACACTTTTTTTTCATTACCAAAGTAATGTTTCAGCAGGCAATAAACACCCGCACAGGTTAATACAATAAAACCATATGGATTTTTAGAATGAAAAATGATACCCAGTTCCGGACGGTATTTACGAAGAAGACACCCGATCTTAATGGATGAAAAAACACTTTCCTCCATATACATCACGCTATCTATATAAGGACAATCAGCGATAAGACCTTTATTCTTTGGGCTTATGACGGCCATTATTTTCACCGCGGGATTGGCATCTTTAAGCGCCCTTATCGCTGGCGTACAAAATAAAAAATCCCCAAGCCGTTTGTTGTTTATTACTACAATATTCTTTGTTTGGGCAAAATCTAAACGATCCGGGCTGATTCGTGAACTTCTTCTGAAGAGATTGAGGATCCCTCCCAATATTTTCATTTTACGTTCAAAAGTAGACATTTCCGTATCCTAAACGTCATAACAGTCAAATTCTACATCAACACACCCGGTGCACCAATCCCGACATGAAATTCAACCGGGTGTGGCGGTGGAGAAGCAGAGCGACAGTGGCCTGCCGGATGGGGTAACCCACTGATAACGGTGAAAACATATGCCCTCTTTTCTTCAGGTCATTTGTCTCTGCACGCGAAGCAAATTGATGATATTTTTACCTGGAACGTCCCAAATTTGCCCCACTTTGATTTGAATAACGCAACAAAATACAATTAAGGTATTGATATGTCGAAGGAAATAATAAGAGTTGAGCCAGTAGCGCACCGCATGTCTGAAGCGGTCATCTACAATGATACGATTTATTACACCAGCGTTCCGGAAAATCTGGATGAGGATGCACAGGCGCAAACGGCTAATGCCCTGGCGGTCATTGACCGTACCCTTACCCAACTCGGCTCGGATAAAAGCCGTATCCTGGACGCCACCATCTTTCTGGTAAATAAAGAAGACTTTCCGGCCATGAATCGCGCCTGGGATGCCTGGGTTTCGCCAGGCAACGCGCCCGTACGCTGCACCGTGCAGGCCGGACTGATGAACCCGAAATATCGGGTAGAAATCAAAATTGTCGCGGCGAAGTAGTTAACACCGGTGCTTTAGCGCGACGGCGCGAAAAGCACCTGTCTGCCCGCTGGCGATGAAAAGACACACCGAACATCGTGACGACAACCGTCCACCACCCTGAGTCGATGCGGTTTGAGTGGTTTTAATACTTCACGATCATACTGCGCGTAACGGATACCCCGCTCCAGCCGGTAACGTCCCTGACTATCAGCCGCGCAGGACTTATCAAGAATCCGGTAATACACGCCCCGCCCCTTGCCATGATCGTCGCCGCCTTCAAGATAGCTGATGTCTGCCGCCCGATACCGCTCCCGCGCACCGGCCACTTGCTGGGTTAGCCATCCCGGTACACGGTTCAGTCCATACTTCCAGTCGTTAATTGACAGGCAGTCAGTGGTGTCCTGACGTCGGTCAAAATAGAGCCAACTGCCAGGATCGCCAATCACATAACGCAGGTGCACACCCTCTGGCGGTCTGGCAAACGCCACATAGTGTTGCACAAACTGCCCGCCAGCGGAGAAACCCGCCAGGGTGACTTGCCGCAATGCCGGCCAGTGTTGCTTCAGCTGCGCAATCAACTGGTCTATAGCCTGAAATGCGCTTAATTTCCCCTTGCTATCCAGCCCACCCTCAAGCCAGCTGTGGCAGTTCCACAGCGTATCAGCCGGTAATGCCGCGGGCAGGCCTGGCGAATCACAGTGGCTGGACTGAGCGGCGGAAACCTGAAAAAACGGGGCGATAATCGGCACCTGACGGGCGGCAGGATTATCGTGCGCAGCCAGCAAGGCTGCATCCAGAGTGGCACCGATGTCCCGTGGATGACCGTGCATCACAATCAATACCGTGGTGGTATTTTTTGTGGCCGGCAGGTTGGCGATAAAGTAATGAAAATTGCCTGCGGCATCGCTGATAGTGAAGGTTTGTTCTGTTACTCCTGCAGGCCAGTCAGCCGCAATGGCCTGCGAAAAATAACTCAAACCACAGCACAGTAAACCGCCCCAAATTCCCCGTAGAATAGCTTCTGTTTTCTTCTGCAAGCGGCTCTCTTGTCGCACCGTTACTCCACGTCGTCCTCATCATCTTCAAAACGAACGGCTATCATCTCTCCGGTGTGCGTTTCGCGGATTTCCGCCGCCACCACTTGAATCGCCTGACCGCTGCTCATTCCTTCAGACATCAGTTCCTGAATGCGTTCAACCGCCTGTTGCTGCTGCTCATGCGACAGCGCCGGTAAGCCAGTAATCATCACTCCTCCTGTTGAAATACGCGGATTATTTCACCCGAAACAAACAGATGCCAGCGACAGAAAAATATGTCAGGCTTAGCACCTGTTATGGTATCGATCTGCTTAAATTTTATGTCGCCTGTTTATTATTCTCTGAAGTATACCCCGGAAGCGCTTGAGGATCTGTTTGCATGTATCTCCGGACAACCATGGGCGATGCTGCTGCATTCAGGTTTTGCCGCTCACAGTGATAATCGCTTTGATATTATGGTCGCTGACCCGCTACGTACCCTCACTACCGTGGGCGAAACCACCCGTATCGCGGATGCGCAAAGCGTGGTGGAAAGCCATGAAGATCCGCTGGCCCTGTTACAGAATACACTGAAAACCTGCGGGCTGGAGGCTGAAGAAAGCAGCAACGTCCCTTTTCAGGGCGGTGCGTTGGGTCTGTTTGGTTATGATTTAGGCCGCCGATTCGAAAAACTTCCTCAGCAAGCGTTACAGGATCTTCAGACACCGGATATGGCTGTCGGTATTTATGACTGGGCGTTGATTGCCGACCATCATCTTAAGACATTGACGCTGGTCGATCATGGCGGCACCCAGGCCCGGCTAAACTGGCTGAACGCTCTGCAGCCGCCACGCCATGTTGACGCGTTCTGCCTGACCAGCGCGTGGCAGTCGAATATGACTCGTCAGCAATATGGTGAAAAATTCCGTCGGGTACAGGCGTTATTACGCAGCGGCGACTGTTACCAAATCAATCTTGCTCAACGCTTTCAGGTTGGCTATCGCGGGGATGAATGGCAAGCCTTTCAGTTGTTGAATAAGCAAAACCGGGCGCCTTTCAGTGCGTTTATTCGGCTACCAGAAAGTACGATTTTAAGCCTGTCACCAGAACGTTTCCTGAAAATAGCCGACGGCAAAGTAGAAACCCGACCGATAAAAGGCACACTTCCCCGTCTTAGCGATCCACAAGCCGATCAGCGACAGGCTGAGAAATTAGCGCAATCGCCCAAAGACCGCGCGGAGAATCTGATGATTGTTGATCTGCTACGCAACGATATAGGTCGCGTGGCAAGCCCTGGCAGTGTCCGGGTTCCTGAATTGTTTGTGGTGGAGCCTTTCCCTGCGGTTCATCACCTGGTCAGTACCATTACCGCCACCCTGAAACCTGAACTGCATGCCTGCGATCTGCTACGCGCCTGTTTTCCTGGCGGTTCTATCACCGGCGCGCCGAAAATCCGGGCAATGGAAATCATTGACGAGCTGGAACCCCACCGGCGTAATGCCTGGTGCGGCAGCATCGGTTATCTCAGCGTTTGTGGCCGGATGGATACCAGTATCGCCATCCGGACGATCACCGCAGAAAGAGAACAACTGTACTGCACCGCGGGCGGTGGGATCGTCGCCGACAGCCTTGAGCAGGCGGAATATCAGGAAACCTTCGATAAACTGAATTGCATTCTCCCCTGTCTGGAACAGTGCGATGTCTGACGCTTCTCTGACTCTGGCTCAGTTTATGAGCCGCTTTGCGCTTCAGCGTCCCACACGTCAGGCGGCATCACTAGCCGCCCGGCGCGCCGCCGTGTTAGTCCCGATTATCGATCGCCCACACCCCACGCTACTACTCACCCAGCGGGCAGCGACGTTGAGGAAACATCCAGGGCAGGTCGCCTTTCCGGGCGGTATGGTAGACAAAGAAGACAGTTCACTGATCGTGACCGCGCTGCGCGAAGCCGAGGAAGAAGTGGCGATTCCCCGCGCCAGTGTGCGCATCGTCGGCGTGCTGCCTGCGGTAATCAGCAGCAGCGGTATTCAGGTTACGCCGGTGGTCGGTATTTTGCCTGAAACGGTGCGCTGGCATGCCAGCACAGGGGAAGTCGCATCGGTATTTGAAATCCCCCTGCAGGAAGCGCTGAATCTACATCGTTACTCCCCGCTCGATATTCAGCGTCATGGTCTGCCCCATCGGGTATGGATTTCATGGTTTGAGGATTATTTCATCTGGGGAATGACCGCCGGGATCATTCGTCAACTCAGCCTGCAGGTGGCGAAATAACCGCGTACCCAATGATTCACTTGAGCTGAATGAAACAGTACTGACCCCCACCATTTTTAAGCAAAAATAAGGCCAAAAAACCCAATAAACCACTGCACAATCAGGCAAAATAATTTATATTATCGCGCAAATTATCAGGGCGTCCGGTGTCGCATCATTCTCGCGCTTTACCTGAGTTAAGACAGGGCATTTCTCAACACAGAGCGGTCAGTCACCTCGTCTGTTACCATTATATTATGACCCTTAGCGGATTAATTTATTTCATGCGATGATCTTTCGCCGGATGATTATTATTACCGTGTCAGTTTCCGGATGCCTCCAGTTACGCGGTTAAGGAGCAAAGTGTGATTAGCGTTTTCGACATGTTCAAGATAGGCATAGGTCCATCCAGCTCTCACACCGTGGGCCCAATGAAAGCGGGCAAACAATTTGTTGACGATCTGCTAAAGCGTGATGCTCTGGAAAGCGTCACGCGCATCACCGTAGAGATTTATGGTTCGTTATCGCTGACCGGGAAAGGCCACCATACTGATATCGCCATTATTATGGGATTATCCGGCGCTTCACCAGAAAGCGTGGATATCGACAATATCCCCGGCTTTATCCGTGACGTTGAACAGCGCCAGCGTTTACTGCTGGCTAATGGTCGTCATGAAGTCGATTTCCGTCGTGAGGACGGCATGGTGTTTCGCGGCGATAATCTGTCACTGCATGAAAACGGTATGCGCATCAGCGCCTTTTCCAATGAGGCGTTAGTCTACAGCAATACCTATTATTCCATCGGCGGCGGATTTATTGTTGATGAAGAACACTTCGGTCAGCCCACGCTGAATGAAGTCTCGGTGCCCTATCCGTTCAACTCAGCCAACGCGCTGCTGGCTCATTGCCATCAAACGGGCCTGTCGCTTTCCGGCCTGGTAATGAAAAACGAGCTCGCCCTGCACAGCAGGGCCGATATTGAACGTTATTTTGCCGATGTCTGGCAAAATATGCGCGACTGTATCGATCGCGGTCTGAATACTGAGGGCGTACTGCCCGGCCCGCTACGTGTGCCTCGTCGCGCCTCTGCTCTGCGCCGCCTGCTGGTTTCTTCCGACAAGCTTTCCAGCGATCCCATGAACGTTATCGACTGGGTCAACATGTTTGCCCTGGCCGTCAATGAAGAGAATGCCGCCGGTGGCCGTGTGGTCACCGCACCGACCAACGGAGCCTGTGGCATTGTCCCGGCGGTGCTGGCGTATTACGATCATTTTATTCAATCCGTCAGTCCGGATATTTTTATCCGTTACTTTCTTGCGGCGGGAGCTGTGGGCATCCTGTATAAAATGAACGCCTCAATCTCGGGGGCCGAAGTGGGCTGCCAGGGCGAAGTGGGCGTCGCCTGCTCAATGGCGGCGGCCGGTCTGGCTGAACTGCTGGGAGCAAGCCCGGAGCAAGTCTGCGTAGCGGCAGAGATAGGCATGGAACATAACCTCGGGCTGACTTGTGATCCGGTTGCCGGCCAGGTTCAGGTACCTTGTATTGAGCGCAATGCTATCGCGGCGGTTAAGGCTATCAACTCAGCCAGAATGGCGATGCGGCGGACCAGCGAAGCTCGCGTTTCGCTGGATAAGGTCATTGAAACCATGTATGAAACAGGCAAAGACATGAATGCCAAATACCGCGAAACTTCGCGTGGGGGGCTGGCTATCAAGGTGCAGTGCGACTGATTCACGCCGCCAGCTATCAGGTTAATATCAAATTATCCCATCGCGCACGCATACTGTCTGTGCCCCCGACTAACCTGAGTTATTCATCCAGGTCATCATCCACCGGGCGTATGCGGGTCACTCGTACCAGATCGATACGGTAGTCCGTCGCCTCCATTATCTCGAATCGTAGCGACGGCAGCTCAATAATTTCGCCCACCACCGGCAACTGGCCTTTCTGTGCAATCAATAGCCCCGCAAGCGTGGCATGATCATCATCCGGATTAACCAGTACCTGAGTATCCAGCACCTGCTGCAACGAGTGCAAATCGGTGCCCCCCTTCACCAACCAGCCCTTGTCATCAGCGATAATATCCGGGGTTTCATCTTCGTCCGGGAACTCACCCGCAATCGCTTCCAGCACATCCAGCGGCGTAATCAATCCCTGTACCACGCCAAACTCGCTGGTCACCACGACGAAACTGCCTTTCGCCCGCCGCAGAACACCCAGCAAGTTAATCGGATCCAGCGTTTCTGGCACGATAATGGGCGGGGTCGCAGCCGCAAATGCCGCCACATCAATGTCATTCCCCAGCGCCACCAGGAGTTCCTTCGCCCGCACCACGCCGATGATTTCATCCAACTCGCCCCGGCAGACAGGAAACAGACTGTGCGGGGTATCCAGCAGTTGCATACGGATTTCATCAGGTGAACGCGTGGCATCGACCCAGGAGATATCGCCACGCGGTGTCATGATACTGCGCACCGAGCGAGAAGCCAGGGTCAACACACCGCTGATCATGTAACGTTCTTCGTCTTTAAACGCTTCCTGAGGTAAATGTTTTGCCGCTGCTGCCCCTTCACTGTTATTCGCTTCCCGGCTACGGCTTCCCCCTATCATGCGTAAAATCGCCTCAGCAGTACGTTCACGCATCGGTCTGCGGGCCTGGTTGCGCATGAAGTTAACCCGCGCAATCTGGTTAAACAACTCGATAAGGATCGAGAAACCAATGGCGGCGTAGAGGTAACCTTTTGGAATATGGAACCCAAAACCTTCGGCAACCAGACTCAGGCCAATCATCAGCAGGAAACTCAGGCACAGCACCACGACCGTCGGATGCGCATTGACGAACTGGGTCAGCGGTTTTGAGGCCAGCAACATCATCCCCATGGCTATCACCACGGCGGTCATCATAATCGCCAGATTGTTGACCATCCCGATGGCAGTGATCACCGCATCAAGCGAGAACACGGCATCCAGTACCACAATCTGAATCACCACGACCCAGAAGCTGGCATAACCTTTGTGACCGCTATCACTGTGATCGCGGTTTTCCAACCGTTCATGCAGTTCCATGGTGGCTTTAAATAGCAAGAACACGCCCCCCACCAGCAGGATCAAATCACGGCCAGAGAAACCAAATTCGCCTACACTGAACAACGGGCGAGTCAGGGTCACCATCCACGAAATCAGCGATAACAGACCCAACCGCATGATCAATGCCAATGAGAGACCAATCAGTCGTGCATGATCCCGCTGCTTTGGCGGTAACTTATCGGCAAGAATGGCGATGAACACCAGGTTATCAATGCCCAGCACGATCTCCAGCACGACCAGCGTCAGGAGACCGCCCCAAATTGCGGGGTCCAAAAGAAATTCCATTACAGACTCCAAAAAAAGGAACGAGGAAACACAGCAGGCGAATAATAATAATAGATGAGCGCACAGCGTGAAAAAACGCCAGAAACATGAAAGTCGTCAGGTGGCGGGGTAAAACCAGCCGGATGGCCTGGTAGTATGATTAAGCGACGTCGGTGACAGTCCATAAGGAGGCCAGCGGCCCGTTACTCCACGGTTAAAAAGGGTGTCTACTCTAAACAGCGGCTCCGACGACGTCAAAATATTTTCTTTACTATGTCCGCGGCAGCCCTTTTAGTGCTGCTCTTTTAAGCAAAGGCGCCAGAAGATGATATCAGCGTCTAAATAGCTGAGCACGGTCACATAATTTATTTTTTCGCAGACTAAAATAAATCCCGTCTCAAAATTTGGGGTTATGGCGGTTAAGCAGCAATAATGAATTTAACCGTCGTTCAAAAAAATGTCCGTCTCGATTCATGCTGCATGCTATGGCATCTGGCTGAATACTCGCGCGGCTCGCCAGCATTTCGGGCTGCAGAATAATGTATAAGGAGGTAGCAAGTGACTATTGCTATTATAATCGGTACGCATGGCTGGGCGGCAGAGCAACTGCTGAAAACCGCAGAAATGCTCCTTGGGGAACAGCAAAACGTTGGATGGATTGAGTTTGTTCCCGGCGAAAATGCGGAAACCCTGATTGAGAAATATCAGGCAAGGATGGCCGATTTAGACACCAGCCAGGGGGTCCTTTTTCTGGTCGATACCTGGGGAGGCAGCCCGTTTAACGCCGCCAGCCGTATTGTGGTTGATAAAGAAAATCATGAGGTTATCGCTGGGGTGAATATTCCGATGCTGGTGGAAACCTTAATGGCTCGCGATGATAACCCCACTTTCGCAGAACTGGTTGCTCTCGCGGTTGAAACGGGCCGTGAAGGCGTAAAAGCCCTGAAGGCTAAAGAACCGGAACCAGTCGCCCCCGTCACAAGCACCGCCGCCCCGGCTCCAGCCAGTGTCGCACCTGCTGCCGCACAAAAACCACTGGGCCCCAATGACCATATGAAAATCGGTCTGGCCCGTATTGATGATCGCCTGATCCACGGCCAGGTCGCCACGCGCTGGACGAAAGAAACCAACGTCAGTCGTATTATCGTGGTGAGCGATGAGGTCGCGGCGGACCACGTTCGTAAAACGCTGCTCACTCAGGTTGCGCCTCCCGGCGTGACGGCTCACGTAGTGGATGTTGATAAAATGATCCGTGTATGGAACAACCCGAAATACGCGAATGATCGCGTCATGCTGCTGTTCACTAACCCTACTGACGTCGTACGCCTGGTAGAAAACGGCGTGACAATTACCAGTGTCAATATTGGCGGTATGGCATTCCGCCAGGGTAAGACACAAGTTAATAACGCGGTATCCGTTGATGAAAAAGATATCGACGCCTTTAAAAAATTGCATGAGCGTGGGATTGAACTGGAGGTGCGTAAAGTCTCCAGCGATCAGCGTCTGAAAATGATGGACCTGATTGGCAAAATAGCCAATTAAGACAACCATCCATTTATTGCCTGACGCGTCAGGTTTAACTCAGTTCACGAATATCATAGGAGAAGTGCAATGGAGATTACCACTCTTCAAATTGTACTGATATTTATCGTTGCTTGTATTGCAGGTATGGGATCCATTCTCGATGAGTTTCAGTTCCACCGCCCACTGGTCGCTTGTACGTTAATCGGCATAATTTTAGGTGACATGAAAACCGGTATCATTATCGGTGGTACGCTGGAAATGATTGCATTGGGCTGGATGAACATTGGTGCCGCAGTGGCGCCTGATGCTGCCCTCGCCTCAATTATTTCAACCATCCTGGTTATCGCTGGCGGACAGAGTGTCGGAGCAGGTATCGCGTTAGCTATTCCGCTGGCGGCAGCCGGTCAGGTTCTGACGATTATCGTCCGGACAATAACCGTGGCTTTCCAGCATGCAGCGGATAAAGCCGCTGAAAAAGGCAATCTTAGCGCCATCTCCTGGATTCACGTATCTGCCTTGTTACTGCAGGCAATGCGTATTGCTATTCCTGCGCTGATTGTTGCTGTTTCTGTCGGTACCAGTATTGTACAGGGCATGCTCGAATCAATCCCGGAAGTGGTAACCAACGGCCTGAACATCGCTGGCGGTATGATTGTCGTGGTGGGTTACGCCATGGTTATTAACATGATGCGTGCCGGCTATCTGATGCCTTTCTTCTACCTTGGCTTCGTTACTGCGGCCTTTACTGACTTTAACCTGGTGGCGCTGGGTGTCATTGGGGTCGTCATGGCGATACTGTATATCCAACTGGCTCCAAAATATAACCGCGTGGCGGGTGAACAGGCTTCCGGCCCGGTAACTAACGACCTCGATAACGAATTAGATTAAAGAAAGGGTGAATAAAATGGTTGATACAACAACAACTACTACGCCTGTCGGCACGCAGAAAAAACTAACTCCGGGTGATATTCGTGGCGTGTTCATCCGCTCTAACCTGTTTCAGGGGTCATGGAACTTCGAACGTATGCAGGCACTGGGCTTTTGCTATTCAATGGTCCCGGTAATTCGTCGCCTGTATCCTGAGAATAATGATGATCGCCACCAGGCAATTAAACGCCATCTGGAATTCTTTAACACCCATCCTTATGTGGCTGCCCCGGTACTGGGGGTCACGATGGCAATGGAAGAACAACGCGCCAATGGCGCCCCTATCGACGATGCGGCCATCAACGGCATTAAAGTCGGGCTAATGGGCCCACTGGCCGGTGTGGGGGACCCTATCTTCTGGGGGACCGTTCGTCCCGTGTTCGCGGCTCTGGGGGCGGGTATCGCCATGAGCGGTAGCCTGTTGGGGCCGCTGTTATTCTTCATCCTGTTCAATCTGGTCCGTTTACTGATTCGCTATTACGGCGTGGCTTACGGCTATCGTAAAGGTGTGGACATTGTCGGCGACATGAGTGGCGGTTTCCTGCAAAAACTGACCGAAGGCGCGTCTATTCTTGGCCTCTTTGTCATGGGGGCCCTGGTCAACAAGTGGACACACGTAAACGTACCGCTGGTCGTCTCGCGTATTACTGATCAGACAGGGAAAACCACCGTCACCACCGTGCAGTCTATTCTGGACCAACTGATGCCGGGATTGATCCCATTGCTGCTGACATTTGGTTGTATGTGGTTATTGCGCAATAAAGTGAATGCGCTATGGATTATTATGGGCTTCTTTGCTATCGGTATCTTCGGTTACTGGATAGGCCTGTTAGGCGTGTAATAACCGATGCCGGGGCGTTAATCCCCGGCATTTATCAGAGACCAGCCGGAATCGCTTTGAGCAAAACGATCCCGGCTGTTTTTTTAGAGGAAAAAAAATGTCACTGACTGATTATGTCATCGTGCTATTTATCACCTTGTTGCTACTGTACGCGATTTACGACGAGCTGATTACCGATCGCCTGAACGGCAAAACGGGGTTGAAGGTGTTGCTGCAGCGGAGAAATAAGCTGGACAGTCTGATTTTCGTCGGTCTGATTGCCCTTTTGCTGTATCAAAATGTGCATAATCACGGCCCGCAGATAACCACCACCCTGTTACTGGTACTGATATTTGTCTCACTTTATCTGTTCTGGTTCCGCAGCCCCAAACTGCTGTTCAAGGCCGGGGGATTTTATTACGCCAATATCTTTATTGCTTACCGCCGGATTAAAAGCATGAACCTGTCAGAAGATGGCATTCTGGTCATTGAACTGGAAAAACGCCGCTTACTGATCCATGTCAGAAAACTGGATGACCTGGAAAACATTTACCAGTTTATGGTTGAGCAGCGCTAGGCGCCTTGCGCCGCCATAAGCGTAGCGTAAAGTCGGTTTCACAGACAAACTCACTGGCGGTTACCAACACGCCCCAAACTTCCGGACGCGCACGCCATGCCAACGGCGTCATCTGCAGCAACGCGGCTGACTCTTCACTGTTCAGTAACAGTGGATAGTTCAGCGAGTGCTGCTCCACCCGTTCAAAACCGTCCATCTGTTCTGGTGTTTCATCATGTAGCTTCACATCCTGATAAATCAGCGCCTTGAACTGGATCAAATGACGTGGCCCCGGCGTCACAGTCAGGACATAGCCATTATCTTTCACAACCCGGGCCAGCTCTTCCGCTTTGCAGGGAGCATAAATACGCAGAACAGCATCAAACTGAGCGGCGGCAAATGGCAGGCGATGGCTGGAAGCAACACAAAATTCGACATTATGATAACGCTTAGCGCCAAATCGCACCGCGACCTTAGAAACATCCAGGCCATAAATTTTCGCCTCACCCCGCGCCTGCAGACGTTTAGCCACCTCATGGGTGTAGTAGCCTTCTCCACAACCAATATCCAGCAGACTGACCCCGGAGTTTGAAAGTACACGCTCAAAAAGTTCGCATACCTTCTGTTGGAGTGGCTGATAGTGCCCGGCATCGAGAAATTCACGCCGCGCCAGTAGCATATCGGTGCTGTCACCAGGCTGGCGGGATCTTTTATGCTGTACCGGCAACAGATTGACATAGCCCTCTTTAGCGCAGTCAAACTGGTGCCGGTTCTCACAGCGCCAGGCGGCCGTATCAAAGCGTAAGGGCTGATGACAAAGGGGGCACTGATACGACATAACACTTCTCCGGCAACATTGAAGACGGCAGTTTACCGGAAAGCAGTCAGCAGCGGCAGATTTTCTCGCCGCCACAGGAAAAGCCCTGCCATTTCTGGCAGGGCTTTGACATTCAGAGTATTGCCTGATTACACGCCATGCGGGCAATAACAGGCTCAGTTCGAAAATTAGATAGCGGTAACGTTCACTGCTGCAGGACCTTTCTGACCATCCTGAATTTCGAACTCAACGTTCTGGCCTTCAGCCAGCGTTTTGAAACCATTCCCCTGGATTGCAGAGAAGTGTACAAACACATCTTTGCTACCGTCAGCAGGAGTGATGAAACCAAAACCTTTAGACTCGTTGAACCACTTAACCTGACCTTTAATCTTTGCCATTTTGCAAATTCCTTAGTGTGTTAATTCGCCCGAGGGCTTACGTACAGAAAAACCAGAGACACTACTGCATGAGGCACGAATTAAGGCTCGGCAAGGAAGCGGTATTCAACATAACGTCTTTACTCAGAACTTCTTTACTGAAGATGCCATACATAAACAGAACTGTACCTCGTTTAACCCAGAAAGCGTTATTACATATTCGTTTATTAATGGCAAGTCATTTTTAAACAGTGATAGAGATGTCGCACACAATTGAAACGGGTTTGGCATGGATCACACATTACGTATGGATTACTGATAACGTAACGGTAAAACCGAATTCTATGGCCTAAATAATCCAGGTCGCAAGACGGCGGTAAACGAGATCGGCCCGATTCACACAGATAAGCGAACCGGGGCCAACGCATCTGCGACCTGGACTCAGGTCGGGTACGCAGGCCCAACCGTTACTCACCATGTGATGATTATCATCGCTCACCAAGACTGTTCACCCGACTTCACGTTGCCGTCAGCATAGTCTGAGTTTATTGCACAATTATGTCATTGCTTACGCATAAAAATCATTTGAACACCACGATCATAAGTTAAAAATTGGTCAACTATGGCGAAACACAAAGAACCCTTTGATAAATGTCCATTTTAATTGCACCAAAAACAGGAAAGTGTCATTCAGATTGCCCCATTTAAATGCATAAAAACGCTTCTATTAATTACTGGCCCTGTCGGTAATATATTTTAATTATTAGATGCAGTTCTCATTTCTGTCACAGACTAATTTAAATGTTCTGAGATTATTCCTGGTTTAAATTATTCAACGTTCTTTTTGCCCCAATTCTCCATGCCTGGAAACGAGCCTCATCCATACCCGCGGCTTGCATCGCGGCAGATAAAACTTTCGGTGGATCATCAAGTGATTCATCGGCCAGTTCAAATACGCCCCAATGGATAGGAATACTCAGTGGCTGTCCCAACGCCTGATGCAGCAATACCGCCTGCTCCGGATCCATATGCTTCCCCTTCATGAACCATTTTGGGGCGTAAGCGCCTATCGGTAAAGCCGCCAGATTGAAGGGCCCCAGTCTGGACGGTATCTCTAATAGAGTTTCCGCATAACCACTATCACCGGTAAACCACATATTCAGTCCTTTATGTCGCAGTACCCAGCCGCACCATAATGAACGATTGCGATCCCACAGCGTCCTCATGCTCCAGTGGCGAGCTGGAACAGCATGGACGACCGTCCCGTCTGCCATTTCGGTACTTTGCCACCAGTCAAGCTGCACAACACGCGTTGCGCCAAGCCGGATGAACCAGGGCTTTAGCCCGAGCGGCACCACGAACAGCACATCAGGAAAGAACTTAAGTATTTTTTTTATCGTGGGCCGGTCAAGGTGATCATAGTGGTTGTGTGAAATCAGTACGTAATCCAGTGATGGCAAGTCCTCTATCTTTAACGGGGCTGGCGTCTTGCGCGACGGCCCGTAAAAGCTCACCGGCGAAGCTCGCTTCGACAATATCGGGTCAATCAGAATATATTTCCCGGCTAAACGCAGCATCAGACAAGCATGCCCCAACCACCAAATCGCCGAATCCTCACCGGAAAGATCCGCGGGCTGCCACCATTGTTCGGTAAAACGGGCATAGCCTTGTGCCGGGGGAAAAGGCAACCCTTCAGCTTTACGCGCTTTGCGCCAACGTTTCAGATCGCTTCGCTGCTGCGGGTCCTCATCGATATTGCAAAAACCATCAGGCGTGTGATGCGCCTTGAGGGGATCATACCAGGGATTTAACCACATTATAAAAGCTTCATCCTTAAGTTGGACAATTAACGTTCCGGAATCAAACGAATAAAATCATTATTGTCATCCTGTGTGCCTCCTGGCACTTTATTACTGTCATCCATGGCATCAGCCAGGCGTCGTAACAATACATTCTGCTGCTTTTGTTCTTCCAGTAACGCTTCGAGTAAGCGCACTTGCCGGGTTGCTTTTACACTGACCCGGTTGATAAAAAACCAGGCAATCAACGCCACAATCACTAACGCGACCGTAAACCCTATCGACGCGACACCTGCCGCGCCATTTGCTATTTCATTCATAATTGCCTCAAATTACAATTTTCTTTGCGTCCTGGCGACCATCAACCGGGCAAAAGTCTACCCGGTCGTACACGGATTGATAGCCAGCTAACATCAATTTCAGAACGTTCGCGCAGTCAAAACGTCACGGATTGTGTATTCTCAATTCGAATTATGCGTATCATCACAACTTATTGATATTTAACCACCGACAGTGAGGTAAAATCTAAACACCCCCATACACTCGCTGTTTGAAGTATGACGGTTTATAAGGAGAATTCATGAGATTTATCGTTCGCATTGTCACTCTGCTGGTCATTATCTGGCTCGCCCTACTTGTCACCGGCTATGGCGTGCTAACAGCAAGCACCAAAAACGTCGCCGGAATGGGGCTACAGTGTCAATACCTCACGGCTCGCGGCATGGTCATCGCACAGTATTTGCATACAGACAGCGGGATAGTCGGGGTGACGAAGTGCCCACTGTTGAGAAAAAGCACTGAAGTCATCGATAACTGATGATGGATGAGCGGGCCGGCATTATGCTGGCCCACTTTTATCTAAAACGGATAACTGTGGTAACCCATCTGTTCAGAAATTCGTCTTGCTGCCTCATGCAACATCTTCACATAACCGCTTTTTCCTTCTTCAGAGAAGCGGATCGTAGGGAAAGAGAGGCTGAGGCCGGCAATCACTACACCAAAACGGTCAAATACCGGCACGGCAATACAGCGTAATCCCTCTTCCTGCTCTTCATTATCTTCACCAAACCCCTGAGAGTGTACCTTGTCCAGCGCTGATAATAACGCTTCTTTACTGGTCAGAGTACGTGCGGTACTGGGGGTGAAAACCACATGCGAAAGAATTTCCTCAGCCTCATGGCGATCACGCCAAGCCAGCAACACTTTCCCAATAGCCGTGCTGTACAGCGGGTTGCGACGACCAATGCGCGAGTACATTCTCAGATTATATAACGAGTCAATTTTATGAATATAAACGATGCTGTCTTCTTCCAGCGCGCCAAGATGAATCGTCTCTCGAGTCTGTCGCGAAAGTTCTCGCATCTGAATATCCGCACTACGGATCAAGTCAACGTTCTGTAACGCCTTCGCCCCCAATTCGAACAGTTTCATGGTCAGCGCGTATTTCTCTGATTCCCCTTCCTGCGAGACATAGCCGAGAGATTTCATCGTCTGTAAAAAGCGGTAAACGGTGCTTTTGGACATCATTACACGCTGTGAGAGTTCAGTAATACCGTGCTCTCTTTCCTCACCCAGCGCCTGTAAAATACCGAAAACCTTCAACACTGAAGAGACCGAATCCGGTTGTTTGTCCATATCGTCCTTCGCCATGAGCAGACCTTGTTAGTTGTTTTATAAAAAATGGAACAGCGGTTTCATTATATATATGGCGACATGGTTGACGCAACGCCTGACCGTAAATTAGAACGGACACATCTGTTGATAGTTTTGTCGCGTTATCGTGTTGCTATAGTCAGTGAAAAATCATTAGCATAATGATATTCACTCCCCTGACAATTTCGAAATATGTCGCAGACACCACAACAAGATGGTCTCCCCTTCCCACAACGCTACGGCGCTATTCTTACCATTGCTCTGGGTATTACCGTCGCCGTACTTGATGGCGCGATAGCTAACGTTGCCTTGCCGACTATCGCCCGCGAATTACAAGCCAGTCCGGCGGAATCAATTTGGATCGTTAATGCCTATCAACTGGCGATCATTATTTCGCTGCTTTCGCTGTCATTTCTCGGGGATATTGTTGGTTATCGGCGGGTTTATCAGTGTGGTCTGGTGCTGTTTACTTGTACCTCGCTGTTTTGCGCCCTGGCGCATTCGCTGGAAACGCTGACCTTTGCCCGAGTACTACAGGGCTTTGGCGGTGCAGCATTGATGAGTGTGAATACCGCATTGATCAGGATTATCTACCCACAGCGCTATCTGGGCCGGGGAATGGGCCTCAACTCTCTGATTGTCGCCGTATCAACCGCCGCCGGACCAACGGTGGCAGCCGTCATATTATCAGTAGCCTCATGGCGATGGCTGTTTCTGATAAACGTGCCTGTAGGAGTAGCCGCGTTATATCTCGCATTCCGTTTCCTGCCGGATAACAGTCAGAAAAATAAAGAGCAGCGTTTCGATCTGCCCAGCGCGCTGATGAACGCCCTCACCTTCGGTCTATTGATTTCAGCCTTGAGCGGCTTCGCCCAAGGCCAGAATATCAGACTGGTGCTACTGGAAGTCGTCGGGCTGCTGGTTGTCGGTTTCTTCTTTATTCGTCGCCAGTTACATCTCACTTTCCCACTGTTGCCGGTCGATTTGCTGCGAATCCCCATTTTTTCACTCTCGATGGGCACATCGGTCTGTTCCTTCTGCGCCCAAATGTTAGCGATGGTGTCGCTGCCATTCTTTCTGCAAACCGTATTGCAACGGGGGGAAGTGTCAACCGGCCTGCTATTGACCCCCTGGCCGCTGGCCACGATGGTGATGGCTCCCATTGCCGGCCGATTGATTGAGTATTATCACGCCGGTCTACTTGGCGCGATTGGGTTGGTGATGTTTGCCACTGGGTTGTTCTCGTTGGCGCTGCTCCCGAGCGCGCCCGGAGATCTCAATATTATCTGGCGAATGGCGCTATGCGGTGCTGGCTTTGGTTTGTTTCAATCCCCCAACAACCATACTATTATCTCCTCCGCCCCTTCGCGTCGCAGTGGCGGCGCCAGCGGGATGCTCGGTACCGCCCGGCTGTTGGGCCAGACCAGTGGAGCCGCGCTGGTCGCGCTGATGTTCAACCTCTTCGACACCCGGGGGACTCACGCTTCGTTGGTGCTGGCTGGAAGTTTCGCCACTCTCGCCGCCCTGGTCAGTGCGTTACGCATTACCCAGCCGTTAGACACTGACCGGGCATAAAAAAACCAGGCTTTCAAGCCTGGTCTTTTTACCGCCCTATATTCCCTATTGCAAATACCGCCCGCTGCGTAGAGCGTCAATACGCTTGTCCAGTGGCGGATGCGACATAAACAGCTCACCCAGTGATTTCGATTTGCCGTTGATACATAACGCCATCATACTGCTGGCCTCCTGCGGCTCATAGCTGGTTTTCAGGCGCTGTAACGCGGCAATCATCTTCTCACGACCAACCAGTTTCGCGGAACCGGCATCAGCATAGAACTCACGGTGGCGCGAAAACCACATAGTGATGATGCTGGCGATGATACCAAACACCAGTTCCAGCACCATCGATACCGCAAAGTAGACCAGCGGATTACCGTTGTTGCTTTCACCTTCATCGCGATTTCCTGAAAGGAAACCGGCAGCAATCTGCGCGATGATGCGCGAAAGAAAGATAACGAAAGTGTTCACGACGCCCTGAATCAGGGTCATGGTGACCATATCACCATTAGCAATATGGCTGATTTCATGCGCCAGTACCGCTTCGGCTTCATCCCGATTCATGTTTTGCAGTAATCCGGTGGACACAGCGACCAGCGACGCGTCACGACGCGCTCCCGTGGCAAAAGCATTAATATCCGGCGCATGATAGATGGCAACCTGCGGCATGCCGATACCCGCCAGCTGTGACTGATGCGCGATAGTCTGCATCAGCCAGCGTTCCGTTTCATTGCGTGGTTGCTCAATAACCTCACCACCAACAGAACGCAATGCCATCCATTTCGACATCAGCAATGAGACAAACGCACCGCCGAAGCCAAACAGCCCCGCCAAAATCATCAGACCCTGTACACTGCCTGACTGGATCCCTGTCAGGCTAAGAATCAGCCCAAAGACCAACATAACGCCCAGGTTGGTCAACAGGAAAAGCGCAATACGCATCATAAAATATCATCTTCCTCAGTTAACAAATTTCGCTCCTGGCGAATGACTATCCTATGGTCATGACCAAACATTTCAAGCACTCTTCTGCTTTAAGTCCCTAAAAAAACATAACTTTACATTTTGTCGATCACCCCTTTACACCGGGTGACATTCCCTGTCAGCCCGCTGTCAGGAAAAGTGAAGATGAACAGGGATAAAAGAAAAGACAGGTAAATAAAGGGCACAGACTGTGCTGTGCCCTGTGGGGTTATTTAGTTGACTGCGATTTTTCAAGCTGCGCCAGGTCGTGGGCAATATTGACCGTTTCATCAAGATACGGATCAGGCTCTTTATAGTCTTTCGGCAGGTCTTCAAGCTTCGACAATGGCTTTTTGCCCTCACGCTGTAGACGAGCGTTGATCCGATCCAGACGCAGCGCATCTTCTTCGTGGTTCTCTTTCTCACGCGCGGCAAGGTTCAGAGAGACAATATTGCGCTTATCTTTAGTGGCATTGAAACGCGCAATATCTTTCAGGATGTACTGGAACTCAGGATCTTTCGCAATACGCTCCTGATGCAATTTAATCAGTTGCGGCAACAGCGGCTGCAGATCACCCGTTTTGGTGTAGTTCGCCGCTTTAATGCTGTCCCACGGCAACGCGTTATCTTCAAACTTTTCACCGGTTTCAACGGCTTCCACCCCTGTAGGCATCAGTATGTTCGGCGTCACACCTTTGAGCTGGGTACTGCCGCCATTGATACGGTAGAACTTCTGGATGGTATAGGTAATCGAACCCAGCGCCGGCCATTCAGGCCGCAGCATCTGATCATAAATACGGTTCAGCGAGCGATATTGCTGGACGGTTCCCTTGCCGAAAGTCGGCTCGCCAACAATCAGCGCACGGCCATAGTCCTGCATTGCCGCAGCAAAGATTTCCGAAGCAGAAGCACTGAAGCGGTCAACCAATACCACCAGCGGACCTTTGTAATACACAATGCCATCAGTATCACTGTCTTCGCGCACATTACCGGTGTTATCCCGAACCTGAACGACCGGGCCGCTTGGGATAAACAGGCCGGAAAGCGAAACCGCTTCAGTCAACGCACCGCCGCCATTGGTACGCAAGTCGATAACGATACTGTCAACATTCTGCTTCTGCAGTTTTTGCAGTTGTACTTTCACATCGTCCGTCAGACCAACATAAAAGCCCGGAATATCCAGTACGCCGACTTTTTCTTTGCCGACATTATGCACACTCATTTTCACTGCACGGTCTTCAAGGCGGATCTTCTCACGCGTCAGCGTAATAATCCGGGGTTTACTGCCCTTGCCTGCAGGCAGTATTTCCAGTCGAACTTTACTGCCTTTCGGACCTTTGATCTGCGCGACAACATCATCAAGACGCCAGCCAACCACATCCACAATCGGCTTACCTGGCTGCCCCACACCGATAACGCGGTCACCAACGGTAATGGCTTTGCTTTTTGCCGCCGGACCGCCAGCAACCATGGAGTTGATCACCGTGTAGTCATCATCCATCTGCAGTACCGCGCCGATACCTTCCAGAGAGAGACTCATTTCAGTATTAAACTGGTCGGTATTACGCGGCGACAGATAACTGGTATGCGGATCGATTTCGCGGGCAAAAGCGGTCATTGCCAGTTGGAACACATCCTCGCTGTTGCTCTGGGCCAGACGACGAATGGCAAACTGGTAACGTTTAGTCAGCACATCGCGGATTTCTTTATCATTTTTGCCCGCCAGCTTCAGGCTCAACTGATCATATTTGACTTTGGCATCCCACAGTTGGTTCAGCTCTGCGGTGGTTTTCGGCCACGGAGCTTTGCTGCGATCGATATCAATAGTATCGTTGCCATTAAAATTCATTGGCCGGTTCAACACCGAGAGCGCGTATTGATAGCGTTCAAAACGTCGCTTCTGCGCCAGATTGTACAAATCGTAAAAGACATCCAGCTTACCACTCTTCAGCTCATCACCTAATGTGGTCTTTTTACTGGCATACTGGTCGATATCCGATGCCAACAGAACGTTGTGGTTATAGTCAAGTAGATTCAGATAGCGAGTGAAAATTTTCGCTGAAAAATTCTGGTCCAGATCGAACTGGCGATAATGAGAACGGGTAAAACGCGCGGTAACACGCTCACTAACCGTCGCATGTTGCGGCTCCTGATGCAGCTGAGGAAGTTGATCTTCGCGCGTAATCGTCTCCGCAGCGAAAACGTTACCAGCCAACAGCAATCCGGCCATTACGGTGGTTCTGAAAAAATTGTTCATGCCTTGATTGGCCTCCGTATCAGAACTGCAAATGTTCTGCGCGTACTATCATTGCCAGACCGGAAGCCAGCTGGACCCGAACGCCATCTTTGGTTATCTCAAGAATGGTCGCATCCATCGCACTTTTGCCTGCAATAACTTTAATATTCTGCCCCACCTGTAATGTGGTTGTATCGGTAACGGCTTTCGCACGCGCCGGCTGACGCCCGGCACCAGACGGGTGCTCAGCATGGCTACGCTGTGGTTTACCGCGAGTCTGACGAGAAGGTTGGTCCCCTTCAGTTGAAGACTTACGAGCGGGCTTATGGGGGCGACGGGAAGTTTTTTCTTCACCGGCTTCGCGTTTTTTCGCCTGTTGCTGCTCACGCTGAGCCTGGACACGCGCTTTAGCTTCTTCGAGCTGTTTACGGGCATGTTCAACATGCTGCTCATCAAGAACGCCGCAGGCATTGCCGTCCAGATCAACACGGGTAGCGCCAGCTTTAATGCCATACAAATAACGCCAGCTCGAAGTATAGAGGCGCAGCGCGGAACGGAGTTGAGTTTTACTCAAGCTCATTTCGCCCTGTACACGGTCGACTAAATCCTGAAAGATTCCGATCTTAAGCGGTCGGGCTTCGCCTTCGGCAATAAAGCATTGGGGAAAACGCTCGGCCAGAAAGGCGATGACTTCTTTGCTGCTATTCAACTTGGGTTGATTTTCCATGAAATTTCCTGATTACAACGGGTTTGCCAATCAGCACGGGCATGAACAGGCGTCATTATAATGACCCAATCGGCAAATGCTACGTGATCCAGCACTTTAGCTGCGTTTCATGTGAATAAATTTTTCCACATCAGACCCGGCAAGTACCTCACACAGCCCGTGAACCAAGGCTGACAGCCCCACTTCGTCTTCTCTATCAAAGCGGTTATATTCCACGCTATCGATATCCAGTACACCGATTATCTGACCATTCACCACCAGCGGCAGTACGATTTCAGCGTTACTGGCAGCATCACAGGCAATATGACCAGGGAATGCATGCACATCGTCTACTCGCTGAATCCGGTTTTCGGCGACCGCTGTGCCGCAAACCCCTTTGCCGACCGGAATGCGTACGCAGGCAATTTTGCCCTGAAAAGGCCCCAAAACCAGCGTATCCGCTTCAGTCAACAAATAAAAACCAGCCCAGTTAACCCCCTCCAGGCGTTCGTATAAAAGTGCGCTACAATTGCTCATCGCCGCCAGAAAACTGTCCTCACCTGCGATAAGTGCGCGCAAATCACGGTTCAGGTCCGAGTAAAATTCTGCTTTTGTCATTTTTTAACCATTGTGGAAACGTGTTACAGAGCCCATCATGACCCCGACTGATAAAATAAACATTAAATATCCCACCGGACAAGGTGAATCATTGCGTTAGTTAATATACCCTTATCCATCTGGAGCATTTGAGCATGATCGGGACAGGTCAATTTACCGCTATGGCGATGAAAAAAAAGCCTAACCCAGCCCTCCACCTGCGACCTGCGCGGGCTGAACCTAAGCATCAACATCAGGATTATGAAAATACACGCTATCAGCCATGCTATGCCTCAGGCACGTTATCAGCGTTGTCCGCAATGCGATACCCTTTTTTCCTTACCAGATGTTAAACCCAGTCAATCAGCGCATTGTCCCCGCTGCAATGCCAAAATTCTGAATGGCAACGACTGCTCAATGAGCCACCTGGCTGCCATGGCTGTAGCCATGCTATTGCTGATGCCGTTTGCCTTCAATGAATCCCTGTTAACTGTCCATCTACTGGGCATTAACATCCGCGCCAATCTGAT
Source organism: Erwinia endophytica (assembly GCF_009295515.1). Classification (GTDB taxonomy): domain Bacteria; phylum Pseudomonadota; class Gammaproteobacteria; order Enterobacterales; family Enterobacteriaceae; genus Erwinia; species Erwinia endophytica. The sequence continues at coordinate 12,718 of NZ_RQVV01000003.1, read as the reverse complement.
GGAAGGGATCATGCAGATGGCACAGCAGGGAGAGGTGATTACCGCGTCAATGGTGGCATTTTGCACCCTCGGCGCCCCCGCCGCACTGATTGTCGCTATCGCCTGTCTCTATGTCGGCCCTTTTCTTGGCATGAATCTGCGCCCGGTATTACTGATACTCGACAGACTTAAAGAGTGGGTGATGCTGGATATCTACCTTGTCGGTATCGCCGTTGCCTCAATCAAAGTGCAGGATTACGCGGATATTGATCCCGGGCCGGGGCTGGTGGCCTTTATTTCACTGACGATCCTCAGTCTGATAACACTTATCTATCTCAATATCGAACAGCTGTGGCAGCACTTTTATCCTCAGCCTGCGCAACAGGCGGAGCCGGAACGGCTGCAAGTCTGCCTTAACTGTCGCCATACCGGGCTACCCGATAAACGTGGTCGTTGTCCGCGTTGCCATACTCCGCTTTATCAGCGTCGTCGCTTCAGTCTGCAAAAATCCTGGGCGGCGTTAATTGCCTCAATAGTGCTGTTGATCCCGGCTAATATGCTGCCGATTTCAATTATCTACCTTAATGGGTCGAAACAGCAGGACACTATCCTGTCCGGCATTATGTCGCTGGCGACGGGCAACATTCCCGTCGCCGCCATCGTATTTATTGCCAGTATCCTGGTTCCATTTACTAAAATAATCGTATTGCTCACACTGTTGCTCAGTATTCATTTTAAATGTGAACAGGGGCTAAAAACCCGCGTACGCCTGCTGCGCATCGTCACATGGGTGGGGCGCTGGTCAATGCTTGACCTGTTTGTGATTTCATTAACTATGTCGCTGGTCAACCGTGATCAGCTTTTGGCTTTTACCATGGGACCGGCAGCCTTCTATTTTGGCTCATCGGTCATACTCACTATCCTCGCCGTCGAATGGCTGGATAGCCGTTTACTTTGGGATACTCATGCAACAGGAAACGCCGACTACACCGACTAATGCACGCATCAAAAGCCGGCGCAAAATTTCGCCGTTCTGGTTGCTACCGTTTATTGCACTGTTAATTGCTGGCTGGCTGTTCTGGACTAACTACCAGGAGCGTGGGACCACGATCACCATTGATTTCGATACTGCGGACGGCATTGTGCCGGGAAGAACACCAGTACGTTATCAAGGGGTGGAAGTCGGCCTGGTACAAAGCATCAGCATGTCTGATGATCTGCGCACCATAAAAATCAAAGCCAGTATCAAAAATGATATGAAAGACGCGTTACGCGAGAACACCCAGTTTTGGCTGGTAACGCCCAAAGCCTCGCTGGCGGGGGTTTCCGGGTTGGATGCGCTGGTCGGTGGCAACTATATTGGCATGATGCCAGGTAAAGGCCAGCCACAAAACCACTTCGTCGCGCTGGATACTCAGCCCAAATATCGTGTCAATACCGGCGAAATGTTGATCCATTTGCACGCCCCGGATTTAGGCGCGCTAAATACGGGGTCGATGGTCTATTTCCGCAAGATCCCGGTGGGTCGGGTTTACGATTACAGTATTAATCCCGGTAATCAGGGTGTTACCGTTGATGTACTGATTGAACGCCGCTTCACCAATCTGGTAAAAAAAGACAGTCGCTTCTGGAATGTTTCCGGCATGAAAGCGAATGTCAGCCTGAGTGGAGCCAGAGTCGAGCTGGAGAGTCTGGCCGCGTTGGTCAACGGTGCCATTGCCTTCGACTCACCAGAACACGCTCCTCAGGCGAAAAATGACGATAATTTCGATCTCTATTCCGATCTGGCGCACAGTCATCGTGGCGTCAGCATTAAGCTGGACTTGCCAGACGGCAAAAACCTGAAAGTCAACAGTACACCATTGCTGTATCAGGGGCTGGAAGTCGGTACATTGACCCGTCTCAATCTGCAACCCGACGGTAAAGTGACGGGTGAGCTGACTATCGATCCGTCAGTGATCAGTTTGATGCGCACCGGCACCCGTATTGAAATGCGTAGCCCAAAAATCAGTCTTTCTGACCCCAACCTCAGTAGCCTGCTGACCGGTAATACCTTCGAGTTGATCCCGGGCGAAGGACAGCCGCAGGATCACTACACCGTGCTACAAAGTAACCAATCCCTGCTACAACAACCTAATACACTTGAGGTTAAACTGACGTCTCCGGAGAGTTATGGCATTGATGCTGGTCAGCCAGTGATGCTGCACGGGATGCAGATTGGCCAGGTGGTTAGCCGTACGCTGACCGAACAAGGTGTCAACTTTGCCATCGCCATCGCTCCTGACTACCGCCATCTGCTGCATGGTGACAGTAAATTCATCATCAACAGTCGCCTGGATGTGAAGCTGGGGTTAGACGGGATGGAAGTTTTGGGCGCCAGCGCCCGTGAATGGGTTGATGGAGGGATCCGTCTCGAACCTGGCAGCAAAGGCGCAGTGAAAGACCGTTATCCTCTCTATGCCAATGCGGAAAAAGCCGCGGAAGGCATTACCACGAATCAGTTGCCGACTACCCTGACACTGACCGCCGACAGTCTGCCGGATATTCAGGCCGGTTCAGTGGTGCTGTACCGTAAATTCCAGGTCGGTGAAATCGTCGAGGTGACACCAAAAGCCAACGAATTCGATGTGCGTGTGTATATCAAACCCGAATACCGCAAGTTGCTGACGCCGAACAGCGTGTTCTGGTCAGAAGGCGGTGCCCGTGTGCAACTGAACGGCAATGGTTTGACCGTGCAGGCCTCTCCTTTGAACCGTACGCTGAAAGGCGCCATTAGTTTTGAGAACCTGACGGGGGCTGACATCGGACTGACCAACAAAGACAAGCGCGTCTTGTATAATTCAGAAACCGCCGCCCGCGCGGTCGGCAGTCAGATTGAACTGCATACTTATGACGCCAGCAAACTCTCTGCCGGTATGCCGATCCGTTATCTGGGCATCACCATCGGTCAGTTAGAATCGCTGGCACTCAACCCGAATAAAAACCAGGTCATCGCCAAAGCGGTACTTTATCCCGAATATGTGCAGGACTTCGCCCGTCTCGGTAGCCGTTTTTCAGTGGTATCACCGAAAATTTCTGCTACCGGCGTTAACCACCTGGATTCCCTGCTGCAACCTTATATCAATGTTGATCCAGGAAAAGGGCACGCTCAGCGCAGCTTCGAACTGCAGGAGTCAACGATTACCGATGCGCGTTATCTCGACGGGCTAAACGTGGTACTGGATGCCCAGGAAGCGGGGTCACTCTCTGTCGGCACACCCGTGCTGTTCCGCGGCATCGAAGTCGGTACCGTTACCGGAACCTCGTTAGGTACTATGGCTGACCGCGTACAAATCACACTGCGCATAAGTAAGAAGTATCAGCATCTGGTGCGCAATAATTCGGTGTTCTGGCTGGCATCTGGCTACAACCTGAAGTTCGGCTTGATTGGCGGGGTGGTGAAAACCGGCACCTTCCAGCAGTTTATCCAGGGCGGCATCGCCTTTGCCACGCCACCGACGGTCCCGCTGGCACCGCAGGCAACGTCGGGTAAACACTTTCTGCTGGAAGATGAGGAACCGAAAGACTGGCGTAAATGGGGCACGGCACTGCCAGGCAACTAACGCTGGCCCCATTGGTCAGAAGGCAATCACACCAGACGCGGATGATGACGCGTCTGGTGCCACGGATACTGTGGACCTGCCTGTATTTTCACGTCTTTATGATTGCGGGATCCCGCTAACAGCCTCAGGCAAAAATCCTTTGCTCCACCGGTTTTTTTTCACCGCCGCAGATGTGCTAGACTCGCCCTACTTTTTTCCTGACGGAATTTTTCAGTGTCCTCACACGTGTACTTCCCCGAACTGTTCCTCAATCAGATGCGCGAACTGTTGCCTGATACGGTGGAATTCGACAAATTTTTAGCGATCAGCCAACAACCACTACGCCGTAGTCTGCGGGTTAATACGCTGAAAATCAGCGTCGCCGATTTTCTGGCACTGGTTGAGCCCTATCAGTGGGCGCTGACGCCGGTCCCGTGGTGTGAAGAAGGATTTTGGATTTCCCGCGATGATGCCGATACATTGCCTCTGGGCAGCACCGCTGAACATCTGTCAGGACTGTTCTATATTCAGGAAGCCAGTTCAATGTTGCCGGTGAGCGCACTGTTTGCCGGGTGTCCGCAACCCGAACGGGTGATGGACATGGCGGCGGCGCCAGGCTCCAAAACCACCCAAATCGCGGCAAAGATGAATAATAAAGGCGCCATTGTTGCCAATGAGTACTCTGCCAGCCGGGTAAAAGTATTGCATGCCAATCTCAGCCGCTGCGGTGTCAGTAATACCGCTATGACTCACTTCGATGGCGGAGTTTTCGGTGCCGCGCTGCCGGAAATGTTTGATGCAATCCTGGTGGATGCGCCCTGTTCGGGCGAAGGTGTGATCCGTAAAGATGTGGATGCCCTGCGCAACTGGACACCGGAGAGCATTGATGAAATCGCGGCAACCCAGCGTGTTCTGATCGAAAGCGCCCTTCATGCCCTGCGCCCTGGCGGTACGTTAATCTACTCAACCTGTACGCTTAATCGCCAGGAAAACCAGCAAATTATCGCCTGGCTGATGGCTACGTATCCGGATACCGTAGAAATAGAACCACTTGACACCCTGTTCCCAGGGGCAGAACGAGCCAGTACCGGGGAAGGCTTTCTCCACGTTTTTCCCCAAATCTTCGACAGCGAAGGCTTTTTTGTGGCCCGTCTGCGGAAAACTCGACATATGTCTCCACTGCCACTGCCAGGCTATAAGCTCGGCAAATTCCCTTTCACTCCGGTCAGACCGCGCGAGGAACAGGAAATCACCCATGCGGCAGAAAAATCAGGACTGGCCTGGAACAGAAACACTCATGGTCTGTGGCAACGTGATAAAGAACTCTGGCTATTCCCGCGCGCCGTCGAGCCTCTGCTAAGCCAGGTACGATTTTCTCGCATCGGGCTGAAACTGGCGGAAATGTTCCCGAAAGGGTATCGCTGGCAACATGAGGCGGTGATTGCACTGGCGCAACCCCAGGCGAAAAACCGTTTTGAGTTGACTTTAACTGAAGCTGAAGCGTGGTATCGTGGGCGAGACATCTATCCGGAACGCATTCTGCCAGCGGATGAAATCATTGTAACCTGCCAGCAACAGCCGGTCGGACTGGCTAAAAAGATCAGTAATCGTATCAAAAATAGCTACCCACGTGAGCTGGTTCGCGATGGGAAACTGTTTTCATCCTGAGAAAGATTACTGTACCTGTACTACCGTCAGTGGATTGCCAAATACAGCACCAGTATCAATATAATGCTGATTGTAAGCAATTAACGGCGTGGAGAGCGGCGTATGACCAAAATAAAAGGCATCTGCGCCAATGATTGGCGCCCCCTGTTTTTTTTGCAGTGATTCAATACGGGAACGGCTCCATACCACCGCCGAAGAGTCAACCTCGGCGCCCCATGCATAATGAGTAGCAGGATAATCAGCATGGGCGACCACGACAATTTTGTCATCAAGCAGAAGATGCAGGATTAATGGCATCTCCCGACAGCGATTAAGTGCATGCTTCGCCGCAATCATCCGTGAGCCATCTAACTGATAAAACCACTCACCGCCATTCATCAACCACTGCTGGTGAATACCCTCGCCAATCGCGTTCAGCGCCATTTCTTCATGGTTACCGCGAACGCTGCGGAACCAGGGTTCATTGAGCAGCGCCAGGCAACCCAAACTATCCGCTCCCCGATCAATCAGATCGCCCACGGCAACCAATAAATCCTGGTCAATATCGAAGCGACACGCCAGCAGCTGTTCATCCAGTAGTTGTCGACAACCATGTAAATCGCCCACTATATAGATGTGTCGCCAGTTTTCGCCATTAAGATATTGATACATCATCATTACACTCTGGAATGTTTTTCCTGAAATATTGCTATCTGTTCATATATAGTCAGTTTAGTGGACAAGGAATTAACAGCCAATGAGCAATCAAAAACGGTTTTATTTAACGTTAGTACTGATCGCCGTCAGCAGCGCGTTGGTCATTGAAGGACTGGCCAGGATAGTCCATCTGGTGATTGTAGGCTGATTAACCCGCCATTATCGCTCCTTCAGTGCCCGCGGGTTCTTACTCCGTGAGGCCGTCCAGCTGTATTCTTTAATCTCGCTCTCTTTCGCCGCAGATGGTTTGCGTATTTTTTTGGCGATCACGGCTTTGGTGCTCTCCTGTAATACCCGATCCCTCATCACCAGCCGTTTGGCTTCTTTCAGGATTTCCTTTTCCTCTTTCTTACTCGCCACATGCCCCAACTTCAGCGTCAGGGTTTGTACCTTCTCCGCGATCAGTTCTTTTTCACTATCAGTAAATTGGTCAATCGAAATCTCTTTATCGCTTTTCATCAGACAGGCTCCAGGCCAGAAGGTACAGGCGCAAATTTGCGTACATGGGTGCCCATTGAGGGTAGAGTGTTGCCGGAGGATAAACAAGCGTACCAACGATAATAAAACAGTATGTGGAGCCAAATTTGACCTTTATTACCTTGCCAGCGACAGGTAAAGGCGATGAGTTGATAGCGGTTGGGGGCTTCCCCGCGCCTTGCCCGTGTTGTCTTGCACTTTCTGGTTATCGGGGCCTGACTGCCCCAACAATCATAAGAAGCGCTGATCTCGACTGAGAAGAGTGCCTACCGTTTCTGGTCTCCATTTTTTTGTACCTGCTTGATATATTTCAATACTTCTCCTGAACTTCGTGTTATTATCCTTTCCGCCTTGGGTCGTTAGCTCAGTTGGTAGAGCAGTTGACTCTTAATCAATTGGTCGCAGGTTCGAACCCTGCACGACCCACCAGGCGACCATCGTATAATGGCATTACCTCAGCTTCCCAAGCTGATGACGCGGGTTCGATTCCCGCTGGTCGCTCCATGTTCTTCAGCATATTCAGCCCATTCCCCACGATCAGGGGCGTTTTCGGGTTCCCTCTTCCCGTTCTGACCGACTCTTAACCCACGATGGGAATCAATCCTTCGCACAACAATGTGAGGCTATCACTATATGGACACTGGGCGTCTTTCCGTCAGACAGATAATGTGATGATCGGAAATTGATCCTACCCGCGAATAGTGGACACGCGACTAAGTGAGTAAACTCTCAACCAGAGGTGACTCATGACAAAACCAGCATCAATTCAAAAAAAGCCCCATAAGCAGCATGCGCCGGAGTTTCGCGATGAAACTGAGCGCATCGGCGTCGCTGTCGCTGTCGCTGCCCGCCCGCTCAGCCTTTATGAATCGCAGCTCTATACCTGGCGCAGTAAGCAACAGCAACAAATGACCTCTTCAGAACGTGAAAGCGAACTGGCCGCAGAAAATGCCCGGTTAAAGCGACAGCTGGCTGAACGGGATGAGGAGCTGGCCATTCTCCAAAAGGCCGCGACAGACTTCGCGAAGCGCCTGAAATGAAGTGTATCTTTATCGAAAAATATCAGGCTGAGTTCAGCATTAAGGCCATGTGCCGGGTCTGTGTGTCGCCCGCAGCGGCGGGTATGCCTGGCGTCTGCGCTGTTATCGCGTCAGCTGTTCCGCCTTAACTGCGATACTGCTGTCCGTAAGGCATTCACTGAGGCAAAACAGCGGTATGGTGCGCCACGTCTTGCAGCCGAACTTCCGGAATACAACGTGAAAACCATCGCCCCCAGCCTGCGTCGTCAGGGGCTGAGGGCAAAAGCCAGCCGGAAGTTCAGTCCGGTCAGCTACAGAGAACATGGCCTGCCGGTGTCTGAAAATCTGTTAAAACAGGACTTTACTGCCAGCAGGCTGAACCATAAATGGGCTGGTGACATCACCTACTGTGTGCCCGGAGTTCAGGGCGAGCATGGATGCTCAAATGAACCACGAGCCTGTCGGGAATATTTAACCGGTAACTCACGATGAGAAACCCAACAATCCCGCCGAGTGTGGCGGCGGTGAACCTGAGCGGCAGTGACCTGCGGCATGCCCGCAGGGTGATGTAACCCGCTGACAACGGGGATTGAGGCGAGATCACTAAGCCGGGATGATCATCAAGGTTAAGTACTGAAAGGCTGAAGAACATGAACCCGTTAATCCGCCTCTGTGGGTTGAAAACGTCATCACGGCCTACGTGATCTGACAGGCCGTGCAGGAGGAACAGGCAGTGATACGTAAGCACTGCCGGTCGAAGGTGTTTTGACAGGTATGCGAAACACCGGGGCAGCAGCGTCTGTCACGCCCGCGTTGCTGACTTCGGCCAACTTGCGGCAAGCAAGGATAAAGAGTGTGACGGGCAGCCTCCGCAGTATGTCTGAGTCCAGGCAGGTGAACCGGGGAAGGTCAGTGACGGATGTTAAGGGGGCATGGCCCCGATGACGCACTGGCTGGCGGAGCTTCCGTAGTAGTCCGCGATGGGGAAACCCCATTACATGGCGAAGGGAAGCAGTTTAAATGTGTTTGCGACGTGAATTAACTGACCTGACGAGGTGAAGACCTTTGATAATCAGCGAAATGCAACGCAAGCTTACCACATGGGCAACAGCCGATCCGCCCCGAAGGATTGAAGGCTGCTGCGTCTGATAACACAACCAGAATGGCTGGCTGAAGCGGCGTGGATCACGCTTTCATCAAAGGGGGTGCATACCCCCAGTGTTGATAGCGTGAACAAAGTAAAGCTACAGCCCAGACTGGCTGTAGAAATGCAAAAACTCAGGGATGAACTTCTCTCCGGTCAATACCAGCCCTTGCCAGCCAGACGGGTTTACATCCCTAAAAGCAACGGCAAACTGCGAGCGCTGGGTATCCCCGCGTTATGGGATCGTATTGTTCAGCGGGCCATGCTGATGGCGATGGAGCCCATCTGGGAGAGTAGTTTTCATACGCTCTCGTACGGTTTCCGGCCTGAACGTAGTGTCCACCATGCGATCCGCACGGTGAAATTACAACTCACCGACAGTGGGGAAACACGGGGACGCTGGGTTATTGAAGGAGATTTGTCCAGCTACTTCGACACCGTACATCATCGGCTGCTGATGAAGGCCGTGCGCCGCAGGATCAGCGACGCACGTTTCATGACTCTGCTGTGGAAAACCATCAAGGCGGGACATCTTGACGTCGGACTCTTTCGGGCGGCCAGTGAAGGCGTACCGCAGGGTGGTGTGATATCGCCGTTGCTGTCGAATATCATGCTGAATGAATTCGATCAGTATCTGCATAAACGCTACCTGAGCGGGAAAGCCAGAAAGGATCGCTGGTACTGGAATAACAGTATCCAGCGAAGCCGAGGCACCGCAGTCAGAGAAAACTGGCAATGGAAACCTGCTGTCGCGTACTGCCGGTATGACGATGACTTCGTGCTTATCGTCAAAGGCACCAAAGCACAGGCAGGAGCCATCAGGGAGGAGTGTCGGGGTGTGCTCGAAGGCAGTCTGAAACTCAGGCTGAACATGGATAAGACTAAAATCACCCATGTTAATGACGGCTTTATCTTTCTGGGTCATCGGATCATTCGCCAACGTAGCCGTTACGGTGACATGCGCGTGGTCACGACGATCCTGAGGGACAAAGCCAGAAACTTCGCGGCATCGCTGACGGCACTGTTATCAGGCAATTACAGTGAAAGCAAAATCGATATGGTTGAACAACTCAACCGGAAACTGAAAGGCTGGGCTGCGTTCTATCAGTTCGTTGATTTTAAGGCCAAAGTGTTCAGTTATATCGATCGTGTGGTGTTTTGGAAGCTGGCTCACTGGCTGGCCCGTAAATACCGTGTGGGTATCAAAACGCTGATGCGCCATTGGTGTAAGCCACCAAAGCCCGGGCAGAGTAAAACATGGGTTTTATTTGGCAAAAGCAATAATGGCAAACCCAGTGGTGAAATCCTGTACCTTTTTTTATTTTCATGTACCATTTAATTAAAAGAAAAATAATGGTTAAGATATAGATATTTCTTCCATTTCAGTTAAAATAGAAATATCTTACCACTGTTTTATATAAAAATAGCCTTCGGTTTAATAATTAAAATTAAATAAGGATTGTTAATGAAAAAAGCCACCGTGATTTATAAGAATATAGGTTATGATATCATGCAGTATCTGCATGAAAGCTTCGTTAATTCTGTTTTATATAATATAAATGAAAAAGGTTGTTATCAAAAATTAGAGTTAGATAACGGTTGCTCTATTCGTTTCACAAAATGGAACGATGGAGCAATGCCATTTTATATAATACTTTTCAACCCCAAAGGGAAATACATATTTGAGTTAGATCTATCCATGATCATCTATAATAATAAGTTCTATGATTGGCATCTTAAACCCCCAACAAACAAAACAAATTTTAATGTAATCAGTAAAGAGCTGGGTGAAATTACAGAATTACCAGAGAAATATATTAACCACGTAAAGGATTTAAAAAAAATAATTCATTCAGGAACAAAAACACCAAAGAATGGATTTCGTTTTTTGTCTAATTTCTCATGGGATTCACTCACAACAAAGCTCCTAAATTTAATTACTTCGGTATTTAATGGTCACAAGTTATTAGGTTTAACAACCAATAGTCAATTTATTGAAACCAAAGAAGCTCCTAATGATAATATCGATGAATATCAAAATCAGCGTAGACATCCACGGAAAGGGCAGACTCAGCTTAAGCAGAGGCTTCTTGAGGTTTATGATGCCGTATGTTGTATTACTGGATGTTCTACTCTTGAAGTATTAGAAGCAGCACACATACTCAGCCATGCAGATAGTGGAGTCAATGACTCTGAAAATGCCCTCTTACTGAGAGCAGACATTCATATCCTTTTTGACAGAAATCTATTAAAGATATCGCCTAGAATATTAAAAATTTATTTGGATAACTCACTGAAAGATACTGAATATTGGAACCTAAATGGCAAATTACTGAGAAAAAGAAATGATGGTAGACGACCATCTTTTGAATACTTAAACATTCGTTGGAAAAACAATTAAATTAGCCTGGCTAAGAACCGACTACCGCACCCTCTGGGGCTTGCTCAATAGCTCACCTACCTAAAACTAAGTTTTAGGTAGGTTCACCATTCGGACGTGAAATAAATAAAGGAAAATTATTTTTTGGAATTATTTAAAATACTTTCGATATAAATCTACCTCTATTCTCTATAAACATGAGCATCACATCCATGAAGATTGGATATATTAAGTGAAATCCCAAAGACCAATTCCTTATCTACATAACCGATATCACATCCTAAGACTTTGGCAACCTCTGCCCCGAAAATAATTTTTTGACGAGTTATCTCTTTTTTAGTTTGTTGTTTCTTTTTGGCTTCTAAAAAGTATAAATCTCTCCTGAGTCGCCCTCAGTGTCAGGATAGTTTCCCCCCTCTCTTAAAATAAAACCTGAGGGCGACGGAGTGACAAATGAAACGTATTTCCCCTGAACGAAAAGCCTCTGTTCTGGCAAAACTGCTGCCGCCTTACAACATGACTGTCGCGGCGGTTGCTCAGATGGAAGGAATATCCGAAGTTACCCTCTACAACTGGCGAAATCAGGCTAAACATGAGGGAAAACCGGTGCCGGGTGCAGAGAAAAGCAGTGAACAGTGGCCAGCCGAAGCCCGCCTTGCCGTGATAATCGAAACCGGCACACTCAGTGAAGCGGAAGTCGCGGAATACTGCCGTAAAAAAGGCCTTTACCCTGAACAGATAATCCAGTGGAAACAGGCATTCCTGCAGGTGCCATCAGTGGATGACCGGGCAACGCTGAAGCAGAATCAGATTAAACAACTGAAGCGTGAACTGGTCCGTAAAGAGAAGGCGCTGGCGGAGACGATTCATTATTAAATCTGGATTTAATGGTACTGGATAGTTTTTTAGTAACAGGGTTTACATATTTTATGCATGTAGTGAGAATAATACCACCAACCTTACTGTTTGAAACAGAAGTGTTGGTGGTATTAAGGGGGAATAATTTTAGGTAGGATCAATAACTTTCCAGCTGCTACCATCAGACATATACATTATATGCTGGCCCTTGTTTACCTTTGTAATAGAAGCATTTACATGAACTGATGAACTGTAACCTGCGCGATGGTCCACAAATATTGATTTCCATTTTAGCTTGTTAGGCTCCGGGAAATAGATGTTTGGTGCCCAATTACCATCCTGAGAGCGAATAGCTACCAAGTCGACTTCGTTCAAAGCGTTAGATATGGTCTCTGCGGTCAAGTCGTTATCGTTGACAATCGATACTATAGGTGCGTTTGGGGAGGCCATTGCACGAAGATTGCTTATGGTATTGATGCATGCATCACCATTACATGCCGCTTTTACCACATAAGGATCATTGCAATTTCCATAGGTATAGGAACTCTGCCTTGCCTTTGTTTTGTCATCGCCTATTGGGTTCAGAAAGATTGAGCTTTGAGAACCCATCACATAACAGGAAGAAAGCTGACCATTCCCTTGGGAATACTCTTCAACAAAACCGGAAGATGAGTATAGCTTACCGAATGTATCTGGAATTTCGATAACGCCAACCGTTGTAGCTGTACCATCCATCAGATCGGTCACTACCCCTGTAACCAGATTTCCATTTTTGGAAACATCTAATTTGTACTGATGCCCAGTTTTCCACGGCACAACAATCTGGCATTGTAAATAACTGCGCTTAATACCGCTTCACTTTCGTTAGCCCGTGTTTGTTGCCAGGGAAAGGTGAAGCGACTTCCATAAATTGTCT
>NZ_RQVV01000029.1 GCF_009295515.1 Erwinia endophytica | reverse complement strand
CCTATCTTTTATTTTAAGATACATCTACTGTCTGGTGTTTCTCGGGGCCGCCCCATCGTACGTTTGACTGTCTTTGTCACCGATATGCTGCGTTACCGTCCGTTGGTCAATGAAGTCCAGCAGGAGCGTTGGGCAAATAAGCCCTTACCTCCCCGTACTATTGTGGAAGTATCAGCGCTCAATCAGCATGATTTCGTTGAGGTTGAAGCGATATTAGCCCGGATTAATCACCCAGAATAAAGCTGTGACGCGCTTATTACGAAGCTGTGGCGCAGGTGGCTGAACACTGGCAGAGTGATGGGGGTAGCGGGGAAGCCGGCTGGCTTCCCCTTAGGATGATTATCGTTCGCGCAGGGCTTCTCTGGCCCGATTAAGCGGTTTGATCAGATATTCCATGACCGTTTTACTTCCGGTATGAATTTCAGCCATCGCTATCATGCCAGGATAGATCGGGAATTTCTTACCTTCTTTGTTCACCAGATAGTCTTTATCGGTACGCACGTACACGCGGTAGTAATATTGATCCCGGTGCACCTCATCCTGAATCGTGTCTGGGGAAATAAAGGCCACTTTGCCTTCCAGTCCACCATAAATATTGAAGTCATAGGCGGTCAGTTTTACCATCGCCCGCTGGCCTGGGGTGATAAATGCCACATCACGGGGAGCGATCTGCGCCTCAATCATCAGTTGTTCATCCAATGGAACGATTTCCATCAAATTGCCGCGCTGCGGAACGACACCGCCGACCGTGTTTACTTCAATATCTTTCACAATCCCTCTGACCGGCGCCTTAACCACTGTCCTTTTCAACGAGTCGGCCCGACCGATAATGATCGAACGCTGTGAAGCCACTTCTGCATTGGCCTTCGCCAGTTCCTCGCCAACCTTAACAGTGTACTGATTTTGCGTATCGTTCAGCTTACTCTGCAAATCGTTGGCCTGACGCTTCAGCCGCAACACCTCTACATTGCTGGCTGCGCCTTTGGCAACCAGTGAAGAGGTCAGCTTCAGTTCTCGGTTGATCAAATCCAACGCTTCGTTCAACCCGGCAAGGCTTTTCTTCAGATTTTCACGACGTGATTTGTATAACGCTGTTTCAGCCGCCACCAGTTTTGGATCTTCCAGCACCTCTTCCGGAAACGTCAGCTCGCGGCCTTCCATCTCGGCCTGTAAACGCGCCGAGCTCGCCAGCGCCGCCAGCAAACGCGAGCGACTCTCCTGTACGCCGGAATCAATCTGCGTAGGATCAAGCAACGCCAGCACCTGGCCTGCTTCCACCACATCCCCTTCATGTACTTTCAGTTCCTTTAGAATACCGCCTTCCAGGGACTGGATAATTTGTTCATGGGAGCTGGGCACCACCTTGCCAACGCCTACGGTGACTTCATCTAATTCAAAGTGAGTCGCCCAAAAGAAGAACAGTCCCAGCAGCAGCATGACTGACCAGACAATCATCGAGCCAGGGGATAATAAACGGCGTGAGGGATAATATTTTGTTTTTCTCGACCATAAAGAGAAAGAACGTCTCAGAATACTCATGATGATGCTCCCTGCGCAGACAGATTCACTTTACCTTGATGCGCTGCGGGTTTCGTTTTCGGCGCAGCAGGCACCAACAACGCTTCTTTTTTGCCGTCACGAACAATTTTGCCGTTGTCGACCAGTAAAATACGATCAACCAATTGCATTACAGCCGGGCGATGCGTGGCGATGATTACCGTGCGGTTCCCCATCCAGGCCTGCAATTTATTGATCAGATGTTTTTCCACCGCGTCATCCAGCCAGGCGGTGGGTTCATCCAGCAGTACAATATTGGGCTGACGCAGCACCGTACGAGCCAGCAACAGTTGCTGTCTCTGTCCGCCGGAAAGCCCTTTACCACCTTCCTGCAACTGATAATCCATTCCTTCCGGCAGACGGCGGATAAACTCAATCGCGCCGCTGATTTCCAACGCCTGCAACAACTCATCTTCCGTCGCCAACGGCATACCTAAGCGCAGGTTTTCACGGATAGTCCCGAAAAACAGTGAAGAGTTTTGTCCGAGCAAACCGACATCACGACGGACATCCAGCGGATCAAATGAAGAAAGGCGCACGCCATCCAGCAAAATAGCCCCTTCGTTTGGCGGTAGCAGACCCGCCAGCATTTGCAATAAGGTGGATTTTCCCGAACCGTTATGTCCCAGCAAGGCGATTTTCTCGCCGGGTTTGATCGTCAGATTTTTGACCATCAATACCGGGTTGGGCGAATTTGGATCGTAGCGATAGATAACGTCCGACAACTGATATTCGCCATAAATTTTAGGACGGTGGATTTGCACGCTACGTTCCGGCTGATCAACCTCGCTACTTAACAGGTTCTCCAGCCCTTCACGAGCGACTTTCGCCTGCTGCCAACGTCCCATGATCATTGCCAACTGTCCTAACGGCGCCATCATGCGGGAGGCCAACATTGAGCAACCAATCAGCACCCCGGTAGAGATATCGCCATTAATGGCGAGAAAAGCACCGACCAACACCACGCTGATATAAGCGACAGTCTGCACTTCACTGGTCCAGCTTGAAAGTAATCCACTGATAAGACGTTGTTTTTTAGACGACCTGCTGATAGTTTCGTTCAGGTGATTCCACTGGTTCTGGAAGTAAGGCTCGGCACGCAGCATCTTGATGTCATCCATGCCCTGTACCGCCTCAACCAGCATCGCATTGCGCACCGCAGACTCGCGCATGGTTGCCCTGGACAGCTTCGCCAACGGACGCTGCACCAGCAGACCGGGAATGACAATCAACGGAATTGCCGCTATCGGCACCAGTACCAGCCAGCCGCCCAACAGCCACAGAACAAAGAGAAAAATAATCAGGAATGGCAAATCGGCAATAGCGGTGACCGTAGTGGAGGCGATCAACTCACGGATCTGCTCCAGTTCACGGATTTGTGCAATAAATGAACCCGTCGATTTTGGCCGCTGATCGTTACGGATACGCAAAGCATGGCCAAATACCCGGTCGGAAATACGTAAGTCAGCATTTTTACCTGAGGTATCAGAAATATGCGTGCGAGTAACGCGCATGACAAAAACAAATGTCAGTGCAATCATTACTCCGCTGAATAACACCCACAGTGAAGGAATGGACTGAGAAGGAATGATCCGGTCATAAACCTGCATGGTGAAAAGCATGGCCGACAATCCGAGAACGTTCGAGATCAATGACGCGAACATCACGTTCACATAGCTCGGCCACTCCCGCAGGATGGTCTGCCACAACCAGTCAGCACGATAAGGTTTAATGTAGTCATCTACACGGGCATCCGGTATCGACGTTTCCGGTTTAGCCATCAATACACGATGGGCATTTTCAGCCAGTTCTTCCATGCTGAGCACAGTTTGTAACTGCTTTTCACCATTCAGGATGACGCTAACTTTGCCCTCTTCGCCGCAGGTGGTCACCACCCCAACGCCTCTATCGCCAAAGTCGACGATCAACGGCATACGCCATGGATCCAGCAGATCCTGATGATAGCGGTCGAAAAACACCACCAACCCCAACTGACGAGCCATCGCTTCAACCAGCGCATCCTGCGGCAGGTGGCTTAAATGCCATTCTGCTTCGCCTTTCACCCGCTCAGGGGAACCATCCAGGCGATAATGTTTCGCAACCAGCAATAATGCTTCCAGCCAGGGTAGGTAACTTTTTCTTTCAGGTGAGGCGGTCGCCTTTTCCATAGTATTTAAATTTTCCATAATATTAATCTCGAGCTAACTGACGCTATTGCGTAATGCGCAACCCCTGAATAACCTGACCATTTAAATTAAATACATCCCGGGCCATACCCGCCAGAACGATATAATTCACTGATGCGGCCCATAAATCACAACGGGCATTAATTAAATCTTGCTCCGCACGACTTATTTCCTGTTCAGCATTAAGCAGATCAAGCGCGTTTCTATTGCCCAGTGATAAATATTGCTCACGATATAATGAGCGTGTTTCAGTAATTGTTTTCATCCGATTCGTCAGCAATGAAATATTACGCTGCAAACCATTAATACTCTGGTAATAACTACGTTGCTGGTCAGTTAATTCTAACTTTTTACTGGCAATCAGCGATTTTGCTGCTTCCAGCGCACGTGCGCTGGCACTTTCCTGAGCCGCCAGCGATCCGCCCTGATAAAGCGTGCTGCTCACTGACAAATAAACATTTTGATACTGACTATGGCTCTGGTATTTTTCTATATCGCCAACATATTTATTAGTATTCGCCTCCAGGGATAATGTCGGATAACGTTGCGCTTTATAGCTACGTAATTCAGCCCTGGCGATGGCGACATCCGCCTGGGCCATCAGAATTGTGGGGTTTTTGTTAAGATCAACTTTTTCACCCTGCTTGTTAATCAACGACAGCAATTCATGTGGGGCAGAGAGATGCATTGATGGCACGGGCTGGCCAAGTAGCGACTGCAGGTGATATTGCTGCTGCTGTAGCTTGATTTCCATTTCCTGCTGCTGTGCTTCTGCCGCTTCAACGCGGGCCTGAGCCTGAACCGGATCAACGCGAGTACTGGCGCCCGCTTCCGCCCGCATCTGGGTCAGGGACATCACGTCACGCAGGGATTTAACTTGTTTTTTCGCATTATCAACCAGTTGCGAGTATCGATATACTTCGTTTAAGGCCAGCGCGGTTTGCTGCACAATGGTATCGATCTGCTCAAGCACACTGGCTTGCTGGCGCAGATATTTCGCACTCGCCTGATCGACAGCGCTACCCGTTTTACCGAAGTCATACAGCATTTGTGATAAACCGACGGTAAAGATCTGTCCTGTGCCTTCATCCTGCTGACGTCCCGAGGTGACGCCTGCTTTAATGGCCGGAAGGTAACCCCCTTTAGCCGCATCAATGGTGAAATCAGCAGACTCCAGAGAGGCAATGGTACTGCTGATCGCAGGATGGCGACTCACGGCGAGATGAATGGCGGATTGCCAGTCGGCAGGAAAGTTTTTTTCCAGCGTGACTGGATCCTTTACTGTCGGCTGCATTTCAATTTCTGCGGGAGACACATTGAGTTTTTTTGCCAGATCGGTCCCACCCGCTGGCCTCTGATCAGGCTCAGGTGTTTTAGAAAAAGCCCCCCAAAAACCTGCTGGCGCTTCATCAGCATTCGACTGCGCAGTTGAAAAAGGTTTTTTTTCAGCAGCACAGGCGTAAGACACACTTATTACGCAACAAAGGGTAATAAATATTTTTTTCATGATTAATTGAAACTTCCTGGTTGTGATGTAGTGTTAAAAAACGACCTGAAAGACCTGCAACTTAAATAAAATGTTAAACCTTGAATAAATAACAGGCTGACACCGAAGTGCCAGCCTGGATTTATTATGAGTTACAGATTAACTACAGGTTATTAACCAATCGTAACATCGTCTTCAACATACAACTGCACTGAAGATCCATCAGCAGTGGTACTGGTGTAATGATGGTAAGTTACTCCATTCACCAGCAACGAACCGACATCATCCCAGCTACCATTCAGCGTTAATGTATCGCCGTCAGCACCTCTGACATATAATGTATTATTGTCATCTGTCACCTTCAGCAAACTTTCTGCGCTGATAACCAGGTTGTCATTATCGCTGTCGTCCAGCAAATCAATTTGCTCGATATTATTAACAATCGAGGAAATATCGCTGAGGTTCAGCGTTCCGGTACCATGCCAGGCCAGAATATCGTTACCGTCCGCACCATTAATAGAAGTGAAGTCAGTATCGTATACCTCGAAGACATCGCCACCGCTGGTGCCGGTAAAGGTCAGTTCTCCGCCAGCACTGCCATCAACATCAATACCCAGATTGAAACTCAATGTGGCACTGCTGCCATCAGAGAGCGTGTAGGTATAGGTGTCAGTGACGCCAGTATGCTCAGCAGACGTATCAGCCTCGTAACTATAGTTACCATTGCTGTCGATCAGCAATGTGCCGTAAGCGCCTTTAAAGCTCACGCCATCATCGGTCACCGTTGCTTCTTCGCCGCTCTGGCTGACCGAGGTAACGGACAGCGTGTCATCCACAGAGACGGTACCCGTAATGCTTTCAGACACTTCATTAAAGGTCAGACCCTCCTGGACGTAGAGCTTGATAGCCGTACCATCCAGCGCGGTACCGGTGTACAGCGTGTAGGAGATGTTGTTCAGCGTGAAGACACCGCTAACATCCCAGACACCTTGCAGTGAAAGCGAGTCTTCACTGCCGCCACGCACATACAGCGTATTGTTTTCATCGGTGACTTTCTTGATATCATCCGCAGTCAGCAACAGCACAGCGGCGGCGCCGTTATCCTGAAGATCAATCACTTCGATACCACTAACCTTGTCAGCAATGTCACTAAGCTGCAGATCGCCTGTACCGCTCCACACCAACGTATCCTGGCCGGATTTACCATCCACCGAGGTAAAGTTAGTATCATAGATGCTGAAGCTGTCATCACCCACGGTACCTTCCAGCGTCAGTGCGCCGCCTTCTGAGCCGTCAACCGATACCCCCAGCGTTATCACCAGATTTTGGATGGTGCCATCTGCCAGAACATAGGTGAACGAGTCTTCACTTCCGGACAGCTTAATCACTGAATCGCTGTTCAGCGTATAGGTGTAGCTGCCGTCCTGGTAAATAGTCAGCGTACCGTAAGTCCCGGAGATGGTCGTTCCTGCCGAGGCGACCAGTGTGTAGCTTGCCGCGCCGGACACGATCCCTGCCGCTACCGATCTCACCAGAGTGCTGCTGTCGCTGGTGCTATCGCTGGTAAAGACCGAGCCTGTAACACTGGAACTGGTACTGACCTTATAGTCGGTGGTACTGACGATATTGGCTGAAACACTGACTGTCAGCGTATCGTAGTTAGTTGACCACAAGAAGCCCGTATAACCTGACTGCGTGCTGTCAACCACGATACGATATTCGCCAGCATCCAGACCAGACAGGGAAACACTGAGCCCCTCGCTGCTGGTGACTGTCTGCGTACCACTGGTCACCGTATCCCAGGAGTAAGTCTGCGTATTATAAACCTGCAGAGACCAGCTCACAGACACACTGTTGCTTGCATTGATCGACGACCCGGTAACACTGAGGTCAATTTCCTGCAAATCACTGCTGCTGCTAACCGTAAAGCTATCACTGGTAAAGCTGCTGCTCGCCGTGTTCATGGTGGTTGACTGGTCAACACTGTCGCTAACCAAAGCCACCTGACCGGTAACATCCGCAGCGTTATTCTCAGACGCCGTCTCGGTACTACTGAGCTGCACATCACGGTCCACATACAGATCGACGGTCTGGCCATCATCGGTGGTACTGGTGTAGTGAATATAGGTAACATTGTTAACTACTTCACTGCCCACCTGTTGCCAGCTGCCGCTTAGCGTTATCGTATCACTGGTTGATCCCCTCACATACAGCGTGTTGTTGTCATCGGTGATATCCGCCACGTTTTGCGCCGTGATCAACAGATTATCCACTTCTGTGTCATCCAACAGATCAATCTCTTCGATATTGCTGACTTTGCTGGCAATATCGCTGACTGTCAGCGTACCTGAGGCGTCCCATTCCAGCGTATCAAAGCCGTCGCCGCCATCAATACTGGTGAAGGACGTTCCTGTCACTGTGAAGGTATCGCCATTCTCTGTCCCTGTGACTTCCGCCGCGGTGGTGACGCTAAATTCATCACCTGTTGTGCTGCCGGAAATTACCGTGGAAGAAAGGCTGATATCATCCTGTACATAGAGATCAACCGCCGTGCCATCGTCACTGGTTCCGGTCAGGTGCGTATAGCTGACACTATCCACGATGACTGTACCGGCAACAATCCAGGTGCCCGTCAACGTGATGGAATCATCACTGTCACCGTTGATATACAACGCATTGTTATCATCGGTCATGGCACTGACGCTTTGTGCGTCAACCACGACTGTCGACGCGTTACTGCCGGACAGCAAATCAATGGTTTCGATATTGCTGACTTTTGAGGCAATAGTGCTGAGAACCAACTCGCCTTCACCATGCCACGCCAGCGTATCGCTACCATCCTCACCGTCAACTGAACTGAACTCAGTATCATAGACAGCGAAGACATCATCTGCCGCAGTACCATCGAAGACCAGCGCGCCGCCGTTGCTACCATCGACTTCAACACCCAGATGAATAGTCACTGTGGCGGTGACCACTTCACCGTTAGCACCTTGCAACGCGTAGGTAAAGACATCCTCTGAACCCGTTGGCAACGAAGTTGTGCTCGGCGTGTATGTGTAGGCGCCATTGCTGTAGACAGTTAGCGTACCGTACTCACCTTCAATGGTAACGCCACTTTCGGTTACATAGGTGTAGCTGCTGTCTACTGAGGTATCTCCGGTGCTGTCACCCGCTTTGATGTACATTTTGGTGTAGATAGAACTCAGTTTATCTACCGTACCATCTGTTCCTTCGTCGGTCAGAATGTTACCGGTGGCCACTTCACTGTCAGTGATAACATAATCAGTGGTGCTGACAATGTTCACATCCATATCGAGGATCAGGTTATTGCTTGCTCCAGTGGTCGAAATCGCGATGCGATAAGTTCCGGCTTCCGAAACCAGCGTCGACATATCTACCGTGAGAACCGTCTCACCATTATGGCTTCCGGCCGCAATAACCGCTGTATAGGTATTCACCGTCGACCAGGTACCATCGCTATTCAGTTTTTGCACCGAATAAGTGACGGTAGTATCCGAGGTGAAGTTGTTACCTAACATTCCCCACTCGGTAGAGAGTGTCAGCGTTCCCGTGACCAGATCATTATCACCGGTCAGCGTGAATGAAGATGTATAGTTTTCAGTCCCACCGTAAGTCAGTAGCACATCCGTATCGCTGGCGCTTGATGAAACATAGGTCACTGTCACACTGGCATCGGCTTCATTACTGGAGGCGATATCCGTCACCGCTGATGCGCTCGGATCGGTCGGATCCCAGGTCAACGTCAAGGCGTCATTAGTGCTGCCAATCTGCACATAGAGTTGTGCTGAAGAACTCTCTCCCGTTGCCGAATCAGTAATGGTATAAGTAAAGGTATCAACTTTACCGATACTACTCATTGACGTCTCTGGGACATATTCATAGCTACCATCAGCGTTAATGGTCAGGGTGCCATACTGTCCGACCAGTGTAACCGTGGTCGTGGTTGCATCCAGTGTCACCGTGGTGACAGTACCATCACTGTTAGTCACGCTCACTGCCGTGACGCTGGTGTATGCGCTATGCGGAATACTATCCGTACCATATACACTGTCATCATCGGTGAGAACGTTGCCTGTCGCGGTAGTGTAGTCAGTCGGTGTTCCCTGATCGGCTATGGTATAAACCGTCTTTGACGCTTCCAGGGTGAAACCAACGCCCACGTTAATACCCGTAGTGGTATAAACCAACCGATAAGTACCTGCGGTCAGCCCTGACAACGTTATGGTTGAGGTTGATGCACCTAAACCAAACAAGCCAAACAGGTTGCTGCTGTCATCTTCAGAAACGTCTACCCACTCTCCGGTTGAAGAGTCATACTTCTGCAGCACCAGAGTAGAGCTACTGGCAAGGTTGAACAGGGCAGATGACGTTGCCGTCACCACCAGATCAATCACCGTGCCATCCTCTACCACTATCGAGTCACTGGTGATGGTGTTGTTCAATGAAACCAAACCACCATCACTCAGTACCGTTCCCAGATCCTCTGCAACATCAGTTTCATAGGTAAAACCAACGGTCGCCCCTGAACTGATATTATCGGTAGCCGTCAGCGTGATGACCTCAACATTCAGATCCAGAGTGTCCGACGGTTCACTACTGTTACCCGCCGTATCGGTTACCGTGAAGGTCAGTTCATGACTACCATCATACAGGCCTTCTTCCACAGTGAAGCTCCAGCTACCGTCATCTGCAACCGTGACTTCACCGATAATTTCACCGTTGTCGTAAATGGTGACGGTTGTACCCGGCTCCAGATCGCTACCGCTGAACGTCAGTTTACTGTCGGTCATGGTGTCCGCAGCACTGACTACCGTGCCAGTTTCGTCGGTAATCACTACAGTACTGACATCTACGCCATCCGGAGCGACCGAATCAACGATATAGCTAATTGCCTCAGACTCACCACTGCTGTTGCCTGCCGCATCAGTCACTTCGAAGGTGAAACTGTGCTCGCCATCCGCCAGCGCCTCATCCGGCGTGAAGGTCCAGCTACCGTCCTCAGCCACCGTCGCGCTACCCAGTACAGTGCCATTATCACTCACAGTAATGGTTGTGCCAGCTTCCAGACCTTGAGCGCTGAAGGTTGGCGTGGTGTCAGAGATAGTACTGCCCACAGTCAGTGTGTCGCCGTTGTCATTAACAACAGTAACATCAGCAACATCCAGAACTTCCGGCGCCACCGTATCAACATTCACGTTGATGGTATCACTGCCCGTATTACCCTCTGGATCGGTAACCGTGACAATAAAGGCATGGTCGCCATCGGCCAGTTCAGTTGGCGTGAATGACCAACTGCCGTCCTCGCCCACGGTCACCGATCCCAGTTCGGTTTCACCGTCAGAGATAACCACTATCGAGCCAGGCGTTTGATCCGTACCGCTAAAGGTTGGAGTACTGTCGTTAATACTGTCGCCATCGATAATAATGTTTCCTGCATCATCAGTGATGAAAACGCCAGTATTGATCCCTTTACTCACGGAAACGGTCAAATCTATCGCATCAGATATGCCACTGCTGTTGCCTACAGCATCAGTCACTTCGAAGGTGAAACTGTGCTCGCCATCCGCCAGCGCTTCATCCGGCGTGAATGACCAGCTACCGTCTTCGGCTACCGTCACCTCACCGATAACAGTGTCGCCATCACGAATGATGACGGTTGAACCAGGTTCAAGCCCTTCGCCGCTGAAGGTTGGTGTGTTATCAGCAGTAATGCCTGCCGCAGCAATAGCTTCTCCATCATCATCCACCATGACCACGGTACTAATATCCACACCTTCTGGCGCAGTAGTATCAATCACCACCGTTACTGTTCCGCTACTCGCATTACCCTCTGCATCGGTGACAACAACAGTGAAGCTATGTTCGCCATCAGTCAGTGACGTTGCTGGCGTAATACTCCAGTTACCCGTGTCATCTACCACGACACTGCCAATTTCAGTATCGCCATCCATAATCACGACACTGGTACCAGACGTGAAGTTACTGCCTTCAAAGGTTGGGGTACTGTCGTTGGTGGTATCACCATTAGCAATGGTATTACCGGCATCATCAATGATCACCATCGTTGGATCGGTGGCAACCACGATGTTCACCGTGTCGTTCACCGCATTACCATCCGCATTGGTACCATCAATCACCAGGGTGTGCTCGCCATCCGCCAGCGGTTCATCCGGCGTGA
>NZ_RQVV01000028.1 GCF_009295515.1 Erwinia endophytica | reverse complement strand
CATGGGCAGGTAACATCACAAAAAAACAGCATGTTACCTGATAAGTCGCTTAACACGACAGAACCCTTTTTATCTATTCTTTCTTTTCCTTATTTACAATTTTTACTTTAGATTTCATATAAACCCCATAGGATAAAAAAATCAAAGAACATAAAATGTAAATAAACGTTTCAAATGAAAATAAAATACGTTTACTGAACTGCTGTGATAAAAAATAGAATAACGGTGCCAATACTAATGCAAATGACACAACCAAAGGTGGAACTTTACTGATCCCAACCTGCAAAATATATAGAGGTAAAACATTCCCGAATAGCGCTACAATCAGCAACGTCAACCAATACTGATGCAGCGTTACCATTATCTCATCATAACCAGCGATATAAACGCCCATCAGCACAATCAAGACGAAGCGAAATGTCATGATGCTATGAGGTTTTACGCCTTGGTTATTCAAACGTTTTGAAAATATGGTATTTAACACCATTGAAAGACCGCATAAAAATGCCATGCCGATCCCTATAACGGCATGATTGCGGGAGATATTCCCCAATGCGCTGGTACCGTTCATCGTGGAACGGATAATCAGCAACATGCAGATAAACACACCGATAGCAGAGAATATCTCGGCTCGGCTCAACTTATCGCTTTTAGCAATTTTCACCGTAATAAAAAGTGTCAGCATTGGACCAATTGCATTCGCCAGCGCAGATACCACCGCTGGTTCGATATATTTTAGCGCCACAAAGAATCCCAGCCAACTTCCCGCCGTGGTCAGGTTAATAGCAAGTACGTTATAAAACTTAGCGGCAGGGGCCGTCGGTATGTTTTTCTTGTCTTTATAAAAGAAAGACACGCCCATAAAAAAAACGCTAACAAAGAAAAACGTAATAGTGATGGTGGCAAATAAATTAGCCTTTTGCAGCAACCCCGATAAATAAACTGCCTGTATTCCAGACAGCAGGTTAAACATCAATATATAGCCGATGCCGAAAAAACTGCCATTTTGATTATCAACGATCCCCATATTCCTTCCCGTAACCCGTCATTATAAATAGAGCCAATAAATGGATAGATTGATGATTAACTCTCAGCGCTTAAGGCTTGGCCGAGAATACATACCGCCTCCTCAAGCAACGCTGTTTCAATCGTCAGAGCAGGAAGTAAGCGTACCACCGCACCATGACGATCCCCCCGTTTCAACAATCAAACCATTCTCAAAACAACGACGTTTTACGCGCGCAGTCAGGCCACCAAGCGGCCAAATTTATCGCTCCCCTCACCCTCTGAATCGCCTTAACAATAATCGCCGCAGGTCTGCTAATCCCACTTTCAGGGTCAACTAACGTTTGTCGGGCTTGCTCTCGTTAGTCATACGCCCAAGCAAACCTGCTGGCCAACGCCGATACAGCTTCAAATATGACGACTATTAGCAAAGGCGTGGTAGTTCAGTCCCGACCAATTGCTCCAACGTGTAAGAATCACCCTCACTCTGACGCATCGCTCGGTTTCATAAAAACCGTTATCTTTATTCTTTTCAACCACAATATCCGCAGGATGCAAAAACTCATTAATAATCTCCGCACCATGAGTTCCTTTCTGTACCGGGAGGAAACCATTATAGCGTTCTACATTAGGGGCATCGGGCAAGTTAACCAGTTATAGATGGACAGTCATATGCCCCATTTCACGCATATTACTCATGAACGAAACAAAGCGCTCTTTAAATGCATCCACGGCGGCAACACGTTCAGGGTTTTTCTCTACCAAGTCATATTGCAGATCATTAGTCAGCACAGCTATCTTTTTCATTAATTAATCCTTTAAAAATATTATTGAAAATAACTACACGTCAAAAATAAGATTCTCTTTTTCTAGTTTTAACAAAAGATTTCTATCTTCTTCAATCTGATGAGCATTGTCGTGAGTGAGAATAACTTTTAACGGGCAGGTATATAAATCAACCGTTTCAGCAATAGACTCACCCGGCTTTACGTACCAGAATGCGTCAAAGTAGGATGGCAAATTCTCGACAACGCTTTGTCCACGAATCGCTTTTACTTTTCCACCTTCACCTGAAATATAGAAATGAATAAGAATTTTTCTATCCAGATTCAACGGTTCTTTAGCGCGGCGATGGAACGAAGGATGATCGATATAAGAATCAACGAGCAATTCAATTTGGGACCATTTCGCACATTTCTGCACAACTGCTGGAATATTGCCACCATGCATACGCGCACCGACTTCCACTAGCACAGGTTCTCCGTTGCTAATAATAATTTCACTGTGCCCAGCACCTTGGTGAATATCTAACGCCTTCAGTACCTGATCGTTATAGGCAATCAACTTTTTGGCAATCGGGTCGTCGACCTCTAGCGCACGAATAGCGCGATAAACAAAAGCGACGTTGTTAGCAGCGACTTTCTCATACACGAATACGTTACAGGTAACGGTTTGACCATTAAGCGTCACGGTGTCGACCACATATTCATGGCCATCCAGAAACTCCTGTACCAGTACGAAAGCATTCTCCTGCTCGAATTTATTCAACTTACCTAAAATCAGCGAGCATGCGTATTTCACCTCATCCAGATCGTGGCAAGTCGTTACGCAATCTGAGCCAGCCGAATTTACCGGTTTAACCACCACAGGGAATACGTTATGTTCTGCAACCCAGCGAATGATTTCGTCTTCGCTCGCGCTCATTTTTTGCAGTGGGGCGCGTAAACCTGCGGCCCGCACCGCTTCGCCCATGGAAAATTTGTCGCGACGTCTTTCGCTGGTAAATACGTTATTGCCCGGAACGTCTAGCAAGTTAGCCACACGATCCGCCAAAGCCACGCTGGTTTCTAAGCAAGACACCACGGCACGAATATCTAACTGGCGCAAAACGTTGGAGATCTTTTTCACATTACCGTCGAAGCGAATTTCCATGAAGAAATCATCACGGCGGTATGATCCTGCAAATACCGCAGGAATGTTTTTCTGAGATATTAGCGCTATGCACTCCAAGCCACGTTTCTTAAACTCAGCGGCTAATAGAGCACCGCTAGAAAATGGGTCAACAATAACGCAAAATTGTTGATACATAATAGCCGACCGACTTATATTACTTTCCATATCAACACTCTCTCGCTTACTGTAAGTAATTGTAAATATCAAATCAAAAACATAAATATATATTTATCTGGCAAGAACGTGAATCCAGATGAAATTATATAATTATATATAAAAATCAATCTCCTGAGGCTCCTGCACGCTTTTCCGCTCGTCGCAATTGACGAGAGGAAGAAAAACCGGCAACTAAGGCTGCTTTTTCAATGCCCATGCCACTTTGAATATATTGCTGCGCAAGTACCAAACGCATCTGTTCATGAAACTCACGTACGCTAATACCAAGATACTGACGAAATAAACGTGATAAATGACGCGGGCTAACGTGAATAAGCGCAGCCAGTTCCTCTATGCTCCGGTTCTTCTCTGGTGAAATTGCAATGATATCCTGAGCACGATGGATAACTGGATGATGATGATGTCGGAATATTAACCACGGAGACATTTGCATATCGTTGCCTGCCCGCGGGAAATAGACCAGCATCTCTCTCGCCACCCTCATCGCTTCTTGCGGGCTACAAAGCCTGTGCACTAAATGCAGTGCTAAATCAACGCCAGCCATAATACCAGCACAGGTACATACGCCTTTATCTTCAATAAAGATGCAGTTTTCTTTCACCAAGGCCGCCGGTGCAAGTGTCCGTAATCGGTCCAAAATATCGTGGTGCGTCGTACATTGAATGCCATCTAACAGGCCAGCTCTAGCCGCTAGCAATGCACCGGAGCAGATGCATACGATACGAAGTTCCCGACAACTCACCTTTTCTCGCCATCCCTTAAGCCATTCTAGTGCAATCAACGCTTCTTCAGTGCCGAAATCAACCTGCGAATTAATGACTCCGGGCAGGACCAACAGACTACCTTTAGACAATGTCTCCGGCAGCGATTTTAAGTCACCGATCATCATCCCCGTTGAACAACTCACACTTTGTTTAGGGCTAACATAATGAATTTTAAAATGATCACTTGCCAGCTGCAGCGTTTCCGATGGCCCGATAATATCTAACATCATCATGTTCGGTAAGATCAAAAAGTAGACATCTATACTCATTTTGTTGTAAGTCCTACCTATAATCAGCCACATATCTGTACCTAAAGTGCTGAGTCTATAATGCTCGTAACTATTTCAAATTTAAATGCCATATACTGACAAGTTCCTGTCTGATACGGACAATGTGTAACAATTGGAGTTCGCATAGGTCGGCTCTTCTTATTTGTTAGTGAACAATT
This sequence comes from Erwinia endophytica, assembly GCF_009295515.1. GTDB lineage: Bacteria > Pseudomonadota > Gammaproteobacteria > Enterobacterales > Enterobacteriaceae > Erwinia > Erwinia endophytica. The sequence goes on along the minus strand of NZ_RQVV01000028.1, from coordinate 152 downwards.
ATGCTATTGAGCGGTAATCTCCGGCCCCTAATCTGTTCTTATCGTAGCCGGATAACCACCCCCTCTGTCAGGATAGTTGTCACCCCCATCAAAAACACTAATGGGGCGGTGAGGAAACACCATGAAACGCCTTTCGCCAGAACGAAAATCAG
>NZ_RQVV01000027.1 GCF_009295515.1 Erwinia endophytica | reverse complement strand
CACCCTGCGAATTGATTTTGCGAAGAAGTGGCTGGACGATATGGAATGGATGAGCGAGGTCGGGCCCTTTACGTCGGGTGGAGCTGTGTGGCATATGCATCCGGTGATGTTTTGTTCAGCTATAAAAGGGGCTTCGGAATATGAGATCACTGTTGAACTAGTTGAAAAACTTCTAGGACATACAAATCCATGGTTTACCGGGAAAAGAGGTGGTAAGGCTTTTGCCACTCACTTCAAAAATAATTATCCTGATGTTTTTGAATTTGATAAGCAAAGTTTTGTGAGTCAATTTAATGAGCAATTAATTGCGTATGGTATTACTGGTGCTTATCACAAAGCTCACTTTCTTTCTCAATGTTTGCATGAGTCCGCTCATTTTGATACGACTTTAGAGTTCGGCTCAGGCCACAATTATGATCTTGGGCAACATAGGGATGCCATTAAAAATGGTAACACCATTATAGGTGATGGCCCTCGATATAAAGGAAGAGGATTGATTCAATTGACGTGGAAAAAGAATTACCAACATTTTTCTGCATATTCAGGTGTTGACTGTGTTAATCAATTTGAGCTTGTGGCATCGGTAATGAGCAATGCAATAAAAGCATCTTGTTGGTTCTGGCGGAACAATGGTGCCGTTCACAAAAAGTATGATGCCAAAGGAGATGTTAACATTCTAATAGATAATGAGAAAAATAACGTAGAGTTGGTTACTCTTGCTGTCAATGGTGGGCAGAACGGATTGCCTGAAAGACAATCATACTTCAATACAATAAAAAAAGAATGGGGGCTAGAATAATGACAATTAGAAAACTTCCTTTGCTGATCGCACTATATTTAATTGGTGTATGTGCAAATAGTTACGCTGAAATGTGTACGGAAAAATCATGCGGTGGATTACCATTGCCTGCTTCAGCACAACAATTCATTGCGAATGGGTATTCAAAAATCGACATTGCTACGCTTGTGAATGGCAAATATTTATTTTTAAGCAGTGAGAGTGATGTTAACAAGTGTTCAGTAATCTTCAAAATAGAAGCGGGTAAAATAGAAAACAGACCTTCTGCAGGCCAAGATGGAAAATTGTGCAATATATCAGAAACAGAAAGCAGTGTAGTGAGTTCAAGGCGGGATCAAGGAATATGGTATAATGATGTATATCAAGTCGCACCAGGAAAGCCTTGGGTGTTGCTTTTTACGGATTCTTGTGCTGATTGTCAGCAAGTAAAAAGGATTTATTTTACAAACGGAATTGAATCTCGTAAAGAGTTGTTATCAGAAGGTGAAAAAATTTCTTCAAGGAAAATATTAAATGGTGTTATTTCAATTCAAAAGTCATTCTTATACTCCCAGCCTGATAATAAGAAAAAAACCAAAGCTTATTTAATCAAAGGCGATACTTTTACATTGACTGACATGTCAGATGATGGGGAGTTCTATCAAATTAATTATAAGCCCTCAACAGGTAAGAATGTGTCGCGCTGGATTAAATCTGATGACTTTGATTTAAATTAGTGCCCATTAATATCGAACACACAGCATTCAATTAAATGGAAAAATCTATCCTGCTATGGCTTAAAAGGACTACTCATGCAAGGAATTATTCGAATCGGAGACAAAACCACTCATGGTGGGGTTGTGCTGTCAGGCTCTTCTACCATGATTTTTGGTGGTATCGGCGTTGCCCGTAAAGGCGACAAAGTGTCCTGTCCACAACAAGGACATGGCCCCACTGTCATTACCGAAGGTAACCCGGACTATCTCGATAACGGGATCCCGGTGGCGTTCCATGGTCATAAATGCGCCTGCGGCTGCACGTTGATCAGTTCCCTGCCTGACGCACTGGTGGGGTGATCATGCCTGTTGTTCTGGAAAAGATCCCGGAAAAAAAAGCCAGACCACCGCGTCCGGTGATCCGACGCTGGTTAATCTTTGGTGCTGCTGTTTTGATCTCAGGGATGGGATTGACGTTCCTGTTCTGGCAGGGTGAACGTTCAGGTCCCGGATTCTGGCTGTTTGCTGTTGTGCTCCCGCTGCTTATCTGGGGGGCCATGTTCTCGGCACGTCGGGCTGGATACAAATATCAGTGCGTGGGTCAGGATGCCGCAAACAGAACCATCAAAGTCCGCCATGCTACCGATAAAGTGCGTGGGCAGCGATTTGCCTGGTTTACCGGTGAGTTTCTGGTGAATGCCCTTGAGCGCGAGTATAAGCCCACGCAAAAAGCGGCATTCAGCAAATCACCCATTCTCCAGCCGGTGGTCCCCCGTGGTGCCGAAAAACCAGTCAGGCACTCCCGCTTGCCCGGTGGGGAAAATGCTCCCGATATGCTGACAAGCCTTCAGGCAGAGATGGCCGGACGCATCAACAAGTTGTTGGACTCACTGCCTTCGTCCATGACCTGTTATCTGGCGCTGGACGTGGCTGAAGACCTGCCGGACCTTTCTCTGAGCTGGTTATCTGAGATTAGCCGTCCAGTTATCCGTATCCGTGACCTGTCAGGGTTACGCATTATCGATTACTGGCTTGATTACCACTACGAAAAACCCTCGGCGCTGCTGGTTATTAGCGTACAGCTGAATGATCTGCCTGAAAATGATTCCGGGGAAGCCATTTCGGTGGTGTTGATGACGAACTGTCGTCTTAAAGATACACCGCCGGTATCAGTACGTCTCCATCGCCCGCAAATCAGTCACAATGGTGATTTGGGGCATGCCCTGCGTTACGCGATGTTGTGGGCGGGGCTTGAAAAGGGCACACCACTTCGGGGCTGGGTGACGGGTGGTACACTGGCATCCAGCGATGCACTCAGCAACGCCTGTGACATTTATGCCCCGGAACTGACCGTCCAGCGTTACGTCAATATTGACGCTGTAGCCGGTTTTGCCGGTATCGCGGCCCCGTGGCAGGCCTTAATCCTCGCAACCCGCCAGTGCCTTGCTGACCGTGAAGCGCAGATGGTTGTGACCGAATCTTCATCAGACTTCCGACAGCTCTGCGCTGTCACTCCGGAATAATAATCAGGGATTGTTACCGCTCGTTATGAACAGACCTTCAGCACTTGCCTCCATTGTTTTCTTTGCGCTCTGCATCACCGGCATATTCGGTTGTTTTCTCTGGATCTATCCGGAAGAGACGGCCAGTGCAGTACGCGTGGGGCCTTACAGCCATCCTGGTGTGGTCGTCTTTTGCCTGACGCTTGTCATCATTATTCTTATTATCGGATGGTTCGCTGAGAAATTAATGGCAGCGGCCGGTGAAAGCGGTGGTAATCAGGATATTGAGCCAGAAAACAGTGCTGTCACCGCTTCCCAGCCTGATGCGCCGTATACCGATGAAGACACCACGCGTTTCACCGCCGGTCCCCTCATTGATCACCTCCGCCTGCGTTATCAACGCCGCTGGAAATCCAAAGTCCGCCTGCTGCTGGTTCAGGGTACCGATGAGCATATTGAAAAAGTGGTCCCGGGGCTGAAGCGTGACCACTGGCAGGAAAATGACGGCATTGTGCTGATCCATGCCGGGCAGGCACAAGCCACGCCGGACCCTGAGTTCGTTAAGGTGCTGAATCAGGTGCGCCCGCAGCGCCCTGTGGACGGCATTGTGCAGGTGATGGACTGCGCAACACTTCCGGATGCCGCCGCACTGGATACGCTGGTGCGCAGCCGTCAGAAAAGTGATGCGACGCTGGGTTGGCAGGCACCGCTCTGGCTGTGGTTCATTCGTGAAGAGGCCTGGGGTCAGGAAGGGAAAGGTGTTCCGGCAACCGGTTCATTGTTTGGTCCGGGTACAGCACCGGAGGCGGCCGTTGCGTCGCTGGCCTCCCTTTCATCACGTCTGCGGCAGGCCGGTATGCCGGTCCTGCTGAATGATACCCGCCATAGCTGGCTGATGAGGCTGTCCGATCAACTGCGCGGCCGTCTTAAGCAGCAACTGACCCCGTTGCTGACCAGTCTGATGACCGGGCCCGCGCCTTATTGTCTGCGCGGTATGATGTTCAGTCCTGCGCTGGCGGCAACCGCCACACTGCCACATGCACGCTTAAGCCATCCTGCGTGGCAGGCGCTTGAAGAAGACTGCCTGCAGGTTCATCCCCGTAAAATCGGTTTTCACTGGCAGCGTGTGCTGCGTCTGGTATTGCTGACGCTGGTTCTGCTGTGGGGGGCCGGGACGTTGCTGTCCCTGGTGGTCAACCGTGACCAGATTTATCAGGCACAGGAAACCGCCCGTGTGGCGGCCGATACCCGACAACCCCTTGCCGAACGTCTGCGTAACCAACTGGTGTTACAGCAGGCGATTGCCCGTCTGCAGAACCGGGAAGCGCACGGTGCGCCGTGGTATACCCGCTTCGGTCTGAATCAGGACCGCGAAACCCTGAATGCACTCTGGCCGCTGTATGCCCGTAATAATCAGGTGCTGATGCGTGATGCGCTGGCAGATGAACTTCACCGTCAGCTGAATGCCTTTGTACAGTTGCCACCGGGCAGTGATGCGCGAACCGCTGCGACCCGGAAGACTTATAACCTGCTGAAAGGTTACCTGATGCTGGCCCGCCCGGATAAAGCCGACGCGCCCTGGCTTGCCGCCAGTATGCTGACGGCCTGGCCGGAACGTGCCGGTGTGTCCGCCAGCGCCTGGCAGACTCAGGCCCCGAAACTGCTGGGCTTCTTTGCCCAGAATCTGCCTGCTCATCCGGAATGGAAGATCAAACCCGATGCGGAACTGGTCGGCACCGTCCGTCAGATATTGCTTAAACAGATTGGGCAGCGTAATGCCGAGTCGGGTCTGTATCAGGAGATGTTGCAGCGTATCGCCCGTAACTGGCCAGATTTGACGCTGGCGGATATGATCGGCGATACCGATGCCTCAACCCTGTTCAGCACAGAGGAAGTGGTGCCAGGGATGTTCACCCGTCAGGCGTGGGAAGAGCAGGTGCAGAACGCCATTGATGAGGTGGTGGAAACCCGGCGCGATGAAATTGACTGGGTGCTGACCGACAAAACCCATCAGCCGGGAAGTGATATCTCACCGGAAGCCCTTAAACAGCGCCTGACCGAGCGTTACTTTACTGATTTTGGTAATGTCTGGCTGAACATGACCAACAGCATCCAGTGGCAGGAGGCCAGCTCGCTGTCCGAAGCGATAGCGCAACTGAACCTGCTGGCTGACGTACGCCAGTCTCCCCTGGTGGCACTGATGAACACACTCGCCTGGCAGGGACAGACCGGCGCCAAAGGTCAGCGGCTTGCCGACTCTCTGGTGGATTCTGCCAAAAAGCTGGTCGGCAGCAAAAAGAGCGCACAGCAGTTTGTGGCAGAAGCACAGGGGCCAAAAGGTCCACTGGATGATGTTTTTGGTCCACTGAACGGTCTGATGGCTGGCAGGGACGGCACCGGCAGTAACGGTAACCTGAGCTTCCAGTCCTGGCTGGCCCGTGTGACCCAGGTTCGACTGAAATTACAGCAGGTGACCAGTGCGCCGGATCCGCAGGCGATGGCCCAGATGCTGGCCCAGACCGTCTTCCAGGGTAAAGCCATCGATCTGACGGACACCCGTGACTACGGTAGCCTCGTTGCCGCAAGCCTCGGGCAGGAATGGAATGGCTTTGGTCAGGCGCTGTTCGTTCAGCCGCTGGAACTGGCCTGGCGTCAGGTGCTTGCCCCGGCGGCAGGCAGCCTGAATGCACGCTGGCAGAGCACCATTGTCTCGCAGTGGAACACGGCGTTTGCCGGGCGCTATCCATTCAGGGCCACCGGAAGCGATGCCTCACTCCCGCTGCTGGCACAGTTCCTGCGGGGTGACTCGGGTCGCATTGCCACCTTCCTGAAAACGAATCTCGGCGGGATCCTGCATCAGGAAGGCAACCACTGGGTGGTGGATCCGTCGGCCAGCCAGGGCATGACGGTGAATCCGGCTTTCCTGGCGGCCATCAACCAGCTGGCGGATATTTCAGACATTATTTTTGCGCAGGGTGACGCCGGGGTTCACTTCGAGCTGATGGCCCGGCCGTCGCGTGATGTGGCGCGTATACAGCTGGTGCTGGATGGACAGAACCTGGATTACTTCAACCAGATGGAGAGCTGGCAAAGCTTTACCTGGCCGGGTAATACGTACTATCCCGGCGTGGAGCTCAGTTGGCGGAGTGTGAACACCGAAATGCGTCTGTACGAGCATAATCAGGGCAACTGGGGCTTTATTCGCCTGCTGGATAAAGCGCTGATCACCCCGCTCGACAGCAGCCGGACCCAGCTGGTGTGGATCACCCCTGACGGTAATCCGCTGAAATTTATTATGCGAAGTGAGCTGGGTGACGGGCCACTGTCTCTGCTGAAACTCAAGGGGTTCAGCCTGCCGGGATCTCTCTTCGCAGTCGGCCCGGAAGCATCCGCGGAGGGGCAATAAGATGGCAACGGCAAAAGCCCTGCAGGCAACGACTGGGAGCCTGCGCTGCTGGTCGGGCTGATTCCATCGCCCCGCCCGGGCGATGGAGTTGTGCGGCTGAACAGGCTGCACCTGATGACCTTTTTTTGATTACCACGACATTCAGGAACCCCGTGCATGGATGATTTAACCCTGCGTTATTTTGAGGCCGAGATGCGCTATCTGCGCGAAGCCGGTAAAGAATTTGCCCGCGCCCATCCCGACAGGGCCGCCATGCTCAACCTCGACAAGACCGGTGCCCGAGACCCGTATGTGGAGCGGCTGTTTGAAGGGTTCGCCTTCATGATGGGGCGTCTGCGCGAAAAGCTCGATGATGACCTGCCGGAGCTGACCGAAGGGCTGGTGAGCCTGCTATGGCCGCATTACATGCGTACCATTCCGTCGCTGGCGGTGGTGGCGTTCTCTCCGGAGTGGCAACGGCTGAAACAGGCTGAAGTCCTGCCGGAAGGCTTCCCGGTACTCTCCCGCCCGGTTGGGCCGGATAAAACCGTCTGCCAGTACCGCACCACCCGTGATATTCCCCTGCAGCCCCTTCATCTGGCTGACGCGCGTCTGCAGACCGAGCCGGACGGGCGTGCGGCCATCCGCCTGCGTTTTGAGTGCGCCAGCAAGGTGGACTGGGCAAAAAGCGGGATTGATAAAGTCGCCCTTTATCTGGATGCTGAAAGCCCTGTCGCGTCGGCCCTGCATCTGGCGCTGACCCGCCGGGTGCATGCGATGTATGCCCGCCACAGCGCAACCCGTGCCGAACGTGTACGCTTTGACGGCTGGTGCAAACCAATGGGCTTTGAAGACCATGAGCGTTTGTGGCCGAAAGGCGACTCGGCGTTCAGCGGCTATCAGCTGCTGCTGGAGTACTTCAGCTTCCGCCAGAAGTTTATGTTCGTTGAGCTGCGTGGGTTGGAGCTGACCGGGCTGAATCAGGACACCTCCTGGTTTGAAACCGATATTGTGCTTGATGGCGGCTGGCCGTCCGATATGCCGTTTGCAACCGAAAACTTCCGCCTGCATTGTGCGCCGGTGATTAACCTCTTCACCCTGGAAGCTGATCCGCTGACCATCGATCCGCTGGAAAATGAATATCTGCTGCGTCCGCTGCGCGTCCAGGATGGTCACACCGAAATCTACAGTGTCGATAACATCCACGGCGCGGTGAAAAACGGTAAACATCCCTATGTGCCGTTCACCAGTTTTCGTCACCGTGGCGGCATGATGCGCCATGATGCGCCGGAGCGTTACTTCCACACCCGTGTGAAACGCGGGCCATCCGGTCTGTATGACACCTGGCTTATCCTTGGGGGCCGTTCATTCGAGAGGGAGCAGCTGGCGGAAAAGCCGGAGTCGTTATCGATGCGTATCACCGGTACCAACGGGCAATTGCCCCGCAAAGCGCTGGAAAGCACGCTGCTCGACCGGGTGGTGAAAGCCGGTAAAGTGCCGGTAAAAGTCCTGAATCTGAATGCACCGACGTTGCCGCTTTATCCACCGGCCAGTGACCGTTTTCACTGGCGCGTAATGAGTCATCTGGGCTCCAGCTTCCTGAGTATGATGGATAACCCGGAAGTGCTGCGTGGCACGCTGGCGCTCTATGACTGGACCGACGATGAGATGAACCGCCGCCGACTGGAGGCCATCGTCGCCGTGAAGCATACGCTGATGCGTCGTTTCGAACGCGGCTACATGCTGCGTGGCGTGGATATTGAAGTCACGCTGAACGCGGACAACTTCGCCGGCGAGGGGGATGTGAATCTGTTTGGTGAAATGTTGCATCGCTTCTTTGCGCTGTATGCCGATGTTCACCTTTTCAATCAGCTGACGCTGGTACTGCAACCGACAGGGAAACGACTGCGATGGAAAGAGAATCACAGCCAGCACATACCGGGCTGACCGAAGACCTCGCTAAGGATATCTGGCGGGTTAACTTTTACCGCTTCTGCCAACTGCTTGAACAGGAAAATCCCGACAGGCCATTGCTGGGCACCGCCGATAAGCCGTCCGGCGACCCCGTGCGTTTTCGCCCCTGGCCGGGGATGGGCTTTCCGGCAAGCGAACTGCGTGCGGTAGAAACAGACGAAGACCACCCGGCGTTGCCGCCGACCGTACGCACAACGTTTCTGGGGATGTACGGCGTGGATTCGCCACTGCCGACCGCGTATTTGGACGACATCGCCCAGCGGCGCGAAGGGGGTGAGGCGACCACGGCGTTTCTCGATATTTTCAGCCACCGCATCATCACTCAGTATTACCGTATCTGGCGCAAATACGCGTACCCAGCCACCTTTGAACCCGGTGCGACGGATGTCACCTCACAGTGTCTGCTGGGGCTGGTCGGGCTGGGTATTCCCGGCACGGCAGAGAATGTGGCCACCCCGGTTTCCCGGTTCCTCGCGCTGCTGGGCACCATGCGCCTGCCGACCCGCAATGCCGAAGGCATTCGCCAGCTGGTGAGCCTGCTGGCGCCGGATACCACCGCAACAGTCATCTGCCCGGACCCGGTAAAAGTCCAGGTGTCGCAGCGCAGTGGTCTGGGGAAGGCCAGCCGTGTTGCCCTGTCACAACGGGCGACACTGGGTAAAACCGGGAAAGAAGCCTGCAGCCGCATTTTGCTGATGCTGGCCACCAACAATCAGGAAGAAGCCGGGGGCTGGCTGCCCGGCGGACAACTGCACACGGACCTGATGGTACTGATGCGGGTGTACATGGGCTATCGCTCGGATGTACGGCTGCGACTGACCGTCCCAGTGAGTGCGTTACCTGAACCCCGGTTGGGGCAAAAACGCCGCATTCAGCTTGGCCGTACCGGTGTGCTGGGCCTGAAAAAAGGCAGGCCCGACAAACGTACTCATCTGACTGTCAGTCTCGGTTGTTACGAAGGGCTGGACTGTAAACCGCTTCCTCAGGCACAGGATGGCGGTTACCGCTTCGATTAGACTTGCTGTTTATTCTGAAAGGAACCTCTGAATGACATCTGTTTCCCTGCGACAGGTCGTCCTGTTCGCATTTTGTGGTCTGCTTGCCGGTTGCGGCCTGACGCAGACCATCACTGACGGCACCGTCAACGTGACCAAATCCATTTTCTACAAAAAGATAAAGGTGTTGCATCTCGACTTTGAACCGCGCGCGGCGGCCAATGCCGATGAAGCACAAACGCCGCTGGCGACCATGGTCCGCGTGTATCAGTTAAAGGACCGTCAGAAAGTGGATGCTGCCGACTATCAGAAGCTGTTGCGGGATGCCGACAACACGCTGAAAGAGGACATGCTGGTGAGCAAATCGCTGCTGGTGATGCCCAAAGGTAGTGTGATGCTCAATATGCCAATGGATGAAGACGCGAAGTATGTCGCGGTCATCGGCCTGTTTAATCGTCCGGACATGAAGAACAACACCTGGCGACTGGTGCTGACTCGCGATGACCTTGACCCGGACAAACCCCGTACTATTGAGATCGGAAATGGTTTTCTGACCCTGGTTCCGGTTAAGGAGTAACGATAATGGCAATGGACAACTGGCTGGCGTTGTTTGACGGGCAGACGCGCTACACGCTTGAGATTAACGACAGCCGTGTCACACCGGACGTGCTGAACTTTCAGGGTCGCGAGGCGCTGAATGCGCCGTCACAGTGGCGGATTGAGTTCACCACGGCACAAAACGATGTGGTCGCCGAAGAGGTACTGATGAAGTATGCGACGTTCAGCATGCTCAGTGGCCGGGTGGTGCAGGGGATACTCACCGCATTCGAATGGCTGGGTACCACCGCCGACCAGTCGCACTACAGCGTGACGCTCTCGTCGCGTCTGGCGCTACTGGGGCAGACCCGCCGCTGCGCGGTGTACCAGAACCTGTCGGTGCCCGAACTGGTGGAGCAGGTACTGCGTGAGCACGGTCTGGAAGGGGCGGATTTTGAGTTCCGTCTGGAGCAGACTTATCCGCAGCGCGAGCTCATCACCCAGTGGCGGGAAACGGACCTGCAGTTTATCCGGCGTATTCTTTCAGAGGTGGGTATCTGGTTCCGCACCGGGGTCAGTGAAATGACCGGTCTGGATACCCTGACCTTTGCCGACAGTCAGCAGTTTTATCAGTTTGATGTCCATGTGCCGTATCAGGAGCCGTCGGCGCTGTATGACGGCGCGGCGGAGTCCACGTGGGGGCTGCGCAGCTGGCACAATACGGTAACCGGTCTGGTCCGCACGAGGGACTATAACTACCGCACGGCGACCACGCCGATGGATGCCGCACTCACCGTCCGAAACAGCGCCACAACGACCGGGGAACACTATCGCTACGGGGGGCCGTTCCTGGAAGCTGGTGACGACCTGGAGCCGGAAACCGAAAGCGGGGCGTTTTACGCCCGCATTCATCATGAGCGTGAGCTGAATAAATCTGTCCGGCTGCACCTGTTCAGCAACGCCGCGCACCTGACGCCGGGGATGGTGCTGGAGACGGACGGCAGCACGCTTAACGACCTGCGGGACGGGATGCTGATTACGCTGACCACCTTCAGTGCCGCCCGTGACAGTCGCCTGCATGTGTCGGTGTGGGGGATGCCGTACAGCGAACAGTTCTGCTTCCGTCCGGAGGAAGAGCCGCGTCCGACGATAAACGGCACGCTGCCGGCGCGTATTGAGAGCCGGGAGAAGCACGACATTTACGCCCACCTGGATAATCAGGGGCGCTACCGGGTGAAACTGGATTTCAGCCGGGAAGACGCGGAGCCGGGCTTCAGTTACCTGTGGATACGCCAGGCAAAGCCGTACGCCGGTGAGACGTACGGCTGGCATACCCCGCTGACGGACGGCACCGAAGTGGGTATTGCGTATGACGGTGGTGATATCGACCGGCCGTATATTGCCCATGCGTTCCACGACTCCGAACATCAGGATGTGGTCACCCGCGACAACCGCAGCCAGAATATCCTGCGTACAGCTGCGCACAATGAACTGCGGATGGAAGACCAGCGCGGGCAGGAGCATATTGCGCTCAGTACCCCCTTTGGCGCCACAGCCCTGAACCAGGGGCATATCGTGGACGGGCAGAACAGACAGCGCGGCAGTGGTTTTGAACTGCGAACCGATGAGTATGGTGTCATCCGTGTGGCAAAAGGGCTGTTTGTCACGGCTGACGGCCAGACCAGAGCCGCAGGTGACGTGCTGGAGATGGACACGGCGCTGAAGGAAATCGAGGTCTGCCACAGTCAGCTCCGGCAGCTAGCCGCCGCGGCAGAACAGGCACAGGCGCTGGAAGCGGATATTGCCAGCCAGCAGGCGATGTTCAGCCAGCGTCTGCAGCCGCTGAATGAGATGATCCACTTCCATGGTCCGGAAGGTGTGGCGTTCAGCAGTGGTGAACATATGCAGCTGGCTGCCGCTGGTAACATCGCGATGAATGCGTCGGGGGATTTCAGCAGCGGGTCGCTGGGCAACACCGCCATTCTTGCCGGTGAACAGGCTGGCCTGTTTGCGCGCAGCGGCACGCTGAGTCTGAACGCCAGCGAAGGCCCGGTACAGATACAGGCGCAGAACGGCGGGATGCACATCAGTGCGGAGCAGAAGCTGAGCCTGATATCGGCCAGCGATATGCTGTTTGCGGGCAAAAAGAAGGTGACGCTGATGGGTGGCGGCAGCTACCTGATAATCGAAGGCGGAAAGATAGAGTACGGAACGGACACGACCTATACGCGCAAGATTAAGCGGACTCATCATACAGGGCCTGCATCACAGCCGATGAACTTCCCGGAAATTAACCCGGTGATACAGGACAAAATCTGTATTCCGTGCCTGTTAAAAGCGATACAGGCGAACGATGCCATTGTGCAGGGAGCATAACGATGGATACCAGTGCACTGCTGGCGGCATTGCCGACGGGCTCTGATGAGAATATCTGCCTGTTGTTTGAAGCAGGCGCGCAGCCGGAAAAGGATTTCCTGACGTTTAAAGCGAAACATGAAAACAGGCTGCATTCGCTGTATATCCACCCGCAGCTAACTGAATTTCAGACTTACGGCCCCTGGCTGCTGGAGATTGATAATACTGAGCAGCTACGGGGCTGCCTGGGTACGTTGTCCGGTTGTGTTGCCGTTATTGCCTCGACCCGCTACCCGCCATCACTGGCGGTGCAGCTGTCCAGGGGATGCACCATAGTCCCGCCAGACAGCCCCACGGCACTGGTACGTTTCTACGCAAATCATGTCACTGAAGTACTGGCGAAATGTGCCAGTGAGGACTGGCATGCATTTTTGTTTAACGGCATAACGCAGTGGTGGTTAGCTGGAGAAACGCAATGGCAGTCGCTCAGTATTACGCCATCCGAAGTTGAACACCCTACAGACCACATCGTCCGGCTGGATAAAACCACCTGGCAGCGGATTGCGGATAAGCCAGAAGTGACCAGCGTGCTGAATGAATGGCAGAAGATACCGGCCAGTCAGCAGTTTCCAGCTTGTGCGCAGCGATTGATGGTTGTGAAGGCGCTGAATAAAGCTGAGAGCGTGGGATTAGAAAAGTCCGAAGATCGAATGCTGTATGCTCTTTTTTACCTGAATGGGGGGAGAAAGACGCTGGAATCGGACGCACTAAAGGCAGTATTACCCAATGTGGTGAGTGGAACGAGGTCGCTGATGGATGTGCTGGCTCGTTATGTGGGTTCCTGATTGTCGAATTTGGGAAGGGGTAAAGAGGGACACGACTGGATGATCCTGAAGACACATTAACGAATAACGTGACAGGGACTGATAATGGTTTTTTTTAAAAGGTTTGAGCAGGTGGATGCGGTGGTAAACCGGTTTTATCTCCGGCGCAAAGTGTGGATCTGGGGTGTGTTATCGCTGCCGGTAGTGTTCCTGTTGGGCTGGGTCGTGTGGGTGATGTTCTGGGCACCGCCGGCGGGCGGAGTGACGCTGATTATTCACAGTAAAATTGATCGACCCATTCTGGGATTCAGTGTGAACGGCGTGGCGGGTGGGAATGCCGGGGCTTTTGATCCCAGTAATAAGTATGCGGGTGAAAATGGAAAAACAACCTGCTGCGGCAGTATCAAGGGAAAAACCGCCGAGGTTATCTGGACGCTCAGTGTCACCGGACCTCAGTATGATGCAGGAATGCGCCCGGAGCAGCGGCGGGTGGTGATTCCTATGCCAGCTCGTAAGCGGGGCGAAAACGACCTGCACGTTCACTTTTTACCGGGAGACCGGGTGCTGCTGGGGTGGAGTGATAACGCTTTTTCGCCCTATGATCCCCGTAGTCCGAACTATACACCACCAGTGAACACAGAGGATAAGTGACCATGGAAATGGATTTGGATGCGATTATTGCGGCGGCGAACCGGGCGCAGCAGGCCTGCGACTACCGGCTGGGGAACTGCTCGCGGGTGCTGCATATCGGTTTTTTCTTTGACGGGGTGGGGCGCAATATCGGGCAGGACGCGCCAGCTAACCGTCTGAGCAATATTGCGCGATTGTACCGGGCATATCCAGCCCCGGAGAAAGACAGCGATACAGAATCATACCAAGCGCACTACATTTCCGGGCTGGGCACGCCTTTTGACGAGGCGACGGCGGAGCGGCTTCAGGGAATGATGGATAAGTCCCTGGGCTCGCTGCTGGATGATATTAAGGACAAGCCCGTCGATATGGCCAAAGAGGCCTTTCAGTCGTCGATGGGCGGCGCCAGTGGCAAAGACGTACTGACAGAGATGAAAGACCAGCTTCTGACCCCGAAGGGGCGGCTGGGACTGCTGAAGGACTCGGCGGTGAACGCCCTGAAACGGGTGAGCATCGAGGCGACGCCGTGGCTGCGCGACTCTGAATTTATGGCCTACAACTTTGTGACCGGCGCAGATACGCGCCTTAACAGCGTGAAAGCGCGCTTTGAGCGGTCATTTGAGGATGCGGTAAAAGGCGGGGAGGTTCCCGTGCGGCTGATTTCGGTGTCGGTATTCGGTTTTGACATGGGCGGCACGCTGGGCCGGCAGTTTATCGATATTCTTCTGGATGAGATATGCGACAGGAAGACGGACGGTGATCCCACCTATCGCGGCGTTCCGGTTGATATCGTGTTTACCGGTCTGTTTGACTGCTCACGGGACACGCCGGAGAGCAGCGACGACGGTCTGGACTACGCGGCTTCGGCGGTCAGCTGGCTGCCCGGCCCGGTCGCTAAAGCGGCGGGAACGGTAGGTTCACTGTTCGGGCGTAAATACCTTGAACATATGTCACCGCTGCCGGAGGCGGTCAAAAAATCGCTGCACCTGGTGGCGGCCCATGAGCGGCGGCGCTGGCGCTGCGTGTACCGTACCGGGCGGGAAGGTGTTGAGCATCAGGAGGTGCTGATGCCGGGGTGCAGCGAGGATATCGGTGGTGGGCTGAAAGCGAACGTGCAGAAACCGAGCGCGGAGCTGTGCCGGGTGTCGCTGAGGAGGATGTATGTGGAGGCCATGAAGGCGGGGGTTCCCTTTCCTGATTTCAGCTCGCTGTATAATACCGACCGGCTGGTATGGTCTTATTTCGACATGAGTGATGGAGTGGAAAATCAGTCTGCCGGGCAGTGGGTTAAATCGTACCAGAGCGCGGTCAATGCCACGGAACTGAGTTACCGGGCGATGAACCGGCATCTTGACGGTTATTTTGAGTGGCTGGGGCGGCAGTTTTACGAATACAAGAGCGAACTGCGGCGGCTGGAAAGTATCCAGGACGGGATACTGACATCACCGTCGTCGATGGCGGGGCTGGTGGGGATGACGCCTCAGGCCCGCCAGGCGAAGGGTGAGGTGACGGATGATATGGTGGCGCTGAAGAAACACTGGGGCTGGCTGTCGGATGTGGCCAAAGCGGCGAATCTTCTGCTGACCCGGGAATATCATTATCCCCCACAGTTTTATCTGGACAATATTCTCGAGCCTGCACGTGTTCGCGCGCAGTATTTTTTGGAGTGCGGTGCAGCAGGACATAACGGGACATCTCCACCGATCCGATGGTGCGTTGACTCGTCGGTGCTTTATGCGTGGTTTGTACATGATGTGCAGCGTGCAGAGGGTATCAATGATGGATATTTTTCGGTGCGGTGGATGGAGCCCAGAAGTTCATAAAATCGACAATTGTTTTTTCAGTATCATATCCTGTAAGCCCGGTTATCCTGCGCACAACGAACTGCGGATGGAAGACCAGCGCGGTCAGGAGCATATTGCGCTCTGTACCCCTCTGGCGCCACGGCCCTGAACCAGGGGCATATCGTGGACGGGCAGAACAGACAGCGCGGTACCGGCTTTGAACTGCGAACCGATGAGTATGGCGTCATCCGTGTGGCAAAAGGGCTGTTTTTACTGCTCTGGATTCAGCATTAGTGTACCTGCCGGTTGCTCGTCTTTCCGTAAGCGTCAGACCGTATTGATGCTGAGACAGAAGTGAGATCGGCTTTCCACGGCAGCAGATCACGGACCCGGTTCACCGTCCAGTCCTGGATATGACCAGGGACATAGCGTAACCACGCCTCCGGTTCCATGCCGTTAAGTCGGCAGGTCGCGATTAACGAGTACTGAACAGCAGCGCTTTCTTCGCCTGCATCTGAACCGGTGAACAGCCAGATTTTTCGGTCCCGGGCAACGCCTGCAGAGCGTTATCCACGATGTTATTGTAGATTTCCTCCCAGCCGTTACTACAGTGCAGCTTTAGCACATTCCACTGTTTCAGAAGATAGGCGAATGCCTTCGCCATATCCGAGTGGTGGGACAGCACCTTCATCTGTGCCTGTATCCAGCCGTACCGCCAGCCGTTCGTCTGCCGTGCTGCCGCGTAACGTAACGCTGACAGAAATCAGCGCGAGAGCGCCGGGCAGCGTCATCAGGACAGGCGGTGATAACAACGGGTTGCTTTATTATTGCGGTGTCATTAACCGATCAGTCAGTAAAAACGCCTGACCTCACGAACAAGCCGGTAAACCGGTAATGAATCAGTGGAGAAAAGATGTCCCTTTTGTTCTCCAGTCACCTGTCGCACAATGTCGGGGAGTAGCCTGATGTTAACTGCTATCGGCTACTGCATAGTGATGTGACTGACCGGGCATCTCTGATCCTCCGGCACGGCGGATGAAACAAAGGTATCATCTGATTTTGCACAGAAACAGTTCATGAACGTAAATTGCGATAAAATTGCATCAATAACAAAAGTTAAGAACCCAGTAACAGGATAAAAAATGACAGGCCTTCAACAGCGCGCAGAATTACACCGTCAAATCTGGGCCATTGCCAACGATGTCCGCGGATCAGTCGATGGCTGGGATTTCAAACAATACGTCCTTGGCGCACTCTTCTATCGTTTTATCAGCGAAAATTTTTCCAGCTATATCGAAGCCGGTGATGACAGTATCCACTACGCAGAACTCGATGACAGCATCATTACCGATGACATCAAAGACGATGCCATCAAAACCAAAGGCTATTTTATTTACCCGAGCCAGCTGTTCTGTAATGTGGCCGCAAAAGCGAACACTAATGACAGGCTGAACGCTGATTTAAACAGCATCTTTGTAGCGATTGAAAGTTCAGCGTATGGCTATCCGTCAGAGGACGATATCAAAGGCCTGTTTGCTGACTTTGACACTACCAGTAACCGTCTGGGTAACACCGTTAAAGATAAAAACAGCCGCCTTGCCGCCGTTCTGAAAGGGGTTGAAGGTTTAAAGCTGGGTGACTTTGATGCGCACCAAATTGATCTATTCGGCGATGCCTACGAGTTCCTGATTTCCAACTATGCGGCGAATGCTGGCAAGTCAGGCGGTGAGTTTTTCACGCCACAGCATGTTTCAAAGCTGATTGCGCAATTGGCGATGCACGGACAAACCCAGGTCAATAAAATCTATGACCCGGCCGCAGGATCTGGCTCACTGCTGCTCCAGGCGAAGAAGCATTTTGATAATCATATTATTGAAGAAGGTTTTTTCGGCCAGGAGATTAACCATACGACCTTTAACCTGGCGCGTATGAATATGTTTCTGCACAACATCAACTACGACAAATTTAACATCAAGCTAGGGAATACCCTGACTGAACCACATTTCGGCGATGAGAAACCGTTTGATGCCATCGTCTCTAACCCACCGTACTCGGTAAAATGGATTGGCAGTGACGACCCGACGCTGATTAACGATGAGCGCTTTGCCCCCGCAGGAGTGCTGGCGCCGAAATCAAAAGCCGACTTCGCTTTTGTCCTGCATTCATTGAACTACCTGTCAGCCAGAGGCCGCGCGGCGATTGTCTGCTTCCCTGGCATATTCTACCGCGGCGGCGCGGAACAAAAAATCCGTCAGTATCTGGTCGATAATAACTATGTTGAAACCGTCATTTCACTGGCGCCTAACCTGTTCTTTGGCACCAGCATTGCCGTTAATATTCTGGTGCTATCAAAGCACAAAACAGATATCACGGTGCAGTTTATTGATGCCAGCAGGCTGTTTAAAAAAGAAACCAATAACAACATCCTTACCGATGCGCATATTGAACAGATTATGCAGGTGTTCGACAGCAAAGCAGACATTGACCATCTGGCGAAATCGGTGCCGCTTGAGGCCGTTGCCGCCAATGACTACAACCTGTCAGTCAGCAGCTATGTCGAAGCGGAAGATACCCGTGAACTCATTGATATCACGGTGCTGAATGCCGAGCTGAAAACCACGGTTAGCAAAATTGACCAGTTACGTAAAGATATCGATGCGATTGTGGCTGAAATCGAAGGCGGCGAGGCGCAGGTATGAGTGAGTTGAGTTATCTGGAAAAGTTGCTGGATGGGGTTGCGGTTGAGTGGTTACCATTGGGTAAGTTAGGCGAACTAGTGCGCGGAAGTGGATTACCAAAGTCTGTTTTTACGGAATCAGGAATTCCAGCTATTCATTATGGCCAGATTTATACTTTTTACGGACTATCAACTGAAACGACCAAGTCGTTTGTCTCGCTGCAGACGGCGGAAAAGCTTAAAAAGGTAAACACTGGAGATGTTGTTATTACTAACACTAGCGAAAATTTTGCAGATGTTGGTAAGGCATTAGTTTATCTGGGTGCGGAACAAGCCGTTACAGGTGGACACGCTACAATTTTTAAACCAAATATAGGCGTTATTGGGAAATATTTTGCTTATTTCACACAAACGGACTCTTTTGCAATTGAGAAAAGGAAATATTCAAAAGGAACAAAAGTAATTGATGTATCAGCAACTGATATGGCAAAAATTACTGTTCCCATCCCTTGCCCGGATAACCCGGAAAAATCCCTCGCCATCCAATCTGAAATCGTGCGGATTCTGGATACATTTACCGCCCTTACCGCTGAACTTACCGCTGAACTTACCATGCGAAAAAAACAATACAACTACTATCGCGACCAGTTGCTGAGTTTTACTGAGAGTGAAGTTGAGTGGAAGACGTTGCTTGAGGCTTGTGATTATGTTGATTATCGAGGTAAAACACCCAAAAAAACCCAACAGGGGATATTTTTGGTGACGGCAAAAAATATTCGGATGGGTTATATCGATTATGAAACTTCGCAAGAATTTATATCAGAAGCGGACTATGCAGATGTGATGAGACGAGGTTTGCCAAATAAAGGTGATGTCCTGATAACCACTGAGGCTCCTTGTGGCTTCGTCGCTCAGGTTGATCGAGAAAATATTGCTTTAGCTCAGAGAGTCATTAAATATAGAAGCAAAAACATAAAGTTATCAAACTCGTTTTTAAAACATTATTTATTGGGCTGTCAGTTTCAAGATGATTTGATGAGGGCAGCTACAGGCTCAACAGTCAAAGGGATAAAAGGTAGCAAGTTACATCAATTAAAGATTCCTATCCCAAGTGAAGTAGAACAAGCCCGTATCGTCGCCATCCTCGACAAATTCGACACCCTGACCAACTCCATCGCCGAAGGCCTTCCTCGCGAAATCGAATTGCGCCAAAAGCAGTACGAATACTATCGTGATTTGCTGTTCAGCTTTCCTAAGCCCGAAGAGGTAGAGGCATGATATGAGCAAGGCACTCACGGAAATAGCCCAACTGCTGATCACGCCTAGGAAAATCAGGAAAACGGCCCCTGAAAAAACCAGGGACACTGATGAGACCAGCGCTGTTCCAAAGGTGCAGTTGATTTACGCTTTCAATGGTTCGGGTAAGACGTGCCTTTCACGCGAGTTTAAACAGCTGATTGCCCCCAAAGCCAATGGCCGGGAAGCTGATGAGCAAGCCGAACATCCTGAGTTGTCACGCAAAAAAATCCTCTATTACAACGCCTTCACTGAAGACTTGTTTTATTGGGATAACGATCTGAAAGAGGATGCCGAGCCGAAGCTGAAGGTCCAGCCCAACGCCTATACCAACTGGTTGATGACACTGCTCAAAGATTTGGGACAGGATGGCAATATCGTCCATTATTTCCAGCGCTATGCGAACGACAAGTTAACGCCACACTTCAGCACCGATTTTACTGAAGTCACCTTTTCCATGGAGCGCGGCAACGATGAGCGTTCCGGCCATATCAAGCTATCCAAAGGTGAAGAGAGCAACTTTATCTGGAGTGTTTTTTACACCCTGCTGGATCAGGTGGTCACCATTCTCAATGTCGCCGAGCGGGGCGAGCGGGAGACCAGCGCATTCGACCGGCTGGAGTATGTGTTTATTGATGATCCCGTCAGTTCTCTTGATGAAAACCATTTGATTGAACTGGCGGTTAATCTGGCGAGCCTGATCAAATCCAGTCAATCCGCTCTAAAGTTCATCCTCACGACGCACAACACGCTATTTTATAACGTACTTTTCAATGAACTGAACGGCAAAGCCTGCTACATGCTGGAGCGCTTTGACGATGGTACCTTTGCTCTCACAGAAAAACAGGGCGACTCCAATAAGAGCTTTTCCTACCATCTGCATCTGAAGCACACCATCGAACAGGCAATTACTGACAACAAAGTTGAAAGGTTTCACTTCACTTTGCTGCGCAATCTTTACGAGAAAACGGCCAGCTTTCTCGGCTATCCTAAATGGTCGGAACTCTTGCCTGACGATAAGCAGCTTTATCTCAGCAGAATTATCAATTTCACCAGCCACAGCACGCTATCGCACGAAGCCGTTGCAGAGCCAACGCCGGCAGAGAAAGCGACGGTTAAACTGTTGCTTGAACACTTAAAGAGCAACTATGGCTTCTGGCAGCAGGAACAACAACATGGTTGATTACACCAGGCCCATTACTGAATCCAATAACTTTATTATTCTGGATAAATACAGCCAGGACTGGAAGATTGCCGAGAGCTACCAGAGCGAAGGCGATCTGGAGCGCGAGCTGATTCAGGACCTGGTTAACCAGGGCTATGAATACCTGCCAGCGTTGAACAACCCCGGGGCCATGCTGGCGAATGTGCGGGTGCAACTGCAAACCCTCAATAACGTGGAATTTTTGGATGGTGAATGGCGTCGCTTTGTGGAAACCTGGATGGACAAGCCCAGCGATGGCGTTGTCGAAAAGAGCCGCAAGATCCACGTCGACTATGTTCATGATTTCGTCTTCGACGATGGTCGCATTCAGAACATCTGTCTACTGGACAAGAAGCATATCGCCCGCAACAAAGTGCAGGTGATCAAGCAGTTCGAGCAAACCGGCTCGCACGCCAACCGCTATGACGTCACGATCCTGGTCAATGGCTTACCCTTAGTACAAATTGAACTGAAAAAGCGCGGCGTGGCGATACGTGAAGCGTTTAACCAGATACACCGTTACAGCAAGGAAAGTTTTAACAGTGACAATTCCCTGTTCAGGTATCTGCAGCTGTTTGTGATATCGAATGGAACTGACACCCGTTACTTCGCTAACACCACTAAGCGGGATAAAAACAGCTTCGACTTCACCATGAACTGGGCGAAATCGGATAATACGCTGATTAAAGACCTCAAGGATTTTACCGCCACCTTTTTTCAGCAGCATACCCTGCTGAATATCCTGTTGAACTACAGCGTGTTTGACAGCAGCCAGACGCTGCTGGTCATGCGTCCTTATCAGATTGCCGCCACCGAGCGTATTTTATGGAAAATTAACAGTTCGTTTAAAAGCAAAAACTGGTCAAAACCGGAAAGCGGCGGCTTTATCTGGCATACCACCGGTTCAGGAAAAACCCTGACCAGTTTTAAGGCCGCGCAGCTGGCGACCGAACTCGATTTCATCGACAAAGTGTTCTTTGTGGTTGACCGTAAAGACCTCGATTATCAAACCATGAAAGAGTACCAGCGTTTCTCACCCGACAGCGTCAATGGCTCTGACAATACCGCAGGCCTGAAACGCAATCTGGAGAAAGACGATAACAAAATCATCGTTACGACCATTCAGAAACTCAATAACCTGATGAAAGGGGAAACTGACCTGCCGGTGTACCATCAGCAGGTGGTCTTTATCTTTGATGAGTGCCATCGCAGCCAGTTCGGCGAAGCCCAGAAAAACCTGAAGAAGAAATTTACCCGTTTTTATCAGTTTGGCTTTACCGGTACACCGATTTTCCCGCAGAACGCCCTGGGCGCCGAGACCACGGCCAGCGTGTTTGGTCGCGAGCTGCACTCTTATGTGATTACCGATGCGATACGTGATGAAAAGGTACTGAAGTTTAAGGTGGACTATAATGATGTCCGGCCGCAGTTTAAGGCGTTCGAAACGGAAACTGATGAGAAAAAACTCAGCGCCGCAGAAAACAAACAGGCCTTTCTTCACCCCCGCCGCATTGAGGAAATCACCCAATATATCCTGAACCATTATCGTCAGAAGACACACCGTACCTTTCCCGGCGCGAAAGGTTTTAACGCCATGCTGGCTGTCAGCAGTGTCGAGGCCGCCAAAGCCTATTATGAAACTTTCAGGGCGTTACAGCAGCGCGCAGCAGAGAAAGGCACGCCTTATAAGCCGCTGCGTGTGGCGACTATCTTCTCCTTTGCCGCGAATGAGGAGCAGGGGGCTGTAGGCGATATCATGGATGAAAGCTTTGATACCAGCGCCATGAACCGCAGCGCCAAAGAGTTTCTGGATGCGGCCATCGATGATTACAACCGCCATTTCAAAACCAACTACAGTACCGACAGTAACGGCTTTCAGAACTACTATCGTGACCTGGCGCAGCGTGTCAAAAATCAGGATATCGACCTGCTGATCGTCGTCGGCATGTTTTTAACCGGTTTTGATGCGCCCACACTGAACACTCTGTTTGTCGATAAAAACCTGCGTTACCACGGCCTGATGCAGGCATTTTCCCGCACCAACCGGATTTACGATGCCACCAAGACGTTTGGTAATATCGTCACTTTCCGTAATCTGGAGCAGGCCACCATTGATGCCATTACCCTGTTTGGCGATAAGAACACTAAAAACGTCGTGCTGGAAAAAAGCTACCAGGAATACATGGAAGGCTTTACCGATATCGTTACCGGTGAGGCCAAGCGCGGCTTTATGGACGTGGTGACGGCACTGGAGCAGCGTTTTCCGGACCCGACCGGCATTGACAGCGAGAAAGCGAAAAAAGACTTCGTTAAACTGTTTGGTGAATATCTGCGGGCGGAAAACATCCTGCAAAACTACGATGAATTCGCTACGTTGAAAGCCCTGCAAAACGTCGACACCCGTGACCCGGTCGCAGTAGAGGCTTTCAAGACAGAGCATTATCTGGATGATAAAAATCTCGCTGAGTTACAGACCATCCGCCTGCCCGCAGAGCGTAAGATCCAGGACTATCGTTCAACCTACAATGATATCCGTGACTGGCAGCGCCGGGAAAAGTCAGCCAGTGAGAAAGACGCATCGACCACCGACTGGGAAGACGTGGTGTTTGAAGTCGATTTGCTGAAGTCTCAGGAGATTAATCTGGACTATATCCTCGGACTGATTTTCGAACACAACAAGAAAAACAAAGGAAAAGACGCGCTGACGGAAGAAGTCAGACGCTTAATCCGCTCCAGCCTCGGCAACCGCGCCAAAGAAGGGCTGGTTGTCGACTTTATCCAGCAGACAAACCTCGACGACATGCCGGACAAAGCTGGCATCATCGATGCGTTCTTTACCTTTGCTCAGCGTGAACAACAACGTGAAGCGGACGCGCTGATAAAAGAGGAAAACCTGAATGAAGAGGCTGCCAGACGCTATCTTCGTACGTCGCTGAAGCGGGAGTATGCCACGGAAAATGGAACAGAACTGAATGAGGCGCTACCAAAACTCAGCCCGTTAAACCCGCAATACAAAACGAAAAAGCAGACTGTTTTCCAGAAAATCGGGGCGTTTATTGAGAAGTTTAAAGGGGTGGGCGGCCAGCTCTGACCATTCCTGGGTGGAGGTGTTTATCTCCAGAGATAAATTCCTCCACGACAGGGCATTTCAGTGCTGAAACCGCTTTCTCCGGATGACGGCGGTGTTGTTGATACCGGTAATACGTCGACGGGGCGATATCCAGCGCGTGGCATCAGGAAAAAAACAGACGACAGGAAAACCTGACGAATGCCCTGGCCTGGTCGGATGGAAAGCGCGTTCTTGAGTCAGATGATGAAAAAAAGACAAAAAAGAAAAAAAGTGGACTTTGACAAAAAAACCAGAGCAAAAAGCCATCAATGGAACCGCTCCTAAGTATCCCTGAGGTATCCCCGATAAAACAAAAGGGCCTGCATTTCCATGCAAGCCCTTGTTTTATTTGGTGGCCCCTACTGGACTTGAACCAGTGACCAAGCGATTATGAGTCGCGTGCTCTAACCAACTGAGCTAAGGGGCCTGAGGCGCGGGATTATAATGTAACTTGATAGTGCAATCCAGTGTTTTGCGCTCAATTGGTTGTTTTTCAGGCATCCCGTTTTTTTAGGGAACTGATTGATTAACAACCCATTCCAACGTTTAACATCTGATCCATCGTTGCTGTCGAAGTAATAAAGGGCCGCCTGGCTTTCGGGGCCAGAGGGGAAGAGGGCGGGCGTTGATCGACAGGGGGTGATATCCCTGTCGGTTAGTTGACCCGCGGCGGAATAAAGGGCGGATGATAAATGGCGGTGCTCCAGTGGCGGCTGCTGGCGTGTTTCTCCGCCAGCCATCCCTCTTTACGCAACTGACGGGCAATCATTTTATTCATGATCCCGTGACCGACTAATAACACGTTGCCGAGGGCTGAAAGCTCAATCAGGCGGGATGCCGCCTGCTTTGCCCGCTGTTCGGCCTGCTGGAGCGACTCTACCGACCCGGCATAGCCGCAGAACCAGAACATGTGCAGCAGCGAAAGCCAGACTGAAGGAGGAAGGTGAGGATAGCCCAGTCGCATCACGGGCAGGGATACTTCGCTGAACAGGGCATCCACGCTGGCCGCTTCCAGCCCTAATTTCGCCAGAGAAGAGCGGGCTCGGGGCAACGGGCTGGTGACGATATAATCAGCCGTGGCCGCAATACGCTGGCATTTTTCTGGCGGAGTGTCTTCAACCAGTGACAAATCATAGGCTTCACACCACTGCGCCATCGCCATCGCGGGTAAGCGACCACCAGGATGGTAGTCGGGTTTACCGTGTCGCATCAGAATTATCGTCATCACTTTCCCCAATATTTTCTTCAGAATAAATGCCGGTGAGGCTTAAGACAAACGAGGGTGGCTGTTTTGACGTTTTATTCGTCATTCTGCTGTAACAGAACGTTGTTTAGATAGGCCAGTCAACGTTTGAGTGAACATTCTTTGGATAGAGTGCAGCGTTACCTCCGTGTTAGCGTGAGAAGCACCATCATGTGCCGCTATTCCGCTGGCGTTCGAGTTATCTACACCGGTAGATGTAGGCGATAAGAATGGACATATTGCAATGTCTGGCTGGATAACGTTGTGGAGAGTATACGGGTTTTGCCCACGATGGTCTGGCTGCCGGTGTTTTTGGGGCGATATTTTTTTTCTGAAGCGACCACGGCGGTGGCGATGATGGTCAATATGCCAGGCGGCGTCGGCTAAAATGAAACGCTTGTTTACATCCTGAAGCAAAGACTGACAAATGTGGCGGGATAGCTTCCATATTACATGCTATAAACAATTGCTTAACATTTGCAGCCCCGCCGTCCGGGCTTTCGCCGGCAGTCAGACAGGATAATCCCTTATGTTCAACTGGACTTCGACCCAGCGCAATGTGGCTTTCGCCAGTTTTGCCAGCTGGACACTGGATGCGTTCGACTTTTTTATACTGGTCTTCGTATTGAGTGATTTAGCGGAAAACTTTCACGCCAAAATCTCCGACGTTTCACTCGCTATCATGCTGACCCTGGCCGTCCGTCCGATGGGTGCGTTGTTGTTTGGCCGCCTGGCTGAAAAATACGGTCGCCGCCCGATCCTGATGCTCAATATCGTGATGTTCTCGCTGTTTGAACTGCTTTCCGCATGGTCGCCGTCATTGGATGCATTCCTCATCTTTCGGGTCATTTACGGTGTGGCGATGGGCGGTATCTGGGGGGTGGCGTCGTCACTGGCAATGGAAACCATCCCTGACCGTTCGCGCGGCATGATGTCCGGTATCTTCCAGGCGGGCTATCCGGCTGGCTATCTGCTGGCCTCAATTATCTTCGGGTTGTTCTATAGCATGATTGGCTGGCGCGGCATGTTTCTGATTGGCGCACTGCCGATCCTGTTGCTGCCTTACATCTATTTCAACGTGCCGGAATCGCCGGTATGGCTGGCTGCAAGGGCCCGTAAAGAGAGCACGGCGCTGTTGCCGGTGCTACGCAGTCACTGGAAGTTATGTCTCTATATGGTGTTACTGATGGCCTGCTTTAACTTTTTCAGCCATGGCACTCAGGATCTCTACCCGACCTTTCTGAAAGTACAGCATGAATTTGACCCGCACACAGTCAGTATTATCGCCATTTGTTACAATATCGCGGCAATATTGGGCGGGATATTCTTCGGTTCGTTGTCAGAGAACATTGGTCGTAAGAAAGCGATGATCATTGCTGCCTTCCTCGCGTTGCCTGTCCTGCCTTTATGGGCTTTCTCCAGTGGTTCGCTGATGATCGGTGTGGGCGCGTTTCTGATGCAGTTTATGGTACAGGGTGCGTGGGGCGTGGTGCCGACTTATCTTACCGAACTGGTTCCGGCCAATACCCGTGCGGTGTTGCCTGGCTTTGTCTACCAGTTGGGCAACCTGATTGCTTCAGTTAACGCGACGCTACAGTCGCGTATTGCGGAAGCGCACGGTAATAACTATGGGCTGGCGATGGCGATTGTCGCCGGTACTGTGGCAGTGTTGATCTGCGTTTTTGTCGCCTTTGGCCGGGAAACTCAGGGAGTGGAAATTTCTGCGGAGGTCAGCAAGCAAATGCGCTGAGCCTGGGAAAAAGGCCGTTGCCGCGGACTTTTCAGACCATTGCAGATGCCGGACAGGGAACCGGCGGTGCAATAGAACATCTTGTGTCATCGACGCTAATTACTGACACTTTTGGCGCCATACAGACATCGCGGATGTTCACCGTGCAGGCACGATGCCAGTCAGCCGGGAAGCTGACAGACATCCACCCAGGTGGCTTCGGTCAGTTCCGCCATCCGCTGAGGGGCGATACGTACCGCGCTGTGGATTGAGCCAGCGGCGGGCAACACCTCATTATAATGTTGTAGCGAAACGTCGCAGAACACTTGCAAAGGGGTTTCCAGCCCAAACGGGCAGACGCCGCCAACAGGATGCCCCGTCCAGTTCAGGACCTCATCCGTGCTCAGCATGCGGGCTTTGCTACCGAGGGTTTCTTTCAGCTTGCGGTTATCGAGGCGGGCATCGCCACGGGTCACAATCAGCACCACCCGATCTTTCACTTTTAATGACAGCGTCTTGGCAATTTGCCCGGGTTCCACGTGATGAGCGCGGGCTGCCCGTTCGACGGTGGCCGTACTTTCAGACAGTTCAATAATGCCAATATCAGGGGCGTGCTCGGCAAAAAATTGCCTTACTGACTCCAGGCTCATACTTACCTCCCTATTAAAAAAATAAAACTGCCACAGAGTGAGCCGACTGTAAACGGCAATACAAGAAATCAGCGCGAATTAAATGTGCAGTTAGCACAACGCGTAACATCCGGCAGGCAGTAGTGCTGACCGCGGGTACGGCGGCGTGGACTGAGATAACGCGCAGATCGTCCTGGTGGTTGACATTTTTTGCCTAAAAATGATAACTATTATCATATGGTATTGGTAATCATTATCATGCGATGGCATCGTATAAAATATAACGACGTTGCTGGCGGTTTTCACCGGGTGTGAATTTTTGGGGATAAACAGGATGTTTGGAAAACGACTGGATAGCGCCTGGGGGGCGTTGCTGCCCTGTGCATTGATAGCGCTGATTTCAATGAGCGGGCTCTCTTTCGCCGCATGGCGTATGGTCATGGTCGGCGCACTGCTGGCAACCGTTGTGATGCTCTTTCACCAACGATTACGTCATTACCTACTGCTACCCTCTTGCCTGGCGCTAATGGGGGGCATGGTGGTTATCGCGATTAATTTTGTCCGGTAATCATGGACAATCAACCAAGGCTGGCGTCAGAAAAGTCAGAGGGAACAGACCCGGGATATCGGGAAGAGAAAATCAACCTGGTGCGAAGAGAGGGACTTGAACCCTCACGTCCGTTAAGACACTAACACCTGAA
>NZ_RQVV01000026.1 GCF_009295515.1 Erwinia endophytica | reverse complement strand
AAATCGGCAGAGGAAGAGCAGCAGATACTGGCGGTGTGCCATCAGCCGGCATATGCCAGCCTGCCGCCGTCGCAAATCGTGCCGCGACTGGCGGATGAGGGGAGATATCTGGCGAGCGAGTCCTCGTTTTACCGGGTGCTGCGGCGGCATGGAGAAGCGCATCGACGGGGACGGCAGCGGACGGGAGAGAAAGCCCGGCCGGCCACCACCTGGAAAGCGACGGAGCCGAATCATGTGTGGACGTGGGACATCACGTGGCTGCCGTCAACGGTGAAGGGACGCTGGTTTTACCTGTATCTGGTGGAAGACCTGTTCAGCCGTAAAATCGTGGGCTGTGAAGTGCATGAAGCAGAAAGTGGTGAGCAGGCGGCAGCCCTGATACAGCGCACGGTACTCAGGGAAGGATGCTGGCGCACCCCGCCAGTACTGCATGCGGATAACGGGGCGGCGATGAAATCACAAACGCTGCAAATGAAGCTTCATGAGTTAGCGATAACTCCGTCTCACAGCCGTCCGCGGGTGAGTAATGATAATGCGTATGTGGAGTCGCTGTTCAGGACGTTGAAATATGTGCCGGACTGGCCGTCATCTGGGTTCGTAACGCTGGAAGAAGCGCGGGTGTGGGTGGAGAGATTTACCCGGTGGTATAACGGGGAACACCGGCACAGCGGTATCCGTTATGTAACGCCGGCGCAGCGACACCGTGGTGAAGACAGGGAAATACTGAGGAAGCGCAATGAAGTATACCGGTCGGCCCGTTCGGTCCATCCGGAACGCTGGTCAGGAAGGACAAGAAACTGGCAGCCGGCAGGCTCTGTGACATTAAATCCGGAGCGGGAAAAACAGGCGGCCTAAATCAGCAAGGGGTGACAACAACCTTGACACTTACCGGACGCGTTGGTGTCGCTGCTGTGGCCCGCGAGCCCAACCGGTATGAATCGCAGTTAATACAACCGGCGCAGTAAAAATCAGTAGTCCTCCTCCGTCTCTGATCGTGAACAGTCTCAGGCTACTGAGATTATACGACTCAAACGGCAACGGACTGAACGGGATGAGGAACTGGCCAACCTCCCAAAGGCCTCGATATACTTCGCGAAGCGCCTGAAATGAAGACTGTCTTTATTGAACAATACCCGACTGAATTCAGCATCAAAGCGATGTGTCGGGTGCTGAAGGTGGCCCGCAGCAGCGGGTATGTTTGGCGCAACCGCCGTCAGGTGATGAATGAGCAGCAACAAATTTTGCCCGCATTGCGATACCGCTGTTAGCACGGCTTTATCATCGGCAAAACAGCGTTATGGCGGGATACGTTATGTGACGCCGGCTGAGTGACATGAGGAGGGGGGATGATATAAATCTGCTGCAACCACGGGACGAACTGTACCGGAGTGCACAGAAAGTGTCCATCCTGAGCACGGGTTAGGGAGAACTCGGACACGAAACGGGCAGCCGAAAGGATCTGATAGGGGGTATTCAGACATTATATCGTACAACTCGGGGTGTTTATCTGGAATACCGGGAAAGGACAATAAGAAACGGGTAAGCAGTTATATGGTGATGTTGAACCCGGTACGGGAAAATCAGGTTGTCTGCATCGACTGAGGTGGTAACATCTTGACTCTATACCTGAGTGATGATGGCTTACTATAGATTATGGAATCTCCCTGAGGGAGGTACAAAAAACTGGCATTTTTATTTGATTTTTTCATTGTGTTATATAATGCCATTCAGATAAGCATATTTTAATAATTCAGTATTGTTTTTAATATCCAGCTTTTTCATCGCATTCTGTTTTTGGGTGGCTATTGTACTGATAGCCCGGTTCTTTTTTGTGGCGATATCGGAGAGAGAATGGCCCTGGGCTATGAGGAAAATGACTTCCCACTCCTTGGATGTTAGCTCTATTTTTCCTTGATTTTTGAGCTTATCATTAACCACTTCACTGAGGGTTTTAGAGATGAATTGTTTCTCTGAATCAGAAAATAAATGGGAAATGGCTCTTAAAACTTCATCAATGTTGTCATTAATACTGACCAGTGCGTTGTATTTTTGTTTTATCACTTTTTTGATCAAAGATAGATTTGTATTTTGCATTAAAATCAATGTCTTAACGTTGTTTTTCTGGCAAAGGTTTTTTAATTTTTGCTGTTCACCTGAATCACAATTTTTGTACATGAAGTTGTATTCAGTGAAAATGAGATCAATGTTTCCTTTTTTTACATCGTTACATAGTTCCAGGTAGTCTGCACAAGTTTTTACCGAGATGATCTCTGTCTTTATTCTGTTTCTTAAATATTCACATATCTCATTATTGAACATGTTAAAATTATAATAAATAACGGCATTGGCGGATTTTTTGTTATTTTTCATTGGTTTCTCCATTTTGTTATCTGTAAAAACAACCTGACTTTCTTGAAGTAACTTGTATTTTCCTAAAAACAATCTTCCTGAAGTGGAATTGTTCCTTTGTGTGTGAAGTGTATTCTTTTATCTGAATCTTCTCTTGGTAATATTATCATATGATCATCATATGAATCATATCATTTAATTATATGCTGTACATGTGCATCTAAATAGTTATTTACATTGTATGACGCTATTATTTTAATGTTTAATTTCGATTTTTAGTTTGATATTAGTATTGTTGGTTTTTTTTGCCCGGTTATTTTTACTTCCCCAATACATTATTTTTGGTATAATTGTTTGTTTTTTGTTGTTTTTATATTGATGTTTATAGTGCTTTTATATCCAACATAAGGATGAGTTACACAATGAATTTTTCGCTGTACTGACTAAAAATTATTGTTCTGCTCGTTTACTTTTAAAGAGCCCCTGAATTGAGATGCGTAGGTAACGTGATGTCTGGAAGTTGCCATATCATCAGGAATGATCACATATATTCTGTGACTATTCACATTGAAATCTGACAACTTAGCCTGGTGAAGGCGTCAGTAATTCCTATTAAATTAATCTAACTGTGCAGAATTAAAGTTCTTTATTGGAATTATTGGGAGTTTTGTGCTTTTTTTAATAAATTGCATGATTCTATTTTTTATTAACATTAATGATTGAATCACATCCTAACATATTAATTCCTCTCACTAATTTCATCCTGCTCTCATCTAAACTAAATAACAATCAGTGTAAAATGAACGTGTGAATTTTTTTTGGGAAAGAGTCAACCCTGGTAATAAATGGCATACTAAGGGGGAATCTGTTGATGTTTCACCCTTTTCTTGATGAGAAACTAAGGGAAAGAGAATGTTAACTGGCGTCTTTTCAGTGCCATCTTCACCAAAAAAACATTAATTTTTTTAAGAAAAACAGAAAGCATGTCGTTATAACCTATTACAAGTGAAATATTGGGAGGCCGAAATGAAGGCATCTGATCAGGGAAGAGATAAAAGTATTTATCTGTTAATGAGTTACGAATGGTTTGGGGCAATCTTTCACCTCGCTCACCTATGGGCAAAGCTGCTCATTCCTTGTTCCATGTCTGGATGCAAACTCTCATTGGATATTATTTAGAGGGTATCTCGGTGGGTGGGCATCAGTGGCCTAACAATAATATGTCGGTCTGGAGAGTTCAATTAAACTCAAAGACGTGAGTTTTCTTATTGATTAATATACATTTAATATATTTGGATTATATATGTCTAGCTTCCTTGAAACTAATGAAAAGATAATTAATTTACTATTACCTTATGCAGAAAAATCTGAACCAGATGAAATATCCAGGGGGAAGAGAAGATACAAATTCTGCAAGAAGGAGCAACGTGTGGTGTATCTGCTCCTTGAAGGGGATTATTGTCTTAAGGTTAAAGAAGGGAATAAAATTTTGGCCATTGTATCCGCACCTTGCGTGATCGGATTTATGCCTACAATTGAAGACATACCTCTGTATCTGGAACGAGTGGACTATGGGAAAATAAGTCACATTGACTATGATTTTTTCTGGCGTTTTGTAAAAGATAAAAATATTATTGATGATGTCATGGAAGTGATGTCGTATCAATACACTGATCTGATGAGCTACATATCCATGAACAAATGTACCTCAGCTGATGAAGTAAGATCATTAGTGCATCGTTGGCAGAAAATCCCAGAACATCTGAAAAAAAGGTTTTCAGTCATGTATTTAATTGAAAATAGCTCTGATCTCTCTAAAAGTTCAATAAGTCGTGTATTGAAAGAGATGAAAGAGAACAGCGAAATTTCTCTGGACAGAGGCAGATTTGAATAAATTTTTACCAGTCAATAATACTCAGTTATTGACTGGTATAACATAGACAAGAGGTTGGGGATAGATAGATAAGGTAAAAATGTTCATTTATATTAGTAAATTTGAACTTTTTGAGGTGGTAGGTACTCGGTAAGTGCCAATGAATTTGTTACCCTTGGTTAATTTATGCTGCCTGTCTTTCCCGTTCGAGATCGCGCATGGCAATATCCCGTTGTTGCCAGTTTTGTGCCCGCCTCGCCATCTTCCTGGCAGTACCTGCCCGAATTTGATGATGATCATCGCGCCAGATGATTCAATCTCTGTCCCAAGTTGTACTTTATATATCGTCATGTACATGTATTTTATTGATGTATATCAATAAAGTTTTATTTATACGTAATATTACTGATAATCACCATATGAGTAGTATCTCTCCCTGAGAAAGGGGGATTTTTCTTAGTGGGGTGAACTATAACATGTGGTTTTTTTTGGGTATCAAAGTGAGAGAATGTTCCTGATCATTATTAAATATGGATAAATTATTTGTACAGTTGATTTTTGCTTATCTCCTGACCTATTATCACGCACCGCGCGAAAAAATGTAGTTTGGAAAACTATCACACAGTGATAATAAAGAGGGAACTATGAGTGCAAACAGCTTCAAGAATGAACGTCCAAATGTTCATGTTAATGTGAAGTTGGGGCTGCATACTGGTCAGGCGCAGAAGATGTCTGAACTACTGTTGAGATTATTAGTGACGGGAGGGGCCAGTAATGCCAGTAATGATGAAGAGTCGCAATGTTTATCTGAACGTAAAAAAATCAATCACTAATAAAAATAACGTCAACAGTGTATTGCCAGAATTTTCTCCAACCGTAAATCTCTCAGTGAAAAATACACGGGTTGGTGGTAGCGGTGAGGAAAATGTTCATTTCACCTTTCGTGATGTGAAATATTTCATACTTGCTTGCGCAGATTGCCCGTCAAATCTCGCCCCTGAACCCCGTTAAGACCCATTAAGGATTGATTGATGTCACAGGGACATAACACACCTTCTTTATATGAAATGCTGTACGGCAACTTCACCGGTGGCCTCGACTTGCATCAAGTCAGCGAGGAAAATCAGGTTATCCTGTCGGTGCTGGATAACATGCAGCGTATTCTCAATTGCCGTGCCGGGGCCCTGGCGCACCTGCCAGATTACGGTCTGCCGGATATGAGTAAAATCCTGCAAGGGATGCCGGGAACAGCACATCAACTGATGAGCACGCTGTCAGCCGTTTTGTTGAAATATGAACCCCGTTTGAAGAGGATTGAGGTAGTGCTGCTCGAACAGACTCAACCTGGTGAGCTGCGCTATGCCATTGATGCAGAACTGAATGGTCTTGGTTTGGTGCGTTATGGGACTGAATTTATGCCGGAGGGCAAGATACTGCTGCGGCATCTGAAGCAACAACAGTATCTGAATTCCCAGGCGGCGGTATAACGGTCATTTTTTATTATTCGGTTAATCATTATCATGATACAGACACCCGAGCGCCATCTCAAAATCGGTGGAGATCCGCGTACCTTTACTGATTATCTCCTTTTGCGTGATGAACTGAAGAAACTGACACATCCGGCGCGTCCGGATGTGGACTGGCATCATGCTGAAAAACTGTGCATCAGCCAGTTTGAACATAACGGTATCGAGCTTCAGACGGCTGCCTGGTACACCCTGATTCGTAGCCATATTGCCGGACTAACAGGATTGAATGAAGGGTTGTCTATCCTGGATGCGTTGATAACCCTGCAGTGGGGAACTGTATGGCCACAGCCAGTGCATGCGCGTGTTGAGATCCTGAGTTCGCTGAGTAAACGTCTGTTGCAGCAATTACGTGCTATGACGCTGGTTTACCCTGATTTGAGCGCTCTGTACCAGGCAGGAAAATATCTTACGTCGATCGGTGAGGCTCTGCAGCGACTGGAGCTGCAGCACCAGGCAGGGCTTGACATTCTGCATCAGTTGCTTCACTCGGCTGCTGTTCGTCTGGAAAAAAGCGGCAGTGAAATTGGAGAATTTTCCACTGTATCTGTTGAGGCCACTGCGACGGATAAGATATCAGCAGGAAATACCGAGGATGTATCGCTTCGGTGGCGCTGGGTGGTACAGCCCGTACCTGAACCCCAGCTCAATGTGGTACAACAGCCCGCACCTGAACCCCAGCTCAATGTGGTATCGCCTGTGGAGGCGCCGAGGGTCATGGTAGAGCAGCCCCGGCCCAGAAGTCTCTGGAAACCGTTTGTAGCTGGCGTGATGACGGCTTTGATGGTGGGGGGAGGGATACTGTGGGGTATGTACCGACTGATGGACAATCCAGACCAGAATGTACTGATGGCGAGCGTGGCGCCAGTACCGACCGCTTTATCGGTCGATACGCTGAAATCGTTGCGACAGACTACTGCGAATGCTGATCTGGCGTGGTTTGCTCAGGCTCAGCAGCAGTTGGAGCAACTTTCCTCTTTGTCCCCTATCTGGCCCTGGGACTACGGAAACGGGCTGGTCCGTCAGGCTCAGGTTCTCTGGCCGCAGCGGCCGGAAACGGCCGCTCTTACGCAGCAGTGGCAGCAGAAACTGGCGGCAACTGCACCGTCCCCCGACAGTCTGGATGGCTGGCAGCAGGGTATGCAGCAATTGCAAAAACTGGCCAGCCGTCTTGACGGACTGGATGGACAAAAAGGGAAATACATGACGGTCAGTGAACTCAAGTCACAAGTGTTTTCCATCACCCAGGCTTTGAGCCGGACGGTGCCAGCAGAGGAACAATTACGGCTGTTGGCCGCACAGCCCGCGAAGAGTCCGGCATCCGCCGCGCTGCGAGCGCAGACGGAACTGCATCTGAAACAACTGATGGTTGGTTTTTCTCTGCAGACTCAGGGAGAACAGCCTGCCACGCCTTGATGATTTCCCTGCGGATTTACGCAGGGATAAGATATTGTCAAAACCGTGAGGGCCGTTGGTGCGGTCAGTAATCCGTTCGTCACTTCAGCCAGGCTGGCGATAGTGGGCAGGGACACGCTACCTCCGATGTGTTACTTCATCCTGTAGCAGGCCACGCGCCCGCAGGCTGGAGTGGTAAATGTTGTCGAGTATTGCCCTTGATCCACTTTTCACCAGGTGA
This sequence comes from Erwinia endophytica, assembly GCF_009295515.1. Classification (GTDB taxonomy): domain Bacteria; phylum Pseudomonadota; class Gammaproteobacteria; order Enterobacterales; family Enterobacteriaceae; genus Erwinia; species Erwinia endophytica. The sequence goes on along the minus strand of NZ_RQVV01000026.1, from coordinate 121,316 downwards.
ACCCATTCCTGAGTTGAGAGGACAGCAGCGAAGCGTGACTGTAACACTACGCTAAATACGCGATGGATTTCCTCCGCACTGGCGTAGCCAGCCTGGTTATGGTACGACAATGAACCCGATGCATCATGCAAAAATTCCACCGAGGTACCATTATGCAACGCATGATTGATGGTGGAAGCATTACAGTTATGCGTCATGTAGCCAACCACGGTAAGCGTATTGATACCACGTACATTGAGCCATTGCGCCAGATCGTTTTCCGAATAGGCACTCGGTTGTACCTTACGCAGATAGAGGTCATGTGGGCGCGATGCTACCACTGGATGCAACTGCCAGCCCGCAGAGCCGATAGCAAACAACGGTGAGGTGGCTGGTGAGGTTTGTTGCACGACGATCACCGGTATGCCTGCAACGCGGGCTGTATCCATCGCGATGCTGATATTAGCGAGGGTGTGTTGGGGGGCCGGATATTCAATGGGCAGGTTACCGGTCAGGTATTCGTTTTGTACATCAATAACGATCAGCGCGCGCGTAGGGAGAGTGTTTGCGGCCATGATAAAATTCCTCTGGTTGTTTTGCCGTGGGCGTTGTGTGAATTATTGAGTGCTATCTTCTCCCGTAGCCCCCAGTCTTGATAGTGGCCCAAAGGAAATCCATCGATGACATTGGGCCAAATTGTGTCGGAGGTAACCTGTGAAACCCAGGGAAATAGCGGTTCTGGCTTTTAATAACATCAGCCCGTTCCATCTTTCCGTGCCGTGTCTGGTATTTGACCATCGTAGCCAGGAGGGATTACCTTCCTGCAATCTGCAGATCTGTGCGGTTGATCCTGGTCAAGGGGGCACGTTGCGAACCTCCGCTGGTTTTGCCGTGCAGACGAGTCTGACACTGGAAGACGCCTCGTCGGCCAATGTATTGATTGTGCCATCGTGGCGCGATCCGCAGGAACGCCCGCCCGATGCTATCGTGGCCGCGGTGCAGGCTGCCTATGAGCGCGGAGCCACGGTGGTTGGCCTGTGCCTGGGGGCATTTGTTCTGGCTGAAGCGGGTATTCTCGACGGCCACAAGGCAACCACGCACTGGAGCGCGACCAGGGTGTTTTCTCAGCGCTATCCGCGCGTCAAACTTATGCCGGATGTGTTGTATCAAGATGCCGATGATGGACGTATCGTGACGTCTGCTGGCACAGCGGCAGGCCTGGATTGTTGTCTGCATCTGGTTCGCCAGTGGCATGGAGCGGAAGCCGCTAACCGTATCGCTCGTCGTCTGGTGGTGGCGCCACACCGGCAGGGGGGACAGGCGCAATACATCGAACAACCATTGCATAACGCGCCGGGAGGCGATCGGTTGTCAGATTTATTGCACCAGTTGGCGGCTGAGCCGAGCGGGCCGTATACGCTTGATTCGCTGGCCAGGCATGCCGCGATGAGTCGACGTAATTTCACGCGACGTTTTCGTCAACTGACCGGTACCACCGTTGGCCGGTGGCTTATCGAACAGCGGCTGGCTTACGCGCAACGTATGTTGGAGAGCTCAAACCTGGCGGTGGAAGAAGTTGCGCGGCTATCAGGGTTCGGTAGCGCGGTGTCACTGCGTCAGCATTTTGCTCGGGCGTATCATACTTCGCCCAGCGCTTACCGTACGTCGTTTGCTGATGTGGGCGCCCGGCATGATGGAACAGGTTAAAATGACTTCACTTATTGCCCGACATCCTTTAATAGCGGATCTGTCTGCTCTCAAAGAAACGACCTGGTTTAACCCAGGCACCACCTCACTTGCGGAAGGGTTACCGTATGTCGGTTTGACCGCGAGGGACGTAAAAGCAGCTCATGCCCGCCTGACCCGTTTTGCGCCCTACCTGGAAAAAGCATTTTTGGAAACCGCCGGAACCGGGGGGATTATCGAATCTGAGCTAGTCGCGATACCGGCAATGCAAAAACGGCTGGAAAAAGAGTACGGGTGTAACATCAGTGGCGATCTTCTGCTGAAAAAAGACAGCCATTTGCCAATTTCCGGTTCGATCAAAGCCCGTGGCGGTGTTTATGAAGTGCTGACGCATGCGGAAAAACTGGCACTGGAAGCAGGCCTGTTGACGACAGATGCGGATTACAGCGTGCTGCTTTCTCCGGAATTCAGGCGGTTCTTTAGCCAGTACCGGATCGCGGTGGGCTCGACCGGTAACCTGGGGTTGTCGATTGGTATCATCAGCGCCGCACTCGGTTTTAAGGTTACGGTGCATATGTCTGCCGACGCCCGGGCATGGAAAAAAGACAAACTGCGCCGCCACGGTGTGACGGTGGTGGAATATGAAGAGGATTACGGTGTAGCCGTTGCGCAAGGGCGTAAGGCTGCGGAGTCCGATCCGCATTGCTTCTTCATTGATGATGAAAACTCCCGCACGCTATTTCTGGGGTATACGGTGGCTGGACAGCGTCTGAAAGCACAGTTTATGCAACAAGGGCACGTGGTGGATGACCATCATCCGTTGTTTGTTTATCTACCGTGCGGCGTTGGCGGCGGTCCTGGGGGCGTGGCTTTTGGTCTGAAGCTGGCGTTTGGTGATGATGTCCATTGCTTTTTCGCCGAGCCAACGCATTCTCCGTGCATGCTGTTGGGTGTTTATACTGGTCTGCACGATGGAATATCGGTGCAGGATATTGGTCTTGATAATCAAACAGCTGCTGATGGCCTGGCGGTGGGGCGAGCCTCTGGTTTTGTAGGGCGAGCCATGGAACGTCTGTTGGATGGGATATATACACTCGATGACCAGAACATGTATGACATGCTGGGTTGGCTGGCGCAGGAAGAAGGCATTCGCCTGGAACCATCGGCGCTGGCCGGTATGGCTGGACCTCAGCGCATCTGCAGCTCACCGACATATCAACAGATGCATGGATTCAGCGCCGAACAGCTAAATAACGCCACCCATCTGGTCTGGGCGACGGGGGGCGGAATGGTACCGGAGTCAGAGATGGCACAATACCTGGCGAAAGGGCGCTGACGCGTGAGGCAATCTTGCCATCTTCTGTCGTGTGACACTCTTACCGCGCGTGTCATGTTTCTACAGGATGCGATAACGAAGGCGTCAAGGCGCGTTACAGTGCGGTCCCACTGAAAGTGAAAAGGGAATAAATTTTATCGAATCAGACCATGCCTTCATTTGTACCCGCACAGGCAGTTTGATGTGGAGGACGGGCGGAATGCGGTAAGTGATGAACCGTTGATTTTGGCGGAGAAGCCAAAGCAAAACGGACCTCCGTAGAGGTCCGTTTATGAATGAGTGGTGCCCGGACTCGGAATCGAACCAAGGACACGGGGATTTTCAATCCCCTGCTCTACCGACTGAGCTATCCGGGCAACGGGGCGCATTAAACCGTAAAGGCCGTCTTCCGTCAACGGCTTTGTCACAAAAAAAAGCTAAACAACGACTGAATGGCTGCTTTTTATGCGTATCGCGTGAAACTGATTCAGGCCAGGGCACCATTTTTGCGGCACAAAGCAATATTCAGAACATCTTCAGCCAGGGTGCGGGCCGTGATCACTTCCTGCACGTTACGCTTTACCAGCAGGCGACTCAGGCAACCTTCGAGGATCAACTCCATTTGATGAGCGACCAAAGTGGGATTTTCGATATCCAGTTCGTTCAGAAGATCATGAGTGTATTGCCAGGAGGCGCGTTTTTGCAGTTCGGCAATCTGATGGATGGGATGGTCAGGTTGAGGGTAAAAGCTGCAGGCGGCAATAAACAGGCAGCCTGGATAGCGGTTATTACGTACTGACTCTTCAAGCACCTGGTAACGCATTAGCAGCTTCTGTTCGGCGTTCAGCGTTTCATCCAGCAACAGCTTACTCCGCCAGATATCAACTTGCTGGCTGTGATAGCGCAAGGCGTCATACAACAGTGCTTCACGATCAGGCCAGAAGCGGCGTAAGTCTGTTTCCTGACAGACTGCTTCATTCGCCATCATGGCAAACGATGTGGAGGCCGCCAGGCCCTGTTGCTCGAGCACGTGCAGTGCATGCTCGAGTACCTGTTCACGTTGCAAGTGACTCTCCTCTTGAATGCCGAATGAATTTTTCCAGCCTTCAGACTGGAAAATCTTTTTTAGTGTCGTTTAATTGGCCAGTTTGTGCAAATGCTGCTTAAACGCGGCCGCATCCATAAAACCGGTCACGCGGGACTGAGGGATTTCTTTGCCGTGGACATCAAAGAATAAAATGGTTGGCAGGCCCAACACCTGGAGCTGCTTTAGGAGTTCGCTGTCTTGTGCATTGTTTGCGGTGACATCGGCCTGTAACAACTGAATATTTTTCAGCGCTGTTTGCACGTCAGACTGGCTGAAGGTGTATTTTTCGAACTCTTTACAGGCTACGCACCAGTCAGCATAGAGATCGAGCATCGTGATGCGTCCGTTGCTCTGTTGTAGCGCCTGGTTAAGTTGATCGGTGCCGCTAATGCGGGCAAAGTTCAGGTGGGCTGGTTTCGCTTCGGTGGTCGGTGAGGCAAAAGCCCAGTCCTGCAATGGGCGAGCAGCGACCAGGGCGGCGGTCAGCATCAGGATCTGCGCCAGGCGCTGCCAGCCATTGGCCGATTTCAGACTGATAAAGGCCCAGCCAAAGAAAGCCACGCCGAGCAGGCTCCACAATCTCAGGCCCCAGAGCTCACCAATGACGCGCTCCAACAGGAACACGGGAAGTGCGAGGATGACAAAACCAAAGCCTTCCTTAACCGTTTGCATCCACGCTCCGCTTTTCGGTAGCAAACGGTTACCGAACAGCGTCACGGCGATCAGCGGCAGTCCCATGCCCAATGCATACAGATACAGTGTGCCGGCGCCAGCCAGCATTTTTCCGCTTTGCGCGATATATAACAGAATAGCGCTGAGGGGGGCAGTGGTGCAGGGGGAACAAATGAGCCCAGCCAGCGCCCCCATCAGGAAGACGCCCGGCAGCGAGCCACCTTGCTGACGGTTGCTCCACAGCGTTAAGCGGGTCTGCAGCGAGGAAGGCAATTGCAGGGTGAACAGGCCGAACATCGACAGTGCCAGCAGGATAAAGACGATTGACAGGGCAATCAACACCGCTGGCGCTTGTAAAGCAGCCTGAAAGCGCAAACCGGCTGCCGCGACAATCACCCCCATCAGTGTGTAGGTCAACGCCATGCCCTGCACATAAACCAGCGCCAGTGTAAACAGGCGGACCAGCGAATACTGCCGATTGCCACCAAGGATAATACCGGAGATCAGTGGATACATCGGCAGGACGCACGGCGTGAAAGCGACACCGATACCAATCAGCAATGCCCACAACGGAGAGAATGGCAGGCTATCGCCAGGAGACACTGGTCGCTGAACTGGCGCCACGCCTGAAGCGGTACGCTGCGTGCCAGCCGCGGTCCCATCATTTTTTCCGGTGTTTGCCGCAACCTCATTGAGCGGCACGGTACGGGTTTCCGGTGGATAACAGAAACCCGCGCTGGCGCAGCCCTGCCAGGTGACCGCTAGCGTCGCCCCTTTAGCGGCCTGCTGTAACGTTAAAGGCAGCGTCAGGTCCTCAGGATAAATCTCTGTTTTACCGTAAAATTCATCTTCATGTGGTTTACCTGCTGGCAGTGTCCAGTCAACCAGTGTCGCCCCTTGTGCTGAGATCTTAATTTGCTGACGATAGAGATAGTAGCCCGGCTTCACCTGCCAGGTGAGCGTAAGTTGGTTGGCTTGCTGGTTGAAATCAAAGGCAAACGCCTGATCGGCGGTGACGAAGTGACTGGAATTATTTTGTCCGAACAGTGACGCGTCCGCAGGGAGACAATGCAGGGCGGTTAGCAGCAGGAAAATAAATGTTGTAAAGGACTTAGCCATGGCAGGTAACCACATTCTCCATGTTGGACTGAGTAAACCGGCGATACAGACAACGTCCCGCTACCGCACTGGATGAGCTCAGGAGGCCATCCTTATCTCTGTCGGTCACTATATCATGCTGAGCCGACAGAGGCTTATCAGGATGTAACATGACCTGAATTCACGTCAGGCTCACAGGAACAGATGGCCGAACAGGAACCCCAGGGCGACTGAGAACATGATGGCCAGCGTTCCAGGTACAATGAAGGAGTGGTTGAAAACGAATTTGCCGATGCGAGTGGAGCCGGTCTCATCCATTTCCACTGCGGCCAGCAGCGTCGGATAGGTCGGCAGCACAAACAGGGCCGAGACGGCGGCAAAAGAAGCCACCGCGGTCACCGGCGATACGCCCAGTAAGAGCGCAGCAGGCATCAGGGCTTTCGTGGTGGCGGCTTGAGAATAGAGCAGGGTTGCCGTAAAGAATAAAACCACGGCCAGCATCCATGGATAGTCACTGAGCCAGGCGTCAGCCACTCGTTGAATTTCACCGATGTGTGCTTGCACAAACGTGTCGCCCAGCCAGGCCACCCCCATCACACAGATACAGGCGCTCATACCGGATTTGAAAGTACTGGCAGAGAGGATCCTGTCACACTCTACCTTGCAGGTCATACAGATCAAGGCCGCGACAGTCAGCATAAACACCACAATGGCTTCATTACGCGACAGTACCGGATGCGTGATGAGTCCAACACTGAGTGCGGCGGCGTACAGCACCACGGCGACAATACCCAGCAGGAACAGTAGCACCGAACGTTTTGCTCCGGGCTGGACGTTGAACACGCGTGTTCCACGTAGCACGATTTCGCCTTTTGCCAGCCGTTCCTGATACACCGGATCGTCTTTCAGTTCTTTGCCCAGGAAATTCGTGATGATTGCCGCGAGGAAAATGGCGACCATGGTAGAGGGAATAGCCACCGAAAGCAGACCCAGATAACTGATGCCTTTCGCTTCTAAAATGCCGGAAAAAAACACCACGGCCGCCGAAATGGGGGAAGCCGTGATAGCTATTTGTGACGCGACAACGGCAATGGACAGTGGGCGGGAAGGGCGAATACCCTGTTCCTTCGCCACCTCAGCAATCACTGGCAGCGTTGAAAATGCCGTGTGACCGGTACCCGCCAGCAGAGTCATTACATAGGTTACTAACGGAGCCAGAAACGTAATGTAGCGTGGATGTTTACGCAGTAAGCGCTCGGCACGGCTAACCAGATAATCCATGCCGCCCGCAACTTGCATTGCCGCGATGGCCACGATAACCCCCATGATGATTTCAATTACATCGAAGGGAATCACGCCGGGCTTAATCTGAAAGCCTGTGGTGAGGATCAGCATCCCGACGCCACCAGCAAAGCCGATGCCGATGCCGCCCAACCGCGCTCCCAGATAGATCGCCGCCAGTACGATGATCAACTCCGATATAATCATACTTACTCTTCCTGCGTTTTTTGCTCATCAACCGTTAATAATAGGTAGGCGGCATCGTTAAAAAAGGCACGGTGTTCACAGAACGACCATGGCTGGTCTGGTTCAGCCGGATATATCACTCATTTTCATCTGTATAGCGTTTAGCTTTATAGGCCGGAAACATCAGGTTTTGGGGCGAGAAAATGTCATCCAACTGTGTTTCGCTCAGCAAACCGCGTTCCAGCACCACTTCACGCACACTTTTGCCCGTTTCGGCACAAATTTTTCCGACAATATCGCCATTGTGGTGGCCAATATAAGGGTTCAGGTAAGTCACGATACCGATAGAGTTGAACACGTAGGCTTCACATACCGCTTTGTTAGCGGTTATCCCCTTCACACATTTTTCCAGGAGATTCGTGCAAGCGTTGGTGAGAATATGCACTGACTCAAACATTGCCTGGCTGATCACGGGCTCCATTACGTTGAGCTGTAGCTGACCCGCTTCGGCGGCCATCGTCACGGTGACATCATTGCCGATCACCTTGAAGCACACTTGATTCACCACCTCTGGTACCACAGGATTCACCTTGGCTGGCATGATAGAGGAACCCGCCTGCAGTTCCGGCAGATTGATTTCATTCAGACCTGCACGTGGACCGGACGAGAGCAGACGGAGATCGTTGCAGATCTTCGACAGCTTCACGGCCAGGCGCTTCAGCGCGCTGTGCACCATGACGTAAGCACCGCAGTCAGATGTTGCTTCAATCAAATCTTCCGCCGGTACGCATGGCAGATTACTGACTTCGGCCAGTTTTTTAACCGCTAACGGCTGGTAGCCATCCGGCGTGTTGAGGCGGGTACCGATTGCGGTGGCGCCGAGGTTAACCTCCAGCAGCAGTTCAGCGGTGCGTAAGATGTTTTTGATTTCTTCATTCAGCAGGACGCTAAAGGCGTGAAATTCCTGGCCCAAAGTCATCGGCACCGCATCTTGCAACTGAGTACGTCCCATTTTCAGGATCGTGTTAAACTCAATGCCCTTGTGCCGGAAACCTTCGCTCAGTTGTCTGATGGCATCCAGTAGCTTCAGAATTGAAGAGTAAACCGCGATGCGGAAACCTGTTGGGTAGGCATCGTTAGTGGACTGGCACTTGTTGATGTGGTCGTTTGGATTGAGGTACTGGTATTCCCCTTTGTGGTGGCCCATCAGTTCCAGGCCAATATTTGCCAGTACTTCATTGGTATTCATGTTCACCGAGGTGCCCGCGCCGCCTTGATAGACATCAACCGGAAACTGATCCATGCATTTACCGTTGTTCAGGACCTCATCACAGGCCTGAATAATGATATCGGCGAGGTGGTGTGGAATGGTCTGTAGTTCTTTATTAGCCATGGCCGCCGCTTTTTTGACCATGACCATGCCGCGGACAAATTCAGGAATATCGCTGATTTTGCTACTACTGATAGCGAAGTTTTCAATCGCGCGCAGAGTATGAACTCCGTAGTAAGCGTCTGCCGGGACTTCACGTATACCTAACAGGTCTTCTTCGATACGAATGTTAGTAGTCATGAGCAACCTTCTTGTTGTTAATACCCATTATCTTTTCAGTCACTATCGGGTATATGAGTTATCACAAACAACGTCATTGTGGGGCATGAATGGCTGGCGGCGATATTTGATCTGTTTACGGCTGATGGGACGCGATTATATGCTGTTAGCGGCCAAAAGTCTGGCTGCTGAACACTAAAATTACCTTCTTTTTCAAGCGCCTTCGACATTCTGTGATCATAGACATATTTTGATGAAGAATATGAATTTTCACCTCTATGGTTGAAAAATGCGGGTAGGGTGTCCATCTCTGAAAAAATACGGTCATAATGACCTTCCTTTTTTGCTGTCACGTCTTGTGCGGGATAGCTCCGGGCAACAGGAGATTGCGGTGCGCTGGTTACCGTTTTTAGTGCTATTTGTTCTCGCGTGGATTGAGATAAGCCTCTTTATTCAGGTCGCGCATGTGCTGGGTGTTCTGCTAACCATGCTGTTGGTGGTGTTCAGTTCGTGTATTGGTATCTCGCTGGTGAGAAACCAGGGGATAAAGAATTTTATGTTAATGCAGCAGAAGCTGGCGGCGGGGGAGAGTCCGGCGGCCGAGATGGTAAAAAGTGTCTCGTTGATTCTGGCGGGTTTTTTACTGTTGTTGCCGGGTTTTTTTACCGATTGTCTGGGGCTGCTGTTACTGCTGCCGCCAGTGCAGAAGCATTTGACGCTGAAACTGATGCCGCATCTGCGTGTATGGCGCGGTTCTGGCGCAACGCCGGATAGCGGGGGTTTTACTGTGGATGGCGAGTATGAACGCAAGGATGTAAAACGGATTGAACATAATGATGGTGGTGATGAGCGGTAAGGTACAGCAGGGCGGAGATTCCGCCCGTTTGTTTTTCAAAGGCCGCTTTTGATCGTTATTTGTGCAGTTGTGACGCAGAAGAAAAATTTTTATTTTTTTGCCCTTGAAAGGTTCTCTGTTCGTCCTTATCTCTTCCGTCACAATGCCGGTGCCAGTGAAGCCCGGTGTTCATCCCAAAAAAACTGATTGGACTTCTCAAAGGAGAGTTATCAATGAAAATTCGTCCATTGCACGACCGTGTTATCGTCAAGCGTAAAGAAGTGGAATCTAAATCAGCTGGAGGCATTGTTCTGACCGGCTCTGCAGCAGGCAAGTCTACCCGTGGCGAAGTGCTGGCTGTTGGCAATGGCCGTATCCTCGAAAGTGGCGAAGTGAAACCATTAGACGTGAAAGTCGGTGATGTGGTCATTTTCAGTGAAGGCTATGGCGCGAAAACTGAGAAAATCGATAATGAGGAAGTGCTGATCATTTCTGAGAGCGACATTTTGGCAATTGTTGAAGCTTAATTTACGTGTAACTCACTGAACGAAACGAATTTAAGGGATATTAAAAATGGCAGCTAAAGACGTAAAATTCGGTAATGACGCACGCGTAAAAATGCTACGTGGCGTGAATGTACTGGCAGATGCAGTAAAAGTGACTCTGGGGCCAAAAGGCCGTAATGTGGTGCTGGATAAATCTTTCGGCGCACCGAACATCACTAAAGATGGCGTGTCTGTCGCGCGTGAAATCGAACTGGAAGACAAGTTCGAAAATATGGGCGCACAGATGGTGAAAGAAGTGGCCTCTAAAGCGAATGACGCGGCAGGTGACGGTACCACTACTGCAACCGTGTTGGCTCAGTCTATCGTTAATGAAGGTCTGAAAGCCGTTGCTGCGGGTATGAACCCGATGGATCTGAAACGCGGTATTGATAAAGCGGTTATCCAGGCTGTTGAAGAACTGAAAAAACTCTCCGTTCCTTGTTCTGATTCTAAAGCCATTGCTCAGGTAGGGACTATTTCTGCGAACTCTGACGAGAGCGTGGGGACACTGATTGCTCAGGCGATGGAAAAAGTCGGTAAAGAAGGTGTTATTACCGTTGAAGAAGGCAGCGGCCTGCAAGATGAGCTGGATGTGGTTGAAGGGATGCAGTTCGACCGTGGCTATCTGTCGCCGTACTTCATCAACAAACCAGAAACCGGCGCTATTGAGCTGGAAAGCCCGTTCATCCTGCTGGCTGACAAAAAAATCTCCAACATTCGCGAATTGCTGCCAGTACTGGAAGCCGTGGCAAAAGCCGGCAAGCCTCTGTTGATCATCGCTGAAGATGTTGAAGGTGAAGCGTTGGCAACTCTGGTGGTGAACACCATGCGCGGTATCGTTAAAGTCGCTGCGGTTAAAGCCCCAGGCTTCGGTGACCGTCGTAAAGCGATGTTGCAGGATATCGCTGTGCTGACTGGCGGTACCGTTATCTCTGAAGAGATCGGTATGGAGCTGGAAAAAGCGACGCTGGAAGACCTGGGTCAGGCGAAACGTGTGGCGATCACCAAAGATACTACGACCATCATTGATGGCGTGGGTGAAGAGTCCGCTATTTCTGGTCGTGTCACTCAGATTCGTCAGCAGATCGAAGAAGCCACCTCTGATTATGATCGTGAAAAACTGCAGGAGCGCGTGGCTAAACTGGCAGGCGGCGTAGCCGTTCTGAAAGTTGGCGCGGCAACTGAAGTTGAAATGAAAGAGAAGAAAGCCCGTGTTGAAGATGCCCTGCATGCGACTCGTGCCGCGGTTGAAGAAGGCGTGGTCGCTGGTGGTGGTGTTGCGCTGGTGCGTGTTGCTTCTAAACTGGGTGACCTGCGTGGGCAGAACGAAGATCAGAACGTGGGAATCAAAGTCGCGCTGCGCGCGATGGAATCGCCACTGCGTCAGATAGTCTCTAACGCGGGTGAAGAGCCTTCCGTGGTGACCAACATGGTGAAAGCCGGTGAAGGCAACTACGGCTACAACGCCCAGACCGAAGAGTACGGCGACATGATCGACTTCGGTATTCTGGATCCAACCAAAGTGACCCGTTCTGCGCTGCAGTATGCGGCTTCTGTGGCTGGCCTGATGATCACCACCGAATGTATGGTGACTGATCTGCCGAAAGGTGATGCGCCAGACTTAGGTGCTGGCGGCGGCATGGGTGGCATGGGTGGTATGGGTGGTATGATGTAATCCTCCCCACTGTGTTAAAAAGAAACCCTCTGTCCCTGACAGGGGGTTTTTCTTTTTGGGGGGAAATAGTATAAGTAAGGGCGCAAGAAGCGACCTGAACAACGATTTATCACAAATTGGGCAACGGATGCTTATATCAAGACCCGGGTGTCCGGTACGATCAGGAATGACTCTGATGATAATAATGGGGATTAAAATGCGGATTAACGTCTTGCTGGGACTTTCTGTGGCGGCCATGCTGCTGGCGGGTTGTAGCAGTTCTAAAACACTGAGTGCTGGAGGGGAGCGGGTCACCTTTACCGATAAACAGCCAGCAAGCGATTGCCAACTGCTCGGTACCCTGACCGGTTCACAGAGTAACTGGTTGAGTGGCGCAGGTGGTGGGGAAATGAGCTCGTTGCGTGGTGCGGCAAACGATCTGCGTAACCGGGCGGCAGAAATGGGCGGCAATGTCATTTATGGCGCGACCAGCCCAACCCAAAATATCTGGTCAAGCTTTGTGCCGATGGACAGTAAAATGAGCGGCCAGGTTTATAAGTGCCCATAATCCGGCATCGTCTTCAGTGATGTAAGGCAGGGATGGCGTGTTGAACCATCCCTGTTGCTTTATGTGCCGGGGAAATTTTTGAGCAGGTTTAAACCTGACGTAGTTGCAAATCGAGAGGTGTTTTGCTTGGCTCGCCACCAATCTCTCTCGCCAGTTTGGGTACCATATAGCCGGAAACCAAAGCCAGCAATTCGCGCATAATCGCCCGTGCTTCCTCATCTGATACATAAAAATGTGCTGCGCCCTGTACTTTATCAAGCACGTGCAGATAGTAGGGCAACACTCCGGCATCAAATAGCGTCTGACTCAGCGTCGCCAACGTAGCTGCATTGTCATTGATACCGCGTAACAGGACGCTTTGGTTCAGTAGCGTGACCCCGGCGCGTTTTAATTGCAGTAATGCCTGTCGCAGCTCATCATTAATTTCCTGAGCGTGGTTGATGTGGGTGACCAGCAGGGTTTGCAAACGAGATTCCGCCAGCCGTTCGCACAATGAAGATGTGACCCGGCAGGGGATGACCACTGGCAACCGACTGTGGATACGCAATCTTTTAATCTGTGGGATTTGCTCCAGTTGGCTAATCAGCCAATCCAGTTCCGTATCCTTTGCCATTAACGGATCGCCGCCGGAGAAAATAATCTCATCCAGTTCTGGTTGCTCTCGGATATACTCCAGGGCTTGTTGCCAGTTGCGTTTGTTGCCTTGATTATCAGCGTAAGGAAAATGGCGACGGAAGCAATAGCGGCAATTAACGGCACAACCGCCTTTGACCAGCAATAGCGCACGATTATGATATTTATGTAACAGACCAGGCACCACGCTGTTCTGCTCATCGAGCGGGTCGGTGCTGTAACCTGGCGCGTCAATAAATTCCTGGCTGGCGGTGAGCACCTGCAGCAGAAGAGGGTCTTGTGGATCGCCTTTTTGCATTCTGGCGACAAAGTTTCTGGGTACGCGCAAGGCGAAAAGACGACGAGCATCACTGCCTGCGGCCAGAACCGGGTGCGCATCAAGGCCTAAAAGGCGCAGTAATTCATCGGGATCGGTGATTACATCTGCAAGTTGATGCAACCATTCTTCTCGCGAAGGGGTATTTAGGGTTACAATGTGTGCCATTTTTTTGGCTAAGTACCAGTATTAAATTGTAGAGGGCCTTTATGGCAACTTATTCTAGCAACGATTTCCGTCCCGGTCTTAAAATCATGTTCGAAGGCGAACCTTACGCTATTGAATCCAGCGAGTTCGTTAAACCCGGCAAAGGTCAGGCTTTCGCTCGTGTGAAAATGCGTCGTCTGCTGACCGGTAGCCGCGTTGAGAAAACCTTTAAATCTACCGACTCTGCCGAAGGTGCAGACGTGATGGATACCAATCTGAACTACCTGTATAACGACGGTGAGTTCTACCATTTCATGCACCCGGAAACGTTTGAACAACACCCTGTTGAAGCGAAAACCGTCGGGGATGCGGCGAAATGGTTACTGGACAATGCGGAGTGCATTGTGACTCTGTGGAACGGCAAGCCTATTCAGGTGTTACCGCCAAACTTTGTGGAACTGGAAATAGTGGATACCGATCCCGGTCTGAAAGGCGATACCGCGGGTACTGGCGGTAAGCCAGCAACCTTGTCTACTGGCGCGGTGGTGAAAGTACCATTGTTTGTACAGATTGGTGAAGTTATCAAAGTTGATACGCGTTCTGGTGAATACGTCGCCCGCGTAAAATAAGCCCAACGGTCAGGGGCCTGGTTTCAGGCCCAGTCCTTGAACGATGTGAGTCTGAGTAAATGATGAACTGGATTAAATTCATTACTGTTGCATTGTTGATGACCAGCGCATTGAGCGCCTGCAACACCTTTCACGGATTTGGCGAGGATGTTCAGCATCTCGGTGGTGCTATTTCCCACGCGGCCAGCTGATCTTCGGGGCTGAAGATTTCCTTTTGTTACGCGTTTCAGGCGTGTCAGGCAGAAATACGGCTATGCTTAATACGCTGTACTTTAACGTCTGGTAACAAGGAAATTGTCATGTTAAAGAAAAATATTGTTGCGCTCTTCTCCGCTTTGCTACTTTCTTCGCTGCTCACCGCATGTAATACCACGCGTGGTGTGGGGGAAGATATATCAGCAGGCGGGCGGGCTATTCAGCGTAGCGCTCAGTAATATCATTCACCTGTTGATGCCTGGTCAATGAAATGAACCGCCTGCGATAGCTATTTTTTGATCGGAAACCGGCGCTATTTTTATCTGCTTAAGTCTCGACAGCGTTATACAGGCGGCCAGGGAGCCGCCTGAGATTTACAGGGTGATAACGCCGATAGCGGTGACCACGGAAAGGATCGTAGCCAGACCGTAGAAGACCCATTTCCCCGCGGGGACGTGGATTTTCATATCATGCATGCCGTGATGCAAACGGTGCAGGGCACACCATATCGGTAACACAATGGCGAGAAAGATCAGCCCACGACCCAGCCAGCTTTGGGCAAATCCAAGGATGCGCTCGTAACTCAGGGCGTGTAGTCCAGATCCTGCCGGCAATAACACACCGATCAGCAGCACTAATACTGGCGAGACGAGGGCGGCCCACATGCCTCCAGCGCCGAATAGTCCCCAGAACAGGGGCTCATCAGAACGATTGGGTGGTGTTTTCATAGTTTCTCCGCAACAAAGGTGGTCGCCAGCACAATAATGCTGATGGCGATCATCAGGCTCCACAGCCCTCTGATAATGGGTGCGGAGGAGAGTTTTTTGTCGCCGATGACGATCACGGAGGCTTTCGGTGCCAGCTCAAACCAGGTTTTGCTGTGCAACAGCGCGGCAGCCAGCGCCAGCAGGTTCAGTGCTATCACCAGCGGATGCTGCAGAAAACTGACAAACGCCGCCCAATTCTGCTCGCCATGCTTCAGGGCGAACAGGCCAAAGATGAGCTCAAGGCTGAACCATAGCGCCGGAATGGCGGTGCCTTCGCGCAGCATATAAAAGCGGTAGAAACCCGACTTCAGCCACCAACTGGCCGTTACCGGACGATGATAAGCATTACGTTTTGAGGTCATGGGGCACTCCTTATTGCGGTCTGAGCGTGGCAATCAGAAAGTCTTTGGCGCTTTCCACTTTGCTTTGCTGGATAGCTGCCGCCGGGTCAACATGCTTCGGACAGACTTCGGAACAGTAGCCAACAAATGTACAAGGCCAGACGCCGTTATCGCTGTTCAATAGCGGCATCCGCTGCTGCTTGCCGTTATCACGATTGTCGAGGTTGTAACGGTGTGCCAGGGTGATAGCCGCAGGGCCGATAAACTCTGGGTTCAGGCCAAACTGCGGACAGGCGGCATAGCACAGTCCACAGTTGATACAGCCCGAGAACTGGTGATACCGGGCCATCTGCGCGGGCGTCTGTTTGCCGGGTCCCTCCTGGACCGGGTGGCTGTTGCCGATAATGTAGGGTTTGATCGCTTCCAGGCTTTCGATAAAGCGGCTCATGTCGACGATCAGATCGCGCTCAATCGGGAAATTCGCCAGCGGTTCAACACGCATCCCCTGCGGGTAATGGCGCAAAAACGTCTTACAGGCCAGTTTGGGCACCTTGTCGACCATCATGCCGCAGGAGCCGCAAATCGCCATCCGACAGGACCAGCGATAAGAGAGATCGTAAGCGAGGTTATCTTTGATGTATCCCAGTGCATCCAGCAGAGAGGTCTGCTCATCCCACGGAACATCAAAAAATTCGCTGTGCGGCTCCTTGTCCACTTCTGGATTGTAGCGTTGGATTTCAATTTTGCAGCGCGGTAATTCAGTCATGCTGGGATGCCTCCTTACTTTCTGATTCCGCGCCATAAACGCGCTTCGCCGGAGGAAGTCGGGTAATTTTTACCTGATCCCAGTCGATGCTCGGTGCGCCTTGCGGATTAAAGAAACTGAGCGAATGCTTGAGGAAGTTGTCGTCATCGCGGGTGGTGCAGCCTTCGTCAAGCCGCTGGTGCGCTCCACGTGATTCTTTGCGTTGAAAAGCGGCATGAGCCATGCACTCGGCGACGTCCAGGCTGTGAGCCAGCTCGATACTGTACAATAACTGAGTATTAAATACGCTGGAGGTATCGCTGATGTGTACCCGACTGAAGCGCTCTTTCAGCTCCGCCAGTTTGTTGATGGTATTTTGCATCAGTTCCGGTGTGCGATAGATACCGCAGCCGTCTTCCATCGACTTACCCATTTCATCCCGCAGCGTGGACCAGCTTTCCTTACCTTGCTGATTCGCCAGTTTTTTCAGACGTTGCTCGCAATCTCTGGTCTGGGCTTCCAGACCTGCTGTGGCGGTTTTCTGACTTTCCAGTGCGCGTTCAGCCGCAGCTTCTCCCGCCATGCGACCAAAAACGACCAGTTCCGCCAGTGAATTAGAACCCAGCCGATTTGCGCCATGCAGACCTACCGATGAACACTCACCGACGGCAAACAGCCCGCGAATACGGCTTTCACAGCGGGAATTGGTTTCAATGCCGCCCATCGTGTAGTGCGCGGTAGGACGGATGGGGATCGGGCTGGTGACGGGATCGATACCGATATAGGCTTTGCTCAGTTCACAAATAAACGGTAGGCGTTCATGCAGTTTTTTCTCGCCAAGATGGCGCAGATCCAGATGGACCACTTCGCCACGCGGCGTGTGGATGGTGCGCCCTTTCTGGGATTCGTGCCAGAAAGCCTGAGAGACTTTGTCCCGTGGCCCCAGCTCCATATATTTATTTTTAGGCTGGCCAAGAGGTGTTTCCGGCCCCATGCCGTAATCCTGCAGGTAGCGATAGCCGTCTTTGTTCACCATGATGCCGCCTTCACCGCGACAACCTTCTGTTATCAGAATGCCTGAACCTGGCAGACCGGTTGGATGGTATTGCACAAACTCCATATCTCGCAGTGGTACGCCATGGCGCAGGGCCATTCCCATACCGTCTCCGGTGACGATGCCGCCATTGGTGTTGTAGCGATAAACCCGGCCAGCTCCGCCGGTCGCCAGTATCACGGCGCCTGCATGAATCTGGATCAGCGTACCTTCCATCATATTCATGGCGACCAGCCCGCGGGCTTCCCCGTCGTCAACCAGCAGATCGAGGACAAAGTGCTCATCGAAACGGGTAATTTGCGGATATTTCAGCGAGGTCTGGAACAACGTGTGCAGCATATGAAAGCCGGTCTTATCGGCCGCGAACCAGGTCCGCTCAATTTTCATCCCACCGAAGCGGCGCACATTAACTGAGCCATCCTTCCGGCGGCTCCATGGGCAACCCCAGATTTCCATCTGGGCCATCTCACGCGGGCAGTGCTCAACAAAGTAATCCACCACGTCCTGTTCACACAGCCAGTCGCCGCCAGAGACCGTGTCCTGGAAGTGCAGATCGAAGCTATCATGAGACTGAGTGACGGCCGCAGAGCCGCCTTCTGCGGCCACGGTGTGGCTCCGCATGGGATAGACTTTTGAGACCAGCGCGATAGAAAGGGTGGGGGATGCTTCAGCGGCAGCAATGGCGGCGCGGAGACCAGCTCCACCAGCGCCGACAATCACCAAATCTGCAGTAAAGGTTTGCACGATGTTCTCCCTGTCAGAATGGAGGATGAGGGAAAGTCCCTCTGTTTTCCCGGGAGAACAGTATAAAACTGGCTATCAGAGACAAACTTGATGTGCTCAGGCATTTGGGCAAGAAATAAACGATAAAAACGAGATCGCCATGGTGTTTTTCGACGGTCACAGGGCGTAACGGCGGGCCTGGATTTATCCGTGAGGATTTGTTTGTCTGGAGCGGCTCGGGTAGACTGCTTCACCTGTTGACAGAGGAGTAGAAAATATGAGCGATACGGCCAGTTGGCTGCCGAGCGCCCCCATTGCCAATTTATTAAAACGGGCGGCGATTGTGGCTGAAATTCGGCGTTTTTTTGCCGATCGTGGGGTTCTGGAAGTGGAAACTCCGGCGATGAGCCAGGCTACCGTGACTGATATTAATCTGTTTCCTTTTCAGACGCGCTTTGTCGGGCCGGGAGCGGCGCAAGGGCTGGACCTCTACCTGATGACCAGTCCGGAATACCATATGAAACGCCTGCTGGCAGCGGGCAGCGGGCCGATCTTCCAACTGTGCCGCAGTTTTCGTAACGAAGAAGCGGGGCGTCATCACAATCCTGAGTTCACCATGCTGGAGTGGTACCGCCCACATTACGATATGTATCGTCTGATGAATGAAGTGGATGATCTGCTGCAACAGATACTGGAAAGCGCCCCGGCTGAAACGCTCTCTTATCAGCAGGTCTTTATCCGCCATCTGGAAATCGACCCGCTTTCCGCTGACAAAACGCAGTTGCGTGAAGTGGCCGATAAGCTGGGAGTAGGGGATTTGGCTAACCGCGAGGAAGACCGCGATACGTTGTTGCAGCTGCTGTTTGTGACGGGTGTTGAACCGCAAATTGGTAAAGATAAACCGGTTTTCGTTTATCATTTCCCCGCCAGTCAGGCTGCTCTGGCAGAGATCAGTACGGAAGATCACCGAGTGGCAGAACGTTTTGAGGTGTATTTCAAAGGAATTGAGCTGGCTAATGGTTTCCGCGAACTGACCGACAGCCGTGAGCAGCGTCAGCGTTTTGAACAGGACAACCGTAAGCGCGTCGCCCGGAGTTTGCCGCCACAACCGATTGATACCAACTTGCTGGATGCGTTGGCGCACGGAATGCCAGAGTGTTCGGGGGTGGCGTTGGGTGTCGATCGTCTGGTGATGCTGGCGCTACAGGCTTCCCAACTGAGTGAAGTGATCGCTTTCGCGGTAGACCGCTGCTGAGGCATGTCTGCTCAGGGGCTGATAAATCAGTCCCTGAGCAACCTCGCTTATAACCCGCCTGACTTATACGTTTTCGCGTTTGGCCGGTTATTGCCAGCCGATGTTTTGCGCCAGGCGGTTTCCATCCGCACCTGGAACGGTGGGAATGGCATCTCCAGACCGTGCTCCTGGTAACCTTGCAAGATCAATTGATGCAGTTCATGGCGCAACGGCATACGATGCCCCATCTCCGCCGCATGGATACGCAGTTCAAATAGCTGAATACCCTGCTGTAAATCGACCAGCCAGGCTTCCGGCGGGGGTGTTTCCAGCACATACTGGCAACGCTGGGCGGCGGTCAGTAGCACGTTAGTGACTTCCTCGCTGTTCGCTTCCGCAGTGGCGGGGATCGTCAGTACCACACGTGTGACCGAGTCTGACAGGGACCAGTTAACAAATTGCTCGGTGATAAAGGCTTTGTTCGGAACGATGATCTCTTTGCGATCCCAGTCGGTGATGGTCGTGGCGCGGGTATTAATCCGGGTAATGCTGCCGGTTAGATCACGGATGGTGACGGTATCGCCGATGCGGATTGGTTTTTCAAACAGAATAATTAAGCCGGAGATAAAGTTGGCAAAGATTTCCTGCAGACCGAACCCCAATCCGACGCCTAACGCTGCGACCAGCCATTGCAACTTAGACCAGTCGATACCAATCATCGAGAAGCCCATCAGGCTCCCGATCAGGATCAGCAGGTATTTCGTCAGAGTGGTGATGGCATAGCCGGTACCGGGTGTCAGGTTGAGGTGTTGCAACAAAGCCAGCTCAAGCAGGGCTGGCATGTTTCTCACCAACTGGGTGGTGATAATCAGTACCAGAACGGCTATCAGCACCGAGCCTAGTGTTATCGGTTGCAGGCTCTCCACGCCCTGGATGGTGGTACTGGCATCCCACAACCTGATGTTCTCCAGGAAGCCAAAGGCTGAGTGAATTTCTGACCACAGCACAATCACTGAAACCAGCGCAATCAGGGTCAGGATTGAGCGCACCAGCCGCAGAGACTGGGCGCTGATTACATCCAGGTCAATAATGGGTTCATCCACTTCCGGCACGTCAGAATTATTCTGCGTTGAAGGGAGATCATCTTCACCTTTTGCTCGCTGGGCGAGGATTTCAGCACGACGATGCCGAGCGCGGTCAAAGGCGATGCGGCGTCGCTGGATAAGCATCCAACGCCGGATAATGTGGTAAATGACCAGCAACAGGAACCAGATGGCTACTGAGGTTTCCAGCCTGGCCAGCAGCGCTTGTGCTGTCGCCAGGTAACCAATACAGGATGCCAGTACGGCAATCAGCGGAATACCGATCAGCAGGTTCCACAGGATGTTGTTGATAACGTTTTCACCGTTACCCTCTTTATCGAGGTATAGCGGAATCCCAGCCCGCTTCAGGCTGACCGTCACCAGGCTGAGCGCGCCGCAAATCAGGATGAAACAGAGTCTTCCCAGCGTGGCGGAGAACTGGCGGTCTTCCAGATTATCAAAGCTAATCAGCAACATGATCAGCGGTACGACGAAGCCGACGCACAAACTGTAAAAACGCATCGCCCGGGCTACCCGGTGTTGTTGCCAGCCGAAATGAACAATGAACAGTCCTTTGGGGCGGGCGAAAGCCGCGCTAATCATAAACACCCACAACAGCGGTACTGTAGCGGTTACACCATCGCCAATGGCCACCGCAATGGGGTAGGGCCAGGCGTGCTGCAGGCCGTATCCCAGGGCCATCCATAGCACCGGTAGCGGTAGCGCCACCAGTATTGACCAGAATACAGTGCGCATTGTCAGACCAAAGCGATCCTGAGTGACTTTGCCCACCTTGTTGGCGGAACGATTGAGGAAGTCGCTATAGTGACGGCGTGAACTGAGGCTGAACCCAACCAGCAGTAAGGCGCCGATAACGGGGAGCACGGTTTCCTGACTGGTGACCATCATCACCAGCGCGCCGCCGAGCTGGCCGAGGGTGTCCAGTGACAACAGGCTTTTCAGGTCACGCATCAGATCGAGCGGGAAACTCAGCCCCACGGCGCTGACATCCGCCGTCCAGAACAGGTAGCGATGAGTGGCTTCCTGTACCTCTCTTAGCGCGTCTTCTAACTGGCCATTGACCACTTTCAGCTTAGTCACTTCAAGGATCAGATTATCGCTGCCGGACAGCAGTGAACTAATGAGTTCGCGTTGAGTTTTCAACTGGGCATCAAGGATTTTGCGTTGGTCCGCCGTCAGGGGGCTACCGTCATCCTGCCTGAGTTGTCTGAGCTGCTGTTGACGCTCAATCAGTTCTTCATAGTGCAGTCGTTGAACCCGCAACTGGCCCAGTTCATTATCCAGTTGCTGCGATTTGGGCATTTCCGGCAGGCGGGCAACCTGCGCCCGTAGCGCTTCACCCAGGACGTTGGAGACCCCCAGCCACTGCGACTGTTCACGAATGGTGCTCAGCGCCTGTCGTACCTGAATAGTCTGCTTAATCGCGGTACGTTGCTGTGAAGCGACCAGATCCATCCGTTGCGCTTGCTGGTTTAGCGCTGCGGACAGTTCGCGATTGACATGGAATTGTTCTGTGATGTTCTTTGGCAGATCGCCGCTGTTTTCTGCCATCTGTTCAGTTTTTTCCAGCGCCTGTTCGGCTTCACGCTGCCGGAGGCTGTTGAGCTGGTTGCGCAGTTCCTGCAGCCTGGCGTCGAGCAGCTTAGCCTTGCGCTGGTGGAGTTCACTGCGTAAACGCGCTAACTCCTGGCGGTTGCTGGCTGAAAGCTGAACCAGTTCCAGTTCATCTACTCGCGCTTTCTGTGCGGCAGATTCGGCCTGACGGGCGGTCAGTTGAGCCTGTGCCAGCGGTGTTGCCGCTACGGGTTGCCCCTGCAGACGACGCTCAATCTCATTCAGCGCGCGTCTGGCTTCGGTTTGCTGCTGCGGTAACTGAGCCAGTGAATCGCTGACTTCCCTGCTGCGATCCTGTTCCTGCTGTGCCAGTCGGACTTCTTCTAACAATTGGCTGCTGATTTGCAGGATTTCCTGATCCAACTCTGCCGCGGACATTGTGCTATGTACCGTGTTAGGGGGATTAGCCAGCGAGGCTATTTGCTGACGAAGATCGCGCGCAAGTTTGGGGAAATCGTCGATAATCAGCTGGTTATCGTTCGTGTTAGCCAGCGACTTTCGCTGTTCATCCAGCCAGTTCAGTGCAGACTGCAACGCATCCACAGTGTCTGCCTGATTGGGTGTCATTTTGTCAGACTTCGCTTCTTCAAGCGACAGCTTGATTTGGGCAGCGTCAGGTACACTGGCGGCCCAGGTGGGCTGAATAAGGCTCCAGCCTAACAGAATAGTAAAAATCAGGCGTAACATGCGTGTCCGTTATGAATGGTGTGACACGGCTTGCGCACTGGTTGCTTGCAGTGCGATAGCCAACGTTTGGCCAAGACGAGTCCTGGTGTCTGGTGTCAGGCTTTCGGCCAGTTTAATCTGGCCCGGAGCGAACAGATTAATGACGGTTGATCCCAGCTTAAAACGCCCCATTTCCTGGCCTTTCAGCAGTGCTATGGCGCCTTCTTCATTGGCACCGGGCCAGCTCCAGCGTTTAATCACGCCTTCTCGTGGCGGGGTAACCGTTCCGGCCCAGACGGTTTCAATACTGCCTACAATCGTCGCGCCCACCAGGATCTGCGCCATGGGGCCAAATTCAGTATCGAACAGGCAGATGACGCGCTCGTTACGGGCAAACAGGTTAGGGATATTCTGTGCGGTCAGCGGGTTAACAGAATAAAGGTCGCCGGGTACGTAGATCATCTCGCGCAGGATACCGTTGCATGGCATGTGTACGCGATGATAGTCACGCGGCGAGAGGTAGGTGGTAACGAATTCACCGTCGCGGAACATGTCGACCATGGCGGTATTACCCGCCAGCAGCGCTTCCAGCGAATAAGTATGGCCTTTTGCCTGGAAAATTTGGTCATTCTCGATGTGTCCAGCCTGGCTGACGGCGCCGTCGGCTGGCAACACCAACAGATGAGGATCAGTCTCAACAGGGCGGATGTCATCACGCAGCGGACGGGTAAAGAAGTCATTAAAAGTACGATAACTGCCGGTATACGGTTTTTGTGCTTCAGTCATATCGACTTTGTAGTACCAGACAAAAATATCGATAACGGCTTTGGTCAGCCACCCGCCGCGCTTGCCTGCGCCCCAACCGGCTAATTCAGTAAGACCCTTTTTAGGCAAAATGGCATTCAGGCCGAGTTTCAGACGATCCAACACAGTAGCCTCCTGGCTTGATCAGATAGCAGAGATAGAAGGGTGCGGATTGTAACAGTGCTCTGTCATTCAGGCTATGGCTGCCTGCCCGGTCAAACGACAGGGCCGGGTTTAGTCACCATTTTCTGAAAAACTGCGGCGCGTTTTCAACTGCATATCTGACATGCTGTCCAGAATGCGGTGGTAGTTTGCAAAACGCGATTCATCGATATCTCCCCGCTCTACCGCTTCGCGGATGGCACAGCCCGGGTCATTATTGTGTTTGCAGTCGCGAAATTTGCAGTGACCTAAAAACTCACGGAATTCGACAAATCCACGGGTGATTTGTTCCGGCTCAAGATGCCATAGTCCGAATTCCCTGACGCCAGGAGAGTCGATGACGTCGCCGCCGTGAGGGAAGTGGTACAGTCGTGAAGCCGTTGTGGTGTGTTGCCCCAGCCCTGAGACGTCGGAAACGTCATTGGTGAGGATTTCATTCGTTCCCAGTTCCAGTCCCAGCAGGGCATTCAGCAGACTGGATTTACCCACGCCAGACTGACCGGCGAAAATGCTGATGCGGCCAGTCAGCGCGGTTTCCAGTTCAGCCAGACCTTTTTTTTGCTGACTGGATACCATCAGTACACGATAACCAATGTGGCGGTAAATCGCCATTTGTTGATCGACAAACTGGCGGCCTTCAGCATCCAGCAGGTCAGTTTTGTTCAGGACTAACAACGGTTCGATATCCAGTGTTTCACAGGCGATCAGGTAGCGGTCAATCATATTCAGCGACAGTTCGGGCAAAATCGCAGAGACGATAACAATCTGGTTGATGTTTGCCGCAATTGGCTTCACGCCATCGTAAAAATCGGGTCGGGTAAGGACCGAGGTGCGCTCATGAACGGCTTCCACGATACCTTTGACGGTTGCCCCGTCTTGCAGGCCAGGACGCCACAACACGCGGTCTCCTGTAACCAGTGAACGGATAGTGCGACGGATATTACAGCGATGTATTGAACTGTCCGCATCTTCCACATCGGCATGCATGCCAAAACGACTGATCACCACGCCATTCCGCGCTTCACCAAACAGGCTATCGTCAGGTTCTGGCTTATCGGCTCGCTGTTTCAGGCGGCGATCATGGTTGGCGCTGACGCGGCGTTGCTGGCCTTTGGACAGTTTGTTTTTACTCACTCTTCCTCACAGGAATTGGCAGACATCGCCCTGACAGGGCAAAACGTTTATGATACACCCTAATGTGTGATGATATAAGCCACGGCGAGAAACCCTATGACTGCAAATGCCAATAATCTGATTTGGATTGACCTTGAAATGACTGGGCTGGATCCAGAACAGGATCGCATTATTGAGATTGCCACCCTGGTGACGGATGCTGATTTGAATATTCTGGCGGAAGGACCCGTTTTCGCCGTGCGCCAGTCGGATGCTCAGTTGGCGCTGATGGATGACTGGAATGTGAAAACTCACACTAACAGCGGTCTTGTGGCGCGGGTGAAGGAAAGTCAGTATGACGAGCGCGCCGCTGAGGTGGCGACCCTTGAGTTCCTGAAGCAGTGGGTTCCCGCCAACAGTTCGCCTATCTGTGGTAACAGTATCGGTCAGGATCGCCGCTTTCTGTTTAAGTATATGCCAGAGTTGGAAGCGTATTTCCATTATCGCTATCTGGACGTCAGCACGCTGAAAGAACTGGCCCGTCGTTGGAAGCCGGAAATCTTGCCCGGTTTCAAAAAGCAGGGGACCCATCAAGCCCTGGACGATATTCGTGAATCTGTCGCGGAACTGGCTTACTACCGCCAGCATTTTATTCAGCATTAATGGGAAGATAGTGACGGTTTGCCGGCGACAGGGTGGCTGAATGATACTTAGCGCATGTATGTCGCCGATATAAAATATTCGTTTGCCGATTTAATCAGCAGTTGAGCAAGAAACGGAAAAATTTTGCAGTAACAGTCTTGCGGCAGGTTTCTTTTCTCGTATAATGCGCACCCCGTACCACAACAGTTTTTATTGTGTTACGCAGAGCGGGAATAGCTCAGTTGGTAGAGCACGACCTTGCCAAGGTCGGGGTCGCGAGTTCGAGTCTCGTTTCCCGCTCCAAAATGATGTTGCTGTATTGCACCAGATACCCAGGCGGGAATAGCTCAGTTGGTAGAGCACGACCTTGCCAAGGTCGGGGTCGCGAGTTCGAGTCTCGTTTCCCGCTCCAAAATAATGTTGTTGTATTGCACCAGATACCCAAGCGGGAATAGCTCAGTTGGTAGAGCACGACCTTGCCAAGGTCGGGGTCGCGAGTTCGAGTCTCGTTTCCCGCTCCAGATAAAAATTTTCTCCTCCCTGTCAGGTGATTTATCCACAGCGATAACTCAGCCCCGTTTCGCTTTTCAGCATATTTTAAAAAATTCTTTAACAGAGTTATCCACAGCTATCTTTGCCCGTGGGGGAATGTTCTGAGAGTATGGATTGTTGAGTTTATTTTATAACTCATTGGTTTTTATATATTTAATGATATTTAAAATTGTTATCTGGATCGGTTGTGCTTTCTGTGCTAATTGAATGACAACAACTTTTTATTTTTATGCACAGCGTGTGGAAAACTGTTAAGCCACCTGGATTATCTCTGGCGATTTACTTATGCATCATGGGATAACCCTTTTTATATCGTTCGTACCAGTTGTTTCTGCTGTTCGCTCTGTACCGTAAGCGCATTTTTTTCATGGTTCTGTTGCTAACAGGCTGGCGCTCATTGGATATACTCATTCAACATTTATCTTTGCTTAGCCAGGTCGTCAGCATGCCAGCGATTTTTGCTGAGCACGAAACATGCTCCTGAGCCATTGCGATACTCCGCCATCAGCTCAAATGATCAATACGACGGATAGTGGATGCTTCCAGTATCAGCACAGAATCGATATATCCCTTGTGGACTATCCAGAGCAAGTTGATAGAGATCGTGAGGATGGGATATGAATAATCCGACAAGCTTACCCTATGCTGTCTGGCCGGTAGAGGCGATGGCCCACCTTGAGCGCGACGGCGCTGACGCACTTGGCATTACCCTTTTTGAGCTGATGCAACGTGCCGGTGAGGCGGTGTTCAACCACATTCGGGCACTCTGGCCGGAGAAACAACACTGGTTGATCCTTTGTGGGCAGGGTAATAACGGCGGCGATGGATTTATCGTGGCGCGCCTGGCGCAATCCGCAGGGCTGGCGGTTACGGTGATCGCCTGTGAAGGCACCAGGCCGTTGCCTGAAGAAGCGCGGCAGGCACGTGAAGCCTGGTTGGCGGTTGGCGGCGTTATTCATGCCCCGTCCATTCACTGGCCTGAGCAGGTGGACATCATTGTCGATGCGTTGTTGGGAACCGGACTGAATCGGGCCCCGAAAGAACCTTATCAGCGATTGATTGAGCATGCGAATGCTCATCGTGCTGCGGTGTTTGCCGTGGATATTCCTTCCGGGTTGGTCGCCGCTGACGGCACGGCACCTGGCGCGGTAATTTCTGCCGAACACACCCTGACATTTATCGCCCTGAAACCGGGTCTGCTGACCGGCAAAGCGCGCGATTATGTTGGTCAATTGCATTATCACTCCCTGGGCCTCGATGATTGGCTGGCTGCGCAGAGGGCGCCTTTTGCCCGTTACGATGCTGCTTATCTTACCCACTGGTTAACGCCACGTAAGCCAACGTCGCATAAAGGTGACCATGGCAAGCTGGCGATTATCGGCGGCGATCATGGGACCGCCGGAGCGATTCGTATGACCGGAGAGGCTGCTTTACGCGCTGGGGCTGGATTGGTGCGAGTGCTCACTCACAAAGATAACATTTCGCCTCTGCTCGCAGCCAGACCAGAGCTGATGGTACAGGAACTGAGCCGCCAGGCGCTTGATGATGCGCTGGAATGGGCGGATGTCATTATCATTGGTCCGGGGTTGGGACAGGAGGAATGGGGAAAAAAAGCGCTACAGCAGGTAGAAAATTCTCATAAACCGATGCTTTGGGATGCGGATGCGCTGAACCTGCTGGCAATCAATCCCAATAAACGTCAAAATCGCATTATTACCCCCCATCCAGGTGAAGCGGCACGGCTGTTGAACGTCAAAATCAGCGAAATTGAGAGTGACCGCTTACATTCAGTTAAACGCCTGGCGAAACGTTATGGCGGGGTGGTGGTACTAAAAGGCGCCGGTACGCTGATTGCCAGTGAAGACGGGTTGCTGGCCGTTGCCGATGTGGGGAATGCCGGCATGGCAACCGGCGGGATGGGGGATGTGCTCTCCGGTATTATTGGCAGTCTGACCGGGCAGAAGCTTTCGCTGTATGATGCGGCTTGCGCAGGATGTGTCGCGCATGGGGCAGCGGCTGATGCTGTGTCGAAACGCGTCGGTACACGAGGAATGTTGGCTACTGACCTTTTTTCCGAGCTCTATCTGTTTGTCAATCCTGAGATGTTGAATACAAAAGAATGAAGACCTGTGTAATTGCATTGCCTGATGAGGTTGCGAGCCTTGCGTTAGGCGCCAGTTTGGCTCGCGCCAGTCATAGCGCGGTAACGATCTATCTGTATGGCGACCTCGGTGCGGGTAAAACCACCTTCAGTCGCGGATTTTTGCAGGCGCTCGGGCACCAGGGCACGGTTAAAAGCCCGACATATACGTTGGTGGAATCTTATGTTTTGTCGGATCGGCGGATCTATCATTTTGATCTCTATCGCCTTGCCGATGCGGAAGAACTGGAATTCATGGGCATTCGCGATTATTTTACCGAAGACAGCCTTTGCCTGGTTGAATGGCCGCAGCAGGGTGTGGGGGTCCTGCCGACCCCCGATATTGAATTGCATCTCAGCTATCAGGGCCAGGCTCGTCAGGCTGAATTAAAAGCTTGTTCAGCGGTTGGTGAGGCGATAGTTCAGTGGGTTGCCACGGAAAAGGGTTGTAAATAATGCGGCGCATTAAGCTTGGTTTGATACTGGCACTATTACTGACGATACATTCTTGTCTGGCGGCCAGTTTGTCGGATATTAACGTTTCAAACGGATCGGATAAAGCCACCGTAACGCTGAGCTTTACCGGTCAGCCGATTTATGGTTTTTTTCCGTTGAACAATCCTGACCGGGTGGTGCTGGATATCCGCCAGAGCGGGGCGATTAAGGGATTGCCCCTGACGTTCAGCGGCGAGAATATCGTTAAGCGCATTCGTAGCAGTAAGCCGAAAGACAGTCAGAGTCTTCGTCTGGTGTTTGAACTGACACAGCCAGGGAAAACCCGGGCGGTGACGCGGCGCAATGGCGATAATTATAATGTGGTGTTCACCATTAACGGTGCGCGTCAGGCGACCTCCTCGTCCCAGACCCGTTCGGTTGCGCGCTCTGAGCCATCTTCCCTGGGGAGCAATCCTTTCAAAGGGAATACCGTTACCGCAGTCAGCGGGGGGACTAAAGTGGCCGCGTCGCGGCGTACTTCACGCACAACTAATGAGGCGGTGATTGTGGCTATTGACGCCGGTCACGGCGGACAGGATCCGGGGGCGATCGGGGCCGGTGGTCTGAAAGAGAAAAATGTCACTATCGCTATTGCTCGCAAGCTGAAAGCATTGCTGAATGATGATCCGATGTTCAAAGGGGTGATGACCCGCGACGGCGACTATTTTATTTCAGTGATGGGGCGCTCTGATGTGGCGCGTAAGCAAGACGCTAATCTGCTGGTTTCCATCCATGCGGATGCCGCGCCAAACCGTAGTGCGTCTGGTGCTTCGGTGTGGGTGCTTTCCAATCGACGCGCCAACAGTGAAATGGCGGGTTGGCTGGAGCAACACGAGAAACAGTCGGAACTACTGGGAGGTGCGGGAGATTTACTGGCTAACAGCCAGGCTGACCCTTATCTCAGTCAGGCGGTGCTCGATTTGCAGTTCGGCCATTCTCAGCGGGTTGGCTATGATGTGGCGGTAAAAGTGATTTCCCAACTGCAACGTGTGGGTTCGTTGCATAAACGTCTCCCGGAACACGCCAGTCTGGGGGTGTTGCGTTCGCCGGATATTCCTTCCTTATTGGTGGAAACCGGTTTTATTAGTAATCCTTCGGAGGAGCGACTGCTTGGCAGTAGCGCATACCAGCAGAAGATTGCCGAGGCCATTTATAAAGGG
This sequence comes from Erwinia endophytica, assembly GCF_009295515.1. Classification (GTDB taxonomy): domain Bacteria; phylum Pseudomonadota; class Gammaproteobacteria; order Enterobacterales; family Enterobacteriaceae; genus Erwinia; species Erwinia endophytica. The sequence goes on along the minus strand of NZ_RQVV01000026.1, from coordinate 91,626 downwards.
CTCCGCAATTACTTCCTGGCGCACCCGCTACAATCCATCCCAAAGGAGGAAAACCGACCGTTGCAGCCCGCATCGACGGTTAACGTAGAACCTAATCCAGCGCCAGCCAATACTCAATATTCCGGGGCAGTGACGCGTCATGTGGTAAAAAGAGGGGAGACCCTGTCAGGCATAGCCGCCCACTATGGTGTGAGCATGGAAACATTGCGTTCGATGAATGCGCTGAAAAAAGATCTGGTGTGGGTCGGTCAGCGTCTGAAAGTGCCAGCAGGCAACAGCAGACAGGCTGTCAGTGAGGCAAAACCGAAAAAGCCGGTCCGTCATAAGGTGGTGCGTGGCGATTCATTGACGGCGATAGCCGCCCACTACGGCGTGAGCCCAAAGGCGATTCAGCAAGCGAACAATATGAAGTCGCCGAATGTGATGCTGGGCCAGACCTTAATCATCCCGACATCGTGACGCTACAGCGGGTGGTATAAACTTACGCGGAACTCATGAATTCTTCTCCACTGCAGGTTTAGGCGAATACTGTAGTGACGGAATTTATCTCTCTATCATCAGGAAGGGTGTTAACCATGCCGATACAGGTGTTACCTCCCCAGCTCGCTAATCAGATTGCGGCGGGGGAAGTGGTGGAGCGTCCCGCATCGGTAGTGAAGGAACTGGTAGAGAACAGTCTGGACGCCGGGGCGACACGGATTGATATCGAAATTGATAAAGGTGGCGCAAAGCTGATCCGCATCCGCGATAACGGTTGCGGTATCGGTAAAGATGAGCTGGCCCTGGCCCTGGCTCGCCATGCCACCAGTAAAATCATGACGCTGGATGATCTGGAGGCGATCAGCAGTCTGGGTTTTCGTGGAGAAGCGTTGGCCAGTATTAGTTCGGTATCGCGCCTGACGCTGACCTCCCGTACGGCAGCGCAAAATGAAGCATGGCAAGCGTATGCAGAAGGGCGAGACATGGCGGTGACGGTTAAACCGGCTGCTCATCCTGTGGGTACCACGCTGGAAGTGTTGGATCTGTTTTACAATACCCCGGCGCGGCGTAAGTTTATGCGTACCGAAAAAACCGAATTCACGCACATTGATGAAATCATTCGACGTATTGCGCTGGCACGTTTTGATGTGGCTTTCTCGCTTAGTCATAACGGCAAACTGATGCGGCAGTATCGCGGCGTTTCAGACAATAGCCAGCGTGAACGTCGCCTTGGCTCTATCTGCGGTACGGCCTTCCTCAGTCATGCGCTGGCGATTGAATGGCAACATGGCGACCTGAGTTTACGCGGCTGGGTTGCCGACCCTGCGGGTTCCCGTGCTATAACCGATCTGCAATATTGCTACGTTAATGGCCGGATGATGCGTGACCGCTTGATCAATCATGCCATTCGTCAGGCCTACCAGGATAAGTTGGGTGACAATAATCAACCGGCCTATGTCTTGTATCTGGAGATTGATCCGCATCAGGTTGATGTCAACGTGCATCCGGCCAAGCATGAAGTGCGTTTCCATCAGTCGCGTCTGGTGCATGATTTTATCTATCAGGGTGTGATCAGCGTCCTGCAGGAAACCGGCGTGGAAACGTTACCGACTGGCGAAGAGGATGCCCCGGTAGAGCGTTGGCAGCCTGAGAACCGCCAGGCCGCGGGTGGTAATCACTTCTCTTCTCCTGCCGCGACAGGAAATACGACCACAGGCGGCACTTCGCCGTCTGACGACTATCAGACGGCAACTTCCGGTGCAGCTCAGGCTGGCTGGCAGCGGCAACCCCCTCAGTATCGGAAGAAAGAGGGGGCGGTTTATCAACAGCTATTGAAAACGCCAGCGGTGTCTCGTGTTCAGGAATCGACGCCGGTTACTGAACGGATTAATCACGCCTCTACTGCTGTGGCTGAAGGTGTTCAGGAATCTCCGCTGAGCGGTCACAGTCAGGGCTTTGGCCGGGTGCTGGCAGTGATACGCGAAAATTATGCGTTGTTGGAGTCTGGCGATCGTTTGATGCTGATCGCATTACCGGTGGCGGAGCGTTGGCTGAAACAGGTGCAACTGCTGCCAGGCGATGAGGGGCTGAAACCACAGCCCTTGTTGATCCCACTCCGCATAAAAATGGATAAACCGGAACGCGAGGTGATCGGGCGGCATTCAACGTTATTGATGCAGATGGGGATTGAACTGTTGGTTGACGGTCATCATGTGACGCTCCGCGCGGTTCCTTTACCATTACGCCAACAAAATTTACAAAACTTGATTCCAGAACTGTTAGGCTATCTTGCCCGACAGCAACAAGATGTGTCGGCGACACAAACGGCGCAATGGTTAGCGCGTCATACCGTAACCGAGCATCCGCACTGGAATCACTCGCAGTCTATCGCGCTGTTGACTGAAGTTGAAAGGCTCTGCCCACAGTGGGTGAAATCGCCCCCTTCTGGATTAATGCAGGACATCGATATCGAACCGGCGATGAACGCCTTGAAGTATGAGTGAAACATCCAGGGCTGGCCGGCCAAAGGCTATTTTTTTGATGGGACCGACGGCTTCCGGTAAAACCGCACTGGCCATTGCGTTGCGCCAGCAGCTTCCCGTTGAGTTGATCAGTGTAGACTCCGCCCTGATTTATCGGGGAATGGATATTGGGACGGCTAAGCCGTCAGTGGAAGAACAGCGGCTGGCGCCTCATCGTTTGCTGGATATCCGCGACCCCTCCGAAACGTATTCGGCTGCAGAGTTTTGTCGCGATGCGTTGGCAGAAATGGCGAAAATTAGCCAAAGTGGGCGGATTCCGTTGCTTGTTGGTGGCACCATGCTCTATTACAAGGCGTTACTGGAAGGATTATCGCCGTTGCCCCCGGCGGATCCGGTCGTGCGCCAACGTATTGAGCAAAGAGCGAGTGAAGAAGGTTGGGGTGCCCTTCACCGTCAATTATGTGAAATAGATCCCATTGCTGGAAATCGTATTCATCCGAATGATCCCCAGAGACTTTCGCGAGCACTGGAAGTTTTTTTTATTTCGGGTAAAACTTTAACGGAACTGACTAAAACGGCGGGCGAAATATTGCCGTACGATGTTGCCCAGTTCGCGATTGCTCCTCAGCAGCGTGAACTCCTCCATAAACGTATTGAATTGCGTTTTCAGCAGATGTTAACGTTGGGATTTGAAGCGGAGGCTCGGGCGTTGTTTGCTCGAGGTGATTTGCATACGGAGATGCCTTCCATTCGTTGTGTGGGATATCGCCAGATGTGGTCATATTTGGCTGGCGAGATCAACTACGATGATATGGTTTATCGAGGAATTTGCGCGACCCGGCAGTTGGCTAAGCGTCAGATGACCTGGCTTCGTGGTTGGGCAGGAGTTCACTGGCTGGATACTGAACAGCCTGAGCGTGCGCTGGCGACGATACTTCAGGTTCTTAGTGCGAAGCGTGGGTGATTGTGTACAATTGGTGCGTTATCGTGCGCAAATTTTTACGCAGTATTTCAGGGCTTGGGCCCTTAAAGTAGTAAACAACAAGCATATAAGGAAAAGATAGAATGGCTAAGGGGCAATCATTGCAAGATCCGTTCTTGAACGCACTGCGTCGTGAACGTGTTCCAGTTTCAATTTATTTGGTGAACGGTATCAAACTGCAGGGGCAAATCGAGTCGTTTGATCAATTTGTTATTTTATTGAAAAACACGGTGAGTCAGATGGTGTACAAGCACGCCATCTCTACCGTGGTTCCGTCCCGTCCGGTTTCCCATCACAGTAATAATACGACCGGCGGAAGCAGCAACTATCATCACGGTGGCAGTAATCAGGGGGCTTCATCCCAGCCTCAGCAAGACGGTGAAGACGCAGAATAATCACGTTTTTCAGGACGGGTTTCGCTGAGGTTCAGGTCCCGTCCTGATAATCTTCTTTTTATCTGGTCTGGCCCATTTCGGTGACATGGGTGAGATTATGTCCTGAATATGCCGTTTTAACGCTCATTTTGAATCTGATTTTGACGCAGTATGGCCACCGCGTAGCAGGTTTAACAAGGTTCTGAGAGGTTTCTGGTTTGTTTGACCGTTATGATGCCGGTGAGCAGGCTGTACTGGTGCACATTTATTTCTCCCAAGACAGAGATGTGGAAGATCTTCAGGAGTTTGAAACTCTGGTGTCTTCTGCTGGTGTTGAAGCTCTGTGTGTCGTAACAGGCAGCCGTAAAGCGCCTCATCCTAAATATTTTGTCGGTGAAGGGAAGGCAACCGAAATTGCTGACGCAGTGAAAGCCAGCGGTGCTACGGTAGTGCTGTTCGATCACGCCCTGAGTCCGGCACAGGAACGTAATCTGGAAGCGCTGTGTGAATGCCGCGTTATTGACCGTACTGGATTGATTTTAGATATCTTTGCCCAGCGCGCACGTACCCATGAAGGTAAACTGCAGGTGGAACTGGCTCAGCTTCGCCATCTTGCCACGCGCCTGGTTCGTGGCTGGACCCACCTTGAACGCCAGAAAGGCGGTATTGGTTTGCGGGGTCCGGGCGAAACCCAGTTGGAAACTGACCGTCGTTTACTGCGCAACCGTATTACGTTGATCCTTTCCCGGCTAGAGCGCGTAGAAAAGCAGCGCGAGCAGGGCAGGCAGGCCCGTAGTAAAGCCGATGTGCCCACCGTCTCGCTGGTGGGTTATACCAACGCCGGTAAATCCACTTTGTTTAACTTTCTGACAGCTGCGAAGGTGTATGCTGCTGATCAGTTATTTGCCACACTGGACCCAACGTTGCGTCGGGTGGATGTGGCCGATGTGGGTGAGGTGGTATTGGCCGATACGGTTGGTTTTATCCGCCACCTGCCGCACGATCTGGTCGCTGCGTTTAAAGCGACGCTGCAGGAAACCCGGCAGGCCACGCTGTTGTTACATGTGATTGACGCAGCAGACTTGCGGGTGAATGAGAATATCGCTGCGGTGGAAGAGGTATTGGCAGAGATTGAATCTGATGACATTCCCACCCTGCAGGTAATGAATAAGATTGACATGCTGGAGAATTTTGTTCCCAGGATTGATCGTAATGAAGAAAATCTGCCTGTTCGCGTCTGGTTGTCAGCACAAACGGGCGAGGGCATTCCGCTATTGTTTCAGGCGCTGAGCGAACGGCTGGCAGGCGAAATTGCCGAGTACGCTTTACGTTTGCCACCCGAAGCAGGGCGGCTACGCAGCCGTTTTTATCAGTTACAGGCAATCGAAAAAGAGTGGAATGAAGATGACGGCAGCGTGGGTTTAGCCGTACGCATGCCAATTGTTGACTGGCGCCGTCTGTGCAAACAGGAGCCGGGGCTGGTGGATTACATTGTTTGAACGATTTTGCATGATATCTATCCCGGCCTTGGGATAACACCGCACACACTATTAATGGAGTATAAACATGGCGTGGAATCAGCCCGGGAATAACGGACAGGACCGCGACCCGTGGGGAAGCAGCAATAATCAAGGCGGCAACTCTGGGGGAAATAAGGGAGGACGCGATAAGGGGCCTCCTGATTTAGACGATATTTTTCGTAAGTTGAGCAAAAAGCTTGGCGATTTTGGCGGTGGGAAAAACGGCAACAATGGCGGACAGAAAGCCTCTGGTTTTGGGGGGCGTGCAGTCGGTATTGTCGTGGTCGCCGCTGTCGTTATTTGGGTGGGCAGCGGCTTCTACACTATCAAAGAAGCAGAACGAGGTGTGGTGACGCGCTTTGGTAAATTCAGCCATCTGGTCGAACCAGGTTTAAACTGGAAGCCAACTTTTATCGATCAGGTTCGCGCGGTTAACGTTGAAGCCGTGCGCGAGTTGGCGGCCTCCGGTACGATGCTGACTGCTGATGAAAACGTGGTGCGCGTGGAAATGAACGTGCAGTACCGCGTGACAAATCCGGAGCGCTATCTGTTCGCGGTGACCAATGCTGATGACAGTCTGCGACAGGCTACCGATAGCGCGTTACGCGGAGTCATTGGTCGTTCCACGATGGATCGTATTTTAACGGAAGGCCGTACCGTGGTGCGTAGTGATACTCAGCGTGAGCTGGAAGAAACTATTCGTCCGTATGACATGGGGATCACTCTGCTGGATGTCAACTTCCAGGCTGCGCGCCCACCGGAAGAGGTGAAAGCGTCGTTTGATGATGCTATTGCCGCGCGTGAAAACCGTGAGCAATATGTGCGTGAAGCAGAGGCTTACGCGAATGAAGTGCAGCCGCGGGCAAACGGTCAGGCTCAGCGAATTCTGGAAGAAGCTCGCGCATACAAAACCCGTACTGTTTTGGAAGCCCAGGGGGAAGTGGATCGCTTTTCTCGGCTCCTGCCGGAATATAAAGCGGCTCCGCAGATAACCCGTGAACGTCTGTATATTGAAACCATGGAACGCGTCCTCAGTCATACCCGTAAAGTTCTGGTGAACGATAAGGGTAATAATCTGATGGTTCTGCCGCTGGATCAGTTGATGCGTGGTCAGAGCAGCGCTAAAGCCAGTGCTGTGCCAGACAGCAGCAGTAATCTGTTACGTCTGCCTCCGCCGACCAGTAACGATGATGCCAGCAGCAATAATAATAGCGGCATATCGAACAACAGTTCGGGAAGTTTCATGGATCAGCGCCGGGCAAATGCGCAGCGCAACGACACCCAGCGCGTAGGGGGAGAGTAAACGATGCGTAAGTCATTCATTATAGTACTGGCTGTTGTACTGGTGGTGCTGTACGCGTCACTGTTTGTTGTGCAGGAAGGCCAGCGTGGGATTGTGATGCGTTTTGGTAAAGTGCTGCGTGACCGGGAGAACAAACCACTGGTGTACCAACCCGGTATGCACTTCAAGATCCCTTTCCTGGAGTCAGTGAAATCACTGGATGCGCGTATCCAGACCATGGATAACCAGGCCGATCGCTTTGTGACCAAAGAGAAAAAAGATCTGATCGTCGATTCCTATATCAAGTGGCGGATCAGTGACTTCAGTCGTTATTACCTTGCGACGGGAGGCGGCGATGTTTCTCAGGCTGAGGTGTTGTTGAAGCGCAAATTCAGTGACCGGTTGCGTTCTGAAATTGGTCGTCTGGATGTGAAGGATATCGTTACCGATTCCCGTGGTCGTCTGACCACCGATGTCCGTGATGCATTGAACATGGGGAGCGCGGGGCAGGATGACGAAATCGCCACGCCGGCGGCGGATGATGCCATTGCTTCTGTTGCGGCTCGTGTGGAACGTGAAACCAGTGGCAAAGAACCGGCTATTAACCCGAACAGTATGGCGGCGCTGGGGATTCAGGTCGTGGACGTACGCATCAAGCAGATTAATCTGCCGACTGAGGTCTCTGATGCCATCTATAACCGTATGCGTGCTGAGCGTGAAGCGGTTGCCCGTAGTCAGCGTTCACAAGGTCAGGAAGAGGCTGAAAAATTGCGTGCAGCGGCAGACTATGAAGTTACTCGTACTCTGGCCGAAGCCCAGCGTTCTGCGCTGATCACGCGTGGTGAAGGTGATGCCGAGGCCGCTAAACTGTTTGCTGATGCGTTTAGCCAGGATCCGGACTTCTACGCCTTTATCCGTAGTCTGCGTGCTTATGAGAGTAGCTTCAAAAGTACACAGGATGTAATGGTGCTTAGCCCGGACAGTGATTTTTTCCGCTTTATGAAATCGCCTTCCAGTAGTACCACCAGCCACTAACAGTATTTGTTGAAATAACTGCCGGGAATCGTAATATTCCCGGCTTTTTATTGCTTGTATTTCGTTAATTACTTATATATTTGGTATTATTTTAATAAAATAAATCAAATAGGATGCCAAATCGTTTTAATAATTATTCATTTCTCTTTAGGAATGTTTAACATTGACGCTGTCTGGGGCATTGTGTAATCTCTCTTCTCGATTATTTTTAGAGTGGGAATGGTTTATTTTTAATTATAAAAAATAACATTATGGAAAGATTTTAATTTAAATGGTCAACATTCCTCTGTTTATGTGGTGAAACATGGAATGCTGCATCAGAAAAAGGATGACAGGAAATGGACTCTTCCAAAAAATCACGGCCGCTACGCTGTGTATTTTATTCGCATGATACTATGGGCTTTGGCCATATTCGGCGTAATATGCTGCTCAGTCAGGCGGTATTGAAAGCCTGCCCTGATGCGGAAGTCTTGCTGATCTCTGGGGTACGTGAAGCGGGACGATTTACGCTTCCACCCGGTGCTGACAGTCTTATTCTTCCTTCTTATATTAAAACTCCCGAAGGGAAATACCTCCCACGTTCATTGGGGAAAAAAATTAAATCTCTGGTCAAGTTGCGTGCGCAAGTTATTTACGCAGCCCTTAATGTATTTTTGCCCGATATTATGGTAGTGGATAACGTGCCGCGTGGCGCCATGCGTGAATTGGATCTGAGCTTCCCATTACTTTCAAGCAATAATACGCATATGGTGTTGGGATTGCGCGATATTATTGACGATCCGCAATCGGTAAAATATCAGTGGGATAAACAAGAGAATAATGAAGCCATTGAGAATTTTTACTCATCGATCTGGGTTTATGGTGATGACAAACTCTATGACATGCGTAAGGAATATTATTTAAACTCATCCATTCAACGGAAAATAACCTTTACCGGGTATCTGGATGCGGCTTGTCGTACGCAAACAGAAAGTCCTCGTGACGGCATTCTTCCCCCGCAGCAGCCTTATGTGCTCTGTGTGGTGGGGGGCGGCCAGGATGGTTTCCATCTGGCGCGGACTTTTGCTTGCGCGGTTTTACCTGAGGGGATGCAAGGGATTTTGGTGACCGGTTCAATGATGCCTGAAGCGCAGCGTCTGACGCTGAACCAACTGATTGCTGACCACCCAGAAAAACGCATCGTTGAGTTTGTCGCAGAACCGCTGAAGCTACTCCGTCATGCCAGCTCGGTCGTGGCGATGGGGGGATATAACACGGTGATGGAAATTCTCACCTTCGGTAAGGCGGCGTTGATTGTGCCGCGTGTTTCTCCCCGTCAGGAACAGTGGATCCGGGCCGAACGACTGGCCCAACTGGGGGTGATGGATTGTATTCACCCCGACAAACTGACCGTTGAGTTTTTAAATGAGTGGTTGGCGGAGCCACACAATTTTGTCTCGCCACGTGATGTACTCAATTTTTCTGGACTTGAGCAAGTGGCGGAAAGTGTTCAGGTCATGATGAAAGGGCGGGTCATCTGTAAGGAGAGCCTGTCATGGCAGTAGAAACGTTGCACGTAGGCTATGTCCTCAAGCGTTACCCTCGTTTTTCTGAAACTTTCGTGGTGAATGAAATTCTGGCCCACGAACGGGCGGGTATGAGGGTGGATATTTTTGCCCTCGGGCCGGTCATGGAAAGCCATTTCCAGCCGGATATTGGCAAGGTGCAGGCTCCTGTCATTCGCCTGAGCGATAAACAGCGCAATGTAGAAAGTTTCTGGGGGCTGGTCAGTGAGGCGCTGGATGTTCTGCCGGGCTTTGCCGAAAGATTGGCAGAGGAGAAAGCGCACAGTGTTCACGAACTGGCGCAGGGGATCAAGATGGCGTTGCTGATCAGGCAGCGGAACATCCAGCATCTGCATGCGCATTTTGCTACGCAGGCCGCTACCGTTGCCCGTTTGGCGGCAAAATTCAGTGGCGTGAGCTGGTCTTTAACCGCGCATGCGAAAGATATCTATTTCCATTATGAGCAGGATATTCAACTGCCTCGTAAGTTGCAGGATGCCAGCCATGTTGTCACGGTCTCGGACTACAACCTTCGCTGGCTTTGTGAGCAGTATGCCGCCAATAAGCAAAAAACCAGTCGTATTTATAACGGTCTGGATCTTCGGCAGTTTCCCTGGTGTTCACCTTACCAACGTCCGCCTGAAATCGTTGCGGCTGGCCGTCTGGTGGCTAAAAAAGGGTTTTTGTTGTTGATTGACTCCCTCGCGCGACTGCAAGCGATGGGATTATCGTTCCACTGTACCTTGATTGGTGACGGGCCGTTGCGGGAGCAGTTGGACGCTGGCATCCAGAACGCAGGGCTGGAAGAGCGAGTGACGTTGACGGGACCATTACCGCGTGACCGGGTGGCAGAGGCAATACAGCAGGCCGCCATGGTGGTGGCCCCTTGTACTATCAGCGAGGATGGCGATCGGGATGGTTTACCGACGATCCTGGTAGAGGCTATGGCCCTGGGAACACCGGTTATCTCAACCCGGGTGGTGGGGATCCCTGAACTGGTCGTGGATCAAGAAACAGGGCTGTGTGTTGAGCCTGATAATCCCGGGGAATTGGCACTGGCGATGGCTCGTCTGCTGCAAGAGGCTGACACCCGGGAAAAACTGTCTCGCCAGGCCAGGGAAATGATCGCTCGGGAATACGATGTGGATCGCAATACGGCAAAACTGAGAACTATTTTTCATTTGGGTCAGGGATAAGCCCGACAGTGAGCACTGAAAAGGATTTTTATTATGCGTATAGCTTACATCTGTGCCGATGTCGGTATTCCTGTTTTTGGTTGTAAAGGCGCTTCGGTTCATGTCCAGGAGGTGCTTCGCGCCTTGTTGAAAAAGGGAGCCCATATTGTACTTTTCGCCAGTCGGATCGGTGGTTCCCCTCCAGCTGATTTAGCGGGTGTTCAACTGGTTCGTTTGCCAGAGATCCCGGCAGGGGAGGCTCTGGTTCGTGCCCATGCCGCGTTGGAAAGCAATCAGCCGTTGGTACAGGCACTGAGCGAGCAGGGACCCTTTGACCTGGTTTATGAGCGTTATTCACTGTGGAGCTACGCCGGACTGGAATATGCCCATAGCCAGGGTTGGAAGACCGTGTTGGAAGTGAACGCGCCATTGATTGAAGAGCAGCGTAACTACCGACAATTGGTTGCTGAAGACCGGGCAGTCGACACATTACGCCGTTTACTGACCAGTGCGACGGCGGTTATTGCAGTATCCCCCGGCGTGAAAGATTATCTCGTCTCTTTTGCCGCGACTACGCAGCATATTCATGTAATAGCCAATGGGGTTAACCCACTGCGATTTGCGTGTACCTCGCGGCAGACACTCGCACAAGTGCCTTCAGGCGCGGTAGTCATTGGTTTTCTGGGGACGTTGAAACCGTGGCATGGCCTGGATACGTTGTTACAAGGGTTCGCGCGACTACAGGCACAGCGACCCGAGAGTTGGTTACTTATTGTGGGCGATGGGCCGGAAAAGGCCAGCCTGATGAATGAAGTAACGCACAGTGGTTTGATTGCTAATGTCGTTTTTACCGGTGCTGTTGATCCAGCCGCTGTCCCGCAGTGGTTGTCAGTCATGGATATCGCCGTGGCGCCTTATCCCGAAATGGCGGGATTCTACTTTTCACCGCTGAAAATCTACGAATATATGGCAGCAAACTTGCCCGTTGTCACCTCGCGGGTTGGTCATCTTGATCAGGTGATCAGTGACGGCAAGACCGGATTACTGGTGGAGCCGGGTCAACCTGCCGCGCTTTGCGCCGCGCTGAAGCGGTTGGTGGATGATGCTGCTTTGCGCAACCAACTGGGAACGGCGGCCAGAGAGCATGTTATCCAACATCACAGCTGGCAGGTGGTGGTTGAAGAAATACTGCAGGTCGCCGGTGTTGAGTTTAGTGGAAGAGCAACATGAAGTCCCATCCCTGGTTACGGGTGGCGTCCCGTTTTTCTCCCTGGCTCCATCAGCAACGCTGGTTAGTCATTCGGGCGCTTATTGCGCTGCTGTTGGCGACCTGTATGCGCCTGCTGGAGCCCTGGCCGCTGGCGTTTATCATTGACGATTTGCTGCGTCAACATGGCAACAGAATCCCCAGTAAGCTGGATGCTATGTTGCCTAATTTGAGCCTGGTAAATCTGCTGTTGATTTGCTCTGGTAGCGTCATTTTGATTGCAGCGATCAAAGCGGGCCTGAGCTATTTGAGCACCATTGGTCTGGCGGTTGCCGGGAGTCGGATAATCAGTTCCGCGCGCCGGGAACTGTTCAACCATCTGCAAAGCCTGTCGCTGGGGTTCCACCAGCGGGCAAAAACCGGCGACCTGACCACCCGATTAATTAATGATATCGGCATGCTGAGGGAAGCGATCATCACGGCTCTGGTGCCGCTATTAGCAAATATCCTGATTCTGATCGGTATGTTCAGCATGATGTTGTACATCAACTGGGAAATGACGTTGCTTTCATTGCTGTTAATGCCCGTGCTGCTCTGGATCACCCGAAAAACCAGTAGCAAAGTGCATAAGGTTAGCCGCGATCAGCGCAAACGAGAAGGGGCGCTGGCCGCCAGTTCGGCAGAATTCCTGGGGGCTATCGCGGTGGTACAGGCATTGTCTCTGGAAAATGTGGCCGCCAGGAGCTTTGCCAGTGATGATGGCAAAAGCCTGCAGCAAAACGTGAAGTCACGCCGTCTGCTGGCGGGACTGGAGCGTAAGGTCGACTTACTGATTGCAGTGGCCACCGCCCTGGTGTTGTTTTACGGCGCTAATAATGTGCTCAAAGGTTGGATGTCGGCAGGTGATTTGCTGATATTTGTTTCTTACCTGAAAAACTCCTTTCGCCCGGTACGCGAGTACGCCAAATATGCCGGTCGCCTGTCAAAGGCGTTAGCAGCCGGTGAACGGGTGACAACCTTGCTGGATATGAAGCCTGAAATTGTGGATCGACACGACGCGAAAGCCTTGTCTGGCGTCCGTGGGGAGATCTGCTTTGACCGGGTCAGTTTTGGCTATTCATCGGCAAGGGGGACAGGAAAAAATATTTTGCAGCAGGTCAGTTTTACGCTGAATGCCGGGGAATCGCTGGCGATCGTCGGGCCTTCCGGTACCGGTAAATCTACGCTGTTCAGCTTGCTACTGCGTTTATATGACCCGCTTGAGGGGCGGATTACGATTGATGGCCAGGATCTCCGCGACTGTACGGTGAAAAGCGTCCGGCAAAATATCAGTTATGTTCCACAGGACAACCTGCTGTTTGGTTTGACGGTACGTGAAAACATCGCGCTGGCCGCGACGGAGGCGGTGACGGATGAACAGATCTACGCCGCCGCCCGTCTGGCCAGAGCACACGATTTTATCCTGCGACTACCGGATGGCTACGACACAGTATTGAGTGAACGCGGCAACTCTCTTTCTGGCGGGCAACGCCAGCGGATTTCCGTAGCCCGTGCGGCGATCAGGTCCAGCCCTATCCTGTTGCTTGATGAGCCAGGTACGGGGCTGGATAGCGAGAGTGAGTACCATCTGATGGACGCATTGCGCCAACTGATGACTGGCAGGAGTACGCTGATCGTGACCCATAACCTCTCTTTTGCCGCCTGCGCTCAGCGCATTCTGCTGCTTGAGGAGGGGCAAGTCAGAGAACAAGGGACGCATGAACAGCTACTGGCAAATCGGGGACGTTATGCCGAACTGTGGGCTATGCAACAGTCCGACACATCACGGATGGCAGTTATTTAACAAGGAAAGGATGAATGTTACAGGAGAAAGACGCTGAAATTGTCAGCCGTGACCCGGGAGTGCCGGGGTTGGCCACATTATTGGATGCTGATCTGCTGTTGGATACATTGCGTGCGTTACCGCAGTTCGCCACGCTTCAGGCATTGACGATAGATTATGTGCGCTATAAACCAGCCAACAGTTGTGCGGTTAGTCTGCGACTGCAGTTTGCTGATGGTCAGCAACACTATCTGTTCGCCAAAGCATTGACTCCGGAGCGTTTTCTCTCCTCCTGGCATCATCCAAAAAGACAGGCTCTGGTAGCAAAGCGGGTTCCGTTGGCGCCAGTGGCGCTGCCCGAACGGGCGATCATCCTGACGTATCCCCAGTATGATCGCGGCTTGCCCGCGCTCCGGTTGCTCACTGCAACGCCAGATCGTGATGCTCTTTTTCACCGTTGGTTGCCAGGACTATCTGCCAGCGCGGAGCTTACGTTAAAAATTTTACGTTATAAACCAGAACGCAGATTACTGGCGTTGCTGAGCAGTAACAGACAACCCTATGCGGTGCTGCGTTTTGCCAGTGCCGGATGCTATGAAGCGATGCTGGCGGGGAACAAACTGGGAAACGCCGCAGGTGAGATCAGGCTGCTTTCCGCCCCCTGCGATTACCACCTGTTGATAACGGAATGGATTGAAGGCGAAACGCTATGTCCTGAGCAGGGGGGGCAATTGCCCAAAGGGGAGGCTTACGCCATGGGGAGTCAACTGGCGGGTATGCACTGTCGTGAGTTTTCCCGCACCACACGACCACCGGTTCTTCATGATGACATTAGCGATGCCTGGCGGGTTTTAAATACGTTACGCGTGGTGTTGCCAGAACAGGAAGCGGTATTTATGTCGTTGCTAACCGCCCTCAGCGACAGAATACGCCCGTCTTCTTTCAGCCCGGTGGTCATCCATGGCGACTTCTCTGTCGATCAGGTGGTCAGACGTCATGCCGATGGTCAGTTACAACTCATTGACTGGGATCGTGCGCGGCTGGGTAATCCGGCCATCGATTTAGCCTCGTTCCAGGCCCGGATCGAATTGCAAGTTATTGAGCAGACGGTTAGTCAGGATGTGGCGCGCCAGACTATCGCCGCCTTCCATGATGGTTATTGTCAGCGCAACGGCGTGCTGCCGCCGAATCTCAATGACCATGTCGCACTGGCGCTTCTGCAACTGGCGGTGGAACCGTTTCGCAAGCGTTCTGCGGGCTGGCCCCGGCATATTGCCGCGCTGATGCACAGGGCACAACAACTGACCGGGTCTGGTGACGCGTCTTTACAGCCGCTGCTGGACCGGTCGGCACTGGCTGGAACCTTGCGCAAGGCGCTGGGGTTATCCGCGGATAACACACTGATTGCGGCGGAGACGGTCACCAGTAAACCAGGTCGTCGGGCTGTGCTGGAATATCACTGGCACTCTCCACTGAGCGAACGGTTATTTTCTGTCATTGGTAAATATCGACATAAAGGGTTCGAACCTCTGGGATATGCGGTGCAACGGGCGTTATGGCATGGCGGATTCAGCGGGAACGCGGAGGTTATCGTGCCACAGCCGCTCGCGACGTTACCCGATCTCCATCTTTGGTTACAGCAGAAAGTGACCGGGACGCGGATGACTGATTTGCTCAATGTCGCCCACCAGTCGCCCGATGAGTTGGGTTACCGCACAGGCAAAGCGCTGGCAACATTGCACGGCAGTACCGCCGCACAGCAAGCCGTGGCGGGAAAAAAGTGGACAATGACGGATGAACTCGCGGTGTTGCGCCAGCGTCTTGCCGCCGCAGAAACAGCGCGTCCTGAATGGTCCGGAAGGATTAATGCTGTGGCCCGGTCATGTGAGCAACTGGCGCAGTTATTGCTCCCTTCTGTGGATGTTTTTATTCATCGGGATTTTTATCCGGCTCAACTGTTAGTGCCGGATGATGCGCCGCAACAAATTGTCATTCTCGATTTTGACCTTGCCACTACCGGGCCCGCCGCACTGGACGTGGGGAATTATCTGGCTCACTTGCAAGAGCAGGCGCTGCGTGAGACAGGAGATGAAACTGGGTTTTCAGGGTATGAGCAGGCTTTTATTGCCGGTTGGCAGGCGGCGTCCGGGCGGCAGGAAGACGGGAATATCGCGATATATACCGCTTTGGCGTTGGCTCGTCATATTGGTATCAGCCTGCAGTTCCCCGAGAGGCAGAGGATCACGGAGCGATTGCTGACGATATGCGAGGGCAGGATTCAGGCGTTGCTGGGTGTCAGGGAGGATCCGTGATGCGCCGCTATGGTGTCCTTATTGCCCTGTGTGTGTTGTTTTTTCCGTTTGAATCCGCAGCGAAACCCGAGGTTTCGCCAGAAAAACTTCGTCTTCGGCAGCTCAAACAGTCCGGGAATGTGGTTGTTGAGGACGCGTCGCAAACGCCTGTTAATATTCATCTGCGGGCGATCTTTGAAGCGGAAGAGATCAAAAACACGAAGCTCAGATACGGTGAGAAAAGAACGAACAAGATTGAAATTGAACCCACTCTACGGCTGGATATGACGGTTTTTCAGGGTAAACCGCTCTCTTTTTTTGGCGAAATGGAGTTTATCCAGAAGAAAAAACGCCAGACGGGAGGTTCAACCAATAACACGGACACCCTGAATTTTAATCAGGGTGGTTTGCAATTGAATGGATTGGTGATACCAGGCAGTACCGTGCGTTTAGGTCGTTGGCTGCTGCGTGATGAACGCCGGTGGTTGTTTGATGAGGATATTGATGGCGTCTACGCCCGCTTCGGCGATAAGTGGCTGACCGAAGTGGGGGCCGGACGGGTCAATTACTGGCAGCGTAACCTGCTGGATAGCAGTACGCGCGGCGATAATAACAACCTGATGACCTTACTTTCTCAATATGAAGTCAGTAAGCGCGGGCGATTAGGCGGTTATGTGGTCTGGCAGCATGATCGCTCCGCGGCGAAAAATGACCGGCAGTTGAATCTGGGGGTACGTTCCTGGTCGTCTCAGCGTGGCGCGCTCAGCCATTGGCTGGAGGTGGGAACCGTCAGAGGGCGGCAGGACGACCAATCTTTGCGGGGATATGCCGTGGATGGCGGAGCGACATTCCGACTGCTCAAGGTGCCGTTGCAGCCTCGTTTCACGCTTGGCTATGCGTGGGGAAGTGGTGATAGCGACGATGACGATGGTGTTTCTAAACGTTATCGTCAGACGGGGTTACAGGGTAATGAGGCCACGCTGGGTGGACTGGCGAAGTACAACATCTATGGCGCCGCGCTGGATCCCGAGCTGACCAATATCCATATCCTGACGGCTGGCGCCGGGATCAATGTGGGGAAAGAAGTATCCCTCGATCTTATTTATCACTATTATCGTCAGGATCATCTGGCTGCACTGGTTGAAGACACCACGGAACTGACAGCAAAGTATGATCGTATGACCACGAAAAAATTGGGATCGGCGTTGGATGTGGTGATTGGCTGGCGGCCGTATTCACAAGTTCGGCTGGAAGCCAGAGCGGGCTGGTTTGCCCCTTCATCGCGTTTTCATTCTGGTTCAAGCCATCGTAGTGCGCGGTCAAGTAGCGCCAGTTCGTGGTGGATGAAAGCAGAGATTCGCTTTTAACTGGCGCTGAGAAAAAATCTTTCACATTCACGGGGCGAATCTCAGGAAGAGCCGTGGCATACTACGGCTCTTTTACTTGATTCTTATCGTGTTATGAATGCAACTATTTGGATGGCTCTGGCTTTAGTGTTGATATTGGAAGGGTTGGGCCCTTTACTGTCGCCACGCATATGGCGGCGGATGATTTTGTCAATGGTGCAGTTGCCGGATACGCTACTGCGTCGTTTTGGCGGTGGACTGGTGGTGGCAGGAGCGGTTATTTACTATATGGTCAGCATCCGTAGCGGTGGTTGAAAGGACAAAAATAAGATGTTCTGTGTGTTGCGTGACCTGTGACAAAAAACCAGTCAATGGTAGGTTAAAAGAGCTGAAAGACGTGTTTTACGATGGTAGAATCCTTTTTTAAGCAATCGGTGATTTTGATAAATGGGTAAGAATGTCGTCGTACTGGGCACCCAATGGGGTGACGAAGGTAAAGGAAAGATTGTTGACCTCCTGACCGAACGTGCAAAGTATGTTGTACGTTATCAAGGGGGCCATAACGCTGGCCATACGCTAGTCATCAACGGTGAAAAAACCGTCCTCCACTTAATTCCCTCTGGCATCCTGCGTGAAAATGTGACCAGCATCATCGGCAACGGTGTGGTGCTGTCTCCTGCTGCGCTGATGAAAGAGATGAAAGGTTTGGAAGATCGCGGTTTCCCGGTACGCGAACGTCTGGTTATCTCCGAAGCTTGTCCGCTGATTCTGGAATACCATGTGGCGCTGGATGTGGCACGTGAGAAAGCGCGTGGGGCGAAAGCGATCGGTACCACGGGTCGCGGTATTGGCCCGGCTTACGAAGACAAAGTTGCTCGCCGCGGTTTGCGTGTTGGAGACCTGTTTGACAAGGACACCTTCGCCGCCAAGCTGAAAGAAGTGATGGAATATCATAACTTCCAATTAGTGAACTACTATCAGGAAGAAGCGGTTGATTACCACAAAGTACTCAACGATATGCTGGCCGTCGCCGATGTTCTGACTGGCATGGTGGTTGATGTGGCCGAACTGCTGGATAACGCGCGTCAGCGTGGCGATCTGATTATGTTCGAGGGCGCGCAGGGGACGTTGCTGGATATCGACCACGGCACTTATCCGTATGTGACCTCGTCTAACACCACGGCGGGTGGTGTGGCAACCGGCTCAGGCATCGGTCCACGCTATGTGGATTACGTGCTGGGGATCGTTAAGGCGTACTCTACGCGTGTGGGCGCCGGTCCATTCCCTACCGAGTTGTTTGATGAAACAGGCGAGTATCTGTGCGCGAAAGGCAATGAGTTTGGCGCCACCACGGGCCGTCGTCGCCGTACCGGTTGGCTGGATGCGGTTGCGGTGCGTCGTGCGGTGCAGATCAACTCCCTTTCCGGTTTTTGTATGACTAAACTGGATGTGTTGGATGGCCTGAAAGAAGTAAAAATCTGCGTGGCTTATAAGATGCCAGATGGACGTGAAGTGACCACCACGCCATTGGCGGCAGAAGGTTGGGAAGGCATTGAACCCATTTATGAAACACTGCCAGGCTGGAGCGAAAGCACCTTTGGCGTGAAGACGCTTGATGGTCTGCCACAGGCAGCACGTGATTACATCAAGCGTGTTGAAGAAGTGACGGGGGTGCCGATAGATATTATTTCTACCGGCCCGGATCGCAGCGAGACGATGATTCTGCGAGATCCCTTTGACGCATAATGCGGTTTTTGAGGCCGGGCTTTGCCCGGCCTTACTCATTTCTCCACGTTTTCCAGTCTGCTTTCTCTTTCTCATCGTTTGCTGAAATAAAATGCCCCCGAATGTGAAGGCTGGTTTATCATCATTTATAACACACTCATTTTTGGGCGGATTAGTGCTGTTTCTGGCACTGCTCAGGCTGTTAGAGGTATCAGGCGATGCAGTGCAAAGTCTGCAGGCCGTGCTGGATGAGGACACCGTGAGCGATTGGCTGGTTGCTGACCCCCATCCACTCTACCAATTATTGCTGATTGAATGTTGTTCAATCGGCAACTGATGACAACGGAGGAACCGCTATGTCAAAAGATCCTTTTCAGGAACGGGAAGCTGAAAAATACGAAAATCCCATTCCCAGTCGCGAATTTATTCTCGCTCATCTCGATAAACGCGAAAAACCAGCCAGCCGTGAAGAACTGGCGACTGAACTGTCTATTTCCGGCGAAGAGCAGACCGAAGCCCTGCGTCGCCGTTTGCGCGCGATGGAGCGGGACGGGCAGTTAGTCTTCACCCGTCGCCAGTGCTATGCGCTGCCGGAACGTCTGGATCTGCTGCGCGGCAAAGTCATTGGCCATCGTGACGGCTTCGGTTTTTTACGCGTTGAAGGCAGTAAAGATGATCTCTATCTTTCTGCCGAGCAGATGAAAATGTGTATGCACGGCGATGTGATCCTGGCCCAGGCCATGGGCGCTGATCGTAAAGGTCGCCGTGAAGCACGGGTTGTTCGCGTACTGGAGCCGCGTAATAACCAGATTGTCGGTCGCTACTTTACTGAAGCGGGTATCGGTTTTGTCGTGCCGGATGACAGTCGCCTGAGTTTCGATATCCTGATCCCGCCAGAAGATCTGATGAGCGCCCGAATGGGTTTTGTGGTAGTGGTGGAGTTGGTGCAGCGTCCTACTCGCCGCAGTAAAGCGGTGGGTAAAGTGGTTGAAGTCTTGGGTGATAATATGGGTACCACGATGGCGGTCGAAATGGCGCTGCGTACCCATGATATTCCCCACAGCTGGCCAGAGGCGCTTGAGCGCCAGATTGCTCAATTGAAAGAGGAAGTGCCGGAAGAGGCGAAAGTGGGGCGGGTGGATCTGCGTGATCTGCCGTTGGTCACTATTGATGGTGAAGACGCCCGCGATTTTGACGATGCGGTATTCTGTGAAAGAAAACGTGGCGGCGGCTGGCGTTTGTGGGTGGCTATCGCCGACGTCAGTTATTATGTCCGTCCTGGTACGCCGCTGGACGATGAAGCGGTCAATCGGGGAACCTCGGTCTATTTTCCCTCACAGGTGATTCCGATGCTGCCGGAGGTGCTGTCTAATGGTCTGTGTTCGCTGAATCCGCAGGTGGATCGCCTGTGTATGGTTTGTGAGATGACTATTTCCGCCACCGGTAAGCTAACGGGTTATAAGCACTACGAAGCGGTGATGAATTCTTGGGCGCGTCTCACCTACAACAAGGTCTGGAGCATTTTGCAAGGCGACCAGGCGCTGCGTGAGCAATACCAGCCGCTGGTGAAAGATCTGGAAGAACTGCACCGGATGTATCTGGTACTGGAAAAATCTCGCGAGCGACGCGGCGGCATTTCGTTTGAAACAGATGAAGCGAAGTTCATTTTTAACGCTGATCGTCGCATCGAGCGCGTGGAACAGGTGTCCCGCAATGATGCGCATAAGTTGATCGAAGAGTGCATGATCCTCGCTAACATTGCATCGGCGCGATATGTTGAAAAACACAACGAGCCCGCACTGTTTCGCGATCACGATCGCCCCAGCGAAGAAAACATTAAGAGCTTCCGTTCGGTGCTGAATGAGCTGGGGCTCACGTTGGGGGGCGGCAACAAACCACATCCGCTGGATTATGCCGAGCTGTTGCACCAAATCTCCAGCCGTCCTGACGCGGAGATGTTGCAAACCATGTTGTTGCGTTCCATGAAACAGGCGGTGTATGACCCGGAAAACCGGGGGCACTTCGGCCTGGCGCTGGCCTCGTACGCGCACTTTACGTCGCCAATTCGACGCTACCCAGATCTGCTGTTGCACCGCGCTATTAAATATCTGCTGGCGAAAGAAAATGGTGTGCTGAAAGGGAACACGACGCCAACAGGCGGTTTCCACTACGACCTGCAACAGATGCTCCAGTTAGGTCAGCACTGTTCGATGACTGAGCGGCGGGCCGATGAAGCCACACGTGATGTCGCCGATTGGCTGAAGTGTGACTTTATGCAGGATCAGGTCGGTGAGACCTTTACTGGCGTTATCTCCAGCGTTACTGGTTTTGGCTTCTTTGTTCGCCTGACCGATCTGTTTATCGATGGTCTGGTACATGTCTCGACGCTGGATAACGACTACTATCGTTTCGATGCGGTGGGGCAGCGTCTGATTGGTGAATCCAGCGGGAAAACCTACCGCCTGGGCGATACGGTTGAAGTGCGGGTTGAAGCGGTGCATATGGACGAACGTAAAATCGATTTCGCACTGATCTCCAGCCAGCGTAAACCGCGTGGTGAAGGTAAAACTGAACGTGATCGGGCGAAAAAGAGCGCATCGCAACAACCTGGCAAACGTCGTCGTGATCAGAGCAAAAAGGCTAACTTCGAGCCAGATAGCGTGTTCCGCGCGGGTAAAGAGCAACAGGATACCCGCGTGAAAAAAGATAAAAAACCGAAAAAGCCGTCAGATAAAACCCGTAAAGTCGCTGGCGCAGCCCGTTCCAGACGAGCGGCGAAAAAGAAATCTGACAGCCCGGCATAACGTATAAAATGACCAACTGAGTAACTGATTAATGAGTGAGATTGTTTTTGGGCTCCATGCCGTGCAGGCGTTGCTCGATCGTGACCCGCAACGCTTTCAGGAAGTATTCATCCTCAAAGGCCGCGATGATCGCCGTTTACAGCCGTTGGTGAAGGCGTTGGAAGCCCAGGGCGTGGTTATCCAGCTTGCCAGCCGCCAGTGGCTGGACAGCCAGGTCGAAGGCGGTGTGCATCAAGGGATTGTGGCGAAAGTGAAGGCTGGGCGGCAGTATCAGGAGAATGATCTGCCTGATCTGTTGGCAGACCTGACGGCACCGTTTCTGCTGATCCTTGACGGCGTTACCGATCCACATAATCTGGGCGCCTGCCTGCGAAGTGCCGATGCGGCAGGTGTCCACGCGGTGATTGTTCCGCGAGATCGCTCCGCGCCACTGAATGCGACGGCAAAAAAAGTGGCCAGCGGTGCCGCTGAGCATGTCCCGCTGATCCGGGTGACCAATCTGGCGCGTACCATGCGACTGTTACAGGACGCGAACATCTGGATTGTGGGCACGGCGGGTGAAGCCGACCACGATGTTTACCAGAGCAAATTAACCGGGCCAATAGCGCTGGTGATGGGAGCGGAAGGTGAAGGTATGCGCCGTCTGACCCGCGAACATTGTGATGAGCTGATCAGTATTCCGATGGCGGGCAGTGTCTCCTCGCTGAATGTCTCCGTGGCGACCGGAATCTGTCTGTTTGAGGCGGTGCGTCAGCGCAAAGCCTGATTGGCTGGCTGGCCCTGTTCTGGGGCCAGTCTGTTATCCCTGATCCCCATTTCTTACGTAACTCCACGTGCCCTTGCTTACCCTGAATTTGCCAGGGAGAAAACTCACAAGGACTGTAATCAGCCGCGCCTCCAGTGAATCAGAACGGTGAGCGTCCGTTACTTCTCGCCTGGGGGAGGAACGGGTGGGCCGTAAAGGATGGCGGTTGAATACCAGTAGCCTGGCATCACCGTTTCGCTGACCAGTTGGATCCGATACCAGGTGGCTCCGGCTGTGGTGGCTTTAGCGGCGATGGCGCGTTCGGCATCGTCGGGCGAGCCGCGCACGGTGACGCTGATGGTCCCTAAACGTCGCAGGTTCAGCGTTTGCGCCCGATTAATTTCCTGCGCTTTTGGCCCGGCAGGCGGCGGCGCCTTCGGCGTGACATTAAACTGGCTGCAACTGAGCAGCAGCAAGGTGAAGAAACAGAGTCGTAACCGACGCATCATGGTGGTCTCATCAGTGGGATAGCGAGAGTGTAAGCTATCCCGAGATATTGTTAAGCTTTTACGGTCAATACCCGCCCCATAGCGTGCTAAAGCAGGTAATCAGGGAGGCACAATGAATGATTGTAATCACCACCGATACGTTTGCTGGCAGCCAACGATACAGGCAAGGGCGGATGTGGAACGTTCGATCCCGAGTAGAAGGGCGATGGCGAGGGTTTTCATGATTCAACTCCCAATCAGGGAATGGAACTGACGTGAACGTCAGCGTCGTGGCATAAGCACCCCCTCTAATTTAGTCCTCTTCCCGCTAAAAGGTATTCGTCATTCTTGTTTATTTTGGCGGCGAGATGTTTCCTCATAACGTGCCTGAACGGATGATTTGTTGCACGTTGCGCGCCAGGCTTCGTTGAATGTTGCCGGAACGGGCAAATAATGTGCCGCGCACCGCGACTTTGACTTGAGTTATCCCGCCGTCGCCAGTATGATTACGCGTCAATTTTTTCAGCCGTACAAACATACACGTTCCTT
The DNA here is from genome assembly GCF_009295515.1 of Erwinia endophytica. Lineage (GTDB taxonomy): Bacteria > Pseudomonadota > Gammaproteobacteria > Enterobacterales > Enterobacteriaceae > Erwinia > Erwinia endophytica. The sequence continues at coordinate 68,275 of NZ_RQVV01000026.1, read as the reverse complement.
GCTTCCATGGGCCGCGGCTGACCCTGACAGGAGGCTGAATAATCCGTAAGGAGCAAATTCGATGCGTCATTACGAAATCGTATTTATGGTTCATCCTGACCAAAGCGAACAGGTTCCTGGCATGATCGAGCGTTACACTGCCACCATCACTGGTGCAAACGGTACGATCCACCGCCTGGAAGACTGGGGCCGCCGTCAGTTAGCTTACCCGATCAACAAACTGCACAAAGCTCACTACGTTCTGCTGAACGTTGAAGCTCCGCAGGAAGCGATCGATGAGCTGGAAACAAACTTCCGCTTCAACGACGCCGTTATCCGCAGCATGGTTATGCGTGTTAAGCACGCGGTAACTGAAGCATCTCCGATGGTTAAAGCGAAAGACGAGCGACGTGATCGTCGTGAAGATTTTTCTGGCGAAACCTCTGATGATGTAGATGTTGGGGATTCTGAAGAGTAATTGACCGTGACGGCTAATTGGCTGACGTTGTCTGGCACTGTGTGTAAGACGCCGATGCATAAAGTGAGCCCGTCAGGTATTCCACACTGTCAGTTGGTGCTTGAACACCGTTCAGAACAGGTGGAAGCCGGTTTTTCCCGGCAAGCCTGGTGTCGGATGCCGGTAATTATCAGCGGCAAAGCCCATCAGGCCATTACTCAAAGTATAACGGTCGGTATGATTCTTACTGTTTCAGGATTTATTAGCAGCCATCAAGGGCGCAATGGACTGAATAAAATGGTATTGCATGCCGAGCAGATTGAATTGATAGATTCTGGAGACTAGCCTAATGGCACGTTATTTCCGTCGTCGCAAGTTCTGCCGTTTCACCGCGGAAGGCGTTGTTGAGATTGATTACAAAGATATCGCAACGTTGAAAAACTACATTACCGAAAGCGGTAAAATTGTTCCGAGCCGTATTACCGGTACTCGGGCAAAATACCAGCGTCAGCTGGCTCGCAGCATCAAGCGCGCTCGCTACCTGTCCCTGCTGCCATATACTGATCGTCATCAGTAATCGGCCGCTGTCTATATAACGACTTTAAGAGGATAAGGTAATGCAAGTTATTCTGCTTGATAAAGTAGCAAACCTGGGCAGCCTGGGTGATCAGGTTAACGTTAAAGCGGGCTACGCTCGTAACTTCCTGGTTCCACAGGGTAAAGCTGTTCCTGCTACCAAGAAAAACGTTGAATTCTTCGAAGCACGTCGTGCAGAGCTGGAAGCCAAACTGGCTGACGTTCTGTCTGCGGCTAATGCGCGTGCTGAGAAAATCAATGCGCTGGGTACCGTGACCATCGTGTCTAAAGCAGGCGACGAAGGTAAACTGTTTGGTTCTATCGGGACTCGCGATATCGCTGACGCTGTTAACGCGGCGGGTGTTGAAGTGGCGAAAAGCGAAGTTCGTTTGCCAAACGGTGTTCTGCGCACTACTGGCGAGCATGAAGTGAGCTTCCAGGTTCACAGCGAAGTCTTCGCTAAACTGATCGTCAGCATCGTTCCTGAAGCCTAATCGTTTTAGTGACGAGTAAAACAAACGCCAGCCTTGTGCTGGCGTTTTTGTTACACCTTTTTTTCCTCGGCAGGGGATTATTTACCTTTGTCATCAAGCAATGGTGTGCCGTAAGGCAGATTTGCCTGGTGGACTCGCAGAAAAGAGCCGTCCGGCTGGCGGGTAAACAACACTTGTCCGTTGTCACTGTCGATGGTGAGCCCCGTCACGACTCCCTGAGCATTTTGCCGGATTTTTACTGCCTGTCCGGTTTGCAGATGACTGAGAGGCTTGTCATCTCCTTCTACCTGAGCCATTGCAAAGACATCATTGACCGGCAGGTTATTATCACGAAACAGCTGCGCCAGCGTCTGGCCAGAAGCGATTTGATAGCCGCGCCATTGCCCTGCTGAATCCACCGGCCCATGGGGCTGAACGGACTGCCTTGCCGGCGCAGTAACCGATTGCTGATTATTGAGTTCGGCCTGGATGGGAATGTTGGCTCCTGCTGGATTGCTGGTCGGTATTGATGTTGAGGTCTGTTGAGACATCGAAGACGGCCAGAGAAAGGCCATCAGGATTATGACGATAGCGAGAATGATGCCGCGACGATGGAAAGGGGGAAGAGGATCCATCCAGTGCACGGTATCTGGCAGATGCCAGATTTGGCTGAGCAATTGCGGTACTCGTGCTGCTGAAGGCGCTTTGGGCATAGTGTCCTCCTCCTCCTGACGCGAACCTCGCGCGAATAGTGAGCTTTTAGCTAACCGTTATAACGAACCGTTTAGTGAAAGCGGTTGGCTTTTCCATCGCCTGTGGGCAAGATGGCCCATTCTGACTTTGACTACAATATAGCTGATAACGCATTGTCCGTGCAGAGTTTATTGCGTCAATAGAATAAGCTATTGTTCCCTTTTGCTGGCGAAAAGTCACCTAAAGAAGATGGCATTTTACGCCCGCAGCCTGCACTGTTATGCTCCGTCTTCGGTTTTATTAATGATGAAAGGAAAAACCATGACATCCCCTTCTTTTGACAGCGTGGAAGCGCAAGCAAGTTACGGTATCGGTTTACAGGTTGGCCAGCAATTGCTGGAGTCTGGGTTGCAAGGGTTGCAGCCAGAAGCATTGCTGGAGGGCCTGCGCGATGCGCTGGAAGGGAATGCCCCGGCAGTACCTGTTGATGTGGTACACCGTGCGCTGCGTGAAGTTCATGAGCGTGCTGATGCAGTCCGTCGTGAGCGCCAGCAGGAAATGGCTGCTGACGGTCAGAAATACCTGGAAGAGAACCGCAAGCGTGAAGGCGTGAGTTGTACTGAATCAGGTCTGCAGTTCAGCGTGATTTCTCAAGGTGATGGCACCATTCCATCTCGTCAGGATCGCGTACGTGTTCATTACACGGGCAAGCTGATCGATGGCACCGTGTTTGACAGTTCCGTACAGCGTGGTCAACCAGCGGAGTTCCCGGTCAGCGGGGTTATCCCTGGTTGGATTGAGGCGTTGACGCTGATGCCGGTGGGATCGAAATGGGAACTGGTGATCCCTCAGAATCTTGCTTACGGTGAGCGTGGCGCGGGCGCTTCTATCCCACCGTTCAGCACATTGATCTTTGAAGTTGAGTTGTTGGATATTCTGTAAAAACGGATAATGTCAGCCCATTGTATTGATATGGGCTGATATTAGGATATAAATAATAACCGGATATATATCATCGCTATTTTTTTATTGGTAACACGGATGTTTTTTTCTGCTTTTTAAATTACAACTATTGTTTTTTATTGATTTAAATAGCTTATTTTTGTCATATAATTCTTATTATTAATTTTTTCTTTTTTATAATTTTAAGTTTCCTCACATCCCGTCTTTCAATGGGTTGACTCTCATTGTTTTTTCGAATAAGTTCTATCTCGCAAAGAAAAATCTCTGGCGAATATTTATTAATTATTAAGGAAAATACTATGCGTGAATTAAATATGACGGAAGTTTCTTCAGTGTCAGGTGCTGGTATCATTACTGATATCACCTCTGGCAGTATCATTAATGGCATTTACTCTGGTATTGGCAGCGCTATCGGTGGTCTTGCCGATACTGCGCTGTCCTCTATTTTTGGCACGACTACCAATTTCTCTGATGCTACTGCCACTATTGGTCTGGGACTGAGTCAGGTGTTTTTTCAGGGCAATCTGATTAAAGGAGCCTCTAATATCCAGAGTGGTATTTCTGGCATAATTGATGGTGTTGCATCGTTGCTTTCATAAGAAAAATAAGCCTGTTATTTTATTTATCAGGTAAAGAGTAAAGAATATAATTCTCTTTTGGTTTCTTAACTACACAACAGGCTCATTTTGATTAAAACCAGCTTTGCGAATTTATGTTCAAGGGGCTGGTTTATGGTGCGTGCATTTTCAGTATGGATCTTTCGTCTGACGATTGATTTCGCCAGTTCAGACGTAATCATCACATCAGGGATTGCTTCGGGAATTTCATCAGACTTCGGAAATGCCTTTTCCTGCATTCAGACGGGTATTGGCAGATCATTGCCGATATGCCGACTGCATTTTCCTGCGTTTATAAAAAAGCCAACCCGTTATTTCTGGCTGACTTTTTTATTGAGTCAATTAAAGACAGCGTCTTCCTCTCTCACGGGGTCAGCTTGATGTGATAAATGGCGAATCCGGTCTCATCAGTCCCCACTTTATGCACAGGATAACTGGCGTACTGTTGGATAAATGCAGCCGCTTTCGCACTGGGGGCGGTTTCAAAGCGGATATCCAGTGGTGTCTTGCTGTCTATTGGTGCCAGCATCCAGTTATTATCACGTTGCGGTTTTACCTCGCCATGTATTTTAGTCTGCGCGGCAATATAAGCGGCAACGATGGAGCGGTTCTCATCTGGCGCAGCGAAGGCCACATGGCTGTCTCCTGTGCCAGCAAATTTCCCGCCATAAGCGCGGTAGTTGTTGGTGGCGACCAGGAAAGTGGCATCAGGATCCAGCGGTTTTCCTTTAAAGGTCAGCTCGCGGATCCGTGAGGCTTGATCATTAATCAACTGGCATTCAGTGTCGTAGCGTGCGGGTTGGGTCACATCAATACGGTATTGCACCCCGTCAATGACATCAAAGTTATAGGTGCGGAAGTTCCAGTTAATCAGCGCCTGCGGTTTGCTGCTGGTCGGGTCTATCTGGTTGAATTGTCCGGCCGAGCACTCCAGCCATTCCTTTACCTCTCTGCCCGTCACTTTCATCGCCACCAGCGTGTTGGGGTAAAGGTATAAATCCGCAGCATTACGAAACGTGAGTGGCCCTTTTTCCACTTCGACATAGCTGGCCGGATCGTTTTTGCGTCCCCCGGCTTTGAAAGGTGCAGCGGCAGACAGCACTGGCAGATTGGCCAGATCCGGGTCACCCTGGATAAAGCGCTCGACATAATCACGTTGCGCATTATTGACGATCTGTACGGTAGGGTCGTCCTGTACCAGCGACAGGTAGCTGTACATAACATCGGCTGATTTACCGATCGGTTGACTGACAAATTCACGGGTGGCCAGGTGATCGTCTTTTAGCACTTTCATCAGCGCGGGATCTTCAGCCGCGCGTGATTTTTTTGTCGCCGTGTCATAAATCGGGCGGGCTTCAGCTTTCGCACGGCTGACTTGCCAGCGACCGCTATCATTATTCAGCACCAGATCGACCACGCCGAGATGGTCGCCCCACATGCCGGGCATCACTGCAGGAATGCCATTCAGCGTCCCTTTGGCGATATCAGCGCCGTTGATGGCGGAAAAATCATTACTGGGGAAAACCGCATGAGCGTGACCAAAGAGAATGGCATCAATACCGGGAACCTGGCTGAGGTAATACACCGAGTTCTCGGCCATTGCGCGATAAGGATCGCCTGACAGGCCGGAGTGCGGAATGGCAACGACCAGATCGGCACCCTGTTTGCGCATTTCCGGTACCCATTTACGGGCGGTTGCGGTGATGTCATCAACGGTGATTTTTCCGCTGAGGTTCTTTTTATCCCATAGCATAATCTGTGGGGGAACGAAACCGATATAGCCAACGTTTAAGCGATGTATTTTCCCTTCACGGTCAGTGACCTGGATGGCTTTAATCAGGTAAGGCGTAAACATTGGTCGGCCTGTTTTACGGTCGATGATATTGGCATTGATGTAGGGGAAACGAGCGCCATTGATGGCTTTATGCAGATAGTCCAGCCCGTAGTTGAATTCATGATTACCGAGGTTACCCACGGTATAATCCAGCGTATTCATCGCTTTGTAGACCGGATGCACCTCGCCGTGCTGAAGGCCTTTTGCCGCGATGTAATCGCCTAATGGACTACCCTGAATAATATCACCGTTATCCACTAATACGCTGTTGCTGGCTTCTTTACGGGCGGCTGCAATCAGGGTGGCAGTACGCACCAGACCGAATTTCTCGACCGGGGTATCTTTGTAATAGTCAAAGTCCATCATATTACTGTGCAGATCGCTGGTTTCCAGCAAACGGAAATCAACGGTAGCGGCGTGCAACGCGGGACCGATCAGCAGAGCTGTCAGTGTTACAAAAGGCTTAATCATCATTTTCTCCATAAAATCAGCAGCCAAAGATCCATAACATCTCAGATATTGATGAGGCTGTTACCTTATGTCTCACATATATGTGATCTGATACAAACATTCACCACTTATAACGACTTTCGGAGGTTCAGCCAGTCCGCCATGCGTACTATTCAGCGATAGCGTGTCAAAAAAAGCAGACTTGGAGCCAGGGAATGTATTATGCTATTGATAATTAAGGTTAACTGTTAGTTTTTACTCTGAAACATCAGGCTGCCTGTTTGAGGAAGACTTGTCGCGATCAGCTACTATTACCAATAATGGTTTTTGCCGGGCGGAACCAACTGGCTAAGCCCGCTTGCCTGAACGGCGGTATCCGGATAAAAATGCGAATCAAGAGGTGAAAAATGCTAGATAAAATTTGCCAGCTGGCACGGGAAGCGGGCGATGCCATCATGAAAGTGTATGATGGACAGGCACCGCTTGATGTCTCGCATAAAGCAGATGATTCACCCGTGACCGCGGCGGATATTGCCGCGCACAAGGTGATTGTGCAGGGGCTGTCTGCACTTGATCCAGATATCCCGGTGTTGTCGGAAGAAGATCCGCCAGCCTGGGAGGTCCGTCGGCACTGGCGACGTTACTGGTTAGTTGACCCGCTGGATGGCACCAAAGAGTTTATCAAGCGTAACGGCGAGTTCACCGTTAACATTGCGTTGATCGACAATGGCAAGCCGGTGCTGGGGGTGGTATATGCCCCGGTGCTGGGTGTGATGTATTCCGCTGCGGATGGTAAAGCCTGGAAAGAAGAGGGCGGGCATAAAGAACTAATTCGAGTGCGCGAGGCCCGACCTCCGTTAGTGGTCGTCAGCCGTTCGCATGCGGATAGCGAGCTGGAGGATTATCTCAGCCAACTGGGTGAGCACCAGACTACAGCAATTGGCTCCTCACTGAAGTTCTGCCTGGTCGCGGAGGGCAAAGCGCAGCTTTATCCACGTTTTGGACCGACCAATATTTGGGATACGGGCGCGGGCCATGCGGTGGCCATTGCGGCAGGCGCACATGTTCATGACTGGCAGGGAAAGACGCTGGACTATGCGCCACGCGAATCTTTCCTTAATCCTGGTTTTCGCGTTTCCATTTTCTGACCACCCCTTGTAGGCGAATACATTCGTCTTTCTGACATCCGGTTCACTTCGTCGGTAAAGGCGGCATCATTACGCTGAGGTATGAATAGCGATGTCGCCTGCCTGTTGCAGTCCCTGCCTATTGCTCCCGTTCTGTTCCTGTTGTCAAAGTCGTTCCCCCTGCCATCGATTTCCACGGTTGGAACCCGCAGTCCGCCACAAACTTATGTGTAGCGGTAGTCAGCGGTGGTAACAGGATAAAAAATGCACGCCCGGCTTGTCGCCTCCTTCAAACGGTAAAGGACCGGTTGGTCATATTCCTGTCATCATTATCACTGATGATCTCACTGTTGCTTCACGGGTAACACATTTGCAACAAACGGCACAATTTTTTAAATCATGAAGGTTTATACTGTTAAACCATCTTAAGCTGATAGAGCGTACTGTCATGATCTGTAAAAACAGTAAAAAAATTCAATTCCAGACGTTGTGAATTCGATATTGGTTTATAGTAAATGCACTTTGCGCTGCAAAGATCCGTACCGAGCTTGGACACGGCGTAGCGCGTATCATTTTTCAGGAGTAGAAACAGAATGAAAATATTCCAGCGATACAACCCCTTTCAGGTAGCCAAATACGTGAAAACCCTGTTTCGCGGTAGGATATATATCAAGGATGTAGGCGCATTCGAATTTGATCAGGGTAAGATCCTGACCCCGCGTGTTAAAGATAAACAGCACTATAGCGTGATGTCAGAAGTCAACCGCCAGGTGTTGCGTCTACAGAGTGAATTTAACTGATAAAACGAAGGCGCGGGATACCGCGCCTTTTTGCTAATGTTTGTTCGGGGAGCGTCAGCGGCTCATCAGGACGCCTTCCCATAACCGCTGAGTTACACCCCCGTTCATGGTGTGAGTGACGGGGGCTGACAGTGCTTAAGAATGCTCTTTCTCGGCGTCTTCCTCTGCCCGGGCCGGTACTGTCCCCGCTGTTGTCGGGCGGGCATCAATACGGGTGACCAGCAATTGATCGATACGATAGCTGTCAATATCCACTACCTCGAACTTGTAGCCATGGAACTTAACGAAATCGGTACGTTTGGGGATTTTACGCAGCATGAACATCATAAAACCGCCGATGGTTTCGTAATTGTCGGACTGCGGGAACTCGTCGATATGCAGTACGCGCATCACGTCATCAATTGGCGTACCGCCTTCTACCAGCCATGAGTTTTCGTCACGCGCGACGATCTGCTCTTCCATACCCTGACCGACCAAATCTCCCATCAAGGTGGTCATGACGTCGTTGAGGGTAATGATGCCTACCACCAGGGCGTATTCGTTCATGATCACCGCAAAGTCTTCACCGGCGGTTTTGAAACTTTCTAATGCCTCTGACAGCGTTAGCGTATCAGGGACTATCAACGCTGCCCGGATCTGCACGCCACTGTTCAGCGCCATACTCTGATGCCCCAGTACCCGCAGCAACAGCTCTTTGGAATCGACATAGCCAACAATATGGTCAATATCCGCGTTACAGACCAGGAATTTGGAGTGCGGGTGGTTGGCAATTTTTTCTTTCAGGCTGGCCTCGTCTTCATGCAGATCAAACCACACCACGTTCTCACGTGAGGTCATGGAAGAAGGCACGGTACGCGATTCCAGCTCGAACACATTTTCAATCAGTTCATGTTCCTGTTTACGCAGCACGCCAGCCAATGCACCGGCTTCAAATACCGCATAAATATCATCGGAAGTGATATCATCCTTGCGTACTAGCGGGATTTTCAACAGGCGGAACATGATATTGGCGCCGCCGTTAAAGAACCAGACCAACGGACGGAAAATCGTCAGGCAGAATCGCATTGGATTGATGGTTTTCAGCGCGACGTTCTCCGGGGCGATCATCCCCAGACGCTTCGGAAAGAGATCCGCGAACAGAATAAACAGACTGGTCACCAGGGTGAATGAACAAATAAAGCTCAGTTTTTCTACCAATTCTGCGCTGACTCTACCGGTGAATAATTCTTGAAAAATCGGTGAAAAAGCGGAATCACCTACAATACCGCCGAGGATAGCTACCGCGTTGAGGCCAATTTGTACCACGGTGAAAAACATGCCCGGGGATTCCTGCATATCCAGTACGCGCTGAGCATTAATATTTCCTTCGTCCGCCAGTAACTTGAGCTTGATTTTGCGTGCAGCCGCCAGAGAGATTTCTGAAAGTGAAAAAAATGCGCTGATCGCGATCAGCAATAAGATGACAAGCAAACTGTCTAACATAAAACATCCATAAAATGGCTCACTCAGTCGCTTTTGGGTAAAAACGCCGTGGCCCTGGGTTAATCACCTGTCATTTTTGGCCTGGGCAGCGTGTAAGGATCTGCGTAATCATGTCCCGTTCAGTGAGGCTGGGCTATCCGTGCCAAAAATGTCTGCGTCAGTCCGGCTGAGTAGCCGGGGCAGAATACCAACAAGCCAGTAGGCGGCTTGTCTGAGTAGTGGATTATAGCTGCGGTGGCGATCGCTTACAATTACAGCGCTTGCGTATGGGTCATTTCGTTATCGGAATGCTGCCTGACTGCATAAGATTCATCTGACAGTGAGAAAACTGTGGCTTTAGCATCGCATCCGATAACGATCCTATGTTGTATCGTGTCCGTTCTTTGCACACAATATGTCAAAAATTTGGCTTTAGCAGTAAAAAAACGTCAAGTCAGCGAAATCCTGGCCAGATCTGGCCCGGTTTCTTTGAGAAAATAACAGAAGACGTTGTGCCCATTTGGAATCAGGGCCGGCCACAAAATCAGGAGTTAGCGTGCCACGAATTCATGTGTATTGCATGTTGTGTCTGATCGCCGTCGTACCTGTCGTCCAGGCCGCGACAGTGCGTTTACAGGTGACAGGTTTATCTGGGGAATTACAAAGTAATGTTCGTGCCCGGCTTTCCACTATTTCCAGCGATGAGGTTTCTGCGGATGGTCGGTTCCGGGCGCGAGTGCGTGAGGCGATTAAAGAAGGCCTGAAAGCGTTGGGCTATTACGAACCGACGATCACTTTTGAGCTACGGCCCCCCCCTGAGGGGGGAAAGCGCCCGGTTCTGCTGGCGAAAGTCACGCCGGGGGAACCTGTCAAGCTGGTCGGTGAAACCGTGGTTTTCCGTGGTGGAGCCAGTAAAGATGCGGATTATCTGGCACTACGGCGCGCAGGCCGGGATAAAATTGGCAACGTGCTGAATCATGGCGACTACGATAGCTTTAAAAGCTCGCTGAACAATATGGCGCTGCGGAAAGGTTATTTCGATGCTGACTTCACCAAAAGCCAACTGGGGGTTTCCGTCCCCCGGCGGGAAGCTTTCTGGGATATTGACTACAACAGTGGTGATCGCTACCGCTTTGGCGAGGTCAGTTTTGAAGGCTCGCAGATCCGCGAAGAATATCTGCGAAATTTGATCCCGTTCAAGAAGGGGGATTATTACGATTCTCGCTCTCTGGCTGAGTTGAATCGCCGTCTGTCTGCTACCGGTTGGTTTAATTCTGTTGTGGTCGCGCCGCAGTTCAGTCAGGGACGTCAAACTAAAGTTCTGCCGTTGCATGGTGTGGTCAGCCCACGCACGGAAAACACCATTGAAACTGGAGTGGGCTATTCCACTGACGTTGGTCCCCGCGTGAAAGCCACATGGAGAAGACCGTGGGTTAACTCTTACGGTCACAGCTTTAGCACCAGCGCCAATGTTTCGGCACCTGAGCAGCAACTGGATTTCAATTATAAGATCCCACTACTAAAAGCGCCCCTTGAACAGTACTACCTGCTGCAAGGGGGGCTGAAAAGAACCGATCTGAACGATACCAAAGCCGACTCCGCCACATTGGGAGGCTCGCGCTACTGGGAGTCGTCTTCCGGCTGGCAGCGCGCCATTAATCTGCGTTGGAGCCTTGATGACTTTACCCAGGCCAATGTCTCCGACACCACGATGTTGATTTACCCCGGTGTAAGTATCAACCGTACCCGTTCTCGTGGCGGCCTGATGCCGATCTGGGGAGATTCGCAGCGTTATTCAGTGGATGTCTCTAACACCCGTTGGGGGTCAGATATCGATTTTGTCATCATGCAGGCGCAAAACGTCTGGATACGTACGTTGGCAGAGAAGCACCGCTTTGTGGTGCGCGGCAACCTGGGCTGGATTGAAACCAGTGATTTTGACCGTGTTCCGCCGAGTCTGCGTTTTTTCGCCGGGGGCGATCGCAGCATTCGCGGCTACAAATACCAGGGCGTCTCCCCACGGGATGACGACGGCAAGCTGACCGGGGCCTCCAGGCTGGTCACCGGTTCGTTAGAGTATCAGTACAACATCTCGGGGCGGTGGTGGAGTGCGATGTTTATCGATTCAGGAGAAGCGGTGAACGATATCAGACAGAGCGATTTTAAAACCGGTGCCGGTTTTGGCGTGCGCTGGCAGTCACCGGTCGGGCCGATCAAACTGGATATTGCTCGCCCGATTGGCGATGATCAACACCGGAACATACAGTTTTATATCGGATTGGGGCCTGAACTATGAGTCGTTGGAAGAAGGTCCTGATTGGCATAGTGATTTTCCTGCTGTTGCTGTTGGGCGGCCTGGTCTGTTTAATCGCCACCACGCCCGGTTTGCATCTGGTACTGAATGGCGCGACGCGTTGGGTTCCGGGATTGGCGATCAAACAGGTCGATGGCGGCTGGCGTAATCTTCGGCTTAGCGGTGTGCAGTATGAAATGCCGGGTCTCACGGTTAATGTCGGCGAGTTCCATCTGGCGCTGCAACTGAGCTGCCTGAAAAACAGCGCATTCTGCGTGAACGATCTGTCGTTGAAGGATGTCAACGTGGTGGTGGACAGCCAAAAAATGGCGCCTGCTGCGCCCGCCCCGGCGGAAGATGGGTCATCTTCTGGCGACCTGAGTACGCCTTATCCCATCACCTTGCGTAATCTGGCCTTGCATAATATCAATGTGAAGGTGGATGACACGGCGATTTCATTGGCGGATTTCACCTCCGGCATCGACTGGCGGCAGCGCGCGTTGACTCTGACGCCGACGCACATTCAGGGGCTGCTCATTGCGTTGCCGAAAGTGGCTAAGGTGACCAGTGAACCCACGCCACCGCCAAAACCGGATCAACAGCCGTTGGGCGACATGCTGAAAGCAATGTTCGCTAAGCCTCTGTTGCCTGACTTGCCGGATGTCAAACTGCCGCTGGATGTGGATATCCAGCAGATCCTCGGTGAGCAACTGCACATTACCGGCGATACCGACATTGCGGTGACCCGTCTGGTGCTGAAGGCTAAAACACAGGATCGTCTGTTGCATCTGCAAACACTGACGGTGGACTCACCTCAGGGACAATTGAATGCTCAGGGGCAGGCGACACTGGCGGACCACTGGCCAGTGAGCTTCACGCTGTACAGTGCGGTGAATATTGACCCGATCAAGGGTGAGAAAATCAAATTGACCGTGGATGGCGGTCTGCGCGAACAACTGAATATGGCGGTTAACCTCTCTGGTCCGGTACAGGTACAACTGAATGCGCAAACCCGCCTGTCTGACGCCGGGCTGCCGCTGTCGGTAACCTTGCAGAGCCCACAGTTGCGCTGGCCGTTGACTGGTGCCATGCAATACCAGGTGGATAACCTCAATTTCAGCGTTAAAGGCAAGGCGACAGATTATGTCATGTCACTGAAAACCGCGCTGAAAGGGCAAGCGATCCCTCCGGCTACGTTAACGCTGGATGGAAAAGGCAACGTTGAACAGTTCTCTCTGGATAAACTGCGCCTCACTGCGCTGGAAGGTCAGACCGACCTGACGGCCGTGGTGGACTGGAGTAAAGCGATCAGTTGGCGCAGTGAACTGACGTTGTCAGGCATCAACACCGCGCGACAGTATCCTGACTGGCCAGCGAAGCTGGAGGGTAAAATTACCACGCGTGGTAGCCTGTATGGTGGTAGCTGGCAAGTGCGCGTTCCGGAGCTGAAGCTGCGTGGTAATGTGAAGCAGAATGCGGTGAGCGCCGATGGTTCCCTTTACGGTAACAGCTATAACCAGTGGGATATTCCCGCTATCAGGCTGGTGCTGGGCCGTAACCATGTCGATCTGAAAGGTTCGCTGGGCGATAAGCTGAATCTGGACGCTAACATTGATGCCCGCTATCTGGATAATGCGTTGCCAGGTCTGGGCGGTGTGGTGAAAGGGACTCTCAAAGCGCGAGGTGAGCAGCGGACGCCGCAACTGTTGGTTGACCTGGCGGCAACGGGGTTGCGCTGGCAGGCGATGAGCATTGGTCATGTTGCCCTGCAGGGCGATATCCGTTCTGACCCGCAGATCCAGGGCAAACTGGCGCTGCGGGTTGAACGACTGAAACAGGACGCGCTGGATATTTCCCAACTGAAGCTGGATGCCAGCGGCAGCGAAAGACAGCACCAGTTGAAACTGACCGTGGAGGGTAAGCCGGTCTCTGGTCAATTGCAGCTTAACGGTAGTTTTGATCGTCAGGCGCAACGCTGGCAGGGCACCTTGAATAATACCCGTTTTGATACACCGGTCGGGGAATGGCGTTTAACACGGGCTATTGCGCTGGATTATCTCAACAGCAGGCAGACCGTTTCCATTGGCGCACACTGCTGGCTGAACCCGCATGCCGAGTTGTGTGTGCCGCAGACCATTGAAGCGGGCGCCTCCGGTGAGGCGAAAGTGGTGCTTAATCGTTTCGATCTGTCCATGGTGCAGCCATTCCTCGGCGATGAAACCAAACTCAGCGGGGTGTTTAGTGGGGAGGCGAATGTCAGTTGGACGGCTGATGGTGCTTTGCCCCAGGGGCGTGTATCGCTGAAAGGTAACGGCGTGAAGGTTGAACAGGACATTCAGGGCAACATCCTGCCGATAGCGTTCGATACGCTGAACCTGAATGCGGCGATGCGTAATGGCAAGGCGCAGCTCGACTGGCTGATCCGCATCGCGAAGAATGGTCAATTGGATGGTAACGTGCAGATTGCCGACCCACAGGCCAGGCGTACACTTTCCGGCAATGTCAACATCACCGGGGTGGATCTGGCGATGCTCAACCCGGCGTTGATGCAAAGTGAAAAAGTCGCCGGGATGCTGAACAGTAACCTGAGGCTGGGCGGTAGTTTGCAAACGCCGCAGGTGTTCGGTCAGCTGGGGCTGAAAAATGTTAATGTGAAAGGCAGCTTTATGCCATTCGATCTCACCTCGGCCAACCTCAACATGGCTTTTAACGGTATGAATTCGACGCTGGAAGGGCTGCTACAGACGTCTCACGGGCAGATCGCGTTGAACGGCGATGCGGACTGGAGCAAGCTGGATGCCTGGCGGGCGCGTATTGCCGCTAAAGGCGACCGGGTTCGCGTGACGGTACCGCCGATGGTGCGGATGGATGTTTCACCGGATCTGGTGTTTGCCGCCACGCCGCAACTGTTCAATCTTAATGGTCGGGTGGATATCCCCTGGGCGCGCATCACCGTGCAGGAAGTGCCGCAGAGCGCGGTCGGCGTTTCTCCTGACGAAGTGCTGTTGGATGAGAACCTGAAACCGATCGCCACGCAGAGTACCTCCATCCCGATCAACAGCAACCTGGTCATTCATGTCGGGGATGACGTACGGATCAGCGCGTTTGGCCTGAAGGCGCAACTGAATGGCGATCTGAAGCTGGTACAGGATAAAAGGGGGCTGGGCCTCAACGGGCAAATCAATATCCCTTCCGGTCGCTTCCATGCTTATGGGCAGGATCTGATTGTGCGTAAAGGCGAGCTGCAGTTTGCCGGACCGGCGGATCAACCTTATCTCAATATTGAGGCGATCCGTAATCCGGATGCCACTGAGGATGATGTTACTGCCGGGATCCGGGTGACCGGACTGGCGGATGAACCGAAGGCGGAAGTCTTCTCAGACCCGAGCATGTCACAGCAGGAAGCATTGTCTTATTTGTTGCGTGGACAGGGGCTGGACGCCTCCGGGAGCGATAGTGCCGCATTAACCTCAGCGTTGCTTGGATTGGGGCTTGCGCAAAGTGGGCAGGTTGTGGGTAAAATCGGGGAGACTTTTGGCGTCAGTAATCTCGCACTGGATACCACGGGTGTTGGTGACAGTCAGCAGGTTCAGGTCAGCGGTTATGTGTTGCCGGGGTTACAGGTAAAATATGGTGTTGGCATATTTGATTCATTGGCGACCCTGACCTTACGTTATCGTCTGATGCCCAAACTCTATTTGGAAGCGGTATCTGGCATAGACCAGGCCCTTGATGTGCTCTATCAGTTTGAGTTTTAGCAATGCGAATAATTGTCTATGGCAGTTTACGGCGTAAGCAAGGCAACAGCCACTGGATGACCAATGGTCAGTGGCTGGGGGATTATCAGATCGATGGCTTCGAGTTGTATAGCCTGGGCCATTATCCCGGCGTGGTAGCGGGTAATGGGCAGGTATATTGCGAGGTATACCGGATTGATGTCTCCACACTGGGCGAGCTTGACGCACTCAGAACGAAAGGCGGGGAATATAAGCGCGAACTGGTGCCGACCCCCTATGGTAGCGCCTGGCTTTACGTGTACCAGCGTTCAGTCAAGGGGAAAGAGCAGATCCTTAGCGGTGACTGGGTTCGCCGTGATGAACAGGCGCCCACCTGAGGTGCTTTGCAAATAAAAACACCGCTCATTGAGCGGTGTTTTTTTCATGCGGGAGAAAAATTATTTCTTCGCAGCACGTTCAAAAGAGGCCACGATTTCAGCTTTAGCGGCTTCAGCGTTATCCCAGCCTTCCACTTTCACCCATTTGCCTTTTTCCAGAGCCTTGTACTGTTCGAAAAAGTGGGTAATTTGCGCCCGCAACAGTTCTGGCAGATCGTTCACATCTTTGATGTGATCGTACTCTTTGCTCAGCTTGGTGTGCGGAACCGCAACCAGTTTGGCGTCTTCACCCGATTCGTCGGTCATTTTGAGCACGCCAACCGGACGACAACGGATAACGGAGCCAGGTTGCAGTGGATAAGGGGTAGGGACCAGAACGTCTACCGGGTCGCCGTCCAACGACAAGGTGTGGTTGATGTAACCGTAGTTGCACGGGTAGAACATCGCGGTAGACATAAAGCGGTCAACGAACAGCGCGCCAGAAGCTTTGTCGACTTCATATTTGATTGGATCAGCATTGGCCGGGATCTCAATAACAACGTAAATATCTTCTGGCAGATCTTTACCCGCTGGAACCTGGTTCAAACTCATGGGTTAATTCCTTACATATCAGTCTTAATCACGTGACGCCCATTATAGCCAACTGATGCTGAAAGTATCCCCCCTTTTTGGCCTTTAGGAATGCTCCCGTAGGGTGTTGAACGACCACGACTTCCCACGACAGTGGTTGACAGCGCCGGTGTTCCCCAGCGCTATACTGCACTGCCGGATTAGGCATCTGGAAATTCACGCAGGAAGCGTTCCGTGTCATTCACCATATCGGTGTTGCCGACGAAGAACGGTGATCGCTGGTGCAGTGTTTCCGGTATCAGGTCGAGAATACGGTTTTTACCATCACTGGCTTTACCACCCGCCTGCTCGGCGAGAAACGCCATCGGGTTGCACTCATACAGGAGGCGCAGTTTACCTTGCGGGTGGCTGGCAGTGCTTGGGTACAGGTAAATCCCGCCCTTCAGCAGGTTGCGGTGGAAGTCAGCGACCAGAGAGCCAATATATCGCGAGGTATAAGGGCGGTGGCTGGCCTGATCTTCTTCCTGACAGAACTTCAGGTATTTTTTCACTCCCTGAGGGAAACGGATGTAGTTTCCTTCATTGATGGAGTAGGTGTAACCCTTTTCAGGGAACTCCATTTTTTCCGCGCTGAGACAGAAAACGCCCAGTGATGGATCGTAGGTAAAGGCGTGGACGCCACAACCCGTGGTGTAGACCAACATGGTGGACGAGCCATAAACCACATAGCCTGCCGCCACTTGCTGGTTGCCAGGTTGCAGAAAATCCTCTTCCGTTACCGGCGTACCTGGTGGGGTGATGCGGCGGTAGATCGAGAAGATGGTGCCGACAGAGACGTTGACGTCAATGTTGGAGGAACCATCCAGCGGATCCATCAGTACCACGTACTTGCCGTTTTCAACGCCTTCGAAGATGACGAACTCGTCTTCTTCTTCAGAGGCGATCCCTGCCACGATCCCTCGTGCCTTCAGTGCGGCTTTGAGTTTTTCATTGGCAAACAGATCGAGTTTCATCTGCTGTTCGCCCTGGATGTTTTCAACGCCGCTGGTGCCCAGAATATCGACCAGACCAGCCTTGTTAATATCGCGATGAATAATTTTCGCGCCCAGCTTGATAGCTGAAATTAATGCTGTCAGCTCACCGGTGGCGTGTGGAAAGTCATGTTGCTTCTCGACGATGAATTCGCCTAACGTTTTCATAACACATTCCCTGAATCAGCGGTTTCACAGCAGCTTGATTAACAAACTGCCAACGTATTCGTACGCAGTTTAGCCGAATGCCAGGTAAAGAACATAGGGTAAATCCGTTTCTTCCGCACGAAGGTGACGGTACACTGTGCGCCGAACATTCCAGAAAACGGATCTTTTATGCGTATTCATATCCTCGGTATTTGCGGTACTTTCATGGGCGGGCTGGCGATGCTGGCTCGCGCCCTGGGGCATGAAGTGACAGGCGCCGATGCCAATGTTTATCCGCCAATGAGCACGCTTTTAGAAAAGCAGGGCATTGATTTAATTCAGGGTTATGATGCTTCACAGCTCAACCCTGCTCCCGACCTGGTCATCATCGGTAACGCGATGACCCGTGGGAATGCCTGTGTTGAAGCGGTACTTGAACGTAATATCCCTTACCTCTCTGGCCCACAATGGTTGCATGATTTTGTGCTAAAAGACCGCTGGGTGGTCGCTGTTGCGGGAACCCACGGAAAAACCACGACCGCCGGTATGGTTGCATGGATTTTACAGGCTTGCGGCCTTGAACCGGGCTTTGTGATTGGTGGTGTGCCAGGAAATTTTGAGGTCTCGGCCACTTTAGGAAAAAGCGCATTTTTTGTTATTGAAGCTGATGAGTATGACAGTGCCTTTTTCGATAAGCGCTCAAAATTTGTGCATTACTGTCCGCGTACGCTGATCCTTAATAACCTTGAGTTTGATCATGCCGATATTTTTGACGATCTACGGGCTATTCAGCGTCAGTTCCACCACCTGGTGCGTATCGTGCCGGGAAGCGGCAAGATCCTCGTGCCGGAACATGACATTAACCTGAAACAGGTGCTGTCAATGGGATGCTGGAGCGAACAGGAGAGCATCGGCGATGGCGGACACTGGCAGGCGAAGAAACTGACGCCGGATGCCTCGCATTGGGAAGCCTGGTTGGATGGCATGAAGGTGGCTGAAGTGGATTGGGCATTGGTGGGCGAGCATAATATGCATAACGGCATGATGGCGATTGCGGCGGCACGGCATGTCGGTGTGAAGCCGGAAGAGGCGGGTCGTGCATTGAACGACTTTATCAACGCTCGTCGCCGTCTTGAACTGCGTGGTGAAGCCAATGGCGTGAAGGTTTATGACGATTTTGCGCATCATCCTACCGCGATTCTGGCGACCATGACCGCGTTGCGTAGCAAAGTGGGTGGGACCGCACGCATTCTGGCGGTACTGGAGCCGCGCTCAAATACCATGAAAATGGGGGTCAGCAAAGAGGATCTGGCACCGGCATTGGGCCGCGCCGATGAAGTTTTCCTGTTCCAGCCGCACCATATTCCATGGCAGGTCTCAGAAGTGGCGGATGCTTGTGTGCAACCCGCTCACTGGAGTGCTGACGTCGATGC
This sequence comes from Erwinia endophytica, assembly GCF_009295515.1. Lineage (GTDB taxonomy): Bacteria > Pseudomonadota > Gammaproteobacteria > Enterobacterales > Enterobacteriaceae > Erwinia > Erwinia endophytica. Next base: position 49,257 of record NZ_RQVV01000026.1, on the reverse strand, counting down.
GCTGGTGGAGATGATCGCCAAAACCGCCCAGACTGGCGATAACATACTGGTGATGAGCAACGGTAGTTTTGGCGGGATTCATCAGAAACTGCTGGATCGGCTGACGCAATTGAAGGCTGTTGATTGATGTTTGCCTGAGGCCCAGGGGCAGAATGTATTCCGCCCCTGATGCTCAACATCTGTAGAGGCAGGTGCTCATGCATCCCCTCTTTGCCATTCTCAGGCTCCAGCCAGCTCACGCAGATACTGGAAGATTTGGCGGTAGGCTTTCGGTGGCTTGCTGGCTTCTTTCTCTTTCTGCGCGTTGCGAATCAATTGACGCAATTGCTGGCGGTCAGCGTTTGGATACAGATCCAATACCTCCGACATAGCGTCATCACCTTCAGCGACCAGACGATCGCGCAGCATTTCCAGCTTATGAAACAGCGCCACCTGCTGGTTGTGACGATTTTTCAGTTTATCCAGCGCCTGGCGGATCGGATCTTCTTCACGGGAACGCAATAATTTGCCGATCAACTGGAGCTGACGACGCCGACCTTCCTTCTTGATCTTCTGCGCCAGCTCAATGGCGTCGCGCAGTTCTTCGTCCAGAGGGATCTTATCCAGTGAATTTTTACTCAGATCCACTAACTCGGCTCCCAGACGTTTCAGCTCTTCGGCGTCACGTTTAATTTCACTCTTACTGACCCAGATAATCTCGTCATCGTCGTCTTCGTTATCTGGTTCATCATCGAGCCAGTCGTCGGGCTGTTTGGTCATGAATGGAAGGCTCCCTAAAAAAGAGGCTAATGCTATCAGGTTATACGGCTACTGCGAAATTGTTCTCTGAGTCTGTTAGACTCAAATACATCTTAATCACGAAAGAGTCCGGAAATCTGGCTATCTGACGCCAGCCAGAGAAACCCTCTGTTAATTATATGGTAGGTCGATGAAATTACTCTCCCAAGTTGCAGAACAGCGTAAAACTCTTGAACAGGCGGTGGCAACAGCACTCGAACTGGCAAAAACCAGTACCGATGGTGCGGAGGTCGCGGTGACCAGAACCACTGGCATCAGCGTCAGTACCCGTTACGGCGAAGTGGAAAACGTCGAATTCAATAGCGATGGCGCTTTAGGCATCACTGTTTACCATCAGCAGCGTAAAGGCAGCGCGTCTTCAACCGATCTCAGCCCGGATGCCATCAGGCGTACGGTACAGGCGGCGATCGATATTGCCCGTTATACCTCGCCTGATCCTTGCGCAGGCGTGGCGGATCGTGATCTGTTGGCGTTTGACGCGCCGGATTTGGATCTTTTCCATCCCATGGATCTTGATCCGGACAGGGCGATTGATCTGGCCGCGCGGGCCGAGCAGGCGGCACTGAAAACCGATCCGCGCATTACCAATACTGAAGGCGGCAGCTTTAACAGTCATGTCGGCATCAAAGTATTTGGTAACAGCCACGGGATGATCCAGAGCTACTCTTCCAGTCGTCACTCGCTCTCCAGCAGCGTGATTGCAGAAGCGAAGGGCGATATGGAACGCGACTACGCTTACACCATTGGCCGTGAGTTCGCTGACCTGAAGTCGCCTGAGTGGGTGGGGCAAGAGTGTGCGCGTCGCACACTGGCGCGTTTGTCGCCGCGTAAGCTTTCCACCATGAAAGCACCGGTGATATTTGTAGCGGAAGTGGCGACCGGTCTGTTTGGTCATCTGGTGGGCGCCATCAGTGGGGGGAGTGTCTACCGTAAGTCCACCTTCCTGCTGGATTCACTGGGCCAGCAAATTTTGCCGGCATGGTTGACGATCCGCGAACAGCCTCATTTGCTGAAAGGGTTGGCTTCTGCACCGTTCGACAGTGAGGGGGTGCGTACTGAAGCGCGTGACATCATTAAAGATGGCGTACTGCAAAATTGGCTGTTGACCAGCTATTCGGCCCGTAAACTGGGACTAAAAAGCACGGGCCACGCAGGCGGTATCCATAACTGGCGTATTGCCGGCCAGGGGGACAGTTTTGACCAGTTGCTAAAGAGGATGGGGACGGGTCTGGTGGTCACCGAGTTGATGGGACAGGGCGTTAGCGGTATCACTGGCGACTACTCGCGCGGCGCTGCCGGTTTTTGGGTAGAAAATGGAGAAATTCAGTATCCGGTCAGTGAAATCACCATTGCGGGCAACCTGAAAGAGATGTGGCGTAATATCGTCACCGTGGGGAGTGATATTGAAACCCGCAGCAATATTCAGTGTGGTTCGGTCCTGATCCCGGAAATGAAAATCGCCGGACAATAATTTATAGCCAAAATAATTCAGGGTGCAGGACAAAAAGGCCGGGTATTTTGGGCTGCACCCGCTTCAGATCCAATAGGGAGAGGCCATCCGGTCACCCCTTTGGCGGTATTTTTTGAACTGAAAATAAGGAATTGAGCAATGCGTAAGACTTTACTTGCCATATTGACGACGTCTTTGTTGTGCTCCAGTCTCCCGGCGTTGGCTGACCTGGCCGACGATATGGCGATGTTGCAAAGTTCATACTTTACTGTGACCCAAACTGATAATGTCGCCGAGTTTAAGCAAGCGCTCACTGAGATGCGTGGTGCGGCTGAAGATGGCAAAAAACAAACGCCGGACAAGCTGAAAGGTCAGCCTGCCAACAGCCCGAAAATGCAGGACTTTCGCGCGGGCTTCGACACGCTGATCGGACAGATTGACGCCAGTATGCAATTGGCTAATGCCGGGAATATGGCTGGAGCGAAAGAAGAGGCGAAGAAATTTGCCGCGACCCGCGATGCCAACCATAAAAAATTCCGTTAATTACTGAGCCGCAACATATATAACGGGCTCAAATGAGCCCGTATTTTAGCAACATTAATTTCTCCGGGACGAAGATATAACGATTATATATGGCAGATGTAAAGGGCCAACATTCCCCTCTGATCGTTATTTCAGGCGATATGCTGCTTTCTGATTTCTTTAAACTTATTCGCGTTGCAGGTCAAAAAATCTAATAGCGTTTTTAATCCCCCGCACCTGCGTTTTTAATTATAAGTTTTTCCTATACCACGCCCTAAACGCTTATCGATCTTTGCGGCATTTTTCCTTGTATTGCATTAAATTAGCGAAATTTTGTTCATTGTCGTGATATTTGTCCGATTTATAGGGGTTTTACGCACAAAACAACGCTTTTGTGGGGCTGATCGCATCCCGCGCTGCGATTTCCACTTCGAAGTGGAAAAAATGGGTCTACACAGGCAGAACGACCAGCGCTAATTTGTTTCTATCGCGAATAAACAAGGTTCCGTGTTTGAACCGAAACGGAAAATAAGGGGCGTAGTGTGAAGAATGGAGCGGTATCGGTGAATACAGCAGAAAATGACCAGGCAATCCAGGCACTGGCGGATAAAGTGATGGCCCAAATTGCTGAATTATTTATCGCCAGAAAAATTATTCCCAATGCCGTACAACAGCAGATGTTGACCTCGCATGTGCGGGCGATGGCTCTACGCTCACTGACTGGCGAACCGTTGCCAGAAGTAGAAGCGGAGCTTTTTGAGGACATTTCTCCTGAATCGATGTCATTGGCGCAGCAGGTGGTTGATCTGTTTGGCAATCTGCCGAAAGAAGAGGCCTGGTTGCTGTCCGTCCACTTTGAAGTGGCGAAAGAGAACCAGTAGCGGAGCGAATGAGCGCACCTACAGATCCGATGTTGTAGCGAAAGGCATTCCACTCGCCATAAAAATTGAAACCCCAATAAATTAAGGAAAAGCACATGTCACAAGTCATCGTAGTTATCGGCGATCGTTTAGGGAAAGGTCAGAAAGTGGCTGCCGGCGTGGAGAAAGCAGGCGGAAAAGCGGTGGTGGTACCGGGCGTGGCCGCAGACATGAAATTGGGCGACGCAATGAAAGCGGAAGGCGCCTCTTTTGGTATTTCTTTCTGTGGTAGCGGCGGCGCAGGGGCTATCACCGCACAGAACAAGCATGGCTATAAAGCGAAATACGGCATGCGCTCCATTGATGAAGGGGTGACCGCCATTAATGAAGGGGCAACGGTCCTGGGTTTCGGTTTTATGGACAAAGAAGAGCTGGGTGAGCGTCTGGTGCAGGCGTGGATTAAGAAGCATGGTGCCTGATCGATGAAAGAGCAATTCACTACCACGGTGAAGGTCAGTGGCAAGGGCGACAGTAAAGCCAGAGCCTTTTCCGACGCTCTTAGCCGGGTACAGAACACGCTACTGAAATCGACCAACAAGGTTCTGCTGCGCATTGAACCACAGGATGTAAAAGTGGTTCAGGCGCGGGAGGGCGTCAGGACGGAGAAGTTTTTGTTTTTCTTCCTGGCGAGAGAGCGACGGAGTTACAGCATTGAGCTGGAGGTTACCGTCATCGTGAGCGTTATCGATGTTGATAAAGTCGATTTCATCACGCAATAAAGCCCTGCCCGTAAGGGCAGCAATAACCATGATTAAAAAACGTTGGCGTAAGCCTGAAAGGAAAGACTGATGTTTTTAATTATTCTCTTTAAATCGCTCATTATCGGCGGTCTGGTCGGTGTGGGTGTTGGCGCAGGCGCTGCGCGCATGTTTCATGCACCAACGACACAGGGGATGGGAGCGTTTCGTACACTGGGTGAACTGAATTCCTGTGAAGGCGATCCGGCTTCTCACTTCTCATTTGGTCTGGGGTTCTTTTTTAACGCCTGGGCTTCTTCTGTTGCGGCGGGTTCGTTCACTCAGGATGTTGATCACCGCATTATCCCACATTGGGGCGTCGCCGCGTTGATGGTGAAAAACCGTAATGTGGCTGAAACGCTGCACAATCCGAAAAAAATGGCGTTTGCCTGCGGCATCATCGGCATGATCGTGGTCGCTTTTCTTAACTCTACAGCGTCGGCGGTTCCGGCGGCTTTGCAGGTGACGGCGGTTAAAGTACTGGTCCCTGCGGCTAACCTGCTGGTTAACACTGTGATGCCGGTTATCTTCTGGCTGGCGGCTATCGATGCCGGCAAGAAATCCGGTTTCTGGGCCACCATCTTTGGCGGACTGGCGCAATTGATCATGGGGAACGCCGTACCCGGGTTGGTGCTGGGTATCCTGATCGGTAAAGGGGTGGAAGAGAGTGGCTGGAACAAAGTCACCAGGGTGATGATGCTGGCTATTGTGCTGCTCTTTGTTCTCAGCGGCTTCTTCCGCGGTTTCGATATGAAAATGCTGCAGTCCTTCCAACTGGGCGTCCCCGGTTGGCTGGAGATTATCCACAACACCCTGAGCGGTAAATAAGAGGAGCCTAAAAATGGAAGCATCAAAAAGCGGTTTCTGGTATGCCGACTGGTCTTTCCCGATTTTTGTCGGGTTGCTCTCTGCCGGTGTGTTCGCGGGTACGCACATGTACTACGTCTATGGGTTGGGCGCGTTTAATGAAGTGGCGTTTGTTTCAATGCTGCGTTCCGGCATGGAAACAGGGGTCTACGGTGCGGTGGCCGCCTTCGGAGCCAGCTTTCTGTTTGCCCGTATTATTGAAGGGTCGCTGGTGGGGATCCTCGATATCGGTGGTGCTATTCAGACCGGTATTGGTCTGGGCGTACCCGCTCTGCTGTTGGGGGCGGGTATTGTCTACCCGGTAGCGAACTTTGCCGCCTCACTGGTGACAGGGTTGGTGCTGGGCGTAGCGATTGGTTATGTGATTATCCTGGCGCGTAAATTCACCATTAATAATAGCGACTCCACCTACGGGGCCGATGTGATGATGGGGGCTGGCAACTCCTCCGGCCGTTTCCTCGGACCATTGATTATCCTGTCGGCGATGACGGCCTCGATCCCGATTGGTCTGGGTTCACTGGCTGGGGCGCTGTTGTTTTATCTCTGGAACAAACCCATTACCGGTGGCGCCATTCTGGGCGCAATGCTGCTGGGGGCTATTTTCCCGGTCGCACTCTGAGGTCACAAGCGGTTTACCCGCGGTGGGGTAAACCGCGTCGATGGATGTGTTGAGCATCCGGTAATACAGGAGTTTGTCATGTTTGATCTGATCATCCGCCGGGCACGACTGTCTGACGGCAGCTTGACTGATATCGCCATCCACGGCGGTAAAATTGCCGCGCTGGGTGAGGTAAAAGGCCATGCCGTGCAAGAGCGCGATCTCGCCGGACGTTACTGGCTGAGCGCGGGGTGGATCGATTCCCATGTGCACTGCTATCCCAAATCGCCCATTTATCACGATGAAGCGGACAAAATCGGGGTGGCGACAGGCGTCACCACGGTGGTGGATGCCGGCAGCACTGGCGCGAACGATGTTGATGATTTTTATCAGCTCACCCGTAGCGCCAGTACCCAGGTTTATGCCCTGTTGAATATTTCCCGTACGGGTATTGTTACGCAGAACGAACTGGCGGATATGAACCAGATCGATAAGGTGGGTGTGCGTGATGCTATACAGCGCCTGCCGGGATTCATCATTGGTATTAAGGCCCGGATGAGCAGCAGCGTGGTTGGTGCGAACGGCATTAAACCGCTGAACTGCGCAAAAGAGATCCAGCACGAAAACGGCGATTTACCGCTGATGGTGCATATCGGCAATAATCCGCCCGATCTGGATGAAATCGCCGATCTACTGAGCAGTGGCGACATCATTACCCACTGCTATAACGGTAAGCCTAATCGTATTCTGACGCCAGCCGGCGAACTCAGAGCCTCGATCAGCCGGGCTTTGCAGCGCGGTGTTCGTCTGGATATTGGTCATGGCACCGCCAGCTTCAGCTTCGAAGTGGCGCGAGTCGCCATCGCGCAGGGGATCCTGCCGCATACCATCAGCTCTGATATTTATTGCCGCAATCGTCTCAATGGTCCGGTGTATACCCTGGCCCATGTGATGTCCAAATTCTTCAGTGTAGGCATGACGCTGCCTCAAATCATTGACTGTGTGACGGTCAATGCGGCGGCAGGTTTGCGGCTGCACGATAAAGGACGACTGGCAGTGGGTTATGACGCGGACCTGACTATTTTTGACGTCAAAGAAGAAACGTGTCTGTTTACTGACTCCGAAGGCGTGTCGGTCACAGGTGAGAAACAACTGATGCCACTGGTCGCCGTGGTAAGCGGGCAGTGGTTTATTACCGATGAAGGGAAAAAGCATCATGTCTTCGATCTATGAAAAATATGGCTTAAAACAGGTTATTAATGCCTCCGGCCGCATGACTATCCTTGGTGTATCCACTCCGTCCGCGGATGTGGTCGAGACGGTGAAATACGGTCTCAATCACTATTTTGAAATCAAAGATCTGGTTAACAAGACCGGTGCTTACATCGCTAATTTATTGGGCTGTGAAGACGCGGTAGTGGTGTCCTGCGCTTCCGCCGGCATCGCCCAGTCCGTCGCGGCTGTTATCGTAAAAGACGACGACTGGTTGTTGGAAAACTTGCACTCCGCGCCGCTGACCGTGCCGCATGACATCGTGCTGCCGAAGGGCCACAACGTTAACTTTGGCGCGCCGGTGGGCACAATGGTAGCGATGGGCGGCGGGCGGCTGGTAGAGGCCGGTTACGCCAACGAATGTTCTGCTGATCAACTTTCTGCCGCCATCACGCCACAGACAGCGGCCATTCTTTACATCAAATCCCACCACTGCGTGCAGAAAAGCCATCTCAGCGTTGAACAGGCCGCGGTTGTCGCCCGTAAGCACGGCGTACCGCTGATTGTGGATGCTGCCGCCGAAGAAGATCTGCAGTGCTACTACCAGTATGGCGCTGATCTGGTTATTTACAGTGGCGCCAAGGCCATTGAAGGACCAACCAGCGGGCTGGTGATGGGGCGTAAACGCTATGTCGAATGGGTGAAACGGCAATCAATGGGTATCGGCCGGGCGATGAAGGTGGGTAAGGAGGGCATTCTTGGCCTGACCCAGGCGATTGAAAATTATCTGGTGCAGGAAAAGGTTTCCGGTGCGCAGATGGTGGAAAAAATGACGCCGTTTATCGATAACCTGAATGCTCTGAACGGCATCAGCGCACGCGTAGTGTGGGATGCCGCGGGCCGTGACATCGCGCGAGCGGAAATTCATTTTGACGAAGCGCTGATCGGCATCACAACCGGTGAGGTGGTGCAGGCGTTGAAAATGGGTGACATCGCGATTTACTTCCGGGGTTACAAGGCCAACGAAGGGATTGTGGAGGTGGATGTCCGCAGCGTGTCAGTTGAGCAATTGAACACCATTTTTGTTTGTATCAAATCGTTGTTATCAGGAGAGAAAAACGCATGACGCTGACCCCAAAATTTTACCAGGACCGGGTGTGTTTGAATGTGCTGGCCGGTTCGAAAGATAACGCCCGTGAGATCTGGCAAGCGGCGGAAGGCCATGTGTTGGTTGGCGTGCTGTCGAAAAACTATGACAGTGTGGCGAGCGCGGTGGCGGATATGCGTGACTATGCCCGACTTATCGATAATGCGCTGTCGGTTGGTCTGGGCGCGGGTGATCCAAACCAGTCAGCGATGGTCAGCGCCATCTCTGCTGAAATACAGCCACAGCATGTGAACCAGGTATTCACCGGTGTGGCGACCAGTCGTGCATTGCTGGGGCAGGATCAGACCGTGGTAAATGGATTGATTTCACCAACTGGTACGCCAGGTATGGTCAAGATCTCTACCGGGCCGCTCAGCGCAAAAGCCGCTGACGGTATCGTACCGGTTGAAACGGCTATCGCCATGCTGAAAGACATGGGCGGCAGCTCGGTGAAATATTTCCCAATGGGCGGACTGAAAGCCATTGATGAGTTTAAAGCGGTGGCAAAAGCCTGCGCAGAACAGGACTTCTGGCTGGAGCCTACCGGCGGTATCGATCTGCAGAACTATGAAGCAATCCTGCAAATCGCGTTGAACGCCGGTGTCAGCAAGATAATACCGCATATCTACAGTTCGATAATCGATAAAGCGACGGGTCATACCCGCCCGGCCGATGTCAGCGCCCTGCTGGCAATGACCAAAAAAAGGGTGGGGTAGCCTTTTCCTGGCGGGCGTTTTGCCCGCCACTTCTGATGTTTATCCTTTGAGCGAGGAGTACCATGCGTAACTGGTCTTTGATATCCGCAATGTCTTTAGTCCTGATGGCGACGGCTCCCCTGGCCGCCCAGGCGCAGTATGCTTATGTTGGTACTTACAACCCTAACGGTGAAGGTGTGTACCGTTTCCACGTTAATCCCGAAAACGGCGCGCTGAGTGATAAAACACGGGTCAGCAACTTGCCGAATCCGGCTCAACTGACGGTCGATGCGCGAGGGAAGACGTTGTATGTCGCCAGCGAGAGTGAGAAGGGTGTGGTAGTGGCTTATGCCATCAATGAGGATGGCAGCCTGAAAATGCTTAATCAGGTCAGTTCGCAAGGGGCAGGACCGGTCTATCTTTCCCTGACGCCTGACGGTAAATTCCTGCTGGTGGCGAACTATGTTAGCGGTAGCAAAGCCGTATTGCCGGTGATGGCCGACGGCCGTCTGGCAGAGGCCAGTGATACTCAGCAGGATCAGGGGCCGGCAGGCGCGGCTAAACCGGCAGCGGCAGTGGAAGGCAGTTTTGCCGTCAGCGATCATAACGGGCCACACGCGCATATGATCGCCAGCGATCCTTCCGGCAAGTTTGTTTTCTCCACCGATCTGGGACTGGACCGTATCTACCAGTATCGTCTGAGTCGAGATGGTAAGCTGCTGGCCAACAAGCCCGCGTGGATTGCCGCGTCTTCCGCCGGGGCAGGACCGCGGCACTTTGTGTTCCGTCCTGACGGTAAGTCTTTGTATCTGATTAATGAAGAGGCATCGACTCTGACGCATTATTTGTTTAATGCCAAAACCGGGACGTTAAGCGAGGCGGCGACGGTTTCGGCGTTGCCGGCGGGGTATAAGGGCACCAGTTTTGCAGCCGGGTTGGTTATCGATAAGCAGGGTAAAAACCTTTATGTGGCGAACCGTTTGCATAACAGCATTGCGCATTTTGTTATTGCAACCAACGGGACGCTGAGCCACCAGGACGATGTCTGGACGCGTGGCGATTATACCCGCACCTTGACGTTGTCACCGGATGGTAAGACGTTGTATGCGCTGAACCAACGCAGCGATAACATCACCCGTTTTCACGTTGATGCTGCCAGTGGCGCGTTGTCGTTTGCTGATGATTACACCGCGGTGGGTGCACCTTCGCAATTGGTGTTAACACCGTAATCTGGTTATGGGCGGATAAAATCCGCACAGTGAGGTCCCCCCTCTTATCCGCCCGATTTGATTTATTTATCTACAGGAGCAGACTTGAGATTCCCTAACCAACGCCTTGCGCAACTGTTTGAAATGTTACAAAACGAGACGTTGCCCCAGGATGAACTGGCGCGACGTTTTGCGGTGTCCACGCGCACCGTGCGTACCGACATCACCACCCTGAATGAATTGCTGTCTGACCACGGCGTGCGCTTTGTGCTGAATCGTGGCGAAGGTTACCAGATCAAAATTGAAGATGCTTCCCGCTACCGCTTGCTGCAGCAGCAGGCGCCCTCCCAGCTGCGTATTCCGCGCACATCGGTCGCTCGCGTACGTTACCTGTTAACCCGTTTTCTCACTTCAGCTTTTTCCCTGAAGCTGGAAGATCTGGCCGATGAGTGGTTTGTGAGTCGCGCTACGTTGCAAAGTGATATGGCTGAAGTGAGAGAGTGGCTGGCACGTTATCAACTGGCGATTGAAACCAAGCCGCGTTATGGCATGAAGCTGTTTGGCAGTGAAGTGTCGATCCGTACCTGCCTGACGGATTTGATGTATCAGATTGCCCAGGAGGACAGCGAAGATCCGTTGCTCAAGCTGGAAGCGCTCAACCGCGGCATGCTGGACAGGCTCCAGCCGTTGTTGCACCAGTGCCTGAGCCGCTTTAACATCCGGGTGAGCGATGATAGCGAGTTTTATTTGCGCCTCTACTGCGCGGTGGCGGTACGGCGCATCAGCGAAGGTTATCCGCTATCGGACTTCAGCGCGGAAGATGTCGACGGTGATGTCCGTGATGCCGCCAGGCATATCATTAACCTGCTGCGGCCCATCACCGGCAAAGCGATTTCCCCCTCGGAAGAAGCGTACTTGCGGGTGAATATTGCCGCCCGGCGAATTGAGGACATCGCCCCCAGCGCCATCAGCCCCGATGATGGTGAATCGCTGGTCAATTACATCCTCAGCTACATCAACACGCACTATAACTTCAATTTGCAAAACGATGCGCAACTGCGGGCGGACCTGCTGACGCACATCAAGACGATGATTACCCGGGTGCGCTACCAGATCAACATTCCCAATCCGCTGCTGGCGAATATCAAGCAGCATTATCCGATGGCTTATGATGTGACCCTGGCGGCGGTCTCCAGTTGGGGGAAATATACCCCTTACGTGATCAGCGAGAATGAAATTGGGTTCCTCGTGTTACATATTGGCGTTGGGCTGGAGCGTCACTATAACGTTGGTTATCAGCGTCATCCGCAGATCCTGCTGGTGTGTGATACCGGCAACTCTACGGTACGGATGATTCAGGCGATACTGATGCGCAAGTATCCGCAGGTAATCGTCAGTAATATTGTTTCACTGCGTGAGTACGAGCAGTATGAAAGTATTGAAGAAGACTTTGTTATCTCGACCACGCGGCTGAGTGAGAAGGACAAACCGGTGGTGGTGATGTCACCGTTTCCGACCGAGTTTCAATTGGAGCAGATAGGCAAACTGGTGCTGGTGGATCGCACCCGGCCTTATATGCTGGGAAAATTCTTTGATGCCAGCCACTTTCGCATTATTGACCAGCCGATGAGTCAGACTGAGCTGTTTCGCATGCTGTGCGATCAACTGGAGGATGAAGAGGTCGTGGATCGGGATTTTTATCCTTCCGTCGAGGAGCGTGAGGCGATAGTCAGCACCATGTTGGGCGAGGGGATTGCATTGCCTCACTCACTGGGATTGTTGGCGAAAAAAACCGTGGTTTATACCGTGCTGGCTCCGCAGGGAATTGCCTGGGGAGAAGAAACGGCCTATGTGATTTTCCTGTTGGCTATCAGTAAAACCGAGTACGAAGAAGCCATGGCGATCTACGATTTGTTCGTCACCTTTATGCGCGAAAGGGCGATGACGCGGCTGCGCGATAGCAAGGATTTCGCCAGTTTCAAAGCGGTGGCGATGGATTGTTTAAGCCGGTTATAAGCGCAAGCAGAACAGACCTCAAAGGGGTGTCAGGATAAAAATGATACCGCCCGCGCAGAGGTCGTTCGCGGGCGATTGGGTTAGTGCTTATTTCAGAATAGTAAATGCGGTAGTAACGTGTTTCACGCCACTGACGCGGCTGGCAATATCCGCCGCCGCCTTCGCTTCCGCCTCAGTTACCAGACCTAACAGGAACACCTCGCCATTCTCGGTGGTCACCTTCACATTAGATGATTTTACCGCATTGCTCGACAGCAGCCTGGAGCGGACTTTGGTGGTTATCCAGGTATCGGAAGACGCGGTGCCGAAGCTGATTTTATCGCCGGTACGAATTTCATTATAGACAGCGGTTGTACCATCCACGCCAAGCGCGATTTGCTTCGCCCGGTTGGCCAGGTCAGCCGCCGTCGACTGGCCGGTTAACAAGACCTTGCCTTGATAGGCGGTCACAACAATGCGCGAATTGGTCTTGAGTTGTTGGTCTTTGGATAGTGCATTGCTGACGCGCAGTTCCAACGTACTGTCGTCCACCTGAGTACCTACAGAACGAGGATCAGTGGCGGTATTGGTCGCTACCGCAGCACTGCCGATAACCGCGGCTACGCAGCCTTGTAACATCAGCGCGGTAAGCACCACGGCAATTACGGGTAATGCCTTCATTTAAACTCCTTTAAACGTCCTGGTGAGGAAACAAGGTGTTATCGATTAAATCGCACAGGCAATTTACGGTTAACATATGCATTTCCTGAATCCTCGCGCTTCGGTGCGAGGGAATACGAATTTCCACATCCTGTGGGCCCAGTAAACCGGCGAGCTCGCCGCCATCATAGCCGGTAAGCGCAATAATAGTCATGTCGCGCGTCACTGCGGCTTCCACTGCCTTCACAATATCGCGGCTGTTGCCGCGCGTTGAGATGGCCAGCAGAATATCGCCGGCATGGCCCAGCGCCCGGACCTGCTTAGCGTAAATCTCGCCATGCAGGCGATCATTACCAATTGCTGTCAGCAGTACGTTATCAGCACTGAGCGCGATAGCGGGCAGACTGGGGCGCTCAGTTTCAAAACGATTAATCATACAGGCCGCAAAATGCTGGGCGTTGGCGCTGGAGGCCCCATTGCCGCAACTCAAAATTTTGTTGCCGTTCAGTAGCGACTGGACCATGGCCATCGCTGCGAGTGAGATCGCATCCGGTAACGCTTCCGCCGCTGCGATCTGTGTTTGAATACTTTCGGTAAAGCAAACTTTGATTCTTTCCAGCACTTCTTTCACCTGGTCTGTCAATAACGGAGCGTTGACTCCGCAGAAAAAGCATTGGGCAGCCAGTCAACTCTGGCACCGGTTATGGCAACCACATCGCAACGACAATCTGCGGTTTCCAGACTCTCCCGGCGATGACTTAACCACATTGCGGCGGTTTTTAACAGTTTCCGCTGTTTAGTGCGAGTGACGCTGGCAGCCGCGCCACCAAACAAGGCGTTGCGGCGATAACGTACCTCGACGAAAACCCATGTCTGCCCGTCGCGCATAATCAGGTCGATTTCTCCGGCCCGAAAACGGACGTTAGCCGCCACAAAAGTCAGTCCTGCCTGTTCGAGCAGGCGGCGGGCCTGTTGTTCAGCGCCCGCGCCCATTTGCTGCCGACTCAGGAGACCGGAACGATCAATCCCTGGCGATACTGGCTCCATGTTAACTTCCTGTTGATGACGCAATCCGCTGTGGCGCTCAGTGTGCCGGTTTCCCCTTTGAGCTGGAAGCCTGACAACTGACGCATCTCATTGAAGTGGTTGGCCAGCGTCCAGGCATCCACGCCCATCGCATACAAACGAACCAGTGAGTAGTCATTGTTAAAGTCTTTTGCCGCCTGTTGCAGCAAAGCTGGGTTGCCGCCGGTCAGCAGCGGGGTATCGCTGAACTGCACACCTTCCATTTCCAGACGGTAATCCGGGCCTGATCCAGCCTGGAAGCTGCGGGAACTGGCATATATTTGTACCATGTTACGGCTGCTGACGCGCATAGCGATCATCGGTTTAATCAATGCCATCTCATCCTGCGTCGCCACGATGTACACGGAATCCACATCGCCATCGTTACCACCCGTATCACCGCCTGCAGTGGGTTGCGGGCTCTGCGGGGCTGGAATGGTCAGGCCCGCTATCGTCACGCCCTGCGGCTGTTGCGGTTGCGTGGTGACCGGCGTACCGCTCAGGCGCAGACCCGCACCGCTGTTGATCCCCTGTTTCAGTTCAGACGTCGATCCAAACTGCTGCTGCAACACGGTATTGCCCCCCAATTTTTGCCATTCTTCAGCAAAAGCGTTGCTAACACGGTCACCTAAAGAACTGCGTGGCACCAGCAACAGGGGGGAACGCTTGCCCTGATCCCACATATGGTGGGCGGCATCACGCGCTTCGTCTTCAGGAGAAAGCGCAAAGTAGCAAATATTCGGATGGTACTGTACTGACTCAGGTTCGTTCAGCGCGAGGATATTCAGCGGTGTCTGTACCGAGGACAACTGCTCAACGTTAGTTTTGATCAGAGGACCCACCACCAGTGTGGCACCGTCTTTCTGCGCCTGGGCCAGCACCTGGTCAATCGGCTGGGAACTGGTGTCATAAACCTGCACTTGCGTGATGCTGGATGGTGGCGCCGTTTCCGCTACGTTACCCCCCTGAGCAGTCGGTGATGTCGCGCCAGGATCGGTCACCGCCGGGCTACCGCTACCGTCTTGATTGGTTGCCGCAGATACGGCAGACGGTGGTGTTGCAGGCGTTCCGCTGGGAGCGGTAACTGGATTGGCTGCGCTGCCTTGCGTCGGTGCGGCGGAAGGGCTGACGACGGCATTAGGATCGGTTGGCGCCGCGTTAGCTGCCGGGCCGGCGGTATCGGCAGGTGCCGGGGTAGATTGCGCTGTCGCTGGGGTTGACGCCTGGGGCTGCACGCCGTTTTTGGCGTCGTTAAAGCCTTTCTGAATAGCGTTAGCAAAGATCTGTGCCTGGCCGCTCAGTGGCAGCAAGAGCGCAATTTTACCGGTTGAAGACTGCTGGAAGTTTTTCACCTGGCCCAGCGCCGTTGGCAGCATCTTCGCCGCCGGATTGTACGGATAACGTGTCTGCCAATCGCTGATCCCGGCTTTCAGCATGTCAGGATCGCTGCTGTTGGCTTTGTAGACGCTAAGCAGATCCAGCCAGCCCTGTAGCGTATTCTCGCTGGCGTTGATAACGATATTGTTGATCTGGTCAGGCGTCATTTGCACCAGCGCTTGCCAGGTCGCATCAATATTTTTTTGCTTATCGGCCGGGTTTTGTAGCAGTGGCTCCTGCGCAATATAGGCGCGTAAGACATCCAGTGAAGGACGTCCCTGGTTGGCGGCGATCAGCAACTGGAAGTAACGCGCTTGCTGATCTTTCGACAGCGAGTCACTGTCAATCTGCTTCAGCAACTGTCCAGCACCGACGGGATCCTGCTGCGTCACTTTCAGTTGCGCCTGCAACAACAGGAGTTCCTGGTGCTGAGTATCGCTCAGTGTCTGTGGCAGATTGGCAAGTTGCTCATTGGCCTGGGGGATCTTCCCTTCATTCAGTAGCGCTCTGATAGCGAGTAATTGCCAGTCAACCTTGTTATCATCTGAGCTTTGCTGCATCTGCTGCAGATAATAGTCGGAGGTGCCTGTGGCTGCGCCTTGCACATTCACCGCTGGCGTCTGTGGGTTTTGGCTGGTACACCCGGTAAAAATCAGGGCGGCCAGCAGAACAGGCATGCAGCGTCCTGCTTTGTTATGAGTGACTTTCGAAGGAAGCATACTGTATCCAGTGATGTTTTTTTCAAGATGCTCAATATTAAATCGGCAATTCGGATCAAACAATGAAACAACACGATCGAGCAGATATTTCTGCCAGTACGCTCTATATCGTTCCAACTCCGATTGGTAATTTGGGCGATATCACCCAACGTGCACTGGCGGTGCTTACCAACGTCGATCTGATCGCTGCGGAAGATACACGTCATACCGGGCTGTTGCTACAACATTTCGCCATCAATGCGCGGTTGTTCGCATTGCATGATCATAACGAACAACAAAAAGCGGAAATGCTACTGGCAAAGCTCCGGGACGGGCAAAGCATCGCGCTGGTTTCTGATGCCGGTACGCCGCTGATTAACGACCCGGGCTACCATTTAGTCCGACTCTGCCGTGAAGCTGGCATCAGAGTGGTCCCTTTACCCGGCGCCTGTGCCGCGATTACAGCATTAAGCGCCGCGGGACTTCCGTCAGATCGATTCTGTTACGAAGGGTTTCTGCCCGCTAAAAGTAAGGGTCGCTGCGATACGTTGCGTGCGCTTGAGCAGGAACCACGCACGATTATCTTTTATGAATCGACCCACCGTCTGCTGGAGAGTTTACAGGATATGGTGGCGGTATGGGGCGGCGAACGTTATGTGGTGCTGGCGCGTGAACTCACCAAAACCTGGGAGTCGATTTACGGTGCGCCGGTTGGCGAGCTGTTGGCGTGGGTACAGGAGGACGAAAATCGCCGCAAGGGAGAGATGGTGCTGATTGTAGAAGGATTTCATGCCGGGGAGGATGCACTGCCGCCTGAAGCTTTGCGGACTCTGGCGCTGTTACAGCGGGAACTGCCGCTGAAAAAAGCCGCTCAACTGACCGCTGAAATCCATTCAGTTAAAAAGAATGCGCTGTATAAATATGCACTGGAGCAGCAACAGGGGTGACAAAGTGCGCGGAATACCCTATCATCCGCGCCGAAGCTGACCAGACAGTCGCCGCTTTGTTGCCGTCCTCCTTCGGGGGGAGACAGACAAAGGGGAGGAAAGTCCGGGCTCCACAGGGCAGGGTGCCAGGTAACGCCTGGGGGGCGCAAGCCCACGACAAGTGCAACAGAGAGCAAACCGCCGATGGCCCATTAGTGGGATCAGGTAAGGGTGAAAGGGTGCGGTAAGAGCGCACCGCGCGTCTGGCAACAGTTCGTGGCACGGTAAACTCCACCCGGAGCAAGGCCAAATAGGGGTTCACCAGGTACGGCCCGTACTGAACCCGGGTAGGCTGCTTGAGCCAGTGAGCGATTGCTGGCCTAGATGAATGACTGTCCACGACAGAACCCGGCTTACCGGTCAGCTTCACACTTCTTTAAAAACAATAGGTTGTTGTATCTCAACGGTGTTTTTTGCATTTTGGGATACAGTAACCGTATTGTTATTATCCTCATCCATGTCTGATGTAATGGTGCCAGCGTAATAAAAAGCTGATGAGGCGTCAGGCGAGACAAGACAACCGCGCTGTTCTGGCATTTACTGGTGAAGACGAGCAACTGATTACAGGGCGGCTTTCCACTGGCTAATAATCTGTCACACGGGTAAATCAATGACCAGTGCGCGTAATGGCGTTTTCGCCAGCAGTGTGACGCTCTCTTCTTCACCAATAAACGCACCATCGCCGCACTCCAGCTCTTCTTTGCCCTGAGAATGGGTAATCGCATACAGGCTGCCGTGAATCGATTGCAGATAAGCGCGTGAGCCTTGTAGTCTGATGGTCTGCGTCTCGTTGCTTTCCAGCATCACGTGATGCACCCAGACCTGCTGGCGCAGTTGCAGGCTGTGTTCAGCGCTGTTGGGTGAAGCCAGCAGCGTATGGCGAGCGTTTTCGGCAATCTGTACGCGCTGTAGCACGGGATTTTCATGCTCCGGACAGGCATCCAGCCAGAGTTGCATCCGTGTCAGTGGTTTTTCTTTACTCAGGTTAAATTCACACCAGGTCACGTTAGGTTGGGTGGCAAGCAGCAATGCTTCCCCCGTCCGGGCGGTAATATGGTTACCGTTGCTGTCCCGGTATTCCGCTTCGCCCTGTAAAATCAAATTCAGTACGTCGACCGGGGGATAGGTTCGCGGCTGCAAGGATGTCCCCGGGGCCAGCACTTCCTGATTGAGTACGCGTAAGGATGCGTAGCCCAGCAGTTTGGGGTCAAAATAGTGTCCAAAGGAAAAAGTGTAACGCGCCTGTAGCCAGCCGTAATCAGCTTTGCCACATGCTTGTGCGCTGCGGCTGGTAATCATAAGTCCTCCCCGGTCGATGTTATCTCCGACCGTTTATTATTGGGTTATGGTAAGTTTCTGGACGTCAGATTGTTAGCCAGTTAATCTGCTGGGTACATTCAAAATTCCTGACAGAGAATTGCTATGGGTAAAGACCGAGCCCTGACGCTGGAAGCGTTGCGTGTGATGGATGCTATTGATCGCCGGGGCAGTTTCGCCGCCGCTGCCGATGAACTGGGCCGTGTTCCCTCCGCTCTCAGCTACACCATGCAAAAACTGGAAGAAGAGCTGGATGTGGTGCTGTTTGATCGTTCAGGTCACCGTACTAAATTCACCAATGTCGGGCGTATGCTGCTGGAGCGAGGGCGAGTGCTGCTGGAAGCCGCAGACAAGCTGACCGCCGATGCAGAAGCGCTGGCACGTGGTTGGGAAACCCATCTCACCATCGTGACTGAATCACTGGTACCCAGTGAACCCCTTTTTCCCTTGATCGAAAAGCTCGCCGCCAGGGCCAATACGCAGATCTCGCTGGTAACGGAAGTGTTGGCTGGCGCCTGGGAGCGGTTGGAACAAGGGCGTGCGGATATCGTCATCGCGCCGGAGATGCATTTTCGTGCTTCTTCAGAGGTTAATACCCGCAAGCTCTACAGCATGATAAGCGTGATTGTCGCCAGCCCGGATCACCCTATTCACAATGAGCCCGAGCCGCTTTCTGAAGCCACCAGAGTGAAATACCGGGGAATTGCCGTGGCGGATACCGCTCGTGAGCGGCCGGTACTGACCGTGCAACTGCTGGACAAACAGCAGCGCCTGACCGTCAGTTCGATAGAAGATAAACATCGGGCTTTGCTGGCGGGTCTCGGTGTCGCTTCCATGCCTTACCCGATGGTCGAAAAAGACATCGCGGAAGGGCGGTTGCGCGTGGTCAGCCCGGAATACAAACGCGATATGGATATTATTATGGCGTGGCGCCGTGACAGCATGGGGGAGGCTAAAGCCTGGTGCTTGCGGGAGATCCCTAAACTGCTGGCAAAGCGTCAGGGATGACATCCGATTTAGCCGGGCTGATGCCGGGTGTGTTGTGCCCAGGGGCTGTCGGGCGACATGTACAGGTTTTTGCGCCGGAAGCCGTTTTTACCGGTGATGCTGACGTTGCCATTGGGGTTATTCAGTGACGAAAGGCTGACCAGGCGTGTTTATAGCGGTGTCTCGTTTTTTCATTGTCGTGTAAGTATAAAATTAAACGACTTTACTGGAGTTTATAAGTGATAATTTATTTGTTTTTATAATGACTCCGCCTTTGTTTTTTCTGGTTGTTTTTTTATAATAAAATGACGATGATAAAATTCGATTATTTTTTGACTTTATTGTTTTTTATTTATTAAAATCACCTTGCACTGATAATAAGGTGTATGAGTGTTACTGTAAGTATGGATATTACTTTAATAGAGGGAAGATTATGCGTGAATTAAGTGTTCAGGAAATTGAAAATATCTCTGGTGCAGGTTTGTTTGCCATTCTGGGTGAGGCCATTGGTTCTGCAATTGGTAGCATTGTTGATGCGGGTACCGCTGCTGGTGGGCTGAGTACTGATGCCGTGTCTGGGGCCGCTAAGTTAGGCAACGGCATCGGCAGTATCTTAGACTTAGATATAATCAGTGCTATTACCAATATGGGAACCGGTATTGCGGGAATTGTTGCCTTCGGTATTGATGCTATTTCACAAATCAAAGCCAATAGTACCACCGTTGATGCATAAGTTTTAAATTGTCGTTACAGGTATTAAATATCTATATCCGACTGTTTTACGGATCAGGCGTATTAACGCTACTCAACCTGTTGAATCATATATCACAGTATAAGTGATTCGGCTTGAGTCCTTTTCTCTGGCGGCGTGGAGAAAATGTTGTTTGGACACGATTTAGCGTTTTTGCCCTGCTTCTTGAATGAGTTAAGTGATAGCATAAAAAAGCAGGTCAGGATTTATTGACCTGCTTTCTATTTGTCAGTCGCAAATTATCACTTTTTATTCAGGATGCGGTCAATGCTGTAAGCGCCCGGACCGGTGATGAATAGCAGTAGATAGCCGCCGGCAATGGTCAAATTTTTCATAAAGTTGATAGCGTTACCCGCCACACTGAAGTCGATATGGAAAATAAATGCGGTGATCAGGGCAAATACGGCAGTGACAATCGCGGTGAAACGAGTCAGTAAGCCGAACAGGATCGCCAGTCCACCACCCAATTCCAGCAGGATAGTCAGTGGCAGCAAGAAACCCGGAACGCCCATATGCTCCATATATTGCTGAGTCGCAGAATAGCCAGTTATTTTTCCCCAACCCGCCACGATAAACAGAATGGGCATCAGAATACGTACGACCAGGATGCCAGTATTTTCTAATTTTTTCATCATTATCCTCAACAAGTTTTCTCTGACTGACAGATTTTTCCGTCACGTTCTATTCAGAACTGGCGCGTCTTTAACACCCAGCCCTCTTTTGTTGCTGAAGATAATATTCGCCCTGGGGAACTATTGTAAGCGAGTTAAACTGTTAATGTTTTTCAGTAAAATTGAATATAAGAAGACAGGCCAGAAACCACTGGCCCGGCAGTCAGACAGGTAGGGAAAGTCGGGGACTGATTTAACGATGGGGCAGGTAATTGCGCACCATTCGCCAGGTACTCCAGGCAGAGAAGCCGCGTCTGGCCCAGCGGGTAATAAAACGTGGATGACGTATTGACCAGATTGCCATCAGGCCGCTGCCAACCGCCATGTAGCGGCGTAGCCCGACCAACTTCTGCCAGCCATGATCGTAACGGGCGGTGCTCTCCAGCCACAGTTTCTTTTCAGCACTCAGGTCAAGGCGCTGTTGCTGAATTTGGCGCAGTAACCCAGCCTTGCGCTCGTCATGTTTTCGGCTCATTACTCCTCCTCCAGCAACTTACGGTCAGACTCCAGCTCTTTGCGAGTGCTGCTTAACAGTGTGGAACGACGCGATTTTGTCAGTGCCGAGAGTCCGAAGATGATAGCGAGGGCGAACAGTACGGCGGTGGTAATGCTGATAGCCATCAGACGGTATTGAACATCCACCGACCAGATAATCAGGACTATCAGGCTCATCAGACCAAACGCGGTGAAGAGCATAGCCAGGCCAACCATCATTAATATTTGAATCAACCTGGCTTTTTCTTCCTCAAGCTCAACCACTGCCAGTCGTATCCGTGTTTCTACAACCCCCACCAGGGCGGTGATGATACGCTGTCCAATGTTGATGACCCCTTTGCCGGGGCCGTGGCTTTGCTGAGCGTTCGCCATTATTAACGACGAGTCAGCAGGACACCGAGTACCACACCAATAGCGGCACCGATACCCACGCTGGTCCATGGGTTTTCACGGACATAAACGTCAGCGTGATCGACCACTTCGCGAGACGTTTTAGCAATACGATCACCCGATTCACTCAAACGTGCTCGTGTCTCTTGCAGCGCACTCTGTGCTTTACTGCGCAGTTTATCCAGTTCGGATTTGGATTTCTCACTGCCAGTGCTGAGCACTTCTTCCAGCGTATCCGCCAGGTTTTTCAGTTCAGCGCGCAAATGTTCGGACGTGGTATCTTTTGACATGAAAAACTCCTTCAGTAATCAATGTGATGAATCAGACACAGGATGCTTAGTATGATGCAGCCTGGACTTCCGTTAGTTTACGTTTTGCTTCTGCCAACTTTTTTTCACGTTTGGCGATTTTCTCACGGTCACTGCCATGCATTTTTTCCTGCTCCAGCGCTTTCTGACGTTCTTCAACTTTTTGCTGATGCGCTTTAATCTTTTCCTGATGTCGCGTTTTCAGCTGTTCATCCGTACATCCACCACGGACTTCAGTCAACGCACGTTCCAGACCGTTCACACGACGTTGATTGTTATGCTGACGAGCTATCTCAATCTCATGCTGAATATCCTGCTCTTTTTGCGAGCACAGAGAAGATGTCGCCTGGGAAAAAGTGGACAGAGTTAAAAGACTGAGTCCCAGAATCGTACGGTATTTCATATTTATATCACCTTCCATTGTTTGGGCGCTGAAATCCCCTGTTAATCCTGTAACAATTCGGTTTGGCTAGCTCAGTAAGCATAGCCAGAAAAAACAGAAAGCTCAAAAAGGGAGAAGATTCTTAGGGATAGCGCTATCAGGGATCGAGAAAAATGGACGTTAACTGAGAGTCAGGTGCCAGCTGATCCGATTTACCCACTCTAAAGAGCCGGGCTTTGCCAACTGTGCGATATCAAAATCGTGTGGTAGCAGCGCACGCAGGATCTTTTCGGCGGCCTCGCTTTGTTCCTGCGAATCGAACTTAATTACCAGAGCGTTTTTATCCGGTGTAATGCTTTTGATATGAACACCTTCGGCGTTAAGCCGTTGATAGACATAAAAACCATCCGGCAAAGCGATACCCTGGCGTGTCGCGCGAATCTGCAACGCGGTTTCACTGCCGAACAACGCGGGTAAAAATATCACTGATAGCAAGGCGACGGCGGCAAGTGTCAGAATGCTCAGATAACGTGGCGTGATCCAGGACCTGATTAGATTCATTATCATGACTCTTCCCCATTATCTGCACGGTGTCTTTTGCGCCAGAGCATGAACAAAGAACCGAACAGTCCGGATACCAGCAGTACCAGCGGCAGCATCATCAGGCAGAACATCAATTGATCTTCGTACTTAAGAAAAAGGGGGGTTTTCCCCAACGCGAAGCCGATTACCGTTAAGATCAGTATCCACAGGAAGCCGCTCATCCAGTTAAAAAACTGAAAGCGAGCATTGCTCAGACCGGAGAGGCCGGCAATGGTGGGTAACAACGTTCTGACGAAGGCGATAAAGCGGCCCATCAGCAAGGCGGACAGCCCGTGACGATGGAACAGGTCATGGGCTCGTTGATGATACTGTGTCGGTAAATGCGACAGCCACCTTTGTACGATAAGCGTATTGCCCAGCCATCGTCCCTGGATATAGCCAACCCAGCAGCCCAGACTGGCGGCGAAGGTCAGGATCAGTAAGGTCAGCGGGAAGGTCATGGTGCCTTTAGCAATCAGCACACCGACCAGGATAAGCAAGCTGTCGCCTGGCAAGAAAGCGGCTGGCAGCAAGCCATTTTCCAGAAAAAGGATCATAAACAGCACGCAATATATAGCCCAGACCAGAGAGGGGTCGGCTAGCATCTCATAATTCTGCTGCCAGAGTGCATGGAACAAGTTTTTAAAAATATCCATCAAAAGCATTCCTGAGCAGTGTTGTTAACCCAGTTATAGCGGCAGCCGACACGATTTATGTATTGTTAGTATGAATGTACGGTTCGGCATCCGAACAGAGACAGAATTTTCACGGAGCAGATATAAAAGTCGAGCTTCTGCTCTCACACCGGCTCATCTCAAACAGTAAAAAAAATCGGCTAACTGTAACAAAATACCGAAAGATGAGACAGAGAAAACTT
Source organism: Erwinia endophytica (assembly GCF_009295515.1). GTDB lineage: Bacteria > Pseudomonadota > Gammaproteobacteria > Enterobacterales > Enterobacteriaceae > Erwinia > Erwinia endophytica. The sequence continues at coordinate 25,562 of NZ_RQVV01000026.1, read as the reverse complement.
CTCGCCAATGACGTTTTACAGGGAAGACACGCCAGGGCAAAGGAGTTTTACACTGGCTGACATAATTGCCATTGAATGGATGGGGAGGTCTTTCACTCAGCGGGGAGGAGCCCTGGTTAACCGGCGTCCAATGTGTTGCGTGGTTTTCGCGAGCAGAGGACGTTAAGAGCTTCAATCGTGGCGTGACATGTCAGGAAGGAACGTCGCCACGGCGAAACGCCATGGCGAAGAAAATCAGGCACGTTGTTCTTCACGTCTCTCTTCAGCCATGCAGGCCGCCGCGGTGAACAGAATGTCCGCTGAAGAGTTCAGCGCCGTTTCGGCTGAATCCTGCAACACACCGATGATAAAGCCCACGGCCACCACCTGCATTGCCACTTCATTGGGGATGCCGAACATATTGCAGGCCACCGGGATCAGCAGCAACGAACCGCCCGCCACCCCGGAAGCGCCGCAGGCACAGATCGAGGCCACCAGACTCAGCAGGATCGCGGTGCTGGTATCCACATGAATCCCCAGTGTATTTACCGCCGCCAGCGTCAGTACGGTAATGGTGATTGACGCCCCCGCCATACTGATATTCGCACCAACCGGGATTGATACAGAATAGGTATCCTCATCCAGATTCAGTTTTTTCGCCAGCGCCATATTTACTGGAATATTAGCGGCGGAACTCCGGGTGAAGAAGGCGGTGACCCCGCTTTCTCGCAGGCACGTAAACACCAGCGGGTAAGGGTTACGGCGGATTTTCCAGTATACCAGAATCGGGTTGATAACCAGTGCCATCATCAGCATACAGCCCAGTAACAGGCCGAGTAGGTGCGCATAATCCCACAGTGCGGAGAAACCCGTAGTGGCCAGAATCGACGCCACCAGACCAAAAATCCCCAGCGGTGCACAACGGATAACAAGGCGTACCAGCCAGGTGACGGCATTAGACGCATCGTTCAGAAAGGTGCGGGTAGAGGCGCTGCTATGGCGGAAAGCAAAGCCCAGGCCAATTGCCCATACCAGAATACCGATATAATTGGCATGTATCAGCGCATCAAGCGGGTTGGCGACCATGCTCATCAGCAGACCATTGAGCACTTGCAGAATGCCGGAGGGCGGCACGACTTCCTGATGCACGGTAGTCAATGTCAGGGTCTGTGGGAACAGATGACTGAACACCACTGCCAGCACGGCAGCAAAGAAGGTACTCAGTAGATACAGAATAACGATCGGGCGGATATTCGTCTTTTGCCCATGCTGATGGTTAGCGATAGAAGAGATAACCAGCACCATGACCAGCAGCGGCGCCACGGCCTTCAGCGCACTGACGAACAGCGAACCCAGCAGACTGACAGATTGCGCACTCTCTTTCGAGAACCACGCGAGGGCGATACCGGCGATCAGGCCGATCATAATTTGGGTCACCAGGCTTCCCTGCAACAGACGTTGTAGCAGCCCTGGACGACTCTTTTCCATACTCATAGTAAAACCAGTTGTTTAAAGTGATTGTGATGCCCGTCAGCGTTATTCGCGGTGTACTTAGCGGCGCATTCAGGTGTTTGCTGGAGGAAGTATAAGGAAAAGATCTGACAGGGGAAGCGAAAAGTACCCCAAGGGCAGAGTATTGCGACCAGTGTGCTGGGGGATGTTATGGTAGGGTAAATAAATTACTTATTATTTTGCGAAAATTGTTACGACGGTTAATGCTGGCGTTAATTAACGACACCATGGGACACCCGACGGCGGTGGTCAAATGCACTGTCCTGGGGTGAAGGCGTTTGGTTTTTTGCCGTTGAGATAACGTTGATAACGGGAAGCGTACGAACTGTAATTGAACCGTGCCTTGTGCCCACTTTCGGCTGCGATTGTTATAGAATATCGACGTTAGGCTGGCTGGCGGTTTTAAATGCTGCAAACCGTACCGCCTGATTGTCGTCAGTACCGGCTCATTGTCTCCGCCTTGCGGATATTCGATGCCAGTGGCTTTTCACTGATGACGTGTTTTTGTCCCGCAGCTGAATCAGTCAGGCTACAGGAGTAAATGAAAATATGGCCTCGGGTCGCAGACATGCACTGAACTGGACCAATATTTTGGTCGCTATTCCCGTCGGCCTGGTTGCTTCCCTGGTCACGTTGGGCTTTCGGGCGGGGATTGCGTTGCTTAATTCGTTGATCTTCGGTACGCAGCAGGATGTCACCCAGGCGATGGGGGTTTATCCGTGGTTTGTCTGGCCGCTGATTGTCGGCGGCGGTGGAGTGATCGCCGGTTTCTTCCTGCGTTACGCGACGGCTATTGAGCAGAAAGAGACCGTCCGTACCGATTATCTGGAAGTGATCAACGCTAGGCTGGATGCCATACCGACCAGGACCTCGCTGTTTCGTGCACTTTCTTCCATTGCCAGTATCAGTAGCGGTGCCTCGATTGGTAAAGAGGGGCCGATGGTACAGCTTTCCGCGCTCAGTGGCAGTCTGATCGGGCGGCTGTGCTGTAAAAATCTTTCGCTGAAGAACAGTGATGTGGTGGCGATGGCCGCCGCTGCCGGGCTTTCCTCGGTTTACCATGCGCCGCTGGCCTCGGCCATATTTGTCGCGGAAATCGCGTTCGGCATTTCCGCGTTACAGCGGTTGATCCCGCTGATTATCTCATCCGCGGTGGCGGTGCTGACGATGTGGACGCTGGGTTATCGCTCGGCAATCTATCCGTTCTCCCATGTGATGTTCGACCTGACAGCCGTTAACCTGCTGCTGACCATGGTCACTGGCCTGTTGGCGGGGCTGGTCGGGTGGGCGATGATCTGGCTGATTGCTCAGAGCCGGCAGCGCTTTAGCCGGATAAAAAGCTTGCCGCTGCGGCTTGGGCTGGGGGGACTGATTGTCGGTATGATGGCCATCGCCAGCCGCAATATTTTGGGTAACGGCTATGAGGTGATCGTCGCAATCATGGCGGGAGGCTGGGTGCTGAAAGGGCTGATTATCCTGTTGCTGCTGAAGATAATCGCCACCGCGGTTTCTGTGGGATCAAATGCTGTCGGTGGTCTGTTCACCCCTTCGTTGTTGATTGGTGCGGTATTGGGCGTGTTGGTGGCTACCATCGCCAGCATGGCGGGCTGGCCGGTCGAGAGTACGGTGATTTTTGCCGCCGTGGGGATGGGGGCGGTGCTGGCCTCCGTCAGCCAGGCGCCGCTGATGGCGATATTGATGGTGCTGGAGATGACGCTGAACAGCAGTCTGCTGTTTCCGACGATGATTGCCTGCGTGTTGGCCTCAATGACCGCCTACCGTTTGCAGGCCAACAGTACCTATCCGGTGATGAAAAACCACTTCAGCCGATCAGATGCTAAGTTTGATTTTGACAACGGCATTATCACGCAGTTTATCGTTTCCGGAGCTGCATTGACGCCAGGGGATTCGGTCGGTAAAGCGCTGGCGGTCAGTTCGCTGAAACGTGAACGCTTTGTGTATGTGGTCAGTGAGACGGGGCAGTTTATGGGCGCCGTTTCCATCCACGACATTGCCCGCAAGGTGTTGGACAAATCGATCACGCCAGACTCGCCGGTTAGCTGTGTGATGGATGGTAACTTCCCGTACATTTTTGAAAACCAGACTATCACTGAAGGATGGGAAGTCTTTGCCCGCGTCACACTGGAGCGCCTGCCGGTGTTGAATAACGCACAGGAGCGGAAATATCTCGGTGCGCTGACTAAAACCAGCCTGATCCAGAAAGCGAAAGATTTTCTTTGACGAAAGCGAGTCTCCCATTTGCAGTTTTTGTGGCACCCGAGAAGTCATATCGCCGATATAATGCCAGTGGCGGGAAGACAGCCAGTGAAGCCATCCCAGCCGCTTACGCAGATAAGGGGCTGGGTGGCGCTCGGGCCGTTAACGAGTGCTGTCTGAAAGAGAATAAAGGAACAGCAGAAAATTAATTGTGGGGGCAGCACGGGATTCCCGTGGTTAATGTTATTAAAGCTGAACATGAAATTTTTTATAGATCCACCGTTCTTCCTGTTTTTCTGTCCAGACAGCGCTCGCTTACTGCTTCCCAGTAAGCATTGATATTGTGACTGTCTAAGCACAGTCTGTGTTGATCCGGCGGTGGGGCAAGGGGCGTTTCGAGGCTATTGTTTGTTTGGGGCGTGTCAGACTCAGACAATGGTGGTGTGCGTTTCTTTGCGGCTGTTTTCTTCTTCCGGGTGTGAGTGGTACTTTTATTTTGCGATGATGTGGCTTTATTTGGGGATTGTATCGCCTGATCCTCGCCAGAAGAGTCTTCTTGCTGAACAGACTTACTTCTGTGACAGTGATAATCACCTGTACGGTGATTGGTATGGCAACCTTCAGCATTTGTTCGACCAGAATGGGCCATAGATGATGAGGTAATGAAAACGCAAAACAGCAACGCCAATTTAATACTGATGAGATATTTCATTAGATATACCTGTCTGGATTCGGAAAGCAGAGATTAAATCCTTTCAACCTGGAACATTTTTTCACGCTCAACCTGAGATGTTGCTATGCAGAGATGATGCTTGGCGCAGGTAATAAGCGGTATTTGATATTAACGTGTGTGTTCGTGATCTCATTTTGATATGAATAGTTCATGGTGACTCCTTGTATTCATGAATCATGGGGTTGCGTCAGAGAACAGATTATAGGGTGCGAGCGTAATATAAAATAAAAAGCCACATGGCTTTTGTGCTTTTTGTTATCTTGTTGATTTAAGTCAAGTGGTTATCAGTAAGTTAGGGTGATATTCGGGGCCTGGTGATAGCATCTTCAGATTGATATTCAACAGGATTAAGGCGTTGTTTCATGGTGTTGATTATTGCTGGGATCATTGTTCTTTTTATTATCGGTGTATTCTTTATACCCCGTCGCTGTGATGTTTGTGGTATTGGTTTTAAACGAAAATATTACACATGGGAAATTGAAGGGAAGAAACAGCATTTATGCCCGAATTGTAATAGTAGAATGAGTCGACGGGTTAGTTCGAAAAAGTTTACCGATAGATTTGGTTAATGTTCCCAAAAGATACCATGACGGATAAAATTCTCGTTATTGTTGAACTGCAATCTGAATAACAGTATTGATAGCATTATTCTCGCTTGATCGCTGGCTTAAAAAAGAGGCACAGGAAATGACTATGCCTCTTTTCGGGTCAATAGCCGGTCAGGGCTGAGTTAACTGGCTACAGGCCGCCTGAATTTTCTGGCAGGCGGCTTCCAGCAGGGTATCTTCAACAGCATAGGCAAGACGCAAATAACCCGGTGCGCCAAAGGCCGAGCCCTGTAATACCGCGACGCCGGCTTCACTGAGCAACCAACTGGCGACGGCCTGATCATCAGTCAGCCGCTCACCTGTCGGCGTTTTCCGGCCAATCAGCCCCTGACAATTGGCAAAGACATAAAAGGCGCCTTGCGGCGTGTTGGCGCTCAGTCCGCTGGTCTCAGTGACCATTGTCAGTACGCGTTGGCGGCGACGGTCCAGTTTTGCGAGCCAGTCGGTTAGGAAATCCGCGGGCTGGCTGAGAGCAACAACGGCGGCTGCCTGCGCGATGCTGCTGGGATTTGAGGTACTTTGTGATTGCAAAACTTGCATCGCCGCAATCAACCAGGCGGGACCCGCGGCATAGCCTAACCGCCAGCCGGTCATCGCGTGGCTTTTTGACACACCATTAATGGTCAGTGTGCGTTCCGCCAGTTGCGGGGCGGCTTCGGCGAAGGTCGCGAACGGGGTCTGGTCATAGCGCAGCGGCTCATAAATATCGTCCGCCATGATCAGGATCTGAGGATGATCGGACAGTACGTCTGCCAGCGCCTGCAGTTCCTGAGCGCTATAAATAGCGCCAGTGGGATTGCCCGGCGAATTGAGGATCAACCAGCGAGTGTGGGGGGTGATCGCGGCAGCCAGACGTTCTGGTTGTAACTTCCAGCCGTGTTGTTCTTCACAGGCCACGATAACCGGCTCGCCTTCCGCCAGTGTCACCATATCGGGATACGAAACCCAGTACGGCGCAGGAATGATCACTTCCTGTCCGGCATCGACAGTCGCCAGTAAAGCATTGAAAATAAGTTGTTTAGCGCCACTGCCGGCAATGATCTCTTCCGGCGTGAACAGCAGATGGTTATCACGGGAAAACTTAGCGGCAATGGCCGCTTTCAACGCTGCCGTACCGGAAACCGCAGTGTATTTGGTCTGATGTTGCACAATTGCCGCTATGCCAGCGTAACTGATAGTGTCGGGCGTGGCGAAATCCAGCTCACCTTCGCCTAAATTGATAATGGTCCTTCCCGCGGCTTCAAGTGCCCGCACCCGGTCAGAAATGACGGCGGTCGGCGAAGGCCGGACCCGCTGCATACGTCGGGCCATTTGGCTGATATTCATAAAACCTCTTTTGTATCTAATGATTCAAATAATACAATCATCGGCACATAATTAGCTGGAAATTTGCCATGTTACCGATCTTCATTGTTGATGATTCACCCGTTCCGGCCCGCTATGGCGTCACGGCCAGTCTGTGGGCCAGTCAGCTCGGTCTGCCGCTCTGGAGCCTGCGACCCGATTTTGACCGTAATTTCCACGACAGCCACCAGCATGTGATCCGAGCGGGGTACTGCGTGACCAGTGGCCTTTACCGCAGCGATACGTTGCGCGAGGAAGTTACCGATCCCGCGCAGCTTCCCACCCGTGATGCGGTGGTGGTTCTGCCGGCCTCGCAGGTACAGCGTATTGCCAGGCTGCCTGGGCAACGGTTACAGAGCCGGACTGACTCACACTGTCTGGAACTACGCGACGGCGAGCGACCACTGCTGCAACTTTATGCCGACAGCTATGGCCGCTGGACGACGTCCCCTCCACCGCCCGCTGATGCCACGTTGCGCATTGGTCTGACAGGGCGTGAAATCGACCACCGTCAGGTTTATCCCGCAACGCTGGCGGCGATGGGTGACGCGGCCACCGCGCTAAACCTCGCAATTGAGATCCGTTTTTTGCCCCCTGCCAGCCTGTCTTCCGACCTGCATGAACTGAACTCTCTGCATGGCGTGGTTCTGCCTGGCGGATCGTCAATGGCGGCGGTGGCCGCACAGATCCGGGTCGCTGCTGCGACGCTCCTGAGCTCACTCCCTACGCTGGGGTTATGCCTGGGGATGCAAAGCATGGCCACGGCGGCGGTGCGTCAGACCCCGGGTTTTGCTCAGGCGATACTGGCGGAGGTTGCCCCTGATGCCGCGTTACACAGCTTTATTGCCTTTGGGGACGGCCGTCATCGCTGTGGCATCCTGCCTTTTACCTCCCGCGTGCTGTCTGGCGGTATCAACGAGATGCACTACAACCATCGTTACCGTTTTAATCCGCGCCTGCTGCCGCAACTCGCCGCCAGCGGCGTGCAGATCAGCGCCCAAACCGACGATATTGTCGAGGGCATTTTTCTGCCGGAGCCGCCGTTCTGGCATGGTGTTCAGGGGCACCCCGAGTTGATGTCTCGTCCCGGGGCGCCGCATCCGTTGTTTACCGCCTTTTTACAGGCGGCAGCCGTTAATCAACCAGCGTAACGCCGCTGCTGGCCTGGCGGGCCAGCTGTTTCATTACGCGGGTCAGTGCGTCCTGCGCCTCAGCGGAAATGGGTTGCAACGGCGCACGCACGGTGCCGCCATTAAAACCGCGTAAGGCCATCGCCGCTTTTACCAATTGGGGCTGGCCATGCTGACGGGCCAGCACGCGATAGTCGTACCACAACTGGTGTAAATCGCGCGCAGTAGCTGCATCGCCTTGCTCCAGCGCCCGGTACGTGGCGAGGACCAACTCTGGCAGCGCGCCGCTGTTGGTGGTGCTGATACCATCGAAACCAGCCATCATCGGGCCTAAAAACGCCAGATCCGAGGCGCAGAACAGACGCAGCTTACCCCGCAGGCGGTTGGCAATCTGATCGATAGCCGTTGGATTGAGATCACCCTGTTTGATACCGACCACGCCGGGGATGTCCGCCAGTTTCTCCAGCAGCGACGGCGACAGCGTGATGCCAATGCCCGGTGCGTTGTACACCAGAATGCCGGTTTTCGATAACGGCGCTATGGCTTCAAAATACGTCAGGATCTGCCCTTCAGTGATTTCGCTGACGTAAGGCGCGGTCACCATCGGTACGGCGCCCAGGTCGCCAGCCAGCGCCGTTAGCTCGCGCGCATCACGGGGATCGGAACTGGCGCTGCACAGCATCACCGGGATCCGGTCCTGCACACAATTCATCACTTCATTGAACAGCGTACGACGTTCGGCCAGTGACATCACCGGGAACTCACCATATGTGCCGCCAATCAGGATGCCGTCATAGCCCAGACCAATGACGCGCTCAATGTTTTCGCGTAGCGCAGTGAAGTCGATCTCACCCTGCGCATCAAAAGGCGTTACGGTGATATTGAAAATGCCCCGCAGGCGCTCACGGCATTCGTTCATGTCTTTCATGAGGGTTCCTTACAATAAAGTTAAAGGGCGATCGAGGCTGCCGAGCTGGCGGTAGCCGGTTTCAGTCACCACGATGGTTTCACTGACGCCGACGGTGAATTCACCGTAAATACGCAGCGCGGGTGGGATGTGAAAGGTCATACCGGGTTGCAGTTCGGTGGTCACGCCGCTGTACAGGCTGAGAATACCGCCTTCGCCCCAGTCCGGCGCAAATGACACCCCAATGGAGTAACCGGTGCGTTTTTTAAAGTTGTCGGTGAACCCGGCGCGGTCGATCACCTGTTGACAGGCCAGGTGCGGCGCTTCACAGGTGGCACCGGGGCGGATGGCATCAAGGGCGGCCTGCAAGGCTTCCTGGCACACTTTTTCCATTTCCAGCGCGATGGCAGGGGGGCGCCCCAGCCAGGCGGAACGCATTAACGCCGCATGATAACGATCATGAGCGGCGGCCATTTCCAGGAACACCGGGTCGTTATCTTTGATAACCCGGCGACGCCAGGTGCCGTGTGGTACGCCACAGCGTGGGCCGCTGGAGACCAGAGGTTCCATACCCACGTACTCTGAACCGGCGGCAATGGCCGCTCCCATCATCGCGGAAACCAGCGCGTTTTCATCCGCTCCGCTGCGGATAGCGGCCATACCCGCCCGCATTCCGGCATCGACATAGCGGGCAGCTGTGGCGATTTTTTCGACTTCCGCCGCGGACTTCACCGCCCGCAGCGGCTCAATCACCCCGGCGGTATCGGCGATGTTGCCCAGTTTACTTTGCAGGGCCTCATAGACCGCGATGGGCAGGAACCAGCCGCGCTTATCCAGACCGATACGTTTATTCAGCCAGTGACGCTGTTGCAGCATGCCGACCAGAAAGTCCACCGGATTGTCGCCGTCCTGATAGATGGCCGCGTCGGAGATAAAGGTGTTGGCGATAAAATTAAAGTATTCCAGTTGACGGATAACAAACACCGGCTCCCCTTCTACCGGTAGCAGCAGCGCCTGGAAGGTGTAATAGCCCGGCGTCTGCTGGCCGGTCAGCCAGAAGATGTTTTCCGGCCCGGTAACAATCATGACATCCACTCCCGCCGCGCTTAAACGCTCACGGGTACGCTGGATACGTTGCGCATACTCCTCCGCGCTAAAAGCGGATTCGCTGCCCTGAATGACATTATTCAGTTCTTGCATCACTAAACTCCTGAAGGAAAGTGGCGTGGGCGGCATCGAACTGCACGCCCAGGCCGGGGGAATCAATCACGCTAATTCGGCCGTGGTGATAGGTCAGTCCACTGACCGGATCGTCAATTAAGCCATCAGCACCGTACAACTCGGCAAACGCGGGTTGCAGCACGCGACAAAGTTGCAGTGCCGCCGCAGTGGCCGCATGGCCTTCATTCATCTGGCCGATCATCAGGGGAACGCCCGCAGCCTGCAGACGGCGAGCTGCCGCCAGCGTCGGTGCAATACCGCCCATTTTCACCAGCTTAAGATGACCCCATAAGGCGCCTCCGGCGGTAGCCAGTCGTTCAATGGCGGCGGCGTTGTTGAGGCTTTCATCCAGCATCACCGGAATGCCATAGTCCGTCAGTTCCGCCAGATGGGCATCCTCAGCAGGCGCCAGCGGTTGCTCGATATAGCTCAGCGCCAGACTGCGAAGCTGTGGAAACGCCTGATGCGCGTCGGCGAGCGACCACTGCCCGTTGACATCAATCGCCAGTGAAATGGCATCGCCGAACACGTCACGCAGCGCCCTGAGACGGGCGAGATCAGTGGCGAAATCCGCGATGCCGGTACGCAGTTTCAACTGAGTGAAGCCACGTTCCACATAACGCCGTGCCTGGGCCAGCATTTGGCTTTCGCTGCCCCAGAACAGCGTTTGATTGGTCAGGTAACCCGGCGTGCTGTCCGCGCTTCCCAGCCAGGTGGCCAGGGATTTGTTCGCCTGACGCGCCAGCAGGTCATGCAGGGCCATATCCAGCAGCATGCGTGACGGTGCCAGTAACGGGCTTTTCGGCGCATGTACCGCTGCCAGCAACGACTGCGCGTCAGCACGCCAGTCCCACTGCGTCAACATTTGTTGCAGATTGCTGAGTACCTGTGCGGCGCTATAGCCGTGCAGATACTGGATATTCAGCCGCACCTCGCCAATGCCGCATTCACCCTGTTCTTCAAGTCGCAGCCACAGTGTATCCAGCGCATGAACCGCGCCGGATGCCGCGGTATGCAGCGTCACACCGGCATAGTGCAGGTCACCCCGCCAGAGTCGCGCTTTCACGATGACGGCTCCGCAGGCAGTAAGGCCAGAGCAATATCCAGATAGATATGCGCCGCCGCGATAAACTCTTCCACCGGCACAAATTCATCCGGTTTATGCGCCACTGCCAGCGTACCCGGACCAATCACCACGCCTTTGGCCCCCAGTGAGCGAAAATGCACCAGATCGCACCCTCCCTGAAAACCAAACGGTCCGGGCTCTGACTGGCCGTGACGACGGCAGGCGGTCAGGCTGTGCTGGACAATCGCTTCGTTCGCGTCGGTTTCAGTGGCGCCGCCGGTGGTGGGTTGCCAGGCGATAATTTCCGCCTCCACCCCGGTATCCTGTCTGGCATGGTCCAGCAACTGTTGCAGTTCTGCTTTTACTGCCGCCTCGTCTTCGCCAGGTACCATCCGGCGATCCAGCAGCAGTTCGCAGCTGTCGGGCACCACGTTATCAGCATGACCACCGTGAATGCGTGTGACGGTCAAACTGGCGTTACCCACCAGCGCATGACAGCGGCAGCGCACCTGTTGGTGATGCGCTTCTTCAATCAGCCCCAGCAGCCGGGCTGATTGATAGATGGCATTAATACCCAGTTCCGGCGTCCCGGAATGCGCGGTGACGCCTTTTACCCGTACGCGTGGGCGCAGACTGCCTTTGTGGGCCGAAAACGTTGCATTAGAGGTCGGTTCGCCGATTACCGCAAAATCGATCACCGGCGGCGCATCACTGGCATAGAATTTGGCGCCTTCACTGGCGACCTCTTCATCCGCGGTAAACACCCCCATTAAGGTACCGGACCAGTGGCCGCGATGTGCTGCCAGCAAGCGCAACGCTTCCACCATCGCCACCAGCGGACCTTTGGCGTCACAGGAGCCACGGCCATACAGGCGACCATCACGTTCGGTCAGGGTAAAGGGATCGCTGGACCACCCCGTCCCCGCAGGCACGGTATCCAGGTGGGTATTAAAGGCAAAGCACGGCCCCGGACCATTTTTCAGCACGGCAATCACGTTGGTGCGCCCAGGGGCGTATTCGCTGAAGGAAAGGTCATAACCCGCAGCCTGTAACCAGCCCGCCACGCATTCTGCGGCTTCACGTTCCTGGCCCGGTGGGTTTTCCGTGTTGATGGCAACCAGCGTGGCTAAATCCTGCTTCATGCGCACGCTGTTAACCTGGTAAGTGCTCATACAAACTCCGCTGTTAATGTAAAATCTGGTCGAGGAAGCGCTTCGCCCGCTCGCTGACCTGACCGGTGAAAAAGTCCTGCGCGTTGGCCTGTTCAAGGATTTCGCCATTTTCCATGAACAGGATGTGATTGGCGGCGCGACGGGCAAAGCCCATTTCATGGGTGACCACCATGCTGGTCATGCCTTCGGCGCTCAGTTCGGCCATGACTTCCAACACTTCACGGATCATCTCGGGATCGAGGGCGGAAGTGGGTTCGTCATACAGCATCAATTCCGGCTTCATCGCCAGCGCGCGGGCAATCGCCACCCGTTGTTGCTGACCGCCGGAAAGCTCATCCGGGAAATGGTCAGCCCGCTCATGAATGCGAACTTTGGCCAGCAACGCCTCAGCCTGTTTACGTGCTTCAATGCGGTTAACGCCCAGTACGGTCATCGGCGCCAGCATGATGTTCTCCGCCGCGGTGAGATGGGAAAACAACTCGTAGTTTTGAAACACCATGCCGATGCGTTGGCGCAGCTTATGGGGGGGGACTTCTCCCCGGCTGATGTTTTGGTTGGCAAAAAAGATATCGCCACCATCGGCTGGTGACAGCATGTTGACGCAGCGCAGCAGGGTGGATTTACCTGAACCCGACGGCCCGATCAGCACCATGGTTTCGCCGCGTCTGACGCTGAGCGAACAATTTTTCAGTACCGGCTGGCGACCAAACGCTTTATCGATACCAATCATTTCCAGTAACGGTTTTTGATCCTGACTCATGGCGTCTCCCTCGCAGGGTTGGGTAATTTCATCTGACGGGAGCGGTTTTTCTGGTTTTTTCGCCGACGTTGTTTCGGATCCAGCACGCTTTCCAGCCACGACTGGAAAATCATGAACAGGGTGGTCAGCAACAGATAATAGATACCTGCCGCGCACAAGGCTTCAAAGTAGCGGAAGCTGGCGCTGGCGGTCTGATTGGCGACCAGCAGCAATTCCTGTACCGCAATCACTGAGACCAGCGCGCTGGATTTCAACATGCTGATCATCTGGTTGCCCATCGGCGGCAGCACGATACGGGCGGCTTGCGGCAGAACGATTTTGCGCATGATTTGTGCACTGGTCATGCCCAGCGCCATACCCGCGGTACGCTGACCGCTTTTCACTGCCTGCAAACCTGAACGTAAAATCTCTGCCATGTAGGCGCCTTCATTGAGTGAGAGCGCCAGTACTGCACAGGTAAACGCAGAGAAGCGTATGCCGAAGCCAGGCAGCACGTTGTAGACAAAGATGATTTGGAACAGCACTGGCGTGCCGCGAAACAGCCACAGATAGAAAAACGCCAGCCCTTTTCCAATGCGAAACGGCGCTTCCTGCAGCAGGGCCAGTACCAGACCCATCACCACGCCACACAACAGTGAGCAGAGGGTGATTAACAGCGTCATCCCGGCACCTTTGAAGAACTCAGGTGAAAGGAAGTACTGCCACATTAAATCGATCGACATAGCATTCTCCGGTTAACGGCTGAGGCAGATTAAAAAATGGCGACGGAATCAGGGAATTTCCATTTTTCAATCAGTTGCTTATAGGTGCCATTCTTCACCAGGACTTGCAGGCCTTTTTCTAACTCCGCTTTGGTGGCGGTATCTCCTTTGCGTACGGCGAAAGCAATGTGAGTATCAGACTCAAACTCCGGTCCCACCGCGTCGAACAGGCCGGGTTTTTCTGTAAACAACGCAACGGTTCCTGGGGTGGAAAGGTATTCAGCGTCGGCACGTCCCTGAGCCACGGCTACCGCGGAATCGGTCGCGGCCGGGAAGGTCATCACGTTGATCGTGGCTTTACCGGTGTCCACGCAATGTTTGTTGTCAGCCCGCGCCTGGCTTTCTTCAATGCCGCCCAGCGTAACGGCGATATTCTTGCCGCACAGCGACAGGTCACGTCCGGTGATGCCGCTGGGATTACCTTTAGCCACAATCACCCGGCTGCCGATTTTCAGGTAAGGGACAAAGTCCACCTGCGCCGCGCGTGTGGGGTTCACGTACATCGCCGAGTTAATGATGTCGAGGCGTTTGCCCTGTAATGCGGGGATAAGTCCCTTGAACTCCATCGACATCGGCGCGGGGGCCAGATTGATCTCTTTGCTCAGCGCGGTGATTAAATCGATATCAAAACCGGTCAGTTTGCCGTCTTTCATAAATTCAAACGGCATAAAAGTTGCGGCGGTGCCATAGGTCAGCTTACCTGGCGTGACGCTTTCCGTGGCTGCCTGACTGACTGCCGGCAGCAGTGCCAGCGTCAGCATCAATCCGCTCAGACGGCGTAACAGTAAAGAGGTGCTGGACATACTCGTCTCCTGGTTAAGGTTACAATTGATTTTTTTGAATCAAAAAATACAATCGTGCTGGCAAAAAAATGCCTCATTTTGATGCAAAGTGCACGATCAATGTGCAAGGTTTGCCTTATTTTGCTGCACTGTTTCTGTCATTTTATTGTATATTAAGACCACAATAATACACTTTAGGAAACCGTTCCCTAATGCAGCCTGACTCAACAGCGAGCAGTCTCCGGATAGCCCGGCAAATCCTTGACCTGATCCATGAAGCAAGATTCGATCCAGGTCACCATTTACGTGAACAACATCTGGCCGACGCGCTGGGCGTCTCACGCACGCCAGTCCGTGCCGGACTGAAAGAATTAACCCGTTTAGGCGTGGTGGAAGCCCGTCCGAATCAGGGATTTTTCTTGTTGAAAAGTGCCGATGCGTTACAGCAACTGGCGATTGAACAGCCTCAGAGCACCGATCAGGCACTGTATGAAGTAATGGTACGGGATCGTATCGCCGGCGAACTGCCTGAGTCGTTTACCCAGACCGGCATGGCCCAGCGTTATGACGTCGATCGCGGCGTACTGACCCGCACGCTGGTGAAGTTGTCGGAAGACGGGCTGATTGCGCGCAATGCCGGTCATGGCTGGCGCTTTCTGCAGACGCTGAATTCAGATGTCGCGCTACGCAACAGTTACGGCTTTCGCCTGATGATTGAGCCTGCGGCATTGCTGACGCCGCATTTACGTTGTGATCGTCAGATGCTGAAACGTCTGCGAGCGCAGCATTTGCGGCTGATAGCTCACCCGGATATTACTCTGGTACCGGCACGGGAAATCTTTGAGACCGATGCGTCTTTTCACGAATTACTGGCAGAAGCCAGTGGTAACCTGTTTGTCCTGCAAGCCATTCAGCAACAGAATCGCCTGCGCCGCCTGCTGGAGTTTGGCAGCTACCACAATAAACGCCGGGTGAAAGCCTGGTGTGAGGAGCATGTCGCGATTATCGATGCGCTACGGGAAAACAAAGCCCAGCACGCGGCGGAATTGATGAAAAATCATCTCCAGTCAGCCTTTGACCAGGTAAATATTCGAGCCGCACGAACATAACCGGCATCAATTTTGCACATCATGATCCTGAAAATACAATCGGGAGGAATTATGGATTTGCAAATACAGCAGCGTGTGGCGCTGGTATGTGGGGCGGGAAGTGGTTTAGGACAGGCGATTGCCCAGGCGCTGGCCCAGGAAGGGGTCAGGGTGGCGGTGTGTGGTCGCAACGAGGACAAACTGGCGCAGACGGTAGCCACTATTGTCGGGCAAGGGGGAGAGGCGCGCGCATGGCGACTGGATTTGGCGGCGCCGCAGCATTTTGATGGCGTTCTGGATGAGATCCGTCAACACTGGGGCGATGTTGATATTTTGGTTAACAATTCGGGCGGCCCACCGCCCGCGCAGGCACAGGGCACCGATGCCGCTTTGTGGCAGCAGCAATTCAGTCTGATGGTGGCCTCGTTGATCCAACTCACTGATAAGGTGCTGCCCGCTATGCGTCAGCGAGGCTGGGGACGTATCATTACCACTACGTCATCCGGGGTTATTACGCCTATTCCTAATCTGGCCTTATCCAATGCGTTACGGATGAGCCTGCTGGGCTGGTCAAAAACGCTGGCCAGTGAAGTTGCCGCTGATGGCGTCACAGTGAATGTCATGGTGCCGGGCCGTATCGCCACTGATCGCGTAGGGCAACTGGACGCGATTAAAGCCAGCCGTGAAAACACCACTGCCGACGTGATCGCTGAAAAGAGCCGCAAAAGTATTCCGCTTGGCCGCTATGGCGCTCCCGAAGAATTTGGCGCCACGGCGGCATTTCTGGCGGGTCAACCGGCCAGCTATATTACGGGCTCGGTTATTCGGGTTGATGGCGGATTAATTGCCGCGATATAAATGACCCCATTCCGGGAGCGGGGCCGTCCCGCTTTCGGTTATATCGCGAAGTTGATATTCTCGGCTTCCTGCTTCCAGGAAGAGGCTTTGCTATGAAGTTATCAGTGCAGAATATCCACGATCTCAATGTCATATCCCGCTGGCTGGCCGAAGATGATTTTTCCAGCCATCCGGCGCGACAGGTCGATATGATGATCCTTGCCGGTCATGCGGTCCTGCCGAATATTACGGGCGCCTTCAGGATGCTGACGAGTAATGACATGCCGGTTCTACTCAGCGGTGGTGTGGGGCATTCGACGTTGTTGTTAAAGCAGGCGCTGATGTCGAGTGGTTATGCCCGCGTGCATACGACGGCGGAAAGTGAGGCGGAGTGGCTGGCTGCCGTTGCGGTGCAGGCGTTTGGTCTGCGCCAGGAACGCTTGCTGATTGAAAATCAGTCGCGTAACTGCGGAGAAAATGCCGACTTCAGTTTGTCGTTCCTGTTGTCCAGCGGTAGCGCGCCTGCGCGTATTTTATTGGTGCAGGATCCGTTAATGCAGCGCAGAACTACCGCGACTTTTCGCACAGTATGGGCCAGGCGCAACGTCAGTGCTGAGTTTATCAGTTGGCCGGTCTTTGTGCCTTACCTCACTCAACACCATGATAAGTGCGTCATTTCAGGCGCGGATACCCAGGAAGGCTTGTGGCAACTGGAGCGTTATGTGTCGATGATCCTCGGCGAAGTGAAACGCCTGCGTGATGACGAAAACGGCTATGGCCCGGCAGGAATGCACTTTATTGCGCATATCGACCTTCCCGCTGAGGTTGAGGAAGCCAGCCAGCGACTGGTTGCCAGCCCTGAACTGGTCGGGCTGGTGAGGTAGTACGGTATATATAAAGCACAGTTTCATTGTTTCTGCGACCTGGCATCAAGGCTCATCACGACCCTCCCGCCAGGTCAGCCATAGCCGGGTATCAAACTCTACCTGATGGTACTGTGGCTCCATATGGCAACAGAGCTGATAAAACGCCTTGTTATGATCTTTCTCTTTGATGTGGGCCAGTTCGTGTACCACGATCATCCGTAAAAACGCCTCGGGAGCTTGCTTAAAAATCGTTGCCACACGGATCTCCGCCCTGGCCTTCAGCTTGCTGCCCTGCACACGAGAAATGGAGGTATGCAGCCCAAGAGCATGCTTCATCACTTTAATTTTATTGTCGTACAAGACCTTATTCAACGGCGGCGCGTTGCGCAGCGACTGGTTTTTGATTTCCAGCGCGTAGTCATACAGCGCTTTATCGTTGGTGATGTTATGGCTGTCGGGATAGCGCTTTTGCAGGACCTCGCCCAGACGCTGTTGCGCGATCAGGGTTCGCACCTGCGCCAGCAGTGATTCGGGATAGCCTTGCAGATAAATAAGCGACGACATGCTGACTCCAGGCAAGAAAAACGTTTACTGTCGGCCCGTTTTAGGGGATAAATCGCGGGAATTTATACCACGAAGGTGATCCGATGAGCCAACTCGAACTGAGCCACCGCACGCTGACGCTACAGCGTTTTCCCCAAACGCGCGAAGAGAGCCCGCTGCAAGCGTGGGATGCCGCCGATGAATATCTGTTGCGCCAGGTTGCAGATACCCCGGTGGATGGCCCGACGTTTATTTTTAATGACACCTTTGGTGCGCTGGCCTGTGCGTTGGTCGGCGCAGAGATCTATAGCATCAGCGATTCATGGATGGGGCAACTGGCCACCGGTCATAACCTGAAAATCAATGGCATCGATAAGGACGCGGTGCACTTCCTTGACAGCCTCTCGCCGTTGCCGATTACGCCGGCGCGCGTACTGATTAAAATCCCGAAAACGCTGGCGCTGCTGGAGCATCAATTGCGCTCGCTACGCCGCGTCATCACCGCAGAGACGCAAGTGATTGCCGCAGGCAAAGTGAAAGATATCCACACCTCGACATTGCAATTATTTGCGCGGGTGCTGGGAGCGACCACCACTTCGCTGGCGGTAAAAAAAGCCCGCCTGATTTTCTGTACTCCCAGCCTGCCAACGCTGGCGGAGGCACCTGAGACCGGATCGTGGTTGCTGGAAGGAACCGATTATCGTATTCATAACCACGCCAACGTATTTTCCCGCAGTGGGTTGGATGTGGGGGCGCGCTTTTTTATGGCGCATCTGCCGGACAATATTGACGGTAAGGTGGTCGATCTGGGCTGCGGCAACGGGGTGATTGGCCTGACGGCATTGGTGCAGAATCCGGCGGCGGAAGTGCATTTTGTCGATGAATCCTGGATGGCGGTTGCCTCCAGCCGGATGAATGTGGCCGTGAACCGCCCGGATGACCTCGCCCGATGCCACTTTGAGGTGAACCATGCGCTGGCTGGTTTCCCCCCGGATAGCCTGCATGCGGTGCTGTGTAATCCACCTTTTCATCAGCAAAATACCCTGACGGATCATATTGCCTGGCAGATGTTCCTCGATGCCCATCGTTGTTTACAACACGGTGGCGAGTTGCGAATCGTCGGTAATCGTCATCTCGACTACTATCGCAAAATGAAGAAACTGTTCGGCAACTGCGCCACCGTGGCGGCGAACTCAAAGTTCGTTATTTTACGTTCGGTTAAACTGCGTTAGTGCCTGTTTACCGCCGCTTTATCCACGAAAATCGCTGCAGGTAGCCGTGATTAAAATGGCTATTGCGGCGATAACTTGCCTGCTCTTCCGCCATACAGTAAGTGCATACCGCACTCAGTTCAATTTGCGCTTCCGGTACGCCTTCTCTGCCAGCCATACGTTTGGCCAGCAACGGTAAATCAAACCATACCCCTTGTGTGGTGCTGGTTGCCTGGGGACGAACGGCATGCGGGTTGTCGTGCTGTTGCTTTGACAGGGCCATGAGTGGCGCCAGGTTGTTAGGGTTCTCTTGCCTGATACTGGCGATCTTTTCCTCACTCAATTCATAGCAGCAAGGCCCAATTGACGGACCAATCGCGATGTTCAGACTTTCAGGCGTAGCGCCAAGCGCGTACAGACGGTGGAGGGTGTTAATCAGCACACCGCCCAGCGCGCCATGCAACCCGGCATGCACCGCGGCGACCAGATGATGGCGGCTGTCGGCAATCAGGACAGGCAGACAGTCCGCGGTATACACCGCAACCGGACGCGTACCGGTGCCAATCAGGCCGTCGGCCTCACGGCTTTTTACCGGCAATGCTTCGCTGTCCAGCACCGCGTTTGGGGTATGGCGCTGTTGGTTATAAATGCTCTCTGCTGGCGGGGCCTCTCCGGCTGGCAGAAAGGCATGATCGAGCCAGTCGAGTGAAGACAGCAGGGGAGAACGGTAAAAGCAGGGCATGGGGGTGTCCTTTTGGCAATCGTCAGACTCACTATAGTTTCATATTTCGTTTGAGATGCTACATTTTTAAGGTGTTAATTAGCATACATTTCCACTCTGTTTCTGAAGGGAGTCCAATCTTAAAGATGAAAAGAATGACGTTGTTAGGTACCTCTGTGCTGGTGGCGCTGGCGCTGTCCGGCTGTGCTGCGCAGAAACCAGACGCTGCCAGCCAACTGAATCAGCAGTCGGTAATGGCGCTGAACTGGTTCCAGCAGTCTGGCGAGTATCGGGCGCTGGCTTATCAGGCCTTTAATTTCGCCAGGTTGTCTTTCGATAACGCACCGTCGCTGGTGGGTAAACCGAAGGCGGTGATTGTCGATCTGGATGAAACGATGATCGATAACAGTGCTTACAGCGCGTGGCAGGTTAAGGCCGGTCAACCGTTTGCCGATAAGAGCTGGTCAACCTGGAATCAGGCCCGTCAGGCTACTGCTGTACCGGGCGCAGTGGATTTCGCCAATTATGTTAACAGCCACGGCGGCACCATGTTCTACGTTTCCAATCGTGACCGTAAAGATGCCGCCGCCACCGCGGATAACCTGAAGCGTCTGGGCTTTAGCGGCGTGAATGAGAAAACGTTGCGTCTGCGAACCGACAGCTCCAACAAGCAGGCACGCTTTGACGCCATCAGGGCGGAAGGTTACAACGTGGTGCTGTATATCGGTGATAACCTGAACGATTACGGTGCCGCTACTTATCATCAGGACAACGCCCAGCGTCGTGCGTTTGTGGACCAGAACCACTCGCGGTTCGGCACCCAGTTTATTATTCTGCCAAATCCGCTGTACGGTGACTGGGAGAGCGGACTGGCTGCTGGCTATAACCAGATGACGCCAGAACAAAAATTGCAAATCCGTGAGGCTAACCTGAAGGCCTGGAACGGAAAATAAAGCCTGAACAACGGGACAGGGTCGTCCGCAGCTTACATCGTCAACGCTAACTGTGTGCCCTGCGCTATCGCCCGGCGGGCATCCAGTTCCAGCGCCACATCGGCGCCGCCGATCAGATGCACTGTTTGACCCCGTGCCGCTAACAAACCCGCCAGGGGACGGTTTGGTTCCTGTCCCGCGCAAATCACCACGTTATCCACGGCCAGCAATAATGGCTCGCCCTCGTGCAGAATATGTAATCCCTGATCGTCAATTTTCAGATATTCCACACTGCCCCACATCGTGACGCGACGTCGCTGCAAACTGGCCCGATGGATCCAACCGGTGGTTTTGCCCAGACTGGCACCCGGTTTCCCCGCTTTGCGTTGTAACAGCCAAATCTGCCGCACCGGTGGCGGATAAACGGCCGCTGTCAGCCCGCCAGGTTGTTCCAGCGTTGGGTCGATACCCCATTCGGCACAGAAGGTCGCGATATCCAGGCTGGCGGACTGGCCGTGTTGGCTCAAATACGTGGCGGTATCAAATCCGATGCCGCCAGCGCCAATAATCGCCACCCGCTGACCCACCGGCTGTTTATCCCGTAACACGGCCAGATAGCTGAGCACGCTCGGATGGTCGATTCCGGGGATCTCCGGCACACGGGGAGAAACCCCCGTTGCCAGCACCACTTCATCAAACTCAAGCAGGTCAGCGACGGTGGCCTGTTGATTGAGATGCAGGGTCACACCATTAATGTCCAACTGGCGTCGGAAGTAGCGCAGCGTTTCATTGAATTCTTCTTTACCGGGGATCTGTCGCGCGATGTTGAATTGGCCGCCAATCTCTGTCGCCTGCTCAAACAGCGTCACCTGATGACCGCGCCCGGCAGCCTGTACCGCAAATGCCAACCCGGCCGGACCCGATCCCACAACCGCCAGTTGTTTCGGCTGTCGGGCAAGGGTCAGCGGCAGTTCGGTTTCATGGCAGGCTCGTGGGTTTACCAGGCAGGATGTCAACTTCCCGGCGAAAATCTGATCCAGACAGGCCTGATTGCAGCCGATACAGGTGTTGATCTCGTCACTGCGACCAGACTGCGCTTTCTGCACGAATTGCGCATCGGCGAGGAAGGGGCGGGCCATGGAAACCATATCGGCACAGCCTTCATCCAGCAAGGCCTGCGCCACCTTCGGGTGGTTAATACGGTTAGCGCTAATCAGCGGAACATTCAGATGGTGTCGGAGTTGTTGGGTCACCCAGCCGAATGCCCCGCGTGGCACCGAAGCGGCGATAGTCGGGATCCTTGCCTCATGCCAGCCAATGCCGGTGTTAATCAGTGTGACACCGGCCTGTTCAATGGCTTTAGCCAGCCGTATTGTTTGTGATAGCGTGTTGCCCTGTTCCACCAAATCAAGCATCGACAGCCGATAGATAAGGATGAATTCACGCCCGACAGCTTCACGTACGGCACGAATAATTTCCACGGCGAAGCGCATCCGGCGTGTTTCATCGCCCCCCCAGTCGTCAGTACGCTGGTTGGTTCTCGCCGCCAGAAACTGGTTAATCAGATACCCTTCCGAGCCCATAATTTCGACGCCGTCATACCCTGCCTTTTTTGCCAGACTGGCGCAGTGGGCGAAGTCACCGATCAGGGCCAGAATATCTTTGTGGCGCAGTACATTGGGTTTGAAAGGATTGATCGGCGCCGGTAGCGGGGAAGGCGCAACCAGCGAGGGCTGATAACTATAACGTCCCGCATGCAGGATTTGCAGGGCGATTTTGCCGCCAGCCTGATGAACGGCGTCGGTTACCTGGCGGTGTGGTGTCAGCTGGCTGGAATGGTTCAACACCGATGCACCCGCCATGACCACGCCTTCTGGTGACGGCGAGATCCCTCCCGTGATAATCAGCGCCACCCCTGCGGCGGCTCGCTCGGCATAAAATGCCGCCAGACGGTACGGCCCGTCGGGATGTTCTTCCAGCCCGGTGTGCATTGAGCCCATCACCACACGATTTTTCAGTTGGGTAAAGCCCAGATCCAGAGGAGAAAAAAGAGAATCACACATAAATTGCCCGAAAATAAGTGGTCGGATGAGTTTACTGTAGTGACGAAATGCGTTTTCGGAAAGTGACCTGTCCGGTTGTGTGATGGGGGGCGCTTGTTGAGCGTTAATCTCGCCAACGTGGCCTCATTATCCGGGGAGGGGGTGAGATGATATTCGGGAAAACAGAGTATTGCTGCGGCGGGTTTTGTAACTTTATTAATTTTGAAATATTTGGAAATGGTTACTAAGGTATTTATTCAATATTAAAAACTGTTGAAGTTTATAAACCAACATGACTCATTTAATTAAAATCATTCCTGTTTTTTCCCTCTCGGCATTGATGGTTTGCTCCTCTACCTGGGCTGAAGAGACTTCGCAAAAAACCGATGTCCTGCTGATTGGCGGCGGCATCATGAGCGCCTCGCTCGGTACCTGGCTACAGGAACTGCAACCGGACTGGAAACAACTGATGGTTGAGAAACTGGACGGCGTGGCGCTGGAATCCTCAAACGGCTGGAATAACGCCGGTACCGGTCACTCCGCGAACATGGAACTGAATTACACGCCGGAGCGTGAGGACGGTTCTATTGATGTACGCAAAGCGCTGGAAATCAATGAATCGTTTATGATTTCACGCCAGTTCTGGGCAGCGCAAGTCAGACGGGGCGTGTTGCAGAATCCCCACTCTTTTATTAATTCCACGCCGCACATGAGTTTCGTCTGGGGCGATAAAAATGTCGACTACCTGGGCAAACGATACAAGGCGCTGCAGCAGACGACCCTGTTCCAGGGAATGCAGTTTTCCACCGACCATAACCAGATAGCGCAATGGGCTCCGCTCATTATGGCAGGGCGAGACCCTCAGCAGAAAGTAGCCGCGACCTGGACACCGGTTGGAACGGATGTTAACTATGGTGAAATCACCCGCCAATTGATTGGCAGCCTGAAGAAAAACGATAATTTCAGGCTGGAGACCTCTTGCGAAGTGACCAATTTCAAACGCAATCCTGATAATTCCTGGCACGTGACTATTAGCGATGTGCGGGATGGTAAAGAGCATGCGGTAGACGCGAAATACGTGTTTATTGGTGCCGGTGGCGGTGCGTTGAAACTGTTGCAGAAAACCGCTATTCCGGAAGCGGATAACTATGCGGGTTTCCCGGTTGGCGGCTCGTTCCTGATGACCGAGAATCCAGAAATTACCCGACTGCATTTAGAGAAAGTGTATGGCCAGGCTTCGGTTGGCGCGCCGCCAATGTCGGTACCCCATCTTGATGCCCGCTTCCTGGATGGTAAGCGGGTGGTATTGTTTGGGCCGTTCGCGACATTCTCAACTAAGTTCCTGAAGAATGGTTCATTTATGGACCTGCTGAAGACCACCACCCCCCGTAATTTCATGCCGATGATTCATGTGGGATTGGACAATTTTGACCTGGTTAAATATTTGATAGGTCAGGTGATGTTGAATGACGATGACCGCTTTGCGGCGCTGAAAGAGTACTACCCGGCAGCTCGTAAGGAAGACTGGAGGCTGATTCAGGCTGGTCAGCGTGTGCAGATAATCAAGAAGGACGCACAGAAGGGCGGGGTGCTGAAGCTGGGTACCGAGGTGGTTATCGATCAGCAAAGAACCGTGGCGGCATTGCTGGGGGCTTCACCGGGGGCGTCAACTGCCGCACCGATTACCCTGAATGTGGTCAAAAAACTGTTTCCGGAGCAATTTAACTCACCGCAATGGCAGAGCAAGATTCGGGAAATCGTCCCAAGCTTTGGCCAGCAGCTAAACGGTAATGTGGTGTTGACCCAACAGGTATGGGATAACACCGCTGGGGTGCTGCAACTGACCAGACCACCGATTATTCGGATGAATAATAGTGCGCAGGCTGATATTCAGCCTCAGCAGCAGAAAGTGTCAGAACCTGCCCAGCACGATATGGCGCTCTGAATATGGGGGAGCCCAGCGGCTGCATGGTCGCTGGAGAGAGCGTTGCGATACTGGATGTTGCGATAATGAAAGAAAAAGGCCGGAATGCCCGGCCTTTATGACGATGGGAACCCGCGAGCGGTTAGTCTGTAACCTTGTTTTTGAGACTCTCGGTACCTTGTTTGGTTTTATCCCAGACTTTTTCAGTCCCTTCTTTGGTTTTGTGCCAGGCTTTTTGGGTTCCTTCTGACACTTTGCTACTTGCAGAGTCACTTTTACCTTCTGCGGCATGCTTAGCTTTCAACTTCAATTCAGAACCCTTATCCTCGGTCTGATGCAGCTTTTCTTTCGCGGTATCCGCACCTTCATGCGCCTTCAGGATGGTGGTATCTGTTGCATGGCTGGTGGTGTCAGCGAAAACCGGAGAAGCCAGCAAAAGAGCCGACAAAGCGATAATTGTGTTTTTCATAAATCCCTCATTTATTGAACATATTCCTTTTCAGTATACGACAAATCACGTCGGGTTGCCTGATGCTGCATGAAGAGGAATAAGGCCCCGCGGGATGAGACTAAATACGGGTTTTCTGAGTCGTTGATGCTGGTTTTGTCATGTGAGTCACCTCTGACTTGAACGTTTACTCACGTAGTTGCGTGTCCACTATTGCTGGGTAAGATCAGTTGATCTTGATGAGCAGGACAACTTAAATGCTGCAATGGAGCATGCCGGATATACTGCACGTGGTGAAAATGGAATTCCGAATAGCAGATATTTCACCAAAGGCGGGGATCAACGTCGTGACTAAGTTGATGAAATTCGGCGGGCGATCACAGACGGGATTTCTTACTGGCAAAGCCGGCTTTTTCCCGTGGGTCACTTCTGGCCAGGCGGTGACTCACTTAAGCGTGTTTTCACTGTCGCAGGGGGATCACAATCTTTCATTTTTCTCACATTAACATGCGGTCTTTTATTTTTTGATAAAAATTCAGGGCAACATTTTTTACACATTTAGTGTCTTTTGAGTGCCTTTGCTTCCCAGGCCGGTTCATCATTCCCCTCCAGTGCCTTATTCCATGCGCCCTGTCAGGGTATTTACAAAAACCATTAAAAATCATATCGCTGATGCCATTTTGTTAAAACTCTCATTGTAATGTTTTGTTTCAAATTCACATTTCAAATTACGCATATAACATTTGTACACTCCGCGG
>NZ_RQVV01000025.1 GCF_009295515.1 Erwinia endophytica | reverse complement strand
AAATTTTTATCAAAAAATAAAAGACCGCATGTTAATGTGAGAAAAATGAAAGATTGTGCTCCCCCTGCGATAACAACAGACCTGTGTAGAAAATATCCTTATTTTTCATATCAACAGGCAGACCATGTATGGCTGTCAGTGAGAAAAAGCAGAGAATTATTTCAGATACCATAAAAAATAAAAATTATGCTGTTAACTGTCCACCTCTCCATATTTGTTATTTAGTCTTTATTTATCATATCATTACCGGGTGGTTATTTCTTTTTTAAGTATCCGTAAGCATCCACTCCAGCCCTCCACTCCATTACATCATTAACGGTGGAGAGGTTGACAGTGAGTGGAGAGTAACAGTTAAAGTATCCACTCATTAACCCTCTGTTTTTGAAACCATATTGAATAAACCGGATACTGGTGGAGACTTATTTAATAACGTTAATTTTTAAGTCCTGCCGTCAGCGGAAGCCACTCTTCAGCCTCACTGCTCAGGCTGATGTTGGAGCGTATATTCCCTCTGGTGCTTTTCTTCCTCAGGTACTCTTTTCCATACTCCGCCATTGCCCCCGGCATATCCGATCCAAAGCGGGTCAGCGACACCGGCTTACTGAGGCCATTACTCTGCATATAGGCCAGATACGCATGATAGAGATATTTCCGGGGGCTGAATGGAACAATGGAGGCATTGCCAATGAACATGCCATCACACTGCACCGACGCCTGCAGGTAGCCGCAAAAATCCACCAGCGAATCGCCTTCCCGTTTGATGGCTAATGCCTCCCCTGATTTCTGCTGCTCAGACAGAAGTCGCCGGGCCTCCGGCTGGTCAGTAAAACGCATCAGCAGGTGGCGAATAATTACGGGCAGTTCCGCTTCTATTTTTTCCGGCAACTGCGGATCACGTTCATTTTCCGGCACAACCTGGGAGAAGTTGAAAATCACCCGCCGCCGCGATATCCCCCCGCTGCGATCACTGAATGACATGGCGTTATTATTGACAGCCAGGATCACCGCCTGTATACGGGTTGAATAAGGCGCTTTATGCTTCGGATCGACAGCCACCTTGTCACCGCCCGTGATCGCTTTAATACCTGCACCATCACCGACATAACGGGCCATATCCGGCAACGTTATCAGTGAATAACCCACAATCAGCGCCCTCTCGCGGGGGTTCTCCAGCGCAGCCATACCTGCCGATACCGTGTTCCCCTTTCCGGCCAGCATGGTACATATCCCGGCCATCACGCTTTTACCACTGCCGCCCACCCCGGTCACCTCAAGAAACAGTTGCCAGTCATAGCGGTTAGCCATCACCATATACAGCGCGGCCAGAACACGATCTGCTTTCCGGGCGTTGCCACCGGTTGACCAGGTGAGCCACTTCCAGAACGCCGGGGCATGGCCTGCCAGTGTTTCCTCTTCAGCTGCGGGCAGGAACTCAACATCACTGGCAACCAGTAACCAGTCCTCTCGGCTGTGTGCCCTGAATGTGCCTTCACGGGTATCAAAAACACCATTGCGAAAACCAGTCAGATGACGGGACGTTACGCCCATTTCAGGCAGATTCAGTTTCATGGTGTCAACAGTGTTCTTTATGGCCGTGATGGAATACGGCACATCCCGTTCCCTGAAGATGGTCGCCATCTCCCGTGCCAGCTTTTTATCGCTGACGGGTTTCCAGATAACACCGTTGTAATGGTGAACTGTGTCAGAGGCGACATGCAGGGCTAACAGTCCGTCATAGTGCGCCAGTAACACATCGCCACGCTGGCTGGGTCCCATCTGCGCCAGTGATGATACGACCGCATCCGTGGGCAGCTTCTTTTTCTCCGGTTTCGCTGGCGGAAAGAGACGGTTTATTCGCCCGGCGTCAGTCAGTACCGCTTTAATCCCTTCATCGCCGATGTATTCAGCCACCAGCGCACACCGGTTTTTCTTCTGCTTTTCCCTGTCTGTCAGAAGCAGGCCGCTTTCACAAAGCTGGTCATAGGTAGGCCCGGAACCAGCAACAAACCCCTTCAGGCGTTGCGCCAGAGCACCATATTTTGAGGTTTTATCCTTATGCCTGGCCGCTGCGGCTGCTGTTTCCTTTTTATCTACCGGATGTCCGTTTACCCAGCTGTAGATACAGGAGAACAGCGCATCAGAAATTTCTTCAGGAATGACGACTGCATTACTCATTGTGGAATGCCCCGTTCATCTGAAACTTACCGAGCAATGGGTGATACCAGTATGCGGAACCGTATTTACGCTTAGCCGCACGAAGTACCCGCCGTGCCGCCTCCCTGAATTTCTCATCATGAACAATGTACCCGCCGCCTTTCTGACGAATAACCATGACACCGGTATTTTGTGCCCGTTCTTCGGCCTTTTTGGTGCTAATCCCAAATTCTGCCGCCAGCGTGGTTATCGGTGACATACCGAGGGGGATTTCCCCGCCCTGGCTGGCCGTTAAAGATTTGATCTGACTTTCCAGCGACTCAACCCTGCCCTGCAGTTGATTCACCCTGCTGGCCAGTTCGTTAAATTTAACGTTACTGATCATGCTTTACCCTCCCCGCGAACCTGCTGGATAGCGTCAATCTGGCGGATTTTCTCTACATAAGCCTCAACCATAAGCGGCATCTCTTTCATTAAAAGGCCCAGACTGTAAAGTTCTTCCTGTGCCGTCTTGCCGCTGTATTCATCAGGGCCGCCGGCAGCCATGACAAGCCGGCCAATAGCAGACATTCCTTTAGTAATGGCGTAAAAAGCATTCAGGCTATTACTTTTAACCTCATGCAGGGCCTCATCGCTGTAACTGAGCAGGTAGCTGTCTTCCACCAAGGCTTGCCAGTAAGCATACTCTCCCCCCCTGATGGCTTCTTCTCTGGCATGGATACGGCGGACACGGGCATCATCTGTGTATTCGCAACCAACAGATCCGGACTCAACCCCGATGCACTCGGACAGATTGTCCGCTTTGTATCTGATGGCGTTTAACGCGCTGGCTATCACTTCCGGATCAAGGTAACCCTGCGGCGTCTCCATCCAGGCCAGCGCCAGTTGTGCTATTGACGATATTTCTGCCAGCTCAGTTTTTGACAGGCAATCCATATCCCGGACGGCTGCACTTAACAGGTTAATCCTGCTTGTAGTTTGCTTTTCAGACATGGGCCACCTCCAGTAACTGGAAACCATCAGCGAATCCCTGTAGCGGGCGATCATGGATTGCCAGTGTGTATTGCTCATAGGAGAACACCACGCGGCCGGCTCTACGTTCCCGGATAACAAGCATCATTCCGCTATCGCGTTCAAGGTAACGATCACCGCGCTCCGGTAAGTGTGCTGGCAGCATATCGACTACAGGTAAACGAGCAGCGAAGAACAATTCCCATCCGGGCCAGTTCTGACGGGCTTCAGTCACGCTCGAGGCGTTAGAGTGCAGCACGATCGGTTTTGCGTCTGGGAAAGCAACAGGAACGGCCAGAAAGCGCCATGTAAATTTAGGGTGAGTTTGGGTAGACTGTGTGTCAGCCATGATCGTTACTCCTTCTAACGTTGTGGTTAGACGCCTCGGTTGTGCCGCAAACACTCCGGGGCGTTGTTTTTGGTATACGCCTGCAATACACTTGCATTACAAAACCACTATAGGCAGGAGTATACCAAGTGTCAACCATCAGCATTAAAGGTAAAGGCAGCAAACAGATCGCTTTACGTGTTGAGCCACCATTGGAAGAAGGCATTAAGAAGGCGATTGAGCAAGATGGCGATGCTTCTGTCTCAGCCTGGATAAAGCGCGTAATCCGAAAGGAATTGCAGTCACGCGGCATTGAGTCAAAAGGCTGAGTTATCTTTTTCCACCAGCCCGGTGAGGGGATATCACCAGCGCTATTGACCGGATCGATCAATGTGCTATCTTGGCTGGAGCAACGATTATTGTTGTGACACTGGCGACCGTGCAGGGCCGCCTTTGTTTTATCCGACATAAGTCACCTCCTCACGACGCTCTGTCAGTAGAGGCCACAGGTTGATCACGCTGCCACTTCTGAATCTCTGAGAGCATCCACCCTACAGACCGGCCTCCTAATTTACGGCGTGGTGGGAAGGTTCCTTCTTTTTCCTTCAAATAGCGGGTTGTGCGGCCAAGGCCGGAGAGTTGCTTACATTCTGCTTCACGAATGATGCGCTCTACAGATATAGCGGTTTGATTGGTATTGTTCATAGAATAATGCCCTCGTTCGTCATGGTTCGAGGGAGCATTAGAAGATATCGCCGAAGTTATGTGGGTGAAATCACATCACCGAAAAAGTGATTTCACGCTTTGAATCGTCCTTTCTCAAGGTATTTTGCCCATGTACCCAAATCAGTATGAGGAAATTCCTTTCCCTTATTAGCAGCAATTGTCTCTACTAACTCTTTTATTTTCTTTGCAGGCATGGAATCAATATCCATTCCATTAAGATCGGGGATGAGACTTAAGAATGCTCTTATGATGTTTGCTTTTTTGGCTATAGTTTTCCGTGACTCGTTCATTCCTTTTTCACTACCGGGAAATTTAGCCTGCGTATCAAGACTGAACTTATCTAGTTCATCAGCAAGAATTACAAGTTTATTGACAGAAATAAAAACCCCTTCAATATTTGCAATCTGGAATTTTTTACCATCTATTTCAGGAGTAGATAAATCACTAACATTAATCTTTACATCATCATAACCATCTGAAAATTCAAGATATAATAAATAGTTAGACGGTACAACAAAAAAACCATTAAGATAATTTGCATACCAACTTTCAAATATAAAACTCCGTTCATTAATAATACGAAAATCCTCGTTGTAATTAAAATATGCAACCTCATAGTTGTCTGTTATAATTGCATTATTATTTTTTACCTCATCAATAAAATCCGATTCATTTTCAAAAAACACATTAAATGAAAAATAATCTTCACTTTCTTCAAAACCATCAATGTATGCACATATCTCGATCCTATTCGTTGCTCCAAGATGAAGAATATCTACAACTGAACATCCCATCTTTGCGGCAGCCATGTGTAGCGGATAGTATGCTCTTTTCAAGTCACTCATGAGAAGTCCTTAGAATAATTACGTTACTAGTGTCGTTGATAGCTAATAACTCCAACCGCTCACACCACAGAGCAAGGGCTTCGCGTTTATCCTTCAGATACTGGCTGCGATTATAAACAGCCATCACTCCCGGCATGGTATGCCCCAACAGTTGCTCAACCACATGCGGCGCTATGCCCAAATCGTTAAGTTTGGTGGATAGTGACCGGCGCAAGTCGTGCAGGCTCCAAGGCTCCGCGTGGCCCATCCGCTTCCACACCGTCCGCCCCCACTGGCTAACAGCAGACGAATCTTTCAGCTCACCCAATAACAGTCCGGTGTCTTTGTGCTGATCATGTAGTACCTGGATAAAAGGTTTCATAGCGTCAGGAATCGGTCTGATAATCCTGTTCCCTCCCTTACTGTGTTCTTTAGGAACCGTCCAGATCCATTTAGTCAGGTCCCATTCTGTCCAGGCAGATAAGCGAGGTTCCTGGGAACGGCAGCCAAATACCATCAGCAAACGTAACAGTGAAGTGTAATAGGGTTTGAACTTCAGGCTGTTGACACTACGCCATATATCCCCCAACTCTTCATCAGTGTGTACCCGGTCGCCTTTGCCCTGTTTCCTCCCCACATCAGCGATCGTTAAATCCTCCAAGGCGGTACTGAATCCATATCGGCGCACCCTGCAAAACTTGAGTGCCTGTTTACACATCTGAAAAACGTAGCCAGCGGCCACAGGGGAGTCTTTCTTGATACGGTCAAAGCAACCCAGCCAGTGACGAGTTTCACACTGTGCGAGAGGCAGAGAACCAATATAAGGAAAGATATGCTTCTTCAGCTGTGCCTTATGTCGTTCCACATTGGCGCGATTGTCGGTAGCGTATTCCCTGATCCAGTAATTCAGGGCTTCGCTAACGGTGATGGGCCTCAGAGTTTCCGCCGTGGTGAAATTCAACTGGTGACGGGGATCTTTGCTTTCAGCCAGCCAAGCGCGACACTGCTCTCTCCGTTCTCGGGCAGTCTTAAGCGACATATCGGGGTAACTTCCCAGCCTGAGACGCTGCGGTGTGGATGTGCGGCCACCCAACCGGTAACTGAACAGCCAGCTCATGGCTCCCATTTTGGTAACTTTGATACTCAGGCCACCACCATCAGCAAAATAGCGATCTCCCGGGCTTTCCTTGCCATACATTTTTCTGAGTGTTGAATCACTCAGTTTATTCATTCCACCAGCCATAAAAGGCGCCTCAAGAAACTCAGTTCATACGCAAGACTGACTACACGGATGACTACACATCTTAATGTACACCCATGAACAGCAGCGAACAAATATAAACCAAATTTTATAAATAGTATTTTTAAAACATCAACTTAACAACAAACCGATAAACAGTGATGAACAGCCATAAACTAAGCTTTTGATAATACGGCATGAACTGATTTCGGTTCATTGTGATGAAGGCGCTATAAATATTAGCGCCTTTTTTAATGTCTACAATCTGGACATAATCGTCTTGATTGTGTAAATAAACAGCATGAGGTTCAACTTTCTGCCGATAATGTTGTCTCATCTCCTGTATCGCTATGGATTAAGTTCTTTATGCGTTACACCCATGCACGCATAAAGAGAGAGATATGAAGGATTCACCTCGTTTTTCCCGTAGCTTAATGCACCCCCGTTATTGGATAACCTGGGCCGGATTGGCACTGCTATTTTTACTGGTACAACTCCCTTTCCCCTTTATACGCAAGCTTGGCACCTGGATGGGCCGAACCTCTATGCGCTTCCTTAAGCGCCGTATTCGCATTACCCGCCGTAATCTCGAACTCTGTTTTCCAGACATGCCTGTTGAGCAGTTAGAGCTTTGTATTGTCCGAAACTTCGAATCGTTGGGCATGGGCCTGCTGGAAACGGGTATGGCCTGGTTCTGGTCGGATCGCCGGGTAAAACGCTGGTTTACCGTCAACGGACTACACAATCTGCAAGCGGCACAGGACAATGGGCGAGGCGCACTGATTATCGGCGTACACTTTATGTCACTCGAGCTGGGCGGTAGAGCTATGGGTCTCTGTCAACCGATGATGGCGATGTACCGTCCGCACAACAATAAGCTAATGGAGTGGGTACAGACCAAAGGCCGCATGCGTTCCAATAAAGCCATGATCAACCGCCGTGACCTCCGAGGTATGGTTCAGGCATTGAAGCAAGGGGAAGCGGTGTGGTTCGCTCCTGACCAGGACTATGGCCCGAAAGGCAGTGTTTTTGCTCCCCTCTTCGCTGTACCACAAGCAGCAACGACCAGCGGTACCTGGATGCTCGCTCGTATGGCCAGACCCGCGATGGTAACCGTAGTGCTGATCCGTAACGAAGATGGTAGTGGATACCAACTGGTAATTCAGCCTGAGCTAAAGGATTATCCAATCAGTGATGAACAACAAGCCGCGGCATATATGAATAAAGTGATTGAGCATGAAATCATGCGGGCCCCCAACCAATATATGTGGCTACACCGTCGTTTCAAGACCCGCCCGAACGGGGCTACATCGCTGTACTGAATACTTTATTTTTTGCAATAGCCAGCTCAAAACCGACTGGCTCTCCTCACCCCACACCGCCAGCAACCACAGTTGTGCTTGAGTTTCTATTTTTCACGTTTACTCCATACATGCGTCCATACCGTATCAGGCAGAGCTTTGCGTTCGTGGCGTTCATTATCGACGTGTTCGCCAGTGTAATGTTGGCAAAGCGGGCCATCATCAATGGAACAATGGAAAAACATTCATACCGGACGGACAGCAGGATGAAGGGCTTACTGAGTGTCACTGACATGCACATAGTGGCTTAAAGCAGACCAGACCTGATTGCTGACAGCACGGGCAACTCATACGATGACCGAAGCTATCGCGGTGGCGCTTTTCCTGGATTACAAATTCTGCGTGAGCAGCGGCAACAGACGACAACGCCTGTCGCTTTTCTGGCAATGGCCACTCAGTTTATACGCCAGCGTGATCGCGCGTTAGGTTTGCTGCAACAGAGTGCTGAGATACTGCGGAAAAAGTAGTGGTCTGAGGTCATTGGGGCCGATAGCGTCGGTTTCCCGGTGGTGGACAGCCCCTGGATAAGCATGTCATCGCGGAAAGCACCAATGACTGACCCGATTCTCTGGCGGGTGGTGACTGCCAAAACCGTCACGTTCCCAGACTGTTGTGATGTGTATTCTGCCATCCGATTAACTCCTTATTTTCCCTGTCAATAATTAGCGACAAAATGTAAACACGCTACAGAAGTAAACATCAGAGACAGGAATGTTAAGAAGTTGTTTTTTGATAATGTGGCAAAACTGTGAGGACGGCTGGATTTCAAGGGTAAATAAACGCAAAAAACCCCGACCTTCCGGTCGGGGCTTCCGCTTGTTTGATGCCTGGCAGTTCCCTACTCTCGCATGGGGAGACCCCACACTACCATCGGCGCTACGGCGTTTCACTTCTGAGTTCGGCATGGGGTCAGGTGGGACCACCGCGCTAAAGCCGCCAGGCAAATTCTTTGTGCCGTCC
>NZ_RQVV01000024.1 GCF_009295515.1 Erwinia endophytica | reverse complement strand
AAATCAGCGCCCATGCATCATCAGGGAAATCGTAACGAGCCAAATTGAAGAATTTTTTTGTAGTTAAACATGAGCCAGATTGTACAAAAAATAGTTACGGGACACACCCTAATGCAGCCCCCCCACTGCGGGGATTCTAACACTATACTCATTCTATTCAGACTTCCAACCCGGCACCCACTCCCCAGCGATCCAGGCTTTTATCTCTGACAGGCGGTAAGCTGCCGCCCGTTCTCCTATCTTGATACGCTTCGGGAACTTACCATCTTTCTCCATTCGCCACCGGGTGGCGTTACCTAATGTGGTTAGCTGTCTGCATTCTTTCTCCCTTATCATTCTGTCAATATCAGGAACATACTTTAAATCATTACTATCTACAATTGATATAGCTTTCATTTATACCGCCTTTTTGTTTAGAGATATAACATTATCGTTAAACCCTGAAACTGTATTAAGATAATCTACCCACATTTCCATAATTTCAGCTTTTTTCTTTAAATGTTTACTTTTGTTATAAACACCAGCAATACCATTTATTTTATGCCCAAGTAATAATTCAACAATGTAAGGATCTGCCCCCATATCATTTAGTCCTGTTGAGAATGTTCGCCTGAAATCATGTACACACCATAATTTTTCATGCCCGAGACGTTTACTTATCCGATTCGCCCCTCCAGTGACGGTAGCTCTTTTTAACTCACGACCGACAATATAATGATGTTTTTCTGTTTCTGCGTGTAGGTTAACGATCCACTGTCGTATACCTTGAGGAATGGGTCTTGCAATCTCCTCGCCGTTCTTACTGTGTTCTTTTGGAACCGTCCATATCCATTTAACTAAATCCCACTCATCCCACGTCGATTTTCTTGCCTCCTGCTGACGGCATCCAAATACAAGGCAGAGGACAATAATTCTTCTCATATAATTTGATGCAACATTAAGAATATTATTTCCGAATGCATAATTCCAAACATCAGATATTTCAGTTTCGGATAAAACCCGATCTCTTGCTCGACTTAGGCTACCAACATGATTCACATTAACATCGCCAAACGGATTAACCTTTATATACTGCCGCACCCTGCAAAATCTTAATGCCTGTTTTACGTCAAGAAAAATAGCTCCAGACATTACCGGGGCATTAACTCTTATCCTGTCAAAACAATCAAGCCACTGTTTAATGGAGCACTTTTCTATAGAGATCTCACCAATAAAAGGAAATATATGTTTATCAAATCGTTTAATTAAATATTCATGTTCTTTTCTCGCAATTGATGCATGGTGATCATACCAGTAAAGAACCGCGTCCTTAACGGTGACCGGATTCATCTTCACATCAGCCATTATTCTTATTTGCCGTCTTGGATCAAGATGATCTGCCAGCCATTCACGACATTTGTCCCGGAGACGCCTAGCAGATAATAAAGACAGATCAGGATACCGTCCGAGCGTTAACCAGACTGGAGCCGATTTCCTACCAGATACCCGATAACTAAACACAAAACTTACTCCGCCAGACTTGCTAAGTCTTACAGACAGTCCTCTACCATCCGCAATCATTTTTTGTTTTTCTGAAGTTTTACCCAGCAATGCCTTTAATTGCTTATCGCTAAGCTTGTTATCGCCGCTCACTTTAATCCCCTCTACAATACACACCTATCTTCCAGCCCGAATTGCAATACACATTGCAATACACAGGAACCCCAAAATCAGTGTTTGTCTCAAAAACTCACCAAACAATATGAAAAGCACTTCTTTTTAAAAACAATAATTTGGAGAGAGAGAAGAACACTAACGAACTATTTCGGAAGGATTGTAATCATAAATCGCCTTGACAATAGCGCTTTGCAGTTGGGTATTTTGCAGCGTATCCAGCATTTTCATCTGCTCCATGACACTGTAAAACTGATTAGCGCCGCGTGTCTGTCCGTCCTCCAGCGGTTCGAAAATATGGATCATTGCCGCCCGGCCGTTTTGCAGCTCCCGCGGTATATAGACCCATTTTTGGGCACCCCAACCGGGATAACTGTCCTCGCTCACATAGTAGCCCAACGCCGCGCCAGCATTATTAATGCTGACCCCGCAGCGCTGGTTGCGGCTGTCGGTCATATTGTGGGGATTGCTGACACGTTTTGGGCTGATCATCTTAAACTGCGTGCGGAATACAGCACCGGGGCGGTCTGACCAGCACGGCTGCGCAAATACTTCGCCGTTAAACGAGTGCATTGCCACCCCCTCGCGCATCATCATTGTGAAAGTGCGCTTGCGCTCGACGTCAATAAAGCAGTGATCATCCTCCGCAAACTCCCACCAGGCGGCCTCCACTTCTCGGGCAAAATCACGGGCGTCATTTTCTGAGATCCCCAGGTAGCGCCAGCTGGGGCGGTAGCTGAGACGGAAAAACGATCCAACTATATGGTCCTGGTGTAGCTGTATCGCGTTGGCCGCGTAGCCGTTATTACGAACCAGATCATCAGCGCGAGCGTTTCCACGCTCAAAATACGGCAACAGCGCTGCGTCGGCGCTTTCAAGGGGCGGCGACCAGTCGCGAAGCTGGCCGCCGAATCCCCCAGCGCCCCCACTATAACCGGCAAACTCACGCAGCGGGGTATGCCCATCCGGGCCAAGCAGTTGCGGTGTTTTTTTCATGTGTAAAACCCTGCCGGGCGGCGGCGTCGGACAGCGACGCCGAGCTCGCTTTCAAGTTCAGAAATGTACGCCTTAAGCTCACTTAACGTTGCAGATGTAAATGTTACGCTGCGGCCATTTTTTTGCACCGACGCCACCCGCTTACCAGTCATCAGATCGTGCAACGCGGCGCGCGCACTCAGTAAATCAGCCATTGTTGCCATTTATTGTCCCGCCAGTTGTTTTGCGATCGCTGTCAGCGTGTCCTCATTTTGTTTTCTACCTGCATCGTGATAACTATCGAGTAACGCCTGCAGATCAAGTTGCCAGCGCGTCAGCCCGATCCGCAATGCCGCCAGGGCATAAACAAAACAGTCCAGCGCTTCGTTGCGGCGTTTTTTGTTATCCCACTGTATTTTCCGTTTACCCCCCACCCATTTTTCCACCAGCTCTTCGGATGTCAGTTGCTCCGCTTCGCTTTTGTCAAACACGGCGGGGTTCAGCGGAAAATGTATCGCACCGGGCTGCGGCGCCACATCAGAACTCGCCGGGAGCGTGTAGCGGTTATAGATCTGCTCTTTTGCCGTATCCGTCCCGATTTCAGTCAAATAAACACCGTGTTTATTTCTTTTTCGCGGCATGTCGGCCACGGGTTTTCCATAAATGGATGCGCCTTTAATCGGAATAACGCGGAACAGGCCATGTTTCCGGGAGCGGCGGTAAACTATCGTCGGATCGATCCCGCCGGTATCCCAGCAGATCCGCCCTATCGACATTTCCAGACCATTTGCCCGCGTGTATTTTTTATTTATTGCAGCATCAACACGCAACAGCGTGTCCTCTTCATCATGACGCCCCATGACGATCACGCGGTCAATTAACCAGGATTCCTCGCCCGGTCCCCACCCCCAAACGCGCATTTCATAACGATCAAGTTGGGAATCAACTCCGGCGGTCAGATAGGCAACGCCGTCCGGAACGGTGGCGCGGTAGATTTCGGCGCGTTCTACAAGGGTGTCAGCCTCGGGTTTTTCCCCGATCGCCTCTTCCCAGGTCTCCCCGAGTGTGGTGTTGACAAACGTTTTTAGTTTTCCTGTATCGCCTTTCGTTTTGATGAAATCTTTAACTATCTGCACCCAGGTCGTAAACGGGCTGTACGCGGTCCAGATGTGAAATGACACGCTGTCCGGCGGATCTATTTCCCGTCCGGCAGACTCAAACCAGCGGAGCCCGTCCCTGGTCCAGATGCCGGTAACATCACAGATATAGCGTGAATCAGTAAAATCAAATTCCTGTTGTTTAATCACGCACGCCGAATGCTCACACAGATAGTAAACAGATTTGGGATCCCCTCCCTCCCACTTAAAACCAAACGGGGTCCCTTTATCGCCAAATTTTAAATATTGCTCGCCGTCGCAATGCGGGCACTTAACATGAAACCGCATCATGTGTCCGGACTCGCCCGCGGCGCGCTCGATCTGGCAAAATCCTTTTATTTTCGGAGTGGAGCCGCGAATTGATTTGGGCCACACCGATCCCTCGATACGTTTATCCCCCAAAAACGTGGGCGCGCCCTCTTTCTCAATATCATTATCAAACGAGGAGAGTTCATCATAACCGACCACATCCACTGATTTTTCCCGATAGTTTTTTGCCGCTTTACCGCCCAGGCACCAGAACATGCGCCCGTTACTGAAGCGCTTCATTTGCAGCGTGTTGTCGCGGTTTTTATTACCAAACCACGGTGCCAGGGCGCGGAGTTCGGGAACATCACGGATCGTGGGTTCAACGTGGCTTTTCATAAAATTCGCTGCATCCGGCTCGGTCGGCAGGAAAATCAGCTGATTGCGCTGTTTATGTGTGACGTAATACGCCAGTGCCGCTAACAGCATTTTTGAATAGCCCACGCGGGCGGATTTGATTAAATTGACTTCGCGGACGTAATCAGATCCCATGGTGTTCATTATTGCGATCTGATACGGCAATGTTTGCCAGCGCCCCTCCTGATATGAAGATTCAACGGGTAAATAGTAATTATCATCAGCCCACTCAACAACCGTTAGCGGCTCGGGGCGGAACAACGAGCGCAGGCCATTTTTTACAGCATTTTCAACGTTCGCTATCTGACTGCTCGATATACTCATTCAGCAACCCCGGTATCATTACATCCAGCGCCGCTGCCTTGTTCATTGCTTTAACCACATCACGCTTAAGAAATTCAATATGTCGGTGCTCCAGCTCGGGAAAACGGCGTTGCAGCGATAGCGGGATGCCGTCCAGTATCGCGGCTATTTCTCCCGCAATACGGGAAAGCACGAATGTACAAAAAGCGGTTTCAACAACCTCCGCCCGCTTTTTTTCGTTCGACATTTCTGTGGCGTCAGCCTGCGCCCTGGTCAATCGCCAGCGCTCATAATCCAGATCGGGCTTTTCATCATCATCAGGATCACCAGGTTGTTGTTTTTTGCTCTGGTGCGCCACTCTGTTTTCCACTACAGATCGCACATCAAAAAACACTTCACGCCCCTTACGTTCTACCGGAATAACTCCCCATTTATCAAATGCCTGTACTGAGATCCCCAGTGACGACGACATGTCACGTTTGTTAAGTAAAATTGGCACGATTGCACCCCTGAAATTCCCGACAATTAAACAACAACCAACTTCAGAAAATGCTCATATATAGCGACTTTTCGCGCGTCCACGGACCCTCGGCGCTGCCAGATCGGGCAAAGGACCCGCGCAAATGATAATAGTTATCATTTGAGTGATGAGATTTGATTGCTTTGATATAGTTTCAAATGAAATCATTTTTGTGAACTAATGCCTTATTACCAATACGTCACAGATACCCTGCAATCCACAGATTTTGCCCGCGCCCATATCACCAGCGAGGAATCCCAGCCAATGCGCCCCGGCCCCTCATGAACGACGGCATCAATTGCAGGCTCTGTCGCTGAGTCAGTCCAGCACAACACCCCATTCCCCGGCGTGTTTGGCACTGACAGATAGGCATTATTGGAGCCCGTGGTAATCTGTACGAATTTATCAGACGTCAGTATCAACTCTGTCGCCATGGATCCCCCTCTTAATTAACTGGCTGTAGCTGTAATAATTAGCGTCGATGTCAGCCCTCCCCAGCGTACTGTTAGCGTGGCCGTTCCTGCTGTTAAAATGCTTATAACAGCCTGCCCGCCGCTGGTAACTGAACTGATTTTTACAACGCTGGCATCCGATGTTGTCCACGTCGCTGTTGAGTCTAATCGTGATATCGTCGTGTTAGTCGCTATGTCACGCAGAAAAGCGCCGATATACTGCGACGCTTTCGGGGCTGTCGCGCTGAGCATTGCGTAATTGGCGTTATCAATTTTCGTTACATACCACGGCGACGTTGATGCAGTGTTAGAGTCGTTTTGTACGAAAATATACTGTGTCGCTGCCTGTGACTGATTACCGATAATCACAGTATCCAGGGGCCAGACTCCGGTTATCTCCGCGCCAATTATTGGCACGCCAGGGATCTGTATCATCGACGTCCTCCAAATAAAAACCTCAATCAGTGCCGTCTTTCCGGCTGTCCGTCTGCGCACGGCTTTTTCACAGGTATAGACGTCACAGACTGCGGGTGTTCACCACCGCCCGCTGGGTTGGCACACAAAATTACTCACTGGCAAATTTTCGTGATGTTTCGAGCTCACGAATAGCCGCCCGATCTGCGTTACACTGGCCAATGACGCTGTATAACTGAATGTTCAACAGCACGCTGTCACCGAACGTTAATTTTTCCGGGGGCGCTGGCACCACCACTGGGTTCGTCAGAATGACCGGGATCTGCAGGCGGGGTTTTTCTATCGTTCGGTATTCCACCTGCGGCGCGTGCTGCGTCGTGCAGCCGTTTAGCAGCGGCGTCAGGGACAGGAGTAGCAGCGCATTTATCATCTGCGAGAATATCAATGATTTCATTTTGAAATGCCCGGTTTTGCTGTTCTGCCTGCGCACGCTGCTGCGTTACTGACTCCAGCAATTCATTTTGCTGCTCAACAGCAGCGATAAAATCCGCAATGCTGGCCGCGAGGTTATTGTTTTCCCCGCGAAGCTGGTGGATCTGCACGTCTTTGCTGTCTGCCAGACGTTCTAATCGCTCGTTTGTAGCCGCCAGCTGTGAATTACGGGCATCCAGCCACCACAGCGCAAGGCAAATCAGAGCTATAACGATTACACCGGAGTAGTTTTTAATGAATGCGATCATGTCAGAAATAACCTCCGCTCCCTTTCCCGGCGAGGCAACAGCAGATCGGGGTTGTTGCCAGCGCGTTTCCACATCAGAAATGCCTCTGCCGCGCCCTGGTAATCTCCTGAATTAAGTTTTTTCTTCACTGTCGAGGTGGCAAAGGCACCTGCCCCGATATTGAAAATCAGACTGCAAAGCGCGTCGTATTGATTTTGCGTCAGGGGAACGGTGACATTTTTTTCAATTGCCCGCTCAGCTGTAGCCAGATCCTGTAACAGCAGTTGGGTAGACTGGTCAGCGGTGATCCGGGTGTTTTTTGTAATTGGTTTCCCGTTTACGCTGCCGGTATGACCGACGCCGATGGTTAGTATTCCGACAGAATCGAAATAGGCCGACAATTTTTCCCCCTCTTCCTGCTTAATGAACTTAATTCCGTTATCACTGATTTTCATCAGGTTCCCCCAGTCGTTTATCAATCTGTTTTTTCAGCCGCGAAGAAATAAAATCTGTGCCTAAAAAACCCAGGAACACAGCCAGCACCTGGGCTATCTCTTTACTAACCGGTAAATTCAGGGCGGGAATTATCGCGCCTGCTGAGTGAATGAAGATTTCAAGCGTTGGCTGAAGAAAAAAGGCAAATACTGAGCAAATAGCCGCATCAATTACCCGCCGTGTTTTACTGTCTCTGCCGACATACGCGGCACGTAGTAGCGCCATGCCACCAGCCAGTGCCGCATATCCGGCTTCATCCTGGTGGCTATACATCCACAACATTAAATTGACCCACACGCCGGGGTTTTTATCTGGCATTTTCATGACTCCATCCCCCTGGCGGGCGATTATGGAAAAAAGTACGCCCCCGAAAACACAGGGATGGGGAAATTATCGTGGGCGCAAAAGAAAAAGGCCCGCACAATGCGAGCCTTTAATTAGTAAGGTCACCCCGACGCCATAAGCGATAGTGTCCCGGCACGTCTGCCGCAGGGTGAATTCATAGTATTTTATTGATTTCCGCCTGAGTCTGGATAAAGCGTGACTTTTCGATCTCAACGCCGATAGCTGACCGCCCCAGCGTCAGGGCCGCTTTAATGGTGGAACCTGACCCCATAAAGAAATCCGCAACAACATCCCCGGATCTGCTACTTGCGCTTATGATTTGCTTCAGCATTTCAGCCGGTTTTTCACAGGGATGCTTGCCGGGATAAAACTGGACGGGTTTATGCGTCCAGACATCGGTGTATGGCACTGCCACTGAAACGGCAAAATACCGCCGGAGGGATTTATACTCCTCCAGCAATTCTGAATATTTACGGTTCAGTGATTGGTACGTTGCCACCAAGTGGTGATGAGGCTGCGCCAGTTCGGCACGCTGATGCTTCTCGATAGCGATCCGGGTGAAAAGCTTCTGCAATTTGAGGTAATCCGCTTCACCCGGCAACTGCCACTGGCTGGAACCAAACCAGTGCGAAACCATGTTCTTCTTGCCGGTGGCCACGGCAATTTGTTTCGAGGTAACGCCAAGAGCTTCCCGAGCATCCTGAAAATAGGCAATAAGCGGTGTCAGCACATGCTGTTTGATTTCACTACATTTCCCCGCATAGCCGTCATTTTTGGGTAAGTACGGCCCCTGATAGTGCTCAGCAAACAATATATGCTCAGTAGAA
The DNA here is from genome assembly GCF_009295515.1 of Erwinia endophytica. Classification (GTDB taxonomy): domain Bacteria; phylum Pseudomonadota; class Gammaproteobacteria; order Enterobacterales; family Enterobacteriaceae; genus Erwinia; species Erwinia endophytica. The sequence goes on along the minus strand of NZ_RQVV01000024.1, from coordinate 170,234 downwards.
GGGAAATAGGCCCGCAGGCTTTCCTTGTTACAGCCGTTCCAGTGACCTGATGGTTTTGCCCATATGATATGATTCAGTATATTAAACCGTTCACGCATCATGACTTCGATGTCGGAGGCCAGCCGATGACCACAAAACAGATACAGGCTGCCAGCCGGTTTCAGCACTCGCCAAAATTCAGCAAGGCAGCTATCAAGCCAGCGGAGATAATCCTCATCCCCTGCCCACTGGTTATCCCAGCCATCCGGCTTGACTTTAAAATAGGGAGGATCCGTAACAATTAGATCGATGGAATTATCAGGCAGAGTAGCGATGAAATACAGACAATCAGCATTGACCAGCTTAATACTGGTTTTATTTGCAGTATTTTCCATAGGCCAGTAAACGCAATAGTTGGCCGCAGCACTCCTCCACCGCCAGCTTGTATAAGTAACCCCAATCCATAATTTGGGGCGCTTTAGCATCCGGGCAGGTCTATCTCAGGTCACAAAAAAACCCCGCCAGGTAGCGAGGTTTATGTTTCGTTAGTGGAATATACTCATAAAAATCCCACTATTTAGCCATGGTATGCCAGTTTCGGAAAAAAACAACTTTTTTTTGATTTTTGTTAACTGGACTGAGTTTATAGCAACTTCCTACTGGACAGAATAACCGAAATAATTATCATTATACTGATTTTAAAGAAAAAATAAGGATATTATCATGTCAATACCGGCTTAAACCTCAAAGTAAACTAGATAAACAATCTGTTTCACTTACAAATCGGCAACCAATAGCCAGCGCTATAGGAGTATTCATGTTCAGTCAGGTTGACATTGATAGTTTTGGCAGTTTTACAGGATTCAGTTGGAGAAAGAGCCTTAAGGATGCAGGCAACACCGTCCAGAATTTAAAGAGGCTCAACATTCTCTACGGACGAAACTACTCTGGTAAAACTACACTCTCGCGGATTTTCCGTGCTTTGGAAACAGGGCGCATTCCACACAACTATATAGACCCAAATTTCATTATTCGCGGTGATAAAGGTGATGTTACACAGGCAGGCCTTGCCGGTCATAGCTACGATGTTCGTGTCTACAATCGGGACTTTGTGAGCGATAATCTAAGCTTTTTGGTCAATCAAACCGACGGAGAGATCAAGACGTTTGCTATCGTTGGTGAAAAGAATAAAGAGATCGAAGATGCCATTATCGCAATCCAAACTAAGCTAGGCAGTATTGAATCGAAGGCGGGCCTCCGACATGAACTTGAAGCCAAAAAGAAAGAACGGGATCGAACGAAACACGATTATACTACTGCGTTTAATGATCTAGAGGATAAACTTCGTTATCATGCCAACAGAAAGATTAAGCAGAACCGCATCTACGGCCCTGCTGTCTACAACGTAGAAAGCATCAAAAGAGACATTGACTCAGTCAAAAAACCTAGCTTCATACCGCTGACAACCGAAGAACAAGCATCCAAAGTCAACCTTTTGAAGCAAGAAGCCCTACCTGATATCACTGAGACCGTATCAATAAACCTCAACATTGAGGCAATAAACAAGGTGGCTGAAGAACTCCTTTCAAGATTGATCAAGCCAACTACGGCAATTCAGGAACTGTTGAATGATGCGGCTCTTCAAACGTGGGTGAAGCAAGGCATACCGCTACATAAAGATAAGCGGGACACTTGCGCCTTCTGTCGTCAGAATCTTCCTCATGATATCTGGCAGATATTAGACTCTCACTTCAGTAAGGAATCCTCTGATCTGGAGTCGTGTATCGATTCATGCCTGACTTCCATCGCCACCGAAATCCAAGCCATTCCTAACTTCTTGACTTTGACTGCCGATAAGTTCTATGCAGAAGAAAAAATCTCATTTGAAGCCAGAAAAAGAGCACTTGATGATTACCTGAAAGGCTACATGCAGGCTCTCGAAGCTCTGAAGGCTGCATTGGAGAAGAGAAAGAACACCATTTTTCAGCAGGTTGCCATACCTGTTTACATTCACTATTCGACTGCAATTCAGCAATGCGTGGGCGACATCAATGAGCTGATCGCTAGAAACAACAGCCGTACAAGTTCACTGGAAAAAGATAAAAAAACTGCACGCGAATCTCTTCGGCTCACCGATGTGGCTTCCTTTATCGGAGACATTACCTACGATACTGAGTTGATCCGTATTACCAGTCTCAAAACAGATGCTGACAATGCCAACACTGCATTTACCGAGACAGAAGTCGATATTATCGAACAAGAAGCCGAAGTGACCCGTCTACAAGGCCAACAGATGGATGAAAGCAAGGGCGCGAAGCGAGTGAATGACTTGCTCAGTCACTTCTTTGGTCACGATGGAATCAAACTTGAAGCCAAAGACAATGTTGAGAAGACTTCGGTTAAGTTTGAAGTCACCAGAAATGGTGAATCAGCCTATAACTTGAGCGAAGGCGAATGCAGTCTGATTGCTTTCTGCTACTTCATAGCCAAGCTGGAAGAGCCAGACAGCAAAGGTAAGGCTATGATCATTTATATAGATGACCCAATCTCCAGCCTAGACGGGAATCACATCTTCTTCATGTTCAGCTTGATTGAAAGCCTGATTGCGAAACCCATCAAGAATGCAGATGGAACAAACAGCTATCGCTACAAGCAGCTTTTTATATCCACCCACAACCTAGATTTCTTGAAGTATCTAAAGAAAATATCACTTCCTAATGAAAAGAATCACGGCGGATGCCAACATTTCATCGTGGAGAGAAACGGAGGCGCAAGTCAGATATCCCTGATGCCCTCTTATCTGCGAGACTACATCACAGAATTTAACTACCTATTTCATCAGATTTACAAGTGCCGCAATCAAGGCGGAGCGAATGAATCTCATGAACCATTTTATGGATTTGGTAACAACCTCCGTAAGTTCCTTGAGGCATTTTTATTCTTTAAGTTCCCGCACCAAGATGACAAGAACGATGCCTTTGAACGGATCAAGAAATTCTTTGGCGAAGAAGATCCGACTGCAATAGCTCTTGTGAATAGACTTAATAACGAGTTTTCACATCTCGAATCGATTCCTGATCGTGGATTTAAACCTGTGGAGATTCCAGAAATTTCCAAGGTGGCAAACTACGTGTTGGAGAAGATTTATACGGCAGATCCGCATCAATACAATGCGCTATTGAAGAGCATTGGTGAACCACCTAGGACAGCTTAGGAAAAAGGGCACAAAGAGTTTTTTGCGGTGAATGAGGCGCTATTTGGATCAGGAATACGCCTCTCAAGTGTGCCGAAAGAGTACTCACTAATATATGAAAAATCGGAACTATCAAAAAGAGTGTGGATATATAGGGTCAAATCCAGGTACTAAAATAGTTATGAATACTGAACGTCCGTTGCTCGCTCAAAGCAGACTGTCAGATTTGATTGTGTACTGCCAGTGAAAACCGTCAGATCAAGTCTGAGCTAATACAGCTTATTACCTCCGCTATTAACGATTTAAAAAGAATCAGACACAATAAAAACCGTACCGACATCAGAGCATGACCAAATGCTATCCCCTTTGAGATTTTTATCCTTAATCATAAAACGCTCTGAAATAGCCTTAAAGCCCTGCTGATTCGCTAACTCATAATATTGCTTATAGATAACATGATCCATGTATCTCTTGTAAATAGTCCCTCCGGGCTTGATATCATCTTTAAATTCTTTATCAGTCATAGACGAAACAATTTCTTTATATATATCATCATTGGTCATTTTTTCAGAAGCTAATAATTCAACAGAAAATTTTAACTTCTTATTGTCAGGATCAACTTGCTTAAAATACGCTGCATAGCTAGGATTTTCTTCAATTCCTAATGCCTGTAGGTATGATGCCACACCGACCACAATTTCATTAGTCGTACAGACTGGATTACCCGGTTTATCCCTTGCATTACTTATTGCATAAAAGGCTAGTAGTATGAATATAAAATACTTTTTCATATAAAAACTTCCTGTTATGTGAACATGTAGCATATTACTACTAATATTATTCGTCCGCGAGAAAAAGGGTTACTAACCCCCGCTAGCTTTCCTGAACGCAATATCAGCGCGGGTTTCCTCATCCCTGCATTTTTCCACCAGCCGATCAAAAAATGGGCGCCAGTTGTTATTCCAGGTGCGTTCCTGTAACTCTGGTAGCAGTGTATGTATAGCCCTGTACGCCTTGGTTCCCGGCATCCTCCTGAACCCCCGACCATTACAACGTTCACATTCTCGATCTACCGGTACACCCTGCAGCGCTGATTTTTCAACGTCACGCACACGGCCAGTACCGTTGCAGCGGCAACGGGCAACTATTTGGCCTTTTCCGCCGCAGTGTGCGCATTTTTCTCTTACACACCTGTGCTCCGTCCGCGGCTCTATCACCATTTCCCCCGTCTGTTTGTTAATGTAGCCTGGGTATTTCACAACATCGCGCCACACTGAAACAAAACCAACACCATAGCAATGCTGGCATTCGCTGACCGTGGCCGCAGATCGGGAGTACTCTTCAAATGCCAGTGTTGACAGTACAGCGAGGCATTTATGTAATTTGCCGCCCGCGGCTTTAACTACAAGTTTCGGCGCCGTCCGGTGCGCGTAACTCAGCAGATACCCGATTGCCCGCTTGCGATCATCGTCGCTGATCCCTGCTTTAGCGAGAAACGCAGCCAGCCCGAAACGGGATTTAGACTGACAGAACCCAATGGCCGCCATTAAATCAGTGCCACTCAGACTGTCGCCAGTTGTTGGTACCGCTGCATCAACGCAGGGGCTTTTTGGATTGAAATATTTAACCGCTGATTCCAGTTTCACGCCGCTAACTCCTGCATTTTTGCGATCGTGATCACCCCACAACCAAAGGCGTGATCGAGAAGGCGAAACAGCAATTCCAACTGGCTACCGTGCTTCTCTTCAAATGCCCTCGGATCCCGGTGCAGTTCATCATGTTCCCGCCGGCAGAGAGGGATAGTAAAAATATCATGGGCTTTTGTTCCCATCCCGCTCATGCCATAACCAATAATGTGATGAGGATCGTCGGCGGGACCGCCGCAACACATACACGGCTGAGATTTAACCCATTGCGTCCACTTCTTACAGACCCAGCGCCGCCGCTTCGGTCGAAGCATCAGGGACTCAGGAGATTCAGGATCGATGCGCAACGCCAGTACCCGCGCTGCGGCCTTCTGGATGATCTCAGTTGCCGCCCGCTCGGGGCAGATCGCGGACTCCTGCATCGCGCCGGTTTCAATTTTCGCCGGGGGCAGTTTTAGTACGCGCCTGGCTGGCGCGTCCGGCATAGCATCTATCACACCGCGCAACGTCGCCCACCAGCACAATTCTGGTAACGTCAGCTGGTGACCCTCCGGCAATGTCAGCGCTATGCGGGCAGCGTGAATTATCCAGGCCGCTGCGTTGGCCAGCGCCAGCGCATCGAGGCGGGGCAGCGTCATTTCTCTGAGTTTGTTGTCGTGATACTCACACAAACACACTGCGCCAGCGCCAGCCAGCCGTACTGTATGCTGGTGGGTGTGACTATCAGCCCCGTTCCACTGGCACGTTTTCAGCCCATGAACCCACCAGGCCAGGTTATCCCGGCCGCCAGCGGCCGCTATCACCTCTGTAGAGGAAAAAAACGGCATCAACGCGGGATCATCAGCGAGTGGCTGGTCAGTATCAGAAATCAGCCCTGTCGGTAGCGCGCGCAAATACTCCGGTTCACTGCTAATCAGCACACGGCGACCACTGCTAAACATCGGCAACAGATCACGACCAGGTTTAAACACGACGATCCCGGCGCGCGGGGCAACATCTGGAGTTAACAGCGCTCTCATGCAATCCCGTCCCGTACCCTGCTCAGCAACTGGCGCGCGCGCTCGTCAGCGCCATCAGCATCAGACAGTAAATCACTAATCACGGTCAGCGCCTCGTCACGTTGAGCCGCTGGACTATCGCGGCCTATGATCGATATTCCCCGCGCGGCGCCGCGCGAAATCTTTATCAGTCCTTTCCTTTTAAACGCCGCCAGATGCCCCGCAGCGGCATTCGCGGACGCCAGCCCCATGGCTGTGGCTAATTCCATGCATGTTGGCGGATAGCCATTCCGATCCACCAGCTCAACCAGTTTGTTGTAAACCTCCTGCTGGCGAGGCGTTAACCGGTTTTTATTAAACGCATTCATCACCTGGTACCCCGTAAATTTTTAACCTGCTCCAGCCGGTCTGTTAAAAAAGTCAGCTCTTTCGTGGCGCACTCTGTAGCCATCTTGATGTCATTCAGTTTAAATTGCGCCGTTCTGATACGGCCCCGACAGTTAACCTCTTCACGTTTTAGCCTCTCCAGCCCGAGCCGGTGATCGGTTATCTCCTGGCGTAGCTGGCGCAACTCGAAATCAACAGTTGTTTCACCTTTGCACACGGAGTTAATCCAGTCGAATGCATCGACAACCGCACCGCAGCGGCGGCATGTCAGTTGACGTAAATAATCATCCACCAGCAAATGCGCATGGGTGCAGCGGGGATCACGGCTTTTAGCTGGTGGCACCGCAACAAAATTACGCATTTCCCTGATATCGCTACTACTGTCGAAACGTCCAGTAAATTTTAGAACGTTTTCGCTATTATCAGGAATGTCAGTTTCATCTGTCATGCAACCTCCTGAGAATGACCTGTGCATAACTCGGGCAGGTTGGCCTCCACCAGCGCGCGTGCAAACGGGGGCGGAACGGCGTTACCACAGCGCGCAACCTGCCTGTCGTGGTATTGAGATCGGCTATAGGGCGGATTGGCGAACGCAGCACCACCAAGATCAGCCAGGCGTGCTGACCAGTCCTGGGTTAGCGCGTTATCTTCTGCTGTGTACCACGCCGGACATTTTGCGCTGCAGTCGTCAGCAAACAAATCAAGCACCAGAGGGCCAAACATTGCATTGATGCCCCAAAACAGCAGCTCCGGTGTACACCACTGATCGCCTACATTTTTCAAAAAATGAGATGGCTGTTTTTTTAGTTCATTCAGTTGTTCAATATATGGGTTTATATCCAGTACATCTGGAGGAAAAACAACGGAGCAACTGGTCACACGCCATCCTCCCCTGCATTGCACCGACGCCGGGCGGCGGCCAGCAATGAATCTAACTCCCTGGTTCGGGGGCTACCGCCCAGGGATGTCGGGGTTTTGTTCAACGTGTAGACCGGTCCTGCCTCGCCGGCGCGGCGCGTCAGTATGTTTTTGCTCTGCAGGTAATCCAGGCGGCTGCGTAGCGAACCGATGTGTGTTGCGCGGGTTTTATTGATCTCCGCGTGCAGTTCAAACACATTCATTTCACGTTGTTCCAGGTGCTGAGTAATCAAATCTGTGACTAAAATTTTCATGATGGGATCCTCGTCCGTTCTTCGTGCGCCTGGGCCACCGCCTGAGCCCAAATTGATTTCCAGGATGCGCGGGCGGTGTTCTCGTTCATCCGTCCCAGGCCGATCTTGCCTGCTGCAATTTTTGCCAACTCTTCAACGCGGCCAGCGGGTTTATGACCCTGGGCGACCAGTCGGGTAAATGCCGCGTCCCGTTCAACTGCGTCAACCGGTACTGTCGGCGACTCGCCGGGTTTTAACCACCGACCATCGACGCACGCCGGGCGCCCGCTGGTGTTCCAGCGCCGCGCTCTCTCAAAATAATCCGGGAAATTCTCAGGACTAAAAATCGTTTTGGGTCGCAAGTAATCGCACATCCGTGGATCGTTGAGCCATTTTGCCGTCAGGTAATCAACCACCAGGATCAAATCATCTGCGACAAATTCCGGATCAGACAGCCGCCCACGGATATAACCCATAGTGGTTTTGCCGTCCCTATATCTGGAACCCGTCACGTTGTTGAAATAATCGAGAACTCGCTGAGCTGGGTCGTCAGGCGAGCCAGCCTGACAAGAGATCTTTTTATCTGACGGATCTTGTTTTGAATTTAATAACGGATCGGGGCCAACTATTGACCCCCTCTCCGGGCTCTCTTTTTCAATATTTGATCCCTCAACCGTTGACCCCTCAACCGCTGGGGGGTCAATATTTGATGGGTTATTTATTAGGGGGTCAATATTTGGGGGGGTGTTTCGTTTTTTCTGTTTTACCGCCTGCCGCGCCGCCGCCGCCGCCGCCGCCGCCGCCTCCAGCTTTTCAATGTTCAGATGATAGAGGTTGCTCAAACTGCGACCATTGACCCGGCGCCCTGTTTTAACCAGCCAGCCGGCGGCTTCCAACTCAGTTATTGCAGCAGATACCGTCGCTTTGCTCTTTGCGCCAATCTGCCGCTGTATTGTCTCAATTGACGGCCAGGACAACCCTTCATCATTGCTGTAATCGGCGAGGCGGGCCATGACTGCGACGCGCGACAGGATCATTCCGCTGTGCGCGCAGCCTTCCCAGACCAATCCGTGTAATTTACTGCTCACTGAATCACCTTTACTTTGCTGCAATTGAGAGCGTCAGCCCTCCACTCTCTTAAATTTTTTCTTCCAGTCGCGCCGCGGACATACGCACTCATGATCGTAGTTTGGGCGCCGGAAAATAACGCGCTGGTTTGTTGTATCAATCCCGACCGTCTCAACAATAACGCCGCGTCGGTCGCGGTACCTGGCGATCCACGGCTCAATAAGTTCATTTTCAATAAATCCCCCTCGCCGTCCTTCCGGATTGCTTCCTGAGCATCAGGCAATCCGGCCTGTTTCCGCTGGCGCGCGCCCAGGCGGTTGAACCTACCCACAGTTTTCATGACAAATCTGTGGTTACACGAAACCCACTGCCCGTCTATCATCTGCTCATACCGAAACAAATAACGGCCAACGCCCGGAATAACCCGGCACCGCAATTGCGGAACCGTTTGTTTTGTGTATAAAATGCTCACGCGGTAAATTCTCCACACTCAGCCGCATCAGAACGCCTCAGACTGCAATCAGGGGCGTTCATCCTTTCTGGCGGGCAATAAACGCGATACAACAGCGTTAAGTGCTCCTGCCACTTCGTCATAACTAAATAACTGTTTTCGTTAATTTTATCCCTCTCCTTTTCGTCAATCACACCAACCGCTTCAGCCCGCCGGATAAATTGAGAATGACGCCCGATCAGTTCGATAGACTCCAACAAGCGATCGTTGATGTCACCGTTATCAACATCACCCGGATCCACCAGCGGCACGTTGACGCTGTTAGAATTCCGCGAAACCGCATCAGCAATATGAGTTGAGCCAGTAGCCTGTTGCAGCACCATCGCCCAGCCTGGCGGGAATATCTGATCACCATCTGTGCGCAGGCGATTAAATAACGTGGATTTACCAACACCCAGGATCTCTGCGGCTTCGTCATAGCCACCGGGTAGCGCAGTGATCGTTTTTCTGATTGCGTTCACAATCCATGCTGGTTGTTTTTCAAATTTCCATTTGTTGTTTCCCACAGTTAACACCCTCCTTGTGTGGTTTTATTGCTCATCAATAAACGTTAGGCTGCTCCTGCTGCCTGTTGCCGTGCTGTTTCTCGCAGATAGCCCCAGTCAACATCCGGGCGCAGTTCTTCGCACGTAACAGCCCCTAAAGTTGCTTTTTCAATATCAAGACAACGCTCTGCTGGTATTGGTCTTTTTCCACTAACCCATTGATTAACTGTTGGTGGAGATAGACCTAAACATCTGGCCAGTGCAGCCTGACTACCAACACTCTGACAAGCTTTCTCTATTGCCAGATTGGTTTTTAGTTTTTTCATCACATTCCGAGACCTTACATACGGTTCAATAATGTTAGGCTAAGCCTAAGCTATAGTCAATAGGAATTGCCTAACGCAGTAAAAGAATGGATCATTAGGCAATGCTTAGCGGTAAAGATTTAGGCCGAGCTATAGAGCAGGCCATCGAAAAGAAATTAATTAAAGGAACTGCCAAAAGTAAGGCGGAGATAGCTCGTCATTTCAAAATAAAACCGCCGTCTCTTTATGACTGGACAGGCAAGGGATCAATATCAAAAGAAAAACTTCCCGAGTTATGGAAATACTTTTCTGATGTGGTTGGGCCAGAGCATTGGGGGCTGAAATCTTCCCTCATAAGCGATACATCTGTACCTGTAGATACAGATGTGTTGTCCTCCAATCGAGTTTTAGAGCTATACAAAATAGCACCAAAAGAGCGCAAGGCGGTTATTGATTATCTGTTATCACCTGAGTCCGAAAATGAACCCGCATGGGCAGATGCGGATGCGCGAGCTTATGTTATTGCGCTAGATTCCAAAGCTCGTCAATGGCTCAAAGATGAAGAAAACAGATTAGAGCGAGAGTTTTCCGGAAAAACAGGGACTTAAATTGATTTTCAAAAACGGTGAAAAAACCATCTAACCCACAATATTAATATATTAAATTCATATATATCACATGGTTATTTGCATGTGATATTTTTTTTGCGCCAATCATTAGGCTTAGCCTATTGACATAACATTAGGCTAAGCCTAGTATAATTCCATCAACAGCGAAGAGGCAGGACGCTAGGGGCGTATGAAAGCCGAATGATTCGCTATTACACGACCGCAGAGGGACAGGTAATGGGTTGCGATATTCACATGATGGTTGAGATCAAACACGCAGTAGATGGAAAGGAATCTTGGGTTAATTACGATCATTTCCGAAAAAATCCATATTTCGGACAGCCCGAAGAAGCCGAGTATCTACGCATAGAGCTATGTGCTGACAGAAATTATGCGGCGTTCTCACAGTTGTGCGGTGTTCGCTCCTACTCAGAAGAAACCCCCAAAATTTCCGATCCGCGCGGGATCCCTGATGATGCCTGCGAATATACAAAATCAATATCAGAGCATTGGGGCGATGATGGGCATTCTCATAGTTATGCCACCCTGGCAGAAATCCGGGCATTTCGCGCGGACCTGCAACCCATGCCATTTAACGGGATGATTACAACGGAGCAGGCTGCTGAATTGGATGATAAAGGAATCCCCCCCGCTCCTGGTGCGGTTATACAAACATTCCCGGACATGTGCACAGGGAATGGATGGATACGGTCGATGCACTGCGCTGGATCCATGAGGCGCTGGAGAGTAGAGCCATTGAATACTGGTGGCAAAAAGAGCGTGTTGATGCTGAAAAAGTTCGCATAGTGTTCTTTTTCGATAACTAACCCCGATAGCGCCTGCAACAGCAGGCAGGAAACCTGACGGGTTTGCAAGATAGAAGATTTAATAAGGTGATTTTATGAAAGTGGAATTGATCGTGGATGGAAAGATCAAAGCCGATTTCTCGGGGAATGGCGACTCTTTACGCTTTCAGGCCGCTGCGCTTTCGGCACTGGCTGATTCAATAGAAGAACACAAAATCAAATGCGCCGAAAGGACGCGGCAAAAGATAAAAGCGCTTGATAACATTTATTTCAAAACGGGTCCCAAGGGTCGCCAGAAAGAGGGGCCAGAAGCATAACCGTTTGTCTTATCAGTGATTCTTGGTGGGGGGTAAGTGTGTCTGAATTAAGTTTTTGTTTGAGGGAGTTGATTTCTGATACGTATTCATCTGGGGAAGTACCTTCGCTAATTGCTATTGAAATTCGCTTTATCGCGTATTCAATGGCATCAAGGCGAACACTTAAATAGTCAGCAGTCATCTGTTTATCTTCTTGGATATGTGAGAACTCCAAGATACCACTGCCGTCTGAGGTGGAGAAGCAACCAGGCCTGATATTGCTGTGTGTAGTCTTGGCGGTTGCCGGATCTTCAACCAACACCAGGGGAGAGAGAAGATAATGTTCTACCGGCGCCGCCCTTTTTTAACTAATCAAAAAAAACGTGGAGGGATTCGTGTTCTATTTGGGCATCGTAGGAATTTTGGCAATGGTTATCGGGTGCGGCATTGGCCTGCTGGCGTTCAGCCTCGTTATAGCCGCCAGTAAAGCTGATAAATAATTGTGGGCTCACGGGGCGGCGCCACAGTAAATCGATCCGCCCAGTTGATAACTTCGTCGCATTGACTGGCACTCCAACCGGGCTGGCTGTGAGGTCAGCACTTATTGTGTGGGGAAATTACAGCGACCACCGCTTAACCGAGAGGAAATACTATGAGTAATGATCGCATGACCGTGGTTCCTGATTTCTTGGGGGAACTGGATGCCGGCGTGTTCATGAACAAAATCGCCGCCGCGCTGAATACCACCGCGCTGGGCGTTCTGAACAACGGCAACAAAGGCAAACTTGTCCTGACATTCGACATGGAACGTATGGGTAATTCTGTCGAAGAAAAACGCGTAAAAATCAAGCATAAATTGCAGTACGTATGCCCAACCCCACGCGGAAAAACCACTGAAGAAGACACCACTGAAACACCAATGTGGGTTAACAAAGGGGGCAAGCTCACCATCCTGCAGGAGGATCAGGGGCAACTGTTCACTATCAACGGCGCTACAGACGGAAAGCTTAAAGCGGCGCAGTGAACCGCTGATAACTAATTCACTGACACTTATTCGATTATTTGTTAATAAAGGAATTTATATGTCTCAGGTAGACAGCGGTACTTTTCAGCAGGTCAAAGATCTGGTTCTTTCTGGTTATCACCTGAATGATATTAACAATCTGGCTTGCCCCACAGCTTTACTTCCTGCAGGAACGGGCATTGAAAGCCTTGAGCGATTTTCTCTTGAACGCTTTCGTTTCCGTGGAGCCATGACAACAACCAGCATTGATGATTTTGCCCGTTATTCTAAAGGGTATGCCAGTATCGATAAACCGGCCCGTTGCTTTATCGATGCGGACAATATGACTGCGCGATCCGTGTTCAATATTGGCACACTGGAGAATCCGGGTCACGCTGATAACGTTGCCGCAATCACCCTGAAGCAGACTGCGCCTTTCCGCGCGCTGCTGGCGATTAACGGCGACCGCCTGAGGCAAAAGCAAATCGCTGAATGGCTGGAAGACTGGAGTGATTATCTTCTGGCATTTGATGCAGATGGTAACACTATGCAGATTTCTCAGGCAGCCCAGTCCGTTCGACGCATCACTATTCAACAGGCCACTCAGCAAGATCATGAAGACGGTGATTTCAGTGGCAAAAAATCACTAATGCAGAGCGTTGAGGCCAGTAGTAAAGACGTTATGCCGGTAGCGTTTGAATTTAAGTGCGTTCCATATGAAGGGCTTGGCGAACGCGCCTTTAGCCTTCGAAACAGTCTGCTAACTGGTGACGAGCCGCGCTTTGTTCTGCGCATTGTTCAGCTGGAAGCGCAGGAAGAAGCGATCGCCAACGAATTCCGCGACCTACTGATCGGCAAGCTCGATGGGGAGCCAGTGGAAACCTTTATTGGTAACTTTAAAGCGTAATTATTCTACCTTAATTGCCCTGCGAGTCAGGGTAATTAGTGAAGCGCAATTCCTTTAATTATCGCCACCCGGCGAGGGATTCGCACAACCCAAAATCGTGATTGCAGTAGCGGTTAACAACGTGTGGAGAACGACCATATGTCATGGATTCAAACATTATCGGGAAAGCATTTCAATTTTAAATATATCGATCCGGATATTTTTATTATTGATGATATTGCCAGCGCACTGTCGAACCTGTGCCGATTTACTGGCCACCTCGACGCGTTTTATAGCGTTGCTGAGCATTCTGTCCACGTAAGTAACATTGTACCACCAGAGTACGCCCTTGAAGCCCTGTTGCATGATGCTGCTGAGGCATACTGCAATGATATTTCCGCGCCGCTGAAAGCCCTGCTTCCTGACTACCGGGAGATCGAGGCGCGTATTGATGCCGGGATCCGGGAACGGTTTGGACTGCCTCTGATTCATAGCGTGCCGGTCAAATATGCCGATCTGATTATGCTGGCAACAGAGCGCCGTGATTTCGATCTCGACGACGGCACGCCGTGGCCTGTACTGGACGGGATCCCCTGTACTGATTTCATCATTTCTCCACGCAACCCCCGACAGGCGCGCGCCATGTTCCTGCAGCGCTATGAAGAGTTAAGGGAGGCAGCATAATGACTGAAGTGGCTATGTTTGAAAAAAAATTCTATCAACACGGCACATTTGCCGCCTGGCAGGCGTGTAAGCAATGGCTCAGTGATAACGGCTATAGCTATGGATCCACCAGCGCGCACTCGTTTTATGTCGGTGTACTGAAGGGTCGTTATGTGATCGCCAAATGGCACAACTTAACACAACAGGAGATCCGGGAATTGGACGGCTATGTTGTTGGTAATTATCGCGATGGCCCTGTCGAGGTCCGGCTTAAATCAGCACCTGGTGTTGGTCATGAATGAGCGCGAGTATTTCGTTATCAGCGTGAACCATAACCAACGCTCTGATCGCTACATAATCCTGTGGGCGGCTAATGATTGTGGCTATGTGGGGCGCATTGAGAACGCTGGGCGTTATCCCGAATCGCGGATCCGTTCAAAACTGGGATATTACAACTGCGGTCGTTGTGCCGTCGCAGTTCCCTGCGATGTCATAGAGCGAATTGCTGTGCCGGTTGATTCGAAATTTTTTGATACGGACGATGGCCGCTGGGTGCTGAACAACCGCAAAAACTGGCAGGTAATACTGAGAAATGTTATCGAGCGGCCACAGTACAATCCTGAACCGGAATACCGCGGCGCGCGGCGTCGTATCGAGGAATAGTTATGGACATAGATCTTTTTGAAACGTCATATCTTCACCCTGCCCCCGCAGCAGATGCGCTGGAAAATTTGAGCATGCAAATTCGCCGATTAGTGCGCGCGCTGAAAAAAGCTAGTCCTGACCATGAGTTAGTAAGGAGCGTGCCGGAATATATGTCGCGCCGGGGTTACTGGCAGGCTAGCGACTGCCTGCGCGGCAATAACGAGAGGGGGAATGATCGCCCTATCCTTGATATGTGCTGCGGCTCGCGGATGTTCTGGTTTAATAAATCAGATCCCCGCGGGGTGTTCTCTGATATTCGTAGCGAGACGCATGAGCTATGCGATGGTCGCGCGCTCCATATCCGTCCAGATGTTGTTGCAGATTTTCGCCGCATGCCGTTTGTTAATAACCAGTTCCCAGTTGTGGTGTTTGATCCCCCTCATCTTGCCCGCGCCGGCGAAAAAAGCTGGATGCGCAAAAAATATGGAGTACTGGACAAAAACACATGGCGCGATGACATCCGGGCTGGTTTCTCTGAAGCATTTCGCGTATTGCGTCCACACGGCGTCCTTATATTTAAGTGGAATGAAACCCATATTCCCATAGGTCAGATACTCCCCCTAACCGATCACCATCCGGTTATTTGGCAAAGGACGGGCAAGGGTGACAGGACGCATTGGGTTGTTTTCGTAAAGGGGGAGCATCATGTCTAAATCAGCAATGAAATACATGGTTAGAGCATGGAACAAAGAACTTAAAAAACCTGAATGGATGATGGGTAATAAAAAACACCGCAGAGCCTGTGCGCGTGATTTCGCGGCTACCAGTATTGAGCTTGATAGTGACATTATCAATCAAGACGTCGCGGACGACCGACTTAATGAGGAATTGTTAGATTGGAATGAATAAATAAAAATCTCGTTGCAGCGGGTAGTAATAAGCGTGGAGGATACAACGTGAGCAAATTAATGAAGGCCACTCAGTGGGCTAAACGTGAATTTGAAGCGGGATCGGAGCCAGACACCAGGACTATTAAGAAATGGGTCCGGGACAATCTCGTCAAAGGGCGAATTGTCGATGGCCATGTCTGGATCTGCTCTTCTGAAAAATGGGGCGTTGAGTCCGATGTAAATATGGCTGTTCGTCGGTTAATTAACGAGACCTAAAAAATGTCACCGCGCCCACGGAAAAAAGAATATCGCAATCTCCCAGAATACCTTGGGTATGATAAAAGCAAAGGGGTTTACCGCCTTACCCTCATTACTGGGAAAAGAGCAGATATGGGGAAAGATCGCGCTATCGCAATAGCAATAGCGCGTGAATATAATTATCAAATGCGGCCAGAGAGTCGCATTAGTATCAATTCACTAATAAGAGCGTCCGGCGGGATATCCGGCGAGGCACTGCCTTTTAGCGAACACGCAGACCATCTGTTGCAGAGAGCAATAAAAGAGGAACAGCCAGCTACCGATACACTGGATAAATGGAATAACGACATTGAGCGCGTTAAAAAATATTTTACAATGCCTGCCTGTGATATCGAGCTGGAACACGTTAACGGCTATATCAATGAGTATCACGCGGAGGCGTCTGCAAACGTCCAGAATCGCAAAATTGCATTTCTGAGTAAATTATTTAGTTACGCTGTCGATGAATCGCTAATGTTTGATAACCCCGCGACGCGCAAAAAGAAAAAACGCGTCGAGGGAAAAACCCGCCGGCGCCTTACACTGCCCGATTTTAATAAAATTCATGCGATTGCTGAGCCGTTTTTACGCACAGCAATGGATCTGGCTCTACAGACCACCCAGGCCAGGCTGGAAGTGTCGCGGATCCTCTATAACATTCCCTGCCCTAAAAACGGCGTGTGTGGCTGTGTCTGGTTTGAACAGCCAGCAAACGGTATCTATGGCACGCTGTTTATCCATCGCCAGAAAGTGCAGCACAAAGAGGCGTCCCACGTCGCTATCCCCATTGGCCCCGAACTCAAGCGCATTATTGACGAAAGCCGCGATAACGTCGCCAGCCCTTACGTTGTTCACCGGATCCGCGACCGCAATAATAAACTCAGTAAAGAGGTGAACCATCCCACACAGGTGGCCCCGGACTACCTGAGCCGGTCGTTTTCTGAAACTCGGGACCTGGCTGGTGTGGCTGCGCATCTACCTGAAAAAGAGCGGCCAACATTCCACGAGATCCGCGCGCTGGCCGCCCACCTGTTTAGTGTCCAGGGCATAAATCCGCAGGCGAGAATGGCGCACAGCGACGCAAAATCAACGCAGATTTATACGGAGAATCATCTGGAGTGGATCGCCGTTCCGCACGCTGAAATTAAAGCCGGTTAACTCGCCAGTGGATGAAAAACATAGGGGGTGAAACCCCCTGTTAACTCATTGATGTATATAGCGTGAAATATGTAAAAAATGCACTGTTTGTAAACACAGTGAAAAGCCCCGGAAGCCGCGTGGGGAAAGGGCTGAGACGAGATAGGGGCGCTGTCATGGGGTGTCCGGGGTCGGAGGTTCAAATCCTCTCGTGCCGACCAATAAATATCCCCGTCATAGCAGCGTTTGATGAGAATCAAACGCTGCTATGACTGCTGTTTTTTCACTCCGTTCACAGTTGCTGTGAATACACCCGCATGACTGTTAGTCGCCCTGCTCCTATCGCTCGCTATTCGCTCACTAATGCTTTTCTACCAGGCTGCGCTACGTGCCGACACATTCCATAGGCAATAAAAAACCCGCCATAAAGACGGGTGTATATTAGTATTGCTTAGTTAGAGCCAGAGGCACTCGTTGCGGAGTTCATGTCGAGCGTCAGATTCTGCACAGTACTATTGAAAACAGCCTGTGTTTTATAATCAAGCATTCGATCCACTACACATCCCTACCGATGACAACACCGGAAAGTTGACCGGTACCCGCGTTCATGGTGCAATGATGATTGAAAAGGTGTTCGATTCCTCTTCTCCTTATTTATACAAGGCTGTAGCTACAGGACAGAAGTTGAAATCAGCCGAAATCCGCTGGTACCACATCAATGATGCAGGACAAGAGAAGGAATATTTTAATATGTTGTTGGAAGGCGTTAAGGTTGTTTCCGTCAGTCCATCAATGGCTGATGAAGAAAAAACCAATCATACAGAGCACGTTTCCCTACGCTACGAAAAAATCACCTGGAAGTACTGTGATGGCAATGTACAGTTTACTGATGCATGGAACGAGCGAACAACGGCATGATTACGATAACTCCGGAACTGCTTTTAAAGGTAGCCGCTCCGCTGTATATAAGTAATATAAATAAGAGAAATATCCAGCAAACTGACTGCTACGCGCTTCCATTTCATATGAACCACTGGTTTTCAGTCTATGATATAAACCGGAATAAATTACGCGTAGCCCATTTTCTGGCTCAGGCTTGCTGTGAAACGGCGGGATTTCTGGCGCTCCGAGAGGATACTGACGGGAAAAAATACGAACCAACAACCAATGCCGGGCGAAGGGTAGGCAATCACCTTCCCGGAGATGGACCTAAATTTATCGGGCGTGGTTTGCTGCATCTTACAGGTAGAGAAAATTACGAAAAGTATGGAAAAATATTAGGCGAAGATCTGGTTAATCATCCTGAGACCGTCGCAACCAATTTTTCCATCGCCGTAAGGACTGCGTGTGCGTTTTGGGTTAGCAGAGGATTAAACACTAAAGCTGACAGGGATGATTTTGATGGAATATGCCATCTGATAAATGGCGGACCTACAGGAAGGGAAAGAAGACGAGACGCACTAAAAAAAGCAAAAAAGGCGCTCCAAATTTCATGAATCATGGGGGCGTGAAACGCCCCTATGTTTTTAATTTTTAGCCTTCATAATCAACAATATATACTGACCCAATACCAATACCTCTGAAGCCTTCATCAGCCGATGGCATGTTAAATGCTTCATATATAGCAGTTACCCCTTTACTGCTTTTAACTTTGTAGTATTCATCATAAACAGGATTTTCCATATATTTTTTAAAATCATCTGATGGACTACCCTGAAAAACAACCTTTACCTTGGCTTTTGTCATTCTTTCCGATGCGAGTCGGGTTACAGTGAATTTCAGTCGGTTATTATCGATATCGAAAGCGTCAATATATCCCGACATCTTGCCTTGCAATTTATGATCTTTAATAAATTTATCTTTTTGAGGATCGGCAGCTTCTGATCTAAGCGCATCATAGACCTGCATAACAATTTCTTTGTCTGGAAGTGGGGGGGCCGAGTATGCTTCATTGTCGGCATTACTCGCTGCATTACCTAATGTAGAAACGGCCATCAGAACGCAAAAAAACAACCACTTTTTCATTCTCTTAATTCCTCAGAAAAAACAGGATAATAGTGTACACGGACTGCTACCATCCCGCAAAAAGCAATTTTATGGAAAGTGTTATGATGTTGCTTTCCTGAGCGCAATATCAGCGCGGGTTTCCTCATCCCTGCATTTTTCCACCAGCCGATCAAAAAATGGGAGCCAGTTGTTATTCCAGATGCGTTCCTGTAACTCTGGTAACAGTGTATGTATAGCCCTGTACACCCTTGTTCCCAGCGTCCTCCTGAACCCCCGACCATTACAACGTTCACACTCTCGATCTACCGGTACACTCTGCAGTGCTGATTTTTCAACGTCACGCACACGGCCAGTACCGTTGCAGCGACAACGGGCAACCATTCGACCTTTTCCACCACAGTGTGCGCATTTTTCTCTTACACACCGGTGCTCCGTTCCCGGCTCTATCACTATTTCACCGGTTTGCTTATTAATGTAGCCAGGATATTTCACAACATCGCGCCACACTGAAAAAAAACCATAGCAATGCTGGCATTCGCTGACCGTGGCCGCAGATCGGGAGTATTCTTCAAATGCCAGTGTTGACAGTACGGCGAGGCATTTATGTAATTTTCCGCCCGCGGCTTTAACTACAAGTTTCGGCGCCGTCCGGTGCGCGTAACTCAGCAGATGGTCATGTATTCAATGTGTAGATCTGGTTATTGTAGGTAATACTCACGCTCGATGAATGTGCCGATAACCTTATCGTGCATTTCCGCTAATTTTGAGTATCCGAGAGTCTTGCGATTTAGTCGCTTTAACCGGTTACGAAGGTTCAGGTTTTCACGTTCAATGCGTTTGCCAGTATGTGTCTTTTATCCGGCAGCATGTCCCAGGCGCTGAAGTTATCTGTACACCAGAAGGCCAGCGTTGCCGCTTTTTGCTTCCCACAAATGACCACATTTCATCAACTTTGCAAATGAGCTGAATTTGCAGGTTATCCAGAGGGAGAGTGGTTACACATCGGGGCGAGAGTTTTTTAACGTGCGCACGACAGCATTAATGCTGATATGTAACGCCCGTGCGGTATCCCGGATACCGGCATTGTTCATTGCAAGGTCAACAATTTGCTCTTTCATACCCGGCCGGCAGGCTCGATAAGCGTAATTAAGCTGGAAAGTACGACAGCATGACTGACAGCGGTAACGCTGGTGCCCGGCCTTACCGCTCCCATGTTTTTTAACAGCATCAATACGTTCACAAAAGGGACATTTCACGTCAACCAGAGCCATAAATCCTTACCCGTAAAATCGAGAATTATACAGACATGTCAACACATTGAATACTTGACCCTTTTTTCTTCATCCATCTTCACCAGTAGGATTGACCGATTATGATTTTTGGAGAAAAATAGCTGACTTTTTTAAAAGTCCAGATATCGAAGGCATTACAGGCATTTCACTTTTAATTATGTGTCCCCTTATCACTATAATTTCTTATCAGATCATAATTAGATTCATTGAACGCCAATTAAATTATCCGCGTAGTAAGGAAGGATAAAAAAACATACGGCAGTAATTAGAAAAGTGCACCGATAGCGGCGCTCCTTTTTCATTATGATTTAACATTCCAGTCGTCAGTATATTGGATATTACCATCCACATAACGCCGGGTAATTTTATCGTACATCAGAGAAATCGAATTCATGTAATTTATCTGCTCGTTCCCGGTCATTTTTGTGCCTGGCATACCAGGATTAACACCTGTGATTTTTACGCCCTCTGCGGGCATCACAAAATAACATTTCTCCTGACCTGCGTGATTGATTCTATACCACCGAATTTCAGCAGATTTTAACGTCTGTCCTTTAGCGACAGCATTGTACATATTTTAACCACATATACGCGGAAATTGGCACTGTAAAACGCCTTTTTATCTGTCAGAAAAGATAATTTGCCAGCCTTGATAATACAGAAAATTATTTAAGATAACGAATACTGATAGTGTCGCCCCGGCGCAGCATCAACACAGCGACAAGTCTGCGGGCATGATTTTTGTCACTGGTGCGTTCTGGGCGCTAAAATTTCTCAAGGCAACGATCATTTTGTCGTCTCGCTGAAAAACATTTACCCTTCACTAAAAGAGTCATCGTCTCCCATCTGTCGATTACTTTTTGCTATCACGAATCTAACCTGATTAAATCATGCTCTGATGAAATAAGCAGAGTAGATAAGTATGGATAACCCACTGACAGCCCGTCATCTGTTACCCTGTGACCCGGCATTCGACCTGGTCATTCCGCCTGCCGCGCTGAATTTTTTAAGTGACATTGCCACCTTTTCTCCTGCCGAACATCCCGATGTTCTTCTGTTGCGAGCGAGCTACCATCCACAGCATTTTTGTGAATCCCTGTTTAATGATTTTGATCTCTCCCTTCCCGCTCATCTGCACAAGGCGGTCAAAAAACGCCGGGCCGAGTATCTTGCCAGCCGGGTTTGCGCGCGTTTTGCACTCAGTCTGATGGGCATTGATAACTTCGTACTCAGCAATGATGTCACACGCGCACCTGTCTGGCCTCTCGGCATTATCGGTTCACTTTCCCATACCCAGCACCGTGTCTGCCTGTTACTGGCTCAGGCGACCTGCCGCAAACTGTTGGGGGTTGATTGTGAACAATTGATAAGCAGTAATACGGCTGATGACATACAAAAAATGATTATCAGTGAGAAAGAGAAAGCCGTTTTACAGCGCAGTGGATTACCTTTTACCCACGCACTGACCATAGCATTTTCAATAAAAGAAAGTCTGTATAAAGCGATTTTTCCCTCCCTGCGAGAATTTATGGACTTTACTTCCGCGGAGATCGTCGATTGCGCCCCCGCCGCCAGCACCATTGTTCTCAGGCTCACCCGCCATTTCTCTACAGATTTTCCTGCCGGACGACTTTTTCGTGGACATGTGCAATTCCAACAAGACGAAGTGCTCAGTTGGGTGGTTACACCATGGGCATAAAAAAACCGGCCAGAGACAAACTCAGACCGGTACAGACCATTTGGCAAGACGACGGGGAAGTCCAGGACAGCAGAAGAATACTGTCACCACCACCCTACCCTTACATTATCTAGCTGACAAACAAGTATATTTGCAGTACATATGCCGCATTCTGCTAATCAATTGGCGACGTCCGTACGTTTCACCGCATCCCGAGTGGCCGCTTCTCTTTCCTGCCCAACCAACTCGCTTAACTTGCCCTCACGCATCTCAAACAAGCGATCTGCGTGTTGAAAGTAATGGTCATCATGGCTGATAGCGAAGACAGTTTTCCCCATTGCTTTCAGCCACGGCAGCAACTCGCGGTAAAAAATACGGCGAAAATGTGGGTCCTGATCGGCGGCCCATTCATCCAGCAGCAGGATGTCACGCTGTTCGGCAATGGCCAACAGCAACGCCAGACGTTTGCTTTGACCTTTTGACAGCTTAAGATCGAGCACCCGGTTGCCTGACAACGTGATTTTGTCCTGTATTTTCAGGCGTTCAAGCCACTGTTGTACTTTCAGCGGATCGGCTGGCTCGCCTTTATCGTTAATCAGCCGGTCAAACAGGTGTACATCGGTAAAAACCGCCGAGAATAACCGACGATAATGTTCATTGTTTGCCACATCGATCTCTTCACCATCCAGCAAAATCTGCCCGGATGTCGGCTGGTACAGCCCGGTCAGCAACATGGCCAGGGTGGATTTACCGCTGCCGTTGCCGCCAATCAGAAACACCCGTTCGCCCCGTTTCAAGGTCATATTTATCGGGCCAACTGCAAATCCGCGATCACCATAATGGAATCGCAACTCGCGCAGTTCCAGAGTCTGCCAGTTTTTTGCACCAGCCGGAGCGGCAAAATCAGGTTGATACTCCTCAAGCCTGAAAGTGTTGAGTTGGTTAAAAGCGACCTGCGCACTCAGCAACGTCGGCAATGCGCCGATTGCCGCAAGCAATGGCGTTCGCAAGAATAACAGCGTTAATGAGTAGGTTGCCGCCACGGCAGTATCCGCCCACCCCAGGCTGTTTGCCATAAAAAACACCAGGCCAATCGAGCCCAACATCATAATATTGGACCAGTTTACCGCACTAAGGTGGAAGGTATCAGCACGCACAATGTGGTGACGCCAGGCCCGCGCATCCTCCTGATATACCGTCTCATAAATCATCTGCGCGCGCTGGCGGTTCAATGCCAGTTCTTTACGTCCGGCAATGATGTTCTGATAGTCGGTATACAACTGATCTTCAATATCACGCAACCTGGCCATATGACGATAAACTTTCGATACCAGCAGCCAGCCGCCAACGATAGTGATGACCAGCCAGACGGCGGTAATCAGCAGCATCGCCATCGATAGCCAGGCCAGGTAAATGGCGGAACCAATGGTCAGAACAATCCCCTGGAGCAACTCGGGCAGGCGAACAAAAGCGAGGGTGATATTACGCACGTCACTGGTCAGCGCCGCCAGCAGGTGTGGACTGCCGATCTGCTCGATCCGTTCAAGCCGGGTATCAAGGATACGTTTGATAAACTCGCCACGCAGCCGATACACAAAGTGGTGGCCCAATAGCGTCAACGCCCATTGGGAAGCCAGTGTCACCGCCATCAGCAACACCAACAGGCCCAGAAACTCGGGCAGAACCCTCAACGAGGCGTTAAACGAAACAATCAGCTCACGATTGATAAAAGCAATGACCCCAATGCCCAGGAGAGCGCTGAGTAAATTGAGAAGGATAACCGCTACAAAAGGCCAACGATATTGCTGGTAAACAACGCGGAGCAATTCCATGACACCATCCAGGTCGATTTTGCGCAGGCTGCAGTTTAATCAGAAGTCAGATGATATCAATAACAATTCCCTCGCGTTCTGGACAACTAACGAAAGGCGCGACGGAAGGTCAGATTATAGCGAAAAGCCCCGGTAAGCGGATGGAGCCCGGGTTTGAGCGGCAGGATACCGTGATAGCACAGGCGGGAAGGTCCCCCCCAGACCACAATATCACCGTGCTCCAGCAGCACCCGCTGAGTCGCATCGCCCCGCTCAAAACCGCCAAACTGAAAAACCGCTGGCAGGCCAAGAGAAACCGACACGATCGGCTGCGTCAGGTCCTGCTCGTCTTTATCCTGATGCAGGGTCAGCTTCGCGCCGGGCTCATAGCGGTTAATCAGGCAGGCATCAGGGGTAAAGTGAGTAAAACCGGCCTCTGCCGCACAGATCGTGGCCATTTGCCGAAACAGTTCAGGCATGCCCGGCCAGCGATGACCGGTCATACTGTCACGCTCGCTGTACTGATAGCCCCGGGAATCGGTTGACCAGCCGAAATCCCCACAATTAGTCATCGCCACCGACATCCGGTGACCACCTGGCGTAATGCGGTGATAAAAAGGATTTTTTGCCGCAATCTCAGTCACCAGGGCCATCAAGGTATTTGCTTCATCCCGTGCACGTCGGCGCAGAATGACCGCCCCCTCTGCCAGCGGTTCGGACCAGGGAGCCTCTTCACTAAATAAATCCAGCACGTGGCCTCCTCAGGCGCTTACCTTTATTGTTGCACGATAAAAGCTTTAAATTGGGGCGACATCCAGGTAGTGAAACCATTACCTTGTTTGATTATCAGATAAACCGCGAGATTCTCGCGCAGCGCCAGCGCTTTGGCTTTTTCTTCGCCAAGCACCATTAATCCGGTATCCCAACCATCTGCTTCCAGTGCCGTGGTGGCAATCACCGTGGCGGAAACCAGCTTATGCTGGATCGGTCTCCCCGTCGTGGGATCGATAATGTGAGAAATCCGTTTGCCATCCAGCTCATAATAGTTCCGATAACTGCCGGAAGTACTGATGCCGTGTCCTTGTAGATCGACAAGCGCCTGCACGGCATTCTCTTTATCCGTCGGCTTTTGAATCGCCACCCGCCATGGTTCCCCTTGCGGGTTCATCCCACGGGTCAGCACCGCGCCACCAACAGAAACAAGGTAGCGGTTAATCCCCTCCTTCTCCATCAGACGCGCCAGATGATCAGTGGCAAATCCCTCGCCTACCGTGGAAAGGTCAACATACAGTCCGGCCAGGTCTTTCTGCAAATAAGCGCCTTCCACACTCTGAATAACATGCAAATGCTGCAGACCGGTCAATGCACGAGCAGCATCGATCTGTGCCTGGTCTGGGGTTTTAACGGGTTGCTTATCAGGGCCAAACCCCCATAGATTGACCAGCGGCCCAACCGTGATATCCATCGCGCCATGGGTTTTTTGTCCGATACGCAATGACCAGGTGATAATATCGGCCATGTTATCGCTGATCGGCTGTGGTGCATTCCCACGATACTGATTAAAGCGAGAAAGCACCGAGTCACTTTTCCAGGTGGACAGCTGTTGATCATCGCCATCCAGTTGCTGCTGAATTTTTTTCTGCAACTCATCTTTGCGCTCAGGCGACACTCCCGCAAGACTCACCCGCCAGAATGTTCCCATCGTGCGCCCTTCTAACACCAGCGTCGGTTCGGACGTGCCCTGGTTATGCCGTTCGCAGCCAGAAATTATAATAAACACAGGAAAAACAATAAAATATATAAATATTTTCTTCATTATTAAAATGATAACCCATTTAAATAGTCGGTATGGCAACGGAAAGAAACCGGTGTTTAATGCGGATTTCAAGCCATTGATATGGCCAAAATCACTGGCAGCTGCAGGGGAGCAAGCGGCCTGAATGCCCTCGCGGTCATACACATTACCAGGAGATCCTCCGGGTGCTTTGCCGCAGCGTTATTATCTTTTCGTGCTACCAGCAACACAAGAAGAACAACCAGAAACAGCTCAATAGTCCACATCACCAGGGGATAAAGCTACAGAAAGGAAGAGGAAAACAGGCAGGAATACAGGAGTACTGGCAAGAAGAAAAGCGGGAGCGCCATTTGCGCTCCCTGCCGAATTTAGAACTGGTAAACCAGCCCCAGCGCCACAACGTTATCAGTATTGATACCGGCAGCATTGGTGAACTCGTTGTTATCCAGCAAGTTGATTTCATAATCAACATAAGTAGACATGTTTTTATTGAAGTAGTAAGTCGCGCCTACATCAACATATTTTTTCAGATTTTGCGTACCGTAGCCCTGGATGTCGCTGGCACGCGAGGTGACGAAGGCCAGGGAAGGACGCAGGCCAAAGTCGAACTGATACTGAGCAACCAGTTCCCAGTTGTTCGCTTTATCCGCATAACCGTAAACATCCGCATCGCTTGAACCAAAGCGGGTGGCATTGTATGAACGGGTATACATCGCAGCCAGGTAAATGTTGTTCGCATCGTATTTCAGACCACCGGTATAAGCGGTCGCTTTATCACCACGGCCCAGGATAGTCGCGCTGCCAGGTGTACCACCATTTTGCTCGGTAGTACGATCAGAGCTAAACATCGCTGCACCAATCCCGAAACCAGCCCCCAGATCATAAGTCGTTGACATCCCCCAGCCATCGCCATTCTGACCCAGAACGTCACGACCATTGGAGGATTCTGTCGCACTGCTGTTTTTGCCCTGGTACTGAACCGCGAAGTTCCAACCATCAACCAGACCAAAGAAATTATTATTACGGTAAGTCGCCAGATCGTTCGAGCGCTGGAACATGAACTGATCCGCGCCATAGGTATCTCCCCCGAACTCAGGCAGGACGTCAGTCCATGAAGCGATATCGTAAAGCACGCCGTAGTTACGACCGTAGTCAATTGAACCCGCATCGCCAAATTTCAGACCTGCAAAGCCAACACGGGTATAGCTGTTAGCGGTACCTTCAGATTCAGCGTTGTTCAGTGCTGCCTGATACTCCCACTCACCATAGCCAGTCAATTGGTCAGAGATCTGAGTTTCACCTTTAAAACCAAAACGCAGATAAGACTGGTCTCCATCGGTACTATCATCACTGGAGAAATAGTGCAGTGCATCTACTTTACCAAAAAGATCAAGTTTATTACCGTCTTTGTTGTAGATTTCCGCGGCGCCTGCTGAACCGGCGATCAGCATCGCTGGGATCATCAGGGAGAGAACTCGAAGTTTCATTTTATTACCCTCTAGTTATACGCTTTATTTGCCACTGCGTGCTGAATGTCGAAAATTCAGCCGACATCCCATACTAGTGTGCGGACAGTAATAATCTATGAAGAAAATGATACTAAATTTCCTAATATGTTTCAAAATGAAACATATGTATTTCATTTTGTAATTATAGCGGAACTTATAAGCAGCACATATTGCTAATCAATATAGCACAAATAAACAAAATTTAAATTAAACCACAATAAATCATTTTGTTATCGAATGTTATACGTGTGAGCACTGAATGATAAAAGGAAACAGTCATCGGATTATATAATAGTTTCGCTATCATCATTTTATTTCATTATTACCTTCATTCACCCCGAATGAGTTGTATTACCCTAATTCTGCCGAACCTTGTGTTCGGCTTTTTTTTATTCGTCTTATTCATATTAATTCTTTAAGCAAAACTGTTTATTCCTTCTTATAATATCTCTACATTTTATTGTACACTGTCTCTCTCATATCAGCACAAAATGCAAAATAAACGACGATGCGACATATTAATTACAAATTACAACTATGTGAAATACATTAATTCACCAGTGATATTTTTAATGGCCATAGATTTATTATTAAGCATATTCAGAGTGGATTACTCGCTCGTTTTAAGCGGAAGATTTTCCTGCCGTATTCGTTGTCATCGCCGTGACAATGAACGTCAGGATCAATCCTGATCGGACTTTGTTTGCTGGGTAAACTTCTTTAAATTCACTTATTATGGTAAAAGTGGCGTTAATCGCGACAAGCCCTCAATGGAAATGATGACAACACTGGATGCCCGACAAGCAAGTGCCAGCACAGTAGCGACTCAGCATGCTACCCGTGCGGTTTTTTTTATTGCTGGTATCGGTATGGCCGCCTGGGCTCCGCTGGTTCCCTATGCTAAAAATCGCGCTCAGCTCAGCGATGGTTCTCTGGGAACACTCCTGTTGTTTCTGGGTCTTGGCTCGCTGGTGGCAATGCCACTAAGCGGAATGCTGGTTGGCCGGGTCGGTTGTAAAAAAGTGATTACCTGCGGCAGCCTGTTTATTTTGCTGGCCCTCCCCCTGCTCGCCACCCTGTCCACTGCTTATCACCTGGCGCTAACGCTGGCACTTTTCGGCGCCGCTATTGGACTGGTTGATGTGGCGATGAACATTCAGGCCATAGAGGTCGAAAAAGCGACCGGCCGGGTCATGATGTCCGGCTTCCATGGCTTTTTCAGTATTGGCGGCATCGCGGGAGCCGGTATAGTCAGCGTGGGTCTGGCGCTCGGCCTGACGCCTTTACCCGCGGTGACCCTTGTCGTCGCACTGATTATTGTCATTTATGCTTTCTCGCAACGTCATCTGCTGACCCAACGGGTACAATCGGATAATGGACCGATATTTGTCATACCTCATGGTTGGGTGCTGTTTCTGGGGCTGATGTGTTTTATTTTGTTCCTGGCCGAAGGTTCAATTCTTGACTGGGCCGCCTTGTTCCTCACTCAGGCTCGCGGACTCCCCACCTCACAAGCCGGATTGGGTTACACGCTATTTTCCGTCGCGATGACCCTTGGTCGGTTGACGGGCGATCGCATCGTAAACTATTTTGGCCGGACTATGACCCTGTTTTGCGGCACACTGTGCGCCTCGGCGGGTTTGTTGCTGGCCGTCTGTGTCCCCAGTATCACTGTGACTCTGGCTGGCTTTGCTCTGGTGGGATTCGGTGCCGCAAATACCGTACCGATCATGTTCAGTGCAGCGGGAAATCAACAAGTCATGCCGGTTAATCTGGCGATATCTTCCATGACAACGATTGGTTATGCAGGTATTCTTGCTGGTCCTGCATTGACAGGGTTTATCTCGCAGTGCTACAGCCTGACGACAGCCTTCAGCATCATCGCTATATTGCTGTTAACCGTGGCCGCCAGCGCCCGGCTGATTACACGTTAACCTGGGGTGCTTCACGACGCTATGTTGCCATACAAATTACCTCTGACTTCCGGCAATGCCACGCGCTTTTTTGTGATGTTCATTCTGGTGTTGCTGCTCTCATCAGGGTTTATGATCCAAAACACCGTCAATACCTGGCTGAGAGATAAACGCTACGCCATGGCGGATATCACCCATGCGATGCAAAAACGCATTGATGCCTATCGTTTCGCCACCTGGCAGATTTATGAAAACCTAGCGGCAAATGCAGCGGGTTCACCGCCTAACAACCTGCAGGAAACGCGACTGCGTCCTGATGTTTACTACCTTGAGAAACCCCGCCGTAAAACCGAAGCGCTAATTTTCGGTTCTCATGACAGCAGCACGCTGGATATGACGCTGCGAATGTCTAATTATCTCGACACGCTGTGGGGCGCAGAAAACAACACCTGGTCTATGTACTTTCTGAACGGCCAGGATAACAGCCTGATCTTGATTTCAACGCTACCGCTGAAAGATATGGCGACACGCTACAAAGAAAGCATTATCAGTAATATTGTCGATGCCCGCCGGGCGGAAATGTTGCAGCAGGCCAATACGCTGGATGAGCGGGAAAGTTTCTCACCGCTGCGCCGTTTTACCTGGCAAAACGATCACTACTTCACTATACGCACGACCTTTAATCAACCAGGCCATCTGGCTACCGTGGTGGCGTTTGATCTGCCAATTAATGATCTGCTCCCACTGAATATGCCGCTGGAGAACCTCCAGCTCAAGCAGGATAGCAGCAACGTGACAGGCAATACGGATGCTGATGATGCAAATAGCAGCGTTAAAGTGGCACTGACCAGCCCAAATGTAGAGATCACCGCATCTCTGAGCAGTTCTCCGCTGCAGTTGGTGTATCGCATGCCAATTAGCGAACTGTTGGTGAATACGCTGAAAAATTTGATGTGGCCGTTGCTGGCTGACTTTGTCCTGTTGCTGCTGTCATTGGGTGGCCTGTTAATGCTGCGCCAGCAGTCCTTGCGCCCGAGTGAAAACCAGAGCGCTGAGCTGGATTCGCTACGAATATTGAATGAAGAAATTGTTAGCAGTCTGCCCGTCGGCCTGCTGGTGTATGATTTTGCCAATAACCGCACTATCATCAGCAACAAGATTGCCGAGCATCTGCTGCCACACCTGAACTTGCAAAAAATCATCACCATGTCCGATCAACATCAGGGTGTACTGCAGGCCACGGTTAACAACGAGGTTTATGAAATCCGCCACGCACGTAGTATGCTCTCTCCTGGCACTCAATTGTTTATGATGCGCGACCAGGACCGTGAGCTGTTGGTGAACAAAAAGTTGCAGAAGGCGCAACAGATACTGGATAAAAATCATCAAACTCGTCAGCAATTATTGCAAAATCTCGGTCATGCGCTGAATCGACCGCTAAATAGCGTGATCAGTCAGTTACAGACACTCAGCGAAACCCAGCCGAACGACGAACTCACCGATGCGCTGGAAGATTCCCTCGCACTGAGTCGACTGGTGGATGATATCATCCTCCTTAACCGGTTGGAGACCCACGATTGGGCACCTGATGCGGGGGCTTTTAATATGCAGACCCTGCTGGATGAGCTGGTCATGGAAGCCCTGCCCTCAATGCGGCGTAAAGGCCTGCATTTACTGGTCAATAATCGCCTGAACAGCGATGAAAACCGCTTCGGCGATCATCGTGCGTTGTATAAAATTCTGACCACATTACTGCATTATTCCATCACCAACACGACCTGGGGCCGAATCAGCATTGAGGTCAGTCACCCGGCAGATCGCCCGGATCGTCTGGCGATTGAAATAGTGGATACCGGTGCCGGCCTGACTGTAGACGAGATGGGTAATACCGACTTCCCATTCCTGGGCGAAACCAGCCAGGATCGATTTGGCCAGGCCTCCGGACTGGCCTTTTTCCTCTGCAAACAGCTTTGTAAGCAGTTAGGCGGCCATCTGGACATTGTGGCGCGTCCCGATATCGGTACACGCTGCAGTATCCAGATCCATGCACCGCAGGAGCATCACCAGGCACAGGAAGAAAAGCTACTGGAAGGTCTGACCGCGCTGATTGATATCACCGTGGACGATACCCGGAAGATTGTGGTTCGCCAACTGGAAAACTGGGGAGCGAGCTGTATCACTCCGGATGAGCGTTTTTCCGGGCAGGAACATGATGTCCTGCTCACGGATGAACCCGTGAAGCTGGCACCGTGGTCATTACTCCTCACCGATGACGAACCGGGCTACAGCGCATTGTCACGTAACCAATTCAAGGTCAACTTTAACCTCAGTAGCGCGATGCAGGATGCGTTGCTGCAGCTCATTGAACAACAACTGGCCCTGGATGAACCAGAAGAAAAGCAGGACACGGCGCAGCTTTTCGCGCCAGGATACTTTCAGCTCTTTGTAGATACAGTACCAGATGATGTGAAGAGATTGTATAATGAAGCAACGGAGAGAGACTGGAGTTCGCTGGCTCAGACTGCACATCGCCTGAAAGGCGTGTTTGCTATGCTTAATTTGATATCGGGCAAGCAGCTTTGTGAAACATTGGAACAGCACATTACCGAGTGTGACGATTCAAACATTAAAAATACCACCAGTGAGATTGACCACTACGTCAACGAACTGCTGCAGCAAGGTAACCAATAAATGAATAACTTGAACGTAATCATTGCCGATGATCATCCTATTGTTCTGTTCGGCATTCGCAAATCGCTGGAACAGATTGAATGGGTCAACGTTGTTGGTGAGTTCGAAGATTCCACTGCATTGATCAACAGTCTGTCCAAACTGGACGCTAATGTGCTGATTACCGATCTGTCGATGCCAGGTGAAAAGTATGGCGACGGCATTACGCTGATTAAATACATCAAACGTCACTACCCTGATCTGTCGATCATTGTGCTGACAATGAACAATAATCCGGCGATCCTCAGTGCAGTCCTGGATCTGGATATTGAAGGGATTGTGTTGAAACAAGGCGCCCCAACTGATCTGCCTAAGGCGCTGGCCGCCCTGCAAAAAGGGAAAAAGTACACACCGGACAGTGTGGCTAAATTGCTGGAGAAAATTAGCGCCGGCGGCTATGGCGACAAACGTCTTTCACCAAAAGAAAGTGAGGTATTGCGTCTCTTTGCTGAAGGGTTCCTGGTCACGGAGATCGCCAAAAAACTCAACCGCAGCATCAAAACAATTTCCAGCCAGAAAAAATCAGCCATGATGAAACTGGGCGTCGATAACGATATCGCACTGCTGAACTACCTGTCTTCCGTCAGCACCATGCCGGTAGACAGAGACTAAGCAAGGCGTTTGCGGGTAAAAAGGACGAATTCTTACATTCGTCCCTTTTACTTGTTGTCTGAAATCAACTTTCCCGGCTCTTACGTACTCGTTCGGCATAAAATGCCAGGGTCTGTTGTAGCGTATCCAATGTAACCGGTTTGGACAGGCAATTATCCATTCCGGCTTCCATACAGCGCTGCTTCTCTTCCGCCAGGGCATTTGCGGTAACGCCCACCACCGGGAAGGTCAGCCCCAACTGGCGTAAACGCTGGGTCAGGCGATAACCATCCATGTTCGGCATATTCACATCAGTCAGCACAATATCAATCTCATTGCGACTCAGTACGTTCAGCGCATCAACACCGTCCTGGGCCGTTTTCACCCGATAGCCCAGCGAACCCAACTGATCGGAAAGCAGCATTCGGTTAATCGGATGATCATCCACTACCAGGATAAGAATATCCTCATTGCTGACATCCTGCTCCTCCGCTTCCGGCAAGCCTGGCTGTGGATCAGGTATATCCACGTCAACACGATAGATACGCCCCAGCAACACGGGGAGTTCATGCGGCGTAGTGGTACCGTAAACCCAGCGGCCAGACGTTATTTCCTGCGGGCCATCATTGTGATAGCTATCAAAGCGGATCACCGCGCGTACTGTTTGCTGGGCCTGATAGTCGTAATCCGTCACGATCACATCATCCGCCTCGCACTGAGTGTCTTCCTGTAAACGCCTAACCGTGAGGCCGTGCTGCGCCAGTAGTTTCTCCAGAAATACCGCCAGTATGTCGTTGCGTAGCTCCAGCCAGCATTGTTTACCCAGCAATCCCTCATGCAGAACCGGTATCATCACCTGACTGTGATACAGTGGGATACGCACCACGAACTGGCTCCCCATCCCAGGCTCGGAATCCACCTCAATATCGCCGTCCATCATGTTGATCAGCTTTTCACAGATAGCCAACCCCAGCCCGGTCCCCTGGAAGTTACGCTGCACCCCCGTCCCCACCTGGAAGAACGGATCGAACAGACGGGGAATTTCTTTCGCTGGAATACCGACACCCGTGTCGCGCACACGAAAAGCCAGATAACCATCTTTAACAAATGCCTGCAGGATTATGCCGCCGGTATGAGTGAATTTGATGGCATTGTTCAGCAGATTTGAAATCACCTGTTGCAGGCGCAGAGGATCGCCCTCCAGGGTGACAGGTACGTCGCTGTCGATAAAGCACCACAGCGTCAGGCGCTTTTTCACCACCATCGCCAGATAGTTGGAAGTAATGTGAGTTATCACTTCTCGCGGGGAAAACTCGCGTGGTTCAATGCGTAGTTGCTCGGATTCAATTTTCGAGAAATCGAGAATATCACTGATGATTTTCAGCAGCAGACTGGAAGAGTTATTCATTGCCGTGACCAGTGACTCAACCCCCTTCGGCAATGATTTCGTCTGCAGCAGATCGAGGTTTCCGATGATGCCATACAGCGGCGTACGGAGTTCATGGCTAACCGTCGCCAGGAACATCGACTTAGACTGGCTGGCCTGTTCGGCGGCCTGCGCCATCTCCTGCAGCGACTCTTCCATCTTCACTCGCGCGCTGACATCCACCAGCACACAGATCGCCACATTTTCATTACGGTAGCGAGAATGCACAAAACTGATTTGCAGGTTAGTGTTGCTACCGGTCAACACATCGACAAAATTCACCTGCTGACCACAGATGATTTCAGTCAGTCGCTGGCGATCTTCCGGGGTCAGCATGTTCAGATAGTTATGTGCCAACTCGTTACTGAGAATATTGGTACCGTCGCTGGTACGTAAAATACAGATACCAACCGGAGCCGAGGCGACAATTTTGCGGTTGAACTGCTCATGCTCTTCCAGGCGGAGAGCATTATCCTCGGCGGGTAAAAACATCCGACGTTCAAACAGCCAGGCCAGAGTGAACAAAATAATGGCGCTGATTACATTAAGCAGCATGGCGTTAATGATCAAAATCTTCAGCTTCTCGACCATTTCGTTAGTCTGCACCATGTAGACCACACTTAACGAAGAAGGCGTCAGTGTCTTTTTAAGCACCAGTTGCTTATAGCCGTTGATATAGCCGAACCAGTTATCGTCATCAGGCAAGTCGTCAAACGAAATACTGGCCGTTGCACGGGAAGAAGACATGACTCGTTGATTACTGCTATCAAGGAGTGCCACACTGAGCGGGAAGGTCCCCGGAGTGGTGAAATCGTCCAGACGAATAGTCTGTTCAATCCCCAGCAATGCCGCCATTTTGCTGGCGATATACACCGGGGTCACCATGTAATAATAGCCGCTCCCCATCTGACTGGATGGTGCAATCCAAAAGCTGCTATTCTTACGTTCGTCGTCGTTGCCGTTACGGTATTTCAGGATGCGTTCATGCAGTGATTTCAGCGCGCGTTCATGGTCGGCAGAAGCCTTACCCAGGCCGAAATCAGCCAGACACAAACTATCCCCGCCAATGAAGAACACCCGCCTAAGTTCATAGGCCGAGACGAAATTCTCTCTCCAGTAGTGCAAGAAGTAACTGAGCGACTCCAGAGAATTACGCCAGGTGTTACTCATGGCGTTACAGTCTGAATCAGAATATAGCGGATAAAACTGTGGCAGCGTGACTTTCCCTGGGAACACACCGTTCAACACATCCAGTCCGTTAGCGGAAGAATTCAGGCGGTTTTCGACGATAAACTTCAGTTCACGGCTCACATCCATTGAGTGGCGAACGTACCACTGAGCCAACTCAACATTGGCATTAAACTCCTTATGCACCTGAGCTTCTTTCTCATGCAGCACATCAATGATGTAAAACGTCGTCAGCAGCGCGCCCAGCGTCCAAAGCATTAGCGCCAGCGCCCGGAACAGATAGCGAGAAATCCTTAACGTAGTTCTGAACGAGACTAAATATTTCAAGCGAAACCTATAGGTAAGCTGGGCATAAATAAATTTGCTCCCGATACACTACCGCCAGAACAGTAAAAAAGCCAGTTGTTACCCCCATCCCGTCCGGTGTAAAAAAGCCGGTTCCACTGAACCGGCTTCTGGTACTGAAAGCACTGACGATTACTCGTCCTCATCGCCTTCTGGCACATCATCTTCGTTTTCCACTTCCGGGGCGATATCCTCGTCCCCTTCAGCCAGACTACCGTCGATCGTGTCCAACTCTTCTTCCGCCACTGGCTCGGCAACACGCTGCAAACCAACCACGTTTTCGTCTTCCGCCGTGCGGATCAGGATAACACCCTGGGTGTTACGTCCCACCACACTCACTTCGGATACACGGGTACGCACCAGTGTGCCGGCATCAGTGATCATCATTATCTGATCGTTGTCGACAACCTGTACCGCACCAATCACCGGTCCGTTACGTTCAGTCACTTTGATCGAAATAACACCTTGTGTTGCACGGGATTTCGTCGGGTACTCGCTGTTAGCGGTACGTTTACCGTAACCATTCTGCGTGACAGTCAGGATTGCACCGTCATCACGCGGCACAATCAACGACACAACACGATCGCCTGACGCCAGTTTGATACCGCGCACACCTGAAGCTGTACGCCCCATCGTACGCACCGCCTGCTCGGCGAAACGGACCACTTTACCCGCAGCGGAGAACAACATCACTTCATCATTGCCATTCGTCAACGCCACGCCGATCAGCTCATCGTCTTCACGCAGGTTGACGGCAATGATGCCGGCGCTACGTGGACGGCTGAACTCGGTAAGTGCGGTTTTCTTCACCGTACCGCTGGCAGTCGCCATGAAAATGTTCCACCCTTCGGCGTATTCACGCACCGGCAGGATCGCCGTAATACGCTCATTCGCTTCCAGCGGCAACAGATTGACGATTGGGCGCCCACGTGCGCCACGACTCGCTTCCGGCAGTTGATAAACCTTCATCCAGTACAGACGCCCCCGGCTTGAGAAGCACAGGATTGTGTCATGGGTGTTGGCAACCAACAGACGATCAATAAAATCTTCTTCTTTTATACGTGCAGCAGACTTACCTTTTCCGCCGCGACGCTGGGCTTCGTAATCAGTCAACGGCTGATACTTCACATAGCCCTGGTGCGACAGGGTGACAACCACGTCTTCCTGGTTGATCAAATCTTCAATATTGATGTCAGCACTGTTAGCGGTGATTTCAGTACGACGCGGGTCGCCGAACTGGTCGCGGATTTGTACCAGCTCTTCACGGATCACTTCCATCAAACGCTCGGCGCTCTCAAGGATGCGGATCAATTCCGCGATCTGTTCCAGCAGCTCTTTATACTCATCCAGCAGTTTTTCATGCTCAAGACCGGTCAGTTTCTGCAGGCGCAGATCCAGAATCGCCTGGGCTTGCTGCTCGGTCAGATAGTACTGACCGTCGTGGATACCGAACTCGTCTTCCAGCCACTCAGGGCGGGCAGCATTGTCACCGGCTCGCTCCAGCATGGCGGCAACGTTGCCTAAATCCCACGAACGCGCAATCAGACCCGCCTTTGCTTCGGCTGGCGTCGGCGCCCGACGGATCAGTTCGATAATCGGGTCGATGTTAGCCAGCGCAATCGCCAGCGCTTCCAAAATATGGGCGCGGTCACGTGCTTTACGCAGTTCAAAAATGGTACGTCGCGTCACCACTTCACGGCGATGACGCACGAAGGCGTCGAGAATATCCTTCAGCGGCATAATCTTCGGTTGTCCCTGATGCAGGGCAACCATGTTAATACCGAAAGAGGTCTGCAATTGGGTCAGCGAGTAGAGGTTATTCAGCACCACTTCGCCAACCGCATCGCGCTTGACCTCAACCACAATGCGCATGCCGTCTTTATCTGACTCATCACGCAACGCGCTGATCCCTTCCAGGCGCTTCTCTTTCACCAACTCGGCCATTTTCTCAATCAGGCGCGCTTTGTTCACCTGATAAGGGATCTCGTGGATGATGATGGTTTCACGACCGGTTTTAGCATCAACTTCCACTTCACCCCGGGCCCGGATATAAATTTTCCCGCGCCCGGTGCGATAGGCTTCTTCAATGCCTCGCCGACCATTGATTATCGCGGCAGTGGGGAAGTCCGGCCCGGGAATGTGCTCCATCAGCCCTTCAATGCTAATGTTCTCATCATCGATGTAAGCCAGACAGCCGTTGATCACTTCCGTCAGGTTATGCGGAGGAATGTTAGTCGCCATCCCCACAGCTATCCCCGAAGCACCGTTAACCAGCAGGTTCGGGATTTTGGTCGGCATGACTTCCGGGATTTGCTCGGTACCGTCGTAGTTCGGCACATAGTCAACGGTCTCTTTTTCCAGATCCGCCAGCAGTTCATGGGCGATTCTGGACATACGGACTTCGGTATAACGCATTGCTGCGGCGGAGTCGCCGTCAACGGAACCGAAGTTGCCCTGACCGTCTACCAGCATGTAACGCAGCGAAAATGGCTGCGCCATACGCACAATCGTGTCATAGACGGCGGTGTCGCCGTGAGGGTGGTATTTACCGATGACATCGCCGACAACGCGGGCAGACTTTTTATAAGGTTTATTCCAGTCATTGCCCAGCACGTTCATGGCATAAAGTACACGACGGTGTACTGGTTTCAGACCATCGCGAACATCTGGCAATGCACGGCCAACGATGACCGACATGGCATAATCGAGGTAGGAGTTTTTTAACTCTTCTTCGATATTGACCGGTGTGATTTCTCTGGCCAGGTCACTCATTGAGGCACTTTCCTTCTAAATTATACCCGGATTCAAAGGTGCGAAAGTATACCACCTTTAGGCCTGCTGGTGAATGGAAAGCATCGTTTTGCACGCTTTAATGGCAACTGAGCGGCATAGAAACGGAGCATTGCCCCTCCGGCTAAGGAAAGAGGTATACTGCTTGCAAATTTTTCAGAGAGTAAGCACGAATGAAAGCAGAGCAAAACAAGCCGATAGCTAACGTCGATCACCATGAAATCGCTAAATTTGAAGCGGTTGCATCCCGCTGGTGGGATATGGAAGGTGAATTCAAACCGTTGCACCGTATCAACCCTCTGCGCCTGGGTTATATTGCTCAGCACAGCAACGGTCTGTTCGGCAAAAAAGTACTGGATGTCGGTTGTGGCGGCGGCATTCTCGCGGAAAGTATGGCCCGGGAAGGGGCTGAAGTGACCGGGCTGGATATGGGCGCCGAACCACTGCAAATCGCCCGCCTGCATGCACTGGAAAGCGGTGTGAAAGTGGATTACATTCAGCAGACCGTAGAAGAGCACGCAGAGCAGTTTGCCGGCCAGTATGATGTCGTCACCTGCATGGAAATGCTGGAACACGTTCCAGATCCGCGCTCAGTCGTTCACGCCTGCGCCCGTCTGGTCAAGCCTGGTGGCGAGGTGTTCTTCTCTACCCTCAACCGCAACAGCAAGTCCTGGTTGATGGCGATTATCGGCGCGGAATATATCCTGCGCATGGTTCCTCAAGGCACCCACGATATCAAAAAGTTTATCCGCCCGGCAGAATTACTGAACTGGGTAGATGAAACCCCGCTGCGTGAATGTCATATCATTGGTCTGCATTACAATCCGCTGACCAACACCTTCAAACTGGCGGCGGGCGTGGATGTTAACTATATGGTTCATACCCACTGTCCGACGGATTAGTCTGAATATGGGTGACGCCCCATATAATCATAAGGATCTCTTATCGTATTGCCGCAGCCAGATCGTTTTCCTCTCAACCTGTAAACGACGTTCTGCGGCAGGATCATTTTAAGCGCACTACACTCAGATTTTTCAGGGCTCAGCGGGATCTATTCAGGTTGCTAAAAAGCATTTTCTGCACAAAAAAAACCGGCGATTTTCAGCTCTGAACAAGAAAATCACGGTTGTCCGATTTTCCAAAAAATTTCTTAATCAGTTGACATCGCCGCCGAGCCTTGAGACACGCGGTCTCAGGAAAAAGTCAGCCTTTGATCAATAATTCCTTGAGAAAATCAAGCCTTGTTAAGCACTGAGAAATTACTAAAATACTCATCATATTGTTACCAACGATTCCTTCACCCCCTATATATAGTGTTTATCCACAGAGTTACTCACACCTGAGTAAGTTGTGCATAAACGGGGGATACTTTCGACTTTACGGACAGGACATTACGCGACATGAATCAAAGCCTGCTTGTCACTAAACGCGATGGCCGCACTGAACGCATTAACCTCGACAAAATTCACCGCGTGCTTGACTGGGCAGCAGAAGGCCTGCAAAACGTTTCCGTTTCTCAGGTTGAGCTGCGTTCTCATATCCAGTTCTACGAAGGGATCAGAACTTCTGATATCCACGAAACCATCATCAAATCCGCCGCGGACCTGATTTCCCGTGAAGCGCCGGATTATCAATACATGGCTGCCCGACTCGCCATTTTCCATCTGCGTAAAAAGGCTTACGGTCAGTTTGAACCGCCAAAACTGTACGACCAGGTGAAACGGATGGTCGAACTGGGAAAATATGACCACCATCTGCTGGAAGACTACAGTGCGGAAGAGTTCGAACAGATGGACAGCTTTATCGACCACTGGCGCGACATGAACTTCTCCTATGCCGCAGTGAAGCAGTTGGAAGGCAAATATTTGGTGCAAAACCGGGTGAGCGGCGAGATCTATGAAAGTGCCCAGTTCCTGTACATTCTGGTCGCCGCCTGTCTGTTTTCGGGTTACCCACGGGAAACCCGTCTGGACTACGTGAAGCGCTTCTACGACGCGATATCTACCTTTAAAATCTCGCTGCCGACGCCGATCATGTCCGGCGTACGTACCCCGACTCGCCAGTTCAGTTCTTGCGTACTGATCGAGTGTGGCGACAGTCTGGATTCTATTAATGCCACCTCCAGCGCCATCGTGAAATATGTTTCTCAGCGCGCCGGTATTGGTATTAATGCTGGCCGTATTCGGGCATTAGGCAGTCCAATCCGTGGCGGAGAGGCCTTCCATACTGGCTGCATCCCGTTCTATAAACATTTCCAGACCGCCGTTAAGTCCTGTTCACAAGGCGGTGTACGCGGTGGTGCCGCGACGTTGTTCTATCCGCTATGGCACCTGGAAGTGGAAAGTCTACTGGTACTGAAGAACAACCGTGGGGTTGAAGGCAACCGTGTCCGCCATATGGACTACGGGGTACAAATTAACAAGTTAATGTACACCCGCCTGTTAAAAGGTGAAGACATCACCCTGTTCAGCCCTTCTGATGTACCTGGCCTGTATGATGCATTTTTTGCCGACCAGAATGAGTTTGAACGCCTGTACACCCAATACGAGAAAGACGAAAGTATCCGCAAACAGCGGGTTAAAGCAGTTGATCTGTTCTCATTGATGATGCAGGAACGCGCGTCTACTGGCCGTATCTACATCCAAAACGTTGACCATTGCAATACGCACAGTCCGTTTGATCCATCTGTCGCTCCCGTTCGCCAGTCTAACCTGTGCCTGGAGATCGCGCTGCCAACTAAACCACTGGATGATGTCAACGACGAAAATGGCGAAATCGCGCTGTGTACGTTATCTGCCTTCAACCTGGGAGCGATTGACAGCCTGGACGATTTGCAGGAACTGGCCACCCTCGCCGTCCGTGCGTTGGATGCCCTGCTGGATTATCAGGATTACCCTATTCCAGCCGCGAAACGTGGCGCTATGGGCCGCCGTACCCTGGGTATTGGGGTCATCAACTTTGCCTACTATCTGGCGAAACATGGTGTACGCTACTCTAATGGCAGCGCCAACAACCTGACACATAAAACATTTGAAGCCATTCAGTTCTATCTGCTGAAGGCCTCTAACGAGTTGGCAAAAGAGCAAGGGGCCTGCCCGTGGTTCAACGAGACCACCTATGCGCAAGGCATCCTGCCTGTTGACACCTATAAGAGAGATCTGGATACGATCAGCAATGAGCCGCTGCACATGGACTGGGAAGCGCTGCGTGAGGAGATCAAAACCCATGGTCTGCGTAACTCCACGCTGTCTGCCCTGATGCCGTCTGAAACCTCTTCACAAATTTCTAACGCCACTAATGGTATCGAACCACCGCGCGGTCATATCAGTATCAAGGCATCAAAAGACGGCATCCTGCGTCAGGTTGTGCCGGAATATGAACAGCTGAAAGACCGTTACGAGCTACTGTGGGATATGCCGAACAACGAAGGTTACCTGCAGTTGGTGGGACTGATGCAGAAATTTATCGACCAGTCGATTTCAGCCAATACCAACTATGATCCCACTCGTTTTGACAAGGGACGCGTCCCGATGAAACAGTTGCTGAAAGACCTTCTCACCGCTTATAAATTCGGCGTGAAAACCCTGTACTACCAGAACACCCGTGATGGTGCGGAAGATGCGCAGGATGACCTGGCTCCGTCCATTCAGGACGATGGTTGTGAAAGCGGCGCCTGCAAGATTTGATCACTAGTGCGGGGCGGCACCTTTCGCCCCATGACTCTTTGTGCTGGCCAGCCCCATCGGCCTGGTGTTAATGGATTATAATTCATGGCTTACACTACCTTCTCGCAAAATAAAAACGACCAGTTGACCGAACCCATGTTCTTCGGTCAGCCGGTTAACGTCGCTCGTTACGACCAACAGAAGTATGACATTTTTGAAAAGTTGATCGAAAAACAGCTCTCCTTCTTCTGGCGCCCGGAAGAAGTCGACGTCTCCCGTGATCGCATTGATTATCAAGGTCTGCCAGACCATGAAAAACATATTTTCATCAGCAATCTGAAGTATCAGACCTTGCTGGATTCAATCCAGGGACGCAGCCCGAACGTTGCTTTGTTGCCACTGATTTCAATCCCTGAGCTGGAAACCTGGGTCGAAACCTGGGCATTCTCCGAAACCATTCACTCGCGCTCCTATACCCATATCATTCGTAATATTGTGAACGATCCAGCTATCGTCTTTGACGATATCGTCACTAACGAACAGATCCTGTCACGTGCCAAAGATATCTCCGGCTATTACGATGATTTGATTGAGCTGACCAGCTACTGGCATCTGCTGGGGGAAGGAACCCACCAGATTGACGGTAAAACCATTACCGTCAATCTGCGCCAGTTGAAAAAACAGCTTTATCTCTGCCTGATGAGCGTTAACGCGCTGGAAGCCATCCGTTTTTACGTGAGTTTTGCCTGTTCCTTCGCCTTTGCGGAACGTGAACTGATGGAAGGCAACGCGAAAATTATCCGCCTGATCGCCCGTGATGAGGCACTGCACCTGACCGGTACTCAGCACATGCTCAACCTGCTGCGCAGCGGTGAAGACGATCCTGAGATGGCGGAAATCGCCAGAGAGTGTCAACAGGAATGCTACGACCTGTTCTTGCTGGCGGCACAACAGGAGAAAGAGTGGGCGGAATATCTGTTCCGTGATGGCTCGATGATCGGCCTGAACAAAGATATTCTGTGGCAGTACATCGAATACATCACCAACATCCGCATGCAGGCGGTCGGTCTGGCGTTACCGTTCAAGACCCGTTCCAACCCCATTCCATGGATTAACTCGTGGCTGGTGTCTGACAACGTGCAGGTCGCACCGCAGGAAGTGGAAGTGAGTTCTTATCTGGTCGGTCAGATAGACTCTGAAGTGGGCGAAAACGACTTCGACGACTTCCAGTTGTAGATGGCCGGTTCGCTTATTACGTTGCGTGCCTCCGGCACGCAACTATACTGCCAACAAGAACATCGTTCGCTGCTGGATGCTCTGGAATCACACCAAATACCGGTAGAGTATCAGTGCCGGGAAGGCTACTGTGGTTCCTGTCGCACCCGGCTGTTGAAAGGCGAAGTTTGTTACGTCACGCCCCCGCTGGCTTGTGTGCAAGACGACGAGATCCTCCCCTGCTGTTGTACCGCCAGGGGAGATATTGAGATCGAAATGTGAGATCAACCGCGCAACGTTTCGACCACATCAATCCAGCCGTGTCCGCTGGCAACCGCCATACCATTTAACCAGCGACGCAGCATATCCAGCGCCATCATCGCCACCACATCCTGACGGGCTTTCAGACCATGGCGCGTATTGTTGAACTTCACTTTCACCCCCCAACTGCCTTGTGGGGTATATAACGCCAAACCGATGTGCTGATCCTCCATACCGCCCACCACCAGCGACAAGGTGGCCTGACTGCTCGCGGCAAGCTGCTGAGCGCGCTGAATTAATGCTGCTAACATTTCATGCTGCGACGGCAATACCTCTCCCGCCTTCAGTGGTGCCGCCACTGATGCCAACTGCCATTGCAATAATCCTGCGGTGAACTGCTCACTGATAGCCAGAGACGCTCCCCGTTCTTGCAACCGCCGGGCGAGCTGTTCTGGCAACCCTTCACTCCCTTCAAAAATCACGCTTTCGCCCGCGATTTCGCGTACCTGCCGCCAGACCTGCTGCATCTCAGCCAGTTTTGAACTGGGACCAAACAGCTTCAGTTCAATGACTGGCATCGA
This sequence comes from Erwinia endophytica, assembly GCF_009295515.1. Taxonomy (GTDB): domain Bacteria; phylum Pseudomonadota; class Gammaproteobacteria; order Enterobacterales; family Enterobacteriaceae; genus Erwinia; species Erwinia endophytica. Next base: position 126,484 of record NZ_RQVV01000024.1, on the reverse strand, counting down.
CGCACGATACCCCATCACCACGCCTTCAGGCATCGGCAATGGTTCAATTTCAGCCGCAAGATCGCTTTCTCCCCGCCCAAACGTGGTCATTCTCAGGCAAAGCAACGGATCCTTCTGGGTATAGCGGGCCTTCAGTCGCGGAATAATTTGTTCTTCTACCATCACTTTAAATTCAGAAGGAACGCCTGGCGTGAAGAAAATCCAGCAGCGATTGAGCGTCATCGCAAAACCGCAAGCGGTACCCACCGGGTTATCCAGCATTTCAGCCCCAGCCGGAATTTCCGCCTGTTTACGGTTACTCTCTGCCATTTTCCGGCCTCGCGCGGCAAAAAAAGCCGTCATCCTGGCCAGCCACTCATGCTGCATCACCAGCTCAACGCCAGCCGCTTTCGCTGCCGCCAGCGAGCTCAGATCATCACTGGTGGGCCCAAGGCCGCCATTGACGATTAACACATCAGCCACCTTACTCCGCTCAGTCAATATCCTGACCAGTTCGTCAATATTATCCCCTACCGTGGCGCGGCGGGTCATCGGCAAACCATTCTCGAACAGGCTGTTAGCCAGCCAGGCTGCGTTAGTGTCAACAATCTGGCCGTGCAGCACCTCATCACCGGTGGCAAGCATCTCGACTCTTATCATAGGGTTCTCCGGGTCCGTCTGGTGGGTTCACTGTATGAAGCCCACCGGATAAACACAATGTCATTTTTTGCTCATTGTGCATTTAGCCCCTGTTCCTGCTTCGCCACCCACGCCGCCAACTGCTGGCGTGAGACCTTAATGCCGCCATGATGCAGATCTGGCAGCACATACCACCTTACCGGCCGCTGAAAACCAGCCAGCCGTGTTTTCGACCATGCTTCCAGCTCCGCTAACGTCGCCCCAGCTTTTAACTTCACCAACGCCACCGGGCGATGCCCGAACTCCTGATCCTCTTTTGGCACAATAAACAACTGCTCGACCCCTGGATGTGCCAGCAACACGGCTTCGAGCTGCTCCGGCTGGATCCCTTCCCCGGCCGAAAAAAACTGGTTATCCAGGCGTCCGACCAGATGCAGTCCATCCTCGTCGAAGTAGCCACCATCACGCGTGGCGAACCAGCCGTCATGACCGGTCAATGGCAACAACTGGCCCTGCCGCCAGTAGCCACATGCCAGCGCGTCGGACTGAATCTGTACTTCCCCATCAACCACCCGAATTGTCTGCCCCGCCAGCGGCAGACCCACGCCGCCACGGCTATCCGCCCTTTTGGCGGTGACGGTGGACGCGGTTTCAGTCATGCCATAACCGCACCAGCAAGCGATACCGGCCTCCTCCGCCTGCTGTGTTAACGCTGGCGGGATCACCGCCCCCCCCAGTAGCACCTTTTGCAAATTCCTGGGGAAACGCGGTTGCTGTAGCAAGCGCCAGAGTTGAGTGGGTACCAATGAAGCAAATGTCGCCAGTTCCAACGCCTGAAACAGCGGCGCACTGCCCGGTAACACCAGGCATGCCCCAACCGCCAGCCAGCGCCAGATTATCCCTTGCCCGGAAACATGACACATCGGCAAAGAAAGCAACCAACGCGCCTCCGCGGTAAAGTTCATTTCCGTCACCACGCCATGCGCGCTGGCGAGATGCGCCCGGAAAGTGTGGGCTGCCGCTTTAGGCTGCCCAACTGAACCGGAAGTCAGCGTCAGAGTCGCCAGTGCCGCGGGTTCCCAGTTATGCTCCACTCGTCCAGCCTGACTTTGCCAGGTCAACGCCGCAATGTCAGGCAGCGGCTCCCCGCTTAGCGTCAGCGCGAAATCGATATCCAGCCACGGTAATAACGCCGCCAGTTGAGATGGGGGAAACTGCGGATTAAGCGGCAACAAACGCGTACCACACAGCAACAAGGCCAGGTAAGCCAGCACCGTCAACTCACTGTTCGCGGCCTTTATGGCCACACCACTCCCGGCATGCACTCCCTGACTGATAAACCCCATAGCCATCTCTTCAACCCGTTGCGCCAGTTGCGCCCAGCTCAAATGGCGCCCCTCTACCACCATCGCTATCTGCTCTGGTCGTATACGCGCCCAGTGGCGCCACGGCCAGTCACTCAGCGCTGCCATACGACCTCCAGCTCTCCCTCCAGAATCAACGGCAATGGACAGTCCGGCCAGCTACGCACCAGTTGCTGTCGCATCACGTTCAGCGTATCCAGCCCAGGCTGCGATGTGGGCGTCAGCCAGGCGGCAAGACGCGCCAGTTGCGCCAGTCCAAGGCTGGATTCCAGCGAGGAACTGATGATAGCAGCGATCCCGGCCTGCTCTGCCTGTGCCACCAGCGCCCGGACTTTACTCAGGCTGCCGGTCAGCATTGGCTTGATAACGATTGCCCGCAGATAAGGCTCGGCAACCAGTGGGTAATCCACCTCACGGACGGTTTCATCCCAGGCCAGCGCGATGCCGCTTTCCCGGGCGAACTCTCGCGACGCTTGCGGTGTGTGGCAAGGTTCCTCGATAAAGGCAATACGGGAACGTAATTCGCTGGAAACAAAACGGGCGAACTGTCGGGCTTTGTCCAGGCTCCACTGCCGGTTGGCGTCCAGACGCAGAGTCAGCTCCGGCAACGCCTCCAGCAACAGGCTGACCATCATCCCGTCGCGTACCGGCTCGACTATCCCTACCTTCATTTTCGCCAGCGGCTGCTGTTGCAGGGAGTTAAACAGTTTGTCCGGATCGCCCGTGCACAACATGGCGCTGTTATAGTTGCCAGCGTCAGGAAGTTCTCCGGCCAGTTCAGCCATTGCGCAGCTCAGACCATAAGCCACAGAGGGGTGCTGGCTTTCCCCTGGCGCTTCCCCCGAACACCAGCTCGCCAGCCACCTGATTGCATCGTTCCGTGCTTCAGCCAGCGTCTCTGCACTAAAGCCAGGCAATGGCGCGATTTCGCCCCAACCTTCACCTTCGTCTGCCGTCAGCCGCACCAACAACCCGCAACGCTCTTTTACCCGTCGATCACGTAGCACGGTTCCGGCTTCCAGAGGAAGGCAATAAGCCCATAACGTCGCGCCACGCATTACGGATTACGCTTGAATTTGCTGAAGTCAGGTTCGCGCTTCTGGTTGAACGCATTGCGCCCTTCCTGCCCTTCCTCTGTCATATAAAACAGCATAGTGGCATTACCCGCCAGCTCCTGTAGTCCCGCCTGACCGTCACAATCCGCGTTCAACGCCGCTTTCAGGCAGCGCAACGCCATCGGGCTGTTCTGCAACATTTCACGACACCAGCGCACCGTTTCTCGCTCCAACTCGGCCAGCGGCACCACGGTGTTCACCAGCCCCATCTCCAGCGCCTGTTGCGCATTGTACATCCGGCACAGAAACCAGATTTCACGCGCTTTTTTCTGGCCGACAATGCGTGCCATATAAGCCGCCCCCCAACCGCCGTCAAAGGACCCCACTTTCGGTCCGGTCTGGCCGAACTGTGCGTTGTCCGCAGCAATGGTCAGATCACACATCATATGCAGAACGTGACCACCGCCCACGGCATACCCCGCCACCATCGCCACTACCGGTTTAGGGCAGGTGCGAATCTGACGCTGGAAATCCAGTACGTTGAGGTGATGAACCCCAGCCTCATCGCGATAACCGCCGTAGTCGCCGCGAATTTTCTGATCGCCTCCGGCGCAGAACGCCTGCTCACCGGCGCCAGTCAGCACAATCACCCCAATATGCTCGTCGTGGCGGGCATCATGCAATGCCTGTAGCATTTCCTTCACCGTCTGTGGGCGAAATGCATTGCGAACCTCGGGACGGTTGATGGTGATTCGGGCGATACCATCAATCGATTTGGCAAAGCGGATATCGTTAAAATCTGCGCTGCAATCGCGCCATTCAACCGGGGCATATAGCCGCTCTTCGCTGGGATAGATCATAATAACTCCTTAAAATGACGGAGCCTGGCTGCCAGTAAAGCAGCGAAGGCTTGCGGATTAGCACGGTGAGCGTTGTGACCTGCGGCGGGAACAGCATCAAAGGATAGCGAAGCCTGCTGCGCCAGTTGACAGAATTTTGGGTCCTGCTCGCCGCACAGATAATGCAGATGGCGCAAACGCTGTAGCTCTGGCAGCAAATAAGGCTGACGGGCAAGAGAAGTCGCCCGCAGCATGCGGGCGAGAGCCTGATAATGGTTGTTGCTACGTAACCGGATCATCTGTTGCCGCTGTGCGACCGTGAGGCTGGCAAACACCGGCTGGCGATACCATTCGTCGAGCGTCTGACGTAGCGGCTGCTGACTGAATTTTTGCGCCCAACCCTCATCATTCGCCAACCGCTCGCGCTGTGCCGATGCCGAGTCAAGGCCGTAATGCGCCCCTTCGACGACCACCCCTTGTAAACCGCCAACGGCATATCGACAGGCATACAACATCGCCAGCCGACCGCCCAGTGAGTAACCAATTAACCAGTAACGTCGCACCTGATGGCGTTGCAAGGTCGCGGTCAGTTGGGTGCAAAATTGGTCGAAATCCCTGATCGATTGGGCGCGGGAACCGCCATGTCCCGGCAGGTCGATACTGAGCTGCGGCCAGTCGCTGAAATAAGCCTGAACGGGCTGCCAGTCGTCCCCACTGCCCAAAAAACCGTGCAACCACACCAATACCGGCCGATCAGCGTGATGTGCGCCTTGCCAGCGCGCGTGGAGGATCATAACAACGTACCTCCTGTGGCCAGACTTTGCGCGCCCAGTTCCTCATCCACTCTGAGTTCAATCAGCGTAGCACCATCATGTTGCCATCCCTGCTCAACCGCATCACACAGTGCGAGCCAGCTTTGCGGCTGGTGGTAATGCAAGCCAAACATCACCGCGGCCGGAGCGAAATTCACGTGCTGAGGCATGGCGAAAAAACGTTCCCGCTCGGCGACTGGCGTGGGCAACATGCTGAAAATCTGCCCACCATTATTGTTGACCACAATCAGCACCAGCGGCGCCGTCACCTGGCGCAACAGCGCCAAACTATTGAGATCGTAAAGCGCCGAAAGATCACCCATCACCGCCAACACCGGCTTTCCAGTGCCCAACTGGACACCTGCAGAGGTGGCCAACAGTCCGTCAATACCACTGGCGCCGCGATTAGCATAAACCGGATACCCGACCGGTAACCTGGCGAAAGCATTAACCAGCCGGATGGTCAGGCTGTTACCGAGGAACAGGCTGCCATCCACCGGCAACAGTTCTGACAGTCTGGCCGCCAACTGTGCCTCGCCAAAATGACACAGTTTTTGCTGCACTGTGCGAAAGGTTTCACTGGCCAGTTTTTCCAGCGAAGGACACCAGGCCGGTAACGCAATAGCAGGATGCGCATCCAGCCAGTCACCGATATCCGCCACTATCCGACAACTACGGTGTTGTGCGGGATCACGCCGGCCCGGCATAGACTCAATCAACCAGTACGCCTCCGGCTGATATTCCGCCAACCAGGAGGTCAGGTGTTTTCCGGTGAGGTGACTGCCAAACTGTACAACCAGTTGCGCCTGCTCCAGAGCCTCTCTCGCCACTGACTGCTGCAACCAAATCTCAGCACAGGGGAAAGACGCCCCCGCCTGAGACTGTACATCGGCAATCAACGGCCAGCCCAGTTCACCAGCCCACTTAACCAGCGCCGTTCCCTCTTCCGCCGTCACGTTGCCAACAATCACCAGTCCGTTGCGCTGCCGCCATTCACGCCAGTCCGCCTGAATGGTAACCGTGCTCGACATCGGCATGGCGACCCACGGCTGGTCGCCCTGCCACCAGTGTCCCAATGACGCATGCCAGGCTTTGAAAGCAGCAGGATCACCGCCGTACAACGGTTCAGCGAAAGGACAATTGAGATGTACGGCGCCAGCAGGATGCTGCTGCATCAGCGCGTCGACGGCTGAAACCAACCAGCTCGCAGGAATATCAGGAGAAGGCGTGGGAAGATTAAGCGAGCCGCTGACATGATTACCGAACAGCCCCGGTTGCTCAACAGCCTGATTGGCACCACAGTCAATCAGTTGCTGCGGCCGATCCGCGCTCAACACGATCAACCGTTCCCCCGTCAGGCGAGCTTCAATCACCGCCGGATAGAGGTTGGCGACTGCCGTACCGGAGGTGACAATAATCGCCACCGGCTGTCGGCTGGCTTTCGCCAGCCCCAACGCCAGATACCCCATCCCACGCTCATCAAAATGGGTATGGCAGAGAAATGAGGGATTGTCCGCGGCGGCCAGCGTTAACGGTGCTGAACGGGACCCCGGCGCAATGCAGAGATGGCGCACACCATGCCGTGTTAAGGCTTCAAGGATAACGGCGGCCCAGCGACGATTAAAGATACTGTGTGACATAAACCACCCCAGATCAAACGAGCAAAGCGCAGTATAAGATCCCCTTTCCCGCGCCATTTTGATTCAGGACAGTATCAATAAGGTTTCCGGCTCGTGGTGTGCCGTTCCAATCGGCCACCGACCGCTTCGCTGTCTGGCGGTCTGCGCTGTTCGGCACACGGTGAACGGGTCGCATGCAATAAAAAAACGGGCCCCCGAAGAACACCCGTCTCTGTACGCTGTCCGACCCGCGAGTGACTTAGCGACGCGCCAGCAATAATCCCACAACCAGCCCGAGGGCTGCGCCAGCACCGATCCCCTGCCACGGCTTCTCGTGAACATATTCATCGGCTCGGTATACCACCCGTTTAGCACGATAGTAATACGCATCAGACGCATGACTGATGCGCGACTTAACCTCGCTCAGCGATTTTTCGGCTTTAGCCTTAAGCTCAATATATTTCTGATCCGCAGGGTCTCCGGAAGACTTCAGCACTTCTTCCAACGTTTCAGTCAGCAAAGCCAGGTCATCGTCCAGATGCGAGTCTTGTGGTTCAGTGGTCGTCGTCATTATTCCTCCATTGCGCGGATAACAATTTCCAGTAACTATAGACACTTTTAGCGGTTCTGCCCGTACGGTGACCAGGAATTAACTGATAATAAATGTCATCGATGAGGCTGGCAGGCAAAAAAAACGGCCATGATGGCCGGTGTCCAGAATGGGTCTGCAATCCGTCAGCTCAGGAAGAGAGCGGAAACGCTATTTTGCAAACATCTGCCCGATATCTTTAAAGGCTTTAAACTCCAACGCATTGCCGCTGGGATCGTAAAAGAACATCGTGGCCTGTTCACCCACTTGTCCCTTGAACCGCACATAAGGTTCAATTTCAAACTTAATCTGGAAATCACGCAGACGCGCCGCCAGCGCTTCCCAGTCTTCCCAACTCAGTACCAGACCGAAATGCGGCACAGGTACACCGTGTCCATCAACGGCATTTTTATGCACTGATTCCTGCGAGGCGGTTTTCGGATGCTCATGAATCACTAACTGGTGGCCATAAAAGTCAAAATCTACCCATTTATCGCTGGAGCGACCTTCAGACAAATTAAAGACGGTGCCATAAAAATGGCGGGCAGCGGCGAGGTCAGTGACCGGGATCGCCAAGTGAAACGGGCTGAGGGACATAATCATCTCCGAATACGTTGTATTTCATCAATGCTATAGATAATATTTTTTTTGAAAAGCGAATATTTTTACGATAATTCAACAATTATTTTGGTGAGTCTGAAATCATGCTGCGGGAACTGAAAACCTTTATCGCCATCAGCCAGACCGGCACTTTCGCCGCTGCCGGGCAACAGATTGGCCTGACACAGTCAGCTGTCAGCGCACAGATGCGGATACTCGAAGGTGCGCTGGGCATGAAGCTGTTTGATCGCTCAGGCCGTGCCGTGGCATTGAATGCCAACGGCATCCGCCTACTGCCGATGGCCAGGGAAATCCTCACTCTTTTTAACCGTATGGCGCAACCCGAAAGCCTCAGTGACTATCGCGGGGCGATTAAAATTGGCGCTATCGCTTCGGTACAAACCGGCATTCTCCCTGCCGTACTGGTCAATCTGCGTCAACAGGCTCCGGAGCTGGAAACCAAGCTGATCCCAGGAGTTTCTTTCAACCTGTTAACCCAAGTGGAGGCGGGTAACATCGACCTGGCGGTGGTTATCAAACCCGGCGTTGCGCTGACCAAAGATCTGTACGCTGAAACCCTGCAAAAAGAGCCTTTCGTATTGATTGTGCCGCCGGATGTGGCCGGAGACGATGTGTTCAGACTGATCCGCGATAATCCTTTTATCCGCTACGATCGCACCTCATTTGGCGGCCGTCTGGTCACACAATTTCTACGCGAACAACGTCTCGATCCCAAACTGGCCCTGGAAATTGATGAAATAGATGCGATCGTAAAAATGGTCGAAATGCGGCTCGGTGTCGCGCTGGTGCCGCTGGCCGGACTGTGGGTCGATCGTCCTTCCGGCGTACGCATTGTATCGCTGGGCGAGCTGACCTTTTATCGCGAGCTGATCGTGGTGATGCGCCACGCCAATCGTCAGGCTCCCCTGCATAAATTTATCACCGAAACACTGCGGCAGCACAGTAACAAGAATCCTCCGGAACCGGCGCCCAGACAGCCTTAATCACAGGAATACACTGCTTTTATTGGATTTATCTGATAAGTTTTCCGGTAACTGAATTTTCGTCATGGCACGCTGTCGTATCTCGCTACAGCCTGTTCCATAATTCAGGTAAATCAAGGCTGCGGGCGCACGAGTCAGCCCCTGAGTGCAACAGCACGCAGTCTTTACAAACTCCGTTCAGCAAAGGATATGATTTCTGGCATGAATCGAAGAATGTTTATGAAAGCGTCAATGGCTTGCGCAGCGGTCAGCGGAATGTCCGGTTTATCAACGCTGTTTGCGCAGGCCGCCTGGGCAGATAGCAGCATTGCCGATGGTAACGCGAAGCAATTTAGTTTTGAGACGCTCAAAAAGATGGCGGCCCAACAGGCTAAGCAACCCTATGGCGGCGCGCCAGCCCCGTTGCCAGAAACGCTGGCAACGCTAACGCCGCAGGCCTACAACGCCATCCAGTACGACGCTAACCATTCACTGTGGAATGATATTCCCAATCGTCAACTTGACGTCCAGTTCTTCCATGTCGGCATGGGTTTTAAACGTCGATTACGGATGTTTTCCGTTGATGCCGCCAGCCGTGAGGCCCGCGAAATTCACTTCCGACCTGAGTTGTTTAACTACCACAATGCCGATGTGGATACCCAACAACTGGAAGGTAAAACCGACCTGGGCTTTGCCGGTTTCCGGGCCTTCAAGAAACCTGAATTGACCAGCAAAGATATCGTTTCCTTCCTCGGCGCCAGTTATTTTCGCGCCGTTGATGACACTTATCAGTATGGCCTCTCTGCCCGCGGTGTCGCGATTGATACCTTCAGTAATGGCAAAGAAGAATTCCCTGACTTTACTGCGTTCTGGTTTGAAACACCGAAAGCGGAAGAGACCAGCTTTACCGTTTATGCCTTGCTGGACGGCCCAAGCTGTACTGGCGCGTTCAAATTCATCATCCACTGCGAACAAAAACGCGTGGTGATGGAGGTGGAAAACCATATTTATGCCCGTAAGGATATAGCCCAACTGGGTATTGCGCCGATGACCACCATGTTCAGCTGCGGCACCAATGAACGCCGCATGTGCGACACGATCCATCCGCAAATCCATGATTCCGATCGTCTGGCGATGTGGACCGGGGTTGGTGAATGGATCTGCCGCCCGCTGAATAACCCGCAACGCCTGACTTTTAATGCTTACCAGGATGAAAATCCACGTGGCTTCGGCATGCTGCAACTGGATCACGATTTCCAGGACTATCAGGATGTGATTGGCTGGTATAACAAGCGGCCGAGTCTGTGGGTTGAACCGGTTGGCAAATGGGGCAAAGGCGCGATCAATCTGATGGAGATCCCTACCACCGGTGAAACGCTGGATAACATTGTCTGCTTCTGGCATCCAGCCGATACGATTAAGGCTGGCAGCGAGCACAGTTTCAGCTACAAATTGTACTGGAGCGGCATGCCGCCAGTATCCAGTGCGTTAGCGCGGGTCAGGGCGACCCGAACCGGTATGGGCGGCTTCCCGGAAGGCTGGGCGCCGGGCGAACACTATCCGGAGGTCTGGGCGCGGCGCTTTGCGGTTGATTTTGTCGGCGGTGATCTGAACGCGGCAGCACCAAAAGGTATCGAACCGGTCATCAATGTGACCTCAGGTAGCATTAAGCAGGTGGAAATCCTCTATGTCGAGCCAATCGATGGCTACCGGATCCTGTTTGACTGGTACCCGAACAGCGATTCCGTTGAGCCGGTGAACATGCGTCTGTTCCTGCGTACCAAAGATGAAACACTGAGTGAGACCTGGCTGTATCAGTATTTCCCCCCCGCGCCAGACCGGCGAAAATACATCGATGACCGCCAGATGACGGCCCGTTAAGAAAACCCCTGTCACTATGAGTCAAGGCCGTTTCCCAGCGTTGACTCATTCAGTCAGGCATGATTTTTCCATATCAATATGCCGAATATTGTCTTCCAGATAAGGTTCGCTCACCGGTTGGAAGCCGAAACGGGCATAGAACCCCTGCAAATGCGCCTGTGCTGACAGCAAGATAGTGTACTGTGGCCAGTAATATTCACAGAGCGTGATCGCCTGTTCCATCAGCCGATAACCCAGGCTCAGCCCACGGGCCTCCCCGGAGACGATCACCCGACCAATTTTCACCGGCTTATCATCAGTTTCAGGAGCCAACAGCCGGGCATAGGCCAGCAATTGATTATCCAGCATGCCTAACAGATGGCGGTTTTCACCGTTCAGGTCAGCACCATCCACGTCCTGATAAGGGCAATGTTGCTCGACGATAAACACCGCGTTACGCAATGCCAAAATCTGGTAAAGCTGAGTTACCGTAAGCTCACTGTGGTGCAGGTCCAGCCAGTTAACATCCATTTCCCTTTTCTCACTGCGGGTGTCAATTTTATTACTCTACACGTTTTCAGGGGATTTTTTCAGACAAAAAACGGGCTCCTGGGAGCCCATTTATCACTGCTGGAAAACGAATCACATCAGCGGTTGCGCTAGCTGAACCAGCGAAATCAACGGCTGAGGATAGATACCCAGCACCAGTACCAGGATCGCCGAAATCAGGACCACCACGCCACCCGCAGTGAAAGCCCAGTTAGCCGGGGTATCACGATGAAGCAGCTCAGGCGGATTCAGGTACAGGCTTACCGTCACACGCAGATAGTAGTAAAGCCCGATAGCACTACCAGCCACGACCGCCGCAGTCAGCCACCACAGATGGGCGCTCACGCCGACGGCCATGACGTAGAACTTACCGATAAAACCCAACGTCATCGGGATACCGGCCAGCGACAACATCATCACGGTCATCACCGCCGACAGGATCGGACGGTGCCAGAACAGACCTCGGTATGAGTACAGAGAATCCGCATCCGGCCCCCGATAAGGGCTGGACATCAAACTCACGACGCCGAAAGCACCGAGACTACTAAACAGATAGCCCGCCAGGTACACGCCCACCGTCTCCAGCGAAAGCTGATGCGTCTGAATCGCAATCAACGCCACCAACAGATAACCCATATGTGCGATAGAAGAGTAACCCAACAGGCGCTTAATGTTGCTCTGCGAGATAGCCATCACATTACCGAACAGGATCGAGGCGAAAGCCATCACCGCCAGCACCAGTCGTACCGTCTCACTGTCCGCCACTGGCGCGTACAGGAACAAACGCATCACCACACCGAAGACAGCTATCTTGCTGGCCGTCGCCAGGAAAGTCGAAACCGGTGCTGGCGCCCCCTGATAAACATCCGGTGTCCACAGATGGAACGGCACCAACGATAATTTGAAACCGAGGCCGACAATCATCATCCCCAGTCCGGCCAGTAACAGCGGCTGATGCAGCATACCGTCGTTCAGACTCTTACCTAAAGCAGCAAAGCTCAGGTTGCCGGAATCGGCATACAGCAGCGCCATACCGAACAGCAGGAAGGATGAAGCCGCCGCAGACATGATGGTGTATTTGATACTGGCTTCCAACGAGCGTTTTTGCTGGAAAGCATAACCAACCAAACCAAATAGCGGCAGGGAAATCAGCTCGATACCGATCAACATCGAAGCCAGATGGTTCGCGCTGGCCAGCACCACACCGCCAAGAGCCGCGATCAGCACCAGCAGGTAGAACTCTTCGCAGTTATCCGGGTACGTCGCCAACCACGGGTAGGCAAAAGTACAGGTCGCCAGGCTGGCAAGGACCACCAGCCCGGTATACAGCATCGAATAACCATCGACCCGCAGCAGCGGTGTGACATCCATCGGGCCTGCCTGGCCCACCCACCAGAGCGAGAACAGCGCCAGGTTCAAACCCACGACCGCCAGTGTGGCGTTGACGAAGTGGTTGCGTCGCCACGCAATGGACAGCATCACAACTACCACCGTCAATCCGACGATCAGCATCGGTAGAAGCGCGATCAATTGTTGAGGAGTTATTGTCATGGCGAATTACGGCCTTGTAGTTGAAATTGAAGCGGTATACCACTGCTGAATATGACTCATTGCAGCATGTGAGGTGTCCAGAATCGGCTGTGGGTAAACCCCCAGTAGCACCAACAGCACCAGCAGTACCATAATCATCAGAAATTCACGCGGCGACATGCCCCGTAGCGGCGTATTAGATTTTGGCGCGCCATAATAAGCACGTTGCATCATGATCAACGAGTAAACAGAAGCGAACACCAGACCAAACGTCGCCACAATAATAATCAGCGGCACTGTCTGGAAGCTCCCCGTCAGGATCATAAATTCACCGACGAAGTTCCCGGTCCCCGGCATCCCCAGGTTCGCTACCGCGAAGAACAGCGATAACCCCGGCAACCATTTAATGCGTGCCCATAAGCCCCCCATCTGGCGCATATCACGCGTATGCAGGCGCTCGTACAATTGGCCACACAGGATAAACAGTGCCGACGCGGAAAGACCGTGGGCAATCATCTGCACCACCGCGCCCTGGAACGCCAACTGACTGCCGGTATAGATGGCTATCAGCACAAAACCCATATGCGAAATCGAGGAATAAGCAATCAGACGTTTGATGTCATACTGCGAGAACGCCATCCACGCGCCGTAAAAGATACCGATTACCCCCAGCCACATCGCAACAGGCGCGAACGCTGCTGATGCCTGTGGAAACAACGGTAGCGAAAATCGCAACAGACCATAGGCCGCAGTTTTCAGCAGGATCCCCGCCAGGTCGACTGAACCGGCCGTAGGCGCCTGACTATGCGCGTCCGGCAACCAACCATGCAACGGAACAACCGGCATTTTTACCGCAAAAGCGATAAAGAAGCCCAGCATCAGCAAGTATTCGACGGTGTGCGACATCGGGGTTTTCAGCAGCGCTTCATAATTGAAGGTCCACACCCCTGTGACGTTATAGTGCACGAAAACCAGCGCCAGGATCGCTATCAACATCACCAGGCCGCTGGCCTGGGTATAGATAAAAAACTTGGTCGCGGCAGTGATACGCGTTTTACCGTCCGATGCTTTATGCCCCCACAAGGCAATCAGGAAGTACATCGGCACCAGCATCATTTCCCAGAAGAAGAAAAACAGGAACATGTCGATGGCAAGGAACACGCCCATCACGCCGCCAAGGATCCACAGCAGGTTCAGGTGGAAAAAACCCTGCCATTTTTCAATTTCATTCCATGAACAGAGGATTGCCATCACGCCCAGCAAACCAGTCAGCACCACCATCAACAGCGACAATCCGTCCAGTGCCAGATGGATATTAATGCCAAAACGCGGGATCCACGAAACCAGAAATTCTGACTGCCATTGCGGAATGCCAGCGCTCTGGGTCAGCGAATAACCGCCCTGCAGCCAGAGTTGCAGTGAAAGCGCCAGTGTCAATCCCATTGCGATCAACGCAATCCAACGCGGCACCTTGCTACCAAAGCGCTCAAACTGCCAACAGAGCAGACCACCGATAAACGGGATAAGTATTAGCCAGGGTAATAACATGGCGGTTTTCTTCCCTTCTATTGTCCCCGCCTGGGCTATCTTACCCGGTATTTTGCCTTCCGGCAGTGCTCGCAATCCTCACAGACTAAAGTATGCTGCGGTTGCTCCACGCTGGCGGTAACAAAACTCCCTTCGCCGATAACGCCCATTTATTAGGGGAATATTCTCTACACTTTTACAATGGGCTGGGGAGCAATCCCCATCCCAGCTCACTAACCGTTAAACCACCATCAGCAGTGCCAGGACCACCACGGCCCCGACACTCATGGAGGCGACATACCAGCGCAGATAACCGTTTTCGCTGACCACCAACCCTTTGTTCGCCAGGCGGGAGAACAGTGCCGGGATGTTCATCAGCACATTCAGCGGGTCGCTTTTTAGCAACCAGGCAATGAACAGATAAGGTTTGACGAAAACATTGTCATACAACCAGTCGAACCCCCAGGCGGCGAACCACCATGCACCGAGGAAACGACCTGGCGCGCTGTGGGCAATGCGCGTCACCAGCGAGCGTTTCCCCAGCCACAGGACCGCCGCCAGCAGGATCCCGACAATCGCCACCACGCCGGAGGTCATTTCCAGCGTCACCACGCTGCCATGCGCCAACTCAGTGGTATCTGGCAGGACGCCTTTGAGCGGTGGCACAATCATTGCGCCAATAAAGGTTGAGAGGCAAAGCAGTACCACCAGCGGCAAGTGATGGGTCACCCCTTTACCGGCATGAGCATGAATTTTCTCTTCGCCATGGAAAGTGATGAAAATCATCCGGAAGGTATACAACGAGGTCATAAACGCGCCGACCAGCCCGGCAACCATCAGGTTAAGGTGTCCGTTCGCCAGCGCACCAGCAAGGATCTCATCCTTACTGAAGAAGCCTGCGGTAATCAGCGGTAATGCTGACAACGCCGCGCCACCGACCAGGAAGCAGATATAAACCAGCGGAATGCTCTTACGCAGGCCGCCCATTTTAAAGATATTCTGCTCGTGATGGCAGGCAAGGATAACCGAACCGGAAGAGAGGAACAGTAATGCTTTAAAGAATGCATGGGTCATCAGATGGAAAATAGCCGCATCCCACGCCTGTACACCCAGGGCGAGGAACATATAACCGATCTGACTCATGGTGGAATAAGCGAGAACACGTTTGATATCGGTCTGCACCAACGCGGCAAAACCCGCCAACACCAACGTAATCGCCCCGATGATCCCAACCAGATGCAAGACCTCCGGCGTAAGCAGGAACAGGCCGTGGCTACGGGCAATCAAATAGACGCCCGCCGTCACCATGGTCGCCGCATGGATCAACGCAGAAACCGGCGTCGGACCGGCCATCGCATCCGCCAGCCACGTTTGTAGCGGCAACTGAGCAGATTTACCTACCGCGCCGCCCAACAACATCAGGGTTGCCCACTGCAACATGGTGTTATCCGCAGCAAAGTGGGCCGGCGCCAACGCTGCCATCTCGCGGAAGTTCAGTGTGCCCAGCTCGTTATAGAGAATGAACAAAGCAAAAGCGAGGAACACGTCACCGATACGCGTGATGATAAAGGCCTTCATCGCCGCTGCGCCGTTTTTCGCCTCGGTATAGTAGAAGCCAATCAGCAGGTAGGAACAAAGCCCCACGCCTTCCCAACCCAGATACATCAACATCAGATTATCGGCCAGCACCAGAACCACCATGCTGGCGATAAACAAGTTAGTGTAGGCAAAGAAGCGTGAGTAGCCTTCTTCTCCACGCATGTACCAGGAGGCGAACATATGGATAAAGAAGCCAACGCCGGTCACCACCGACAGCATCGTCAGTGACAGACCGTCAAGACTCAGGCTGACCTTGATATTGAAGTGCCCTACCTGCATCCACGTCCACAACGCCTGGTTAAAAACCGCCTGTCCGTGATGGAAAAAGTCGATGCCGACATAAATCGTCACCAGGGCCGCCAGACCGACGGATCCCATGCCCACGCTGGCAGACACATTTTCTGACCAGCGACCGCGGGAAAAAGCCAGCAGCACAAAGCCAATCAGCGGGAACAAAATGGTTAAATAGAGAAGGTTCATCCGCGCATCTCACTCACTTTATCAATGTTGAGGTTCTGACTGCGGCGATGCAGTTGCAATAACAGAGCCAGACCAATACTGGCTTCTGCGGCGGCCAGGCTGATCGCCAGGATGTACATCACCTGACCATCTGCCTGACCCCAATAGCTCCCGGCAACCACGAACGCCAATGCGGCGGCGTTGATCATGATCTCGAGGCTAATCAGCATAAACAACAAGTTGCGCCGGATTATCACGCCAGTCAGTCCGAGAACAAACAGGATGGCCGCCAGAATGAGGCCATGTTGTAATGGGATCATGCGTGTTCCTCCTGATTGCTTTGCACGGCATCCCCAGTGCGGTTACTCAACACTTCACCCGGACGCTGTTCGCGACCAATGTGGTAAGCCACCACCAGCCCGGCAAGCAACAACATAGAAGCCAGCTCCACTGCCAACACGTAAGAACCAAACAGGCTGACTCCCACGGCTTTCGCATCGATCATCTTGCCGTCGATGCCCTGGCCATGAACGGAGAGAATGGCGTAGACCATCACCAGCAGCAGCAGCAAAGAACAGAGACCGGGTCCCAGCCACACGCCCGGCTTGAGCCACTCTCGTTCCTGCGCCTGCACAGCATCCCCCAGATTCAACATCATCACCACAAACACGAACAGCACCATGATCGCCCCGGCATAAACGATGATTTCCAACGCGCCGGCAAAGTATGCCCCCAGCGAGAAAAACACCCCAGCCACCGCCAACAGGGAGATGATGAGATATAACAGTGCGTGGACCGGGTTGGTGTGAGTGATCACGCGTAATGTCGTGAGCACCGCCACCAGTCCGCAAAGATAAAACGCAAATTCCATGCCTGGCTCCTTAAGGTAACAAGCCCTTGACGTCGATAGGTTTAGCCTCGTTAGCGGCGTCACCCTTGTCTTTTCCATCGATCGCCATTCCCGCCATTCGGTAGAAATTATATTCCGGGTATTTACCCGGACCGGAAATCAGCAGGTTTTCTTTTTCGTACACCAGATCCTGACGCTTGAACTCACCCAGTTCGAAATCTGGGGTAAGCTGAATCGCAGTGGTCGGGCAAGCCTCTTCACACAGGCCACAGAAAATGCAGCGCGAGAAGTTGATACGGAAGAATTCGGGATACCAGCGGCCATCCGCCATTTCCGCTTTTTGCAACGAAATACAGCCGACGGGACAGGCTACCGCGCAAAGGTTACAGGCGACACAGCGCTCCTGACCATCGGGATCGCGGGTCAGCACAATGCGACCACGGTAACGCGGCGGCAGGTACACCGGTTCTTCCGGGTACATCATGGTTTCACGTTTCGCAAAGGCGTTTAAACCAATCAGTACGATACTGCGCACCGTGGTGCCGAATCCGACCAAAATATCTTTTAATGTCATGATCTTTCGCCCCTTACTGCGCGTTGTACAGAATCACTGCGGCCGTCGCCAGCAGGTTCAACAGCGTCAACGGCAGACATACTTTCCAGCCGAACGACATCACCTGGTCATAACGCGGACGCGGCAACGCAGCACGAATCAGAATGAACATCATCATGAAGAATGCCGTTTTGATAGCGAACCAGAAGAACGGTGGCAGCCATGGCCCATTCCAGCCACCGAAGAACAGTGTCACAATTAACGAAGATACCGTCACGATCCCGATGTATTCACCGACAAAGAACAGGCCGAATTTCATCCCGGCGTATTCAATGTGGTAACCATCAGCCAGTTCCTGCTCCGCTTCCGGCTGATCAAAGGGATGACGGTGACAAACCGCGACGCCGGCAATAGCGAAAGTAATAAAGCCAAAGAATTGCGGGATGATGTTCCACAGATGCTGCTGACTGTTAACGATATCGACCATATTGAACGATCCGGCCCGAGCCACCACGCCCATCAGCGACAACCCAAGAAACACTTCGTAACTCAGCGTCTGGGCAGAGGCACGCATCGCCCCCAGCAGGGAATATTTGTTATTACTGGACCAGCCAGCGAACAACACCGCATACACCGCCAGACCCGCCATCATCAGGAAAAACAACAGACCGATATTCAGGTCAGCGCCCATCCAGGTTGAGGTCACGGGTACAATAGCCATCGCCAGTAACAGCGAAGTAAAAGCGATCATTGGCGCGAGGGTGAAGATAACCCGATCAGTAAATGGCGGCGTCCAGTCCTCTTTAAAGAACATTTTGATCATATCCGCAACGAGTTGCAGCGACCCGCCCCAGCCGACGCGGTTGGGTCCGTAGCGGTTCTGGAACAAGCCCAGCAAACGACGTTCGCCAAAACTCATCAGTGCGCCACAAGCCACCACGACCAGCAGGATAACCAACGCTTTTACGACCGCGATGATGACCTCGATAACTTCCGGTGTCAGCCAGCTCATTGTGCTGCCTCCCGCAGATTGTCAATACTGGCGCCCAGCAGGAATGGCGGAATCCCCGGCATTCCCAATGGCAGACCAACCTGCCCTGCCTGCAACGAGTCTGAAAAACGCACCGGCAAACGCAGAATTTCACCTTCACAGATGAATTCAACCAACGTTCCGACATTCACGCCGAGCTTCGCGGCATCCTCTGGATTGACCATCACATAAGGTTCAGGCATACGTTGCTGAATAACAGCGGAACGTTGGGTCATCTCTTCACTACCGAACAGATGGAAATAAGGCGCCACACGCCAGTGGTGTTCCTGACGGACAAATGCCGCAGGTACCCCCTCAAACCAGTCGAGTTGACTGTCTCCGGCTTCAAACAGACGTACGCCGGGATCACCATTACGCAGTTTGCCGCCCACTTCGTCCTGGAATTTATTCCACGCCTGCGGGGAGT
Source organism: Erwinia endophytica (assembly GCF_009295515.1). Taxonomy (GTDB): domain Bacteria; phylum Pseudomonadota; class Gammaproteobacteria; order Enterobacterales; family Enterobacteriaceae; genus Erwinia; species Erwinia endophytica. The sequence goes on along the minus strand of NZ_RQVV01000024.1, from coordinate 107,621 downwards.
TCCAACCCGGAGCCCAGGCAAAAGGGATCTGCGAGCGGGGGGCTCCCGGCTGGTTGTTCCCTTCCATCGAGAAGGCAAACATGGTGTCTTTATCCTGCGGCTGGCGCGGTTCATGCACACTGATATTGGCGCGCATCGCGGTACGGCCACTGGCGCGGACGGGTGAACGGGACAGTTTCTGACCATGAATGCGGAAGCTGGCATCTGGCGCGGCATCTTTAATACCGGCCAGTTGCGGTAATGTCGCAACGCAGGCATCTATGACATGGTCGAGTTGCGTCCAGTCCACATCACGGCTATTGATGGTACTCTGCAACGCATGCAACCAGCGCCAGCTTTCCAGCATTTCCACTTTAGTATCGTAATAGGACGGATCATAAACCTGGAAGAAGCGCTGAGCCCGGCCTTCCTGATTCACCACCGTACCATCACTTTCAGCGAAGCTGGCGGAGGAAAGGATCAGCCCCGCTTTCTCCGTAGTGGGGGTACGCTGATGATCGATAACAATCACCTCCGGCGTATTACCCAGCACCGCGTCAACTTTCGCTTTCGCGACATGGCGATAGAGATCATTTTCCATGATTACCACCGCATCTGCCGCACCGTTTTCCAGTTCGCTTAATGCGGCTTCAAGCGGTTGGCCGCCAATCATCCCCAGACCAACACTGTTAACCGCATCGGCCAACAACGTCATCCCGACATCGGCACCACGGCCTTTTAGCGCTTTGGCAACGTTTGCCGCCGCCTGAATCATGGCTTCACTGCCGGCATGGACGCCGGAAATAATCAGCGGCTTTTTCGCGCTGGCCAGCGCCTGGACCACTACGTCAATCTTATTACTCAGTGCGCGGTCAAGACCTTCCACCGCCGGCGCGCGCTCATCCAGCGCATGAGCGATAGCAAAACCGACACGCGCCTGATCTTCCACCGGGGCACGATAGCTCCACGCCGCGATGTCATCCAGCCGGGTGGCATCCACGTTAGTGACAAACAACGGATATTTGGCGTGCTGACCAATGTTGATGATGGCAGCAATCTGCCAGTCTGCCACTTTCTGAGCGGCGGCCATCTCGCGCGCTTTACCTTTCACCGCCTGACGCACCGACAACGCCATGCGCGCTCCGACCTGAGTCAGGTCCTCCCCCAACACCAGCACCGCATCATAACTTTCGATTTCACGCAGCGCCGGCGTATGAATGCCGCTGTCGCGCAGTACTTTCAGCATCAGCTCCATCTGGGCTTGCTCAGCGGCAGGAATACCGGTAGAGAAGTTTTCCGCGCCAACCAGATCACGCAAAGCAAAATTGCTCTCCACACTGGCCCGGGGTGAACCGATACCGATAACTCTCTTCGCCTGACGCAACACATCGGCCGCCCCCTGTACCGCCTGTTCTGCGTTCAGCATGATCCAGTCGTTACCCCGACGCTGCATGGGCTGGCGAGGTCGGTCTTTCAGGTTCACATAGCCATAACCAAAGCGGCCACGATCACAAAGGAAGTACTGGTTGACGGTACCGTTATAGCGGTTTTCGATCCGGCGCAGTTCGCCATAGCGCTCACCCGGACTGGTATTACAGCCAATGCTGCACTGCTGGCAAATGCTTGGGGCATATTGCATATCCCATTTACGGTTATAGCGCTCGGAGTGAGTTTTATCGGTGAATACGCCAGTGGGACAAATCTCAACCAGGTTACCGGAAAATTCACTCTCCAGCGCCCCGTCTTCCGGACGACCGAAGTAGACATTATCGTGTGCGCCGTAAACGCCCAGATCCGTACCGTCAGCATAATCTTTGTAATAACGCACGCAACGATAACAAGCGATACAACGGTTCATCTCATGAGAAATAAACGGCCCAAGATCCTGATTGCGGTGAGTACGTTTAGTGAAACGGTAGCGGCGGAAACTATGACCGGTCATCACGGTCATGTCCTGCAAATGACAGTTTCCCCCCTCTTCACAAACGGGGCAATCGTGGGGATGATTGGTCATCAGCCATTCCACCACGCTTTCACGGAATTCTTTTGCTTCGCTATCATCAATAGCGATGAAAGTCCCCTCCGCTGCCGGTGTCATACAGGACATCACCAGGCGGCCACGGGTATCTTCGGCATTTTGAAATTGCTTCACCGCGCACTGGCGGCAGGCCCCTACGCTACCCAGCGCCGGATGCCAGCAAAAATAAGGAATATCAAGGCCGAGTGAGAGGCAAGCCTGCAACAAGTTGTCTGCCCCATCGACGTCATATTCTTTACCGTCTACATGAATTGTAGCCATAGTGAACATGCTTCCGTAAGGCTCGGATTACCGAGCGTTAAACACAATTCCTTTACCCTTCATTTCCGCTCACAGCAGCGTTAACGGCGTTATCTTCCCCCGGTCACTGACTTGTAGCGCCCGGGGATGCGTTCTCTTGTTGCCTTGCCGTGACCAGAAAGTTATTGGGTAAAATCAACGATGACTTCTCGCATCTTAATTCTTAGCTTTACCAGCGAGCTTTCAGCAGGTTCTCCTGAATGCCAGCGATAGCATGCACATTGCTGTAAACCTGTGGCGCAATGCCCGCTTCAAACTCTTCACGGAAATATTTAATCGCACTCTGCAACGGCTCTACTGCACCTGGCGCATGGGCGCAAAAAGTTTTACCCGGGCCAAGCTGACGACAAAGTTGCAGCAGGGTCTCGATATCGCCCGGTTGCCCTTCTTTCCGCTCCAACGCGCGCAGAATTTTGACACTCCACGGCAAGCCATCACGACATGGCGTACACCATCCACAAGATTCACGGGCAAAGAACTCTTCCAGATTGCGCACCAACGACACCATATTGATTTCATGGTCAACCGCCATCGCCAGCGCGGTACCAAGACGGCTGCCTGCTTTACCGATACTGGAGAACTCCATCGGCAGGTCGAGGTGCGACTCCGTCAGGAAGTCAGTCCCTGCGCCCCCTGGCTGCCAGGCTTTAAACATCAGACCCTCGCGCATGCCGCCGGCATAATCCTCCAGAATTTCACGTGCAGTGATGCCAAACGGCAATTCCCAGACGCCCGGATTTTTGACCCGGCCGGAGAAGCCCATCATTTTAGTGCCAGTGTCATCGCTGGTTGAGATGCCCTTGTACCAGTCAACGCCATTGGCGATGATCGCCGGAACATTGGACAGGGTTTCCACGTTGTTCACACAGGTCGGTTTACCCCATGCACCCGCGGAGGCCGGGAATGGCGGCTTGGAACGCGGGTTAGCGCGACGACCTTCGAGCGAGTTAATCAGTGCGGTTTCTTCGCCGCAGATATAACGCCCTGCCCCGGTGTGAACCATCAGCTCAAAATCAAACCCCGTGCCGAGAATATTTTTCCCCAGGTAGCCTGCAGCAGTTGCCTCCGCTATCGCCCGGCGTAAATTCGCAGCGGCTTCGATGTATTCACCGCGCAGGAAAATGTAACCACGGTAAGCTTTCAGGGCAAAAGCGGCGATCAGCATCCCTTCCACCAGTTGATGCGGCATTTGTTCCATCAACAGGCGGTCTTTATAGGTACCGGGTTCCATCTCATCGGCGTTACACAGCAGGTAACGGATGTTCATCGACTCGTCTTTCGGCATCAGACTCCACTTCAACCCGGTGGAGAAACCCGCGCCACCGCGGCCTTTCAGACCTGAATCTTTCACCGCGGTCACAATATCTTCCTGCGACATGGTCTTCAGTGCCTTCTCGGCACCGGCATAACCGTTTTTACTGCGATATTCATCAAAAAATACCGGCTGTTTATCATCACGTAGACGCCAGGTCAGCGGATGCGTCTCCGCAGTACGAATGATCGTTTTGAATGTCATTGATACTGCTCCAGTAAAGTAGCGATATTTTCCGGCGTCAGGTGCACATGGGTATCTTCATCCACCATCATTGTCGGCCCCTTGTCGCAATTACCGAGACAGCAGGTTGGCAGCAGCGTGAAGCGTCCATCCGCCGTGGTCTGGCCTGGCTTAATCTGCAAATTCTCTTCCAGCGCCGCCTGGATCCCCTGATACCCGGTGATATGGCACACCACACTGTCGCAATACCGGATCACGTGACGACCAACCGGCTGACGGAAGATCTGGCTGTAGAATGTCGCCACGCCTTCCACGTCACTGGCCGGGATACCCAAGACGTCAGCGATCGCGTTGATCGCGCCGTCCGGTACCCATCCTCGTTGCTTCTGAACAATTTTCAACGCTTCGATCGATGCAGCCCGAGGATCTTCGTAATGGTGCTTTTCATGCTCGATGGCGTCATGTTCAGCTGCACTCAGCACAAAAGTCGCGTTATCTTCGATCGTTTCGATCGCAATTTTTTGATCGTGCATAATTAGCGGTCCACGTCTGACATAACAAAATCGATACTGCCGAGGTACACGATCAGATCGGATACCAGGCTGCCGTTTATCACCGAAGGGATCTGCTGCAAATGGGGGAAACTTGGCGTACGCACACGTGTACGGTAGCTCATCGTGCTACCGTCGCTGGTCAGGTAGTAGCTGTTAATCCCTTTGGTCGCCTCAATCATCTGGAAGGATTCGTTGGCTGGCATCACCGGCCCCCAGGAAACCTGCAGGAAGTGAGTGATCAGCGTTTCGATATGCTGCAACGTGCGCTCTTTCGGCGGCGGCGTGGTCAGTGGATGGTCGGCCTTGAACGGGCCTTCCGGCATATTTTTCAGGCACTGTTCCAGGATGCGCAAACTCTGACGCATTTCTTCCATCTTCAGCATGACCCGGCTATAAGCGCAACTCACGCCATCGCCAATCGGCACCTCGAAGTCGAAGTTTTGATAACCGGAATACGGGCGCCATTTACGCACATCGAAATCCAGGCCTGTGGCACGCAGGGCAGCCCCGGTGGTTCCCCACGCCAGAGCCTCATCCAGCCCGTAAGCGGCAACGCCTTTGGCGCGACCAATTAACACTGAATTTTTCAGCGCGGTTTGTTCGTAAGCCTTCAGACGTTTTGGCAACCAGTCAAGGAACTCACGCAGTAAGCGCTCCCACCCTTTCGGCAGGTCATGCGCTACTCCCCCAATGCGGAACCAGGCCGGATGCATCCGGAAACCGGTAATGGCTTCCACCACATCATAAATTTTCTGGCGATCGGTAAAGGCAAAGAACACCGGGGACATTGCCCCAACATCCTGAATAAAAGTAGAAATGTATAGCAGATGGCTGTTGATGCGGAACAGCTCTGAAAGCATCACACGGATGACCTCAACGCGCTCCGGCACTTTGATCCCGGCCAGTTTCTCAACAGCCAGCACGTATGGCATTTCATTGACGCAGCCACCCAGGTATTCAATGCGGTCAGTATAAGGAATGTAGCTGTGCCATGACTGACGCTCACCCATCTTCTCCGCGCCACGGTGGTGATACCCCACATCAGGCACGCAGTCGACTATCTCTTCACCATCCAGTTGTAGAATGATACGAAAAGCGCCATGCGCAGAGGGGTGGTTCGGCCCAAGGTTGAGGAACATAAAGTCTTCGTTGGCGGTGCCACGCTTCATGCCCCACTCTTCAGGCTTGAAAGTCATCTCCTCCATCGCCAGGTCTTCCGTCTGCTTAGTCAGCTCGAACGGATCAAACTCGGTGGCGCGCGCCGGATAGTCCTTGCGCAGAGGATGCCCTTCCCAGCTCTGCGGCATCATGATGCGCGTCAGATGAGGGTGACCATCGAAGGTAATGCCGAACATTTCCCAGGTCTCACGCTCATACCAGTTTGCGTTAGGGAAAAGTCGGGTCAGGGTTGGCACATGCAGGTCTTTTTCAGACAATGCCACCTTGAGCATGATGTCGCGATTACGTTCAATGGAAATAAAATGATAGAAAACAGAAAAATCTGCGGCAGGCAATCCAGCGCGATGGGTGCGCAAACGTTCATCCATTCCGTGGAGGTCATACAGCATCACATACGGTTTCGGCAGTTTGCGCAGAAACTCGGTTATTTCCAGTAACTGTTCACGCTTCACCCAGACGACCGGAACACCGGTACGGGTTGGCTGAATGGTAAAGGCATCTGGCCCAAAACGATTACGCAGCTCGCCGACAACTGGATCATCCAGATGATCGCGGGTTTGCCATTCAGGCTGTGCGAGTTGTTGCGTGGTTAAATCTGTCATAAGTCGTTCACCATGTGTGTGACTCGGTGTTAGCGTCAGGATGAGGCGGGCGCGTGTTGTATTTTTTATGCGCCAGATCAGTCAGACCACATCCATTAATAACGCACTTTAAATCTCGTCAGGCGTACGCAGATTCGTGACCGCGATGCGTTCACCCTGCTTCCTTTCGCGTTCTGATGGCATATTGGCGCGATAAACCCCCTGATCGCCCACCACCCACGACAGTGGACGGCGCTCTTTACCGATCGATTCCTGCAACAGAAGCAGCGCTTGCATATAAGCTTCAGGACGCGGTGGACAACCGGGTATATACACGTCAACCGGCAGAAACTTGTCCACACCCTGTACCACAGAATAAATATCGTACATGCCACCTGAGTTGGCACAGGCTCCCATTGATATAACCCACTTCGGTTCCAGCATCTGGTCGTAAAGACGCTGCACCACCGGGGCCATCTTGGTGAAACAGGTACCAGCGACCACCATGAAGTCAGCCTGACGCGGCGAGGCACGAATAACTTCCGAGCCAAAGCGAGCGACATCATGGACCGCAGTAAATGAGGTGGTCATCTCGACATAACAACAAGAAAGACCGAAGTTAAACGGCCACAGAGAGTTTTTACGTCCCCAATTCACCATATCGTGCAAAGCATGCTCAAGCTTGCCCATATAAACGGTTTGGTTGACATGCTTTTCCAGAGGATCGCTAACGATCTCCTGTTTCTGCAGTGGGTAACGGTCATTCTCACCGTCCGGGTCTGCGCGGGTGAGCGTATAATCCATCTTTATGCCTCGCTGTTACTGCGTATGACGATTGGCGTGCGAAATGGTCGTTGGCCTGGCCACGAGACGCCGGGGCGCCGGGGCCCAATCCAGAGCGCGGACACGCACCAGATAAACCAGACCAGCAAGCAGTACCAAAATGAAAATAGTGGCTTCGACAAAGCCTACCCACCCGCTCTCGCGGATGGCGGTCGACCATGCGTATAAATAGAGGGCTTCAACGTCGAAGATGACGAAGAACATTGCAACCAGATAGAACTTCGCAGACATGCGCAGCTTGGCGGTCCCGACGGGGGCGGCCCCAGACTCAAAAGGCGTATTGGTATAGCGTCCACGTGCTTTTCCGCCCAAAAACCATGCCCCGGCCAGCATTGCACAACACAGTCCGATCGCAACGATGAGAAATACGGCAAACGCCCAGTGATGAGCGACGACTTCGGTAGTTGTTGACATACACTCTGCTTATATTCAACACGTGGTGTCTGGCGTCCTGCTCTGATAGTCGGCAGGTTACCCACCACACGATTTAAAGGAAAAATAAAAAACCGCATGAAGGCTGCTGTCTTTATTGATTATGCAGCAATTTTATAATTTTTTCACTTATTTCTATAACCTTTCAGCAACCTTAGCGAATCACTCAAGACATTAGTTTACATTAGATACATTTATTTAACATATGATGCGCACTAAGTGAGCTAAATCGAGTCAGTTTCACCCAGTGAATATAAGTGTAATGGATATTCCCCTACATGTATCGTGGATTTAGTAGACTCTATTCTCGCAGGAATTACGTCTTTTTCCTGCCCCTTTATAGGGTTATTTTTTTGATCCAGAACACACTTTTATCTTTTATGAGAAAAAATTGACCTGGCCTGTAGATTGATCAAGATCAATTCAAGGTCTGAGGCGGCGAATTGATAACGCATCAAAATGATTCGTGGGAGGAGGTGATATTATGGCATCAACAGGAGAAAAAAAGCGTAACATCCCCACCGGTACTGGGGATAAAAAACCATAAAAAAAGCCTTTCAGTGTCATTAGACGCTGGAAGGCTTTTAAAATGCGACCGACTTCAGGCTGCAGGTACGTTGCGATGTGAGCCACCCTACTCACTGACCCGTCCTGGCTCAGCAGAACGCGCACCGGTCCTCTTACTGCAGCGTGAATTATTCAGGCTGTATTCGCCTCTAAAAAATCATCATCCGATTGCCACAACAAATCGCGAAGATTTTATTCATCGTCATCCGAGAAAGAAGCGCTGTCGCGTCCCGTCGCGGTCAGGTTATAGGGATCACTGCTCGCTTCCATGGCATTGAAGATGGCCTGTGCCAGTTCATTGTCGCTTTCCGGATTACGACAAAGTAAATACTCCGTATCCGGGAGAACGGGTAAGCCTTCAGCCGCCCCCATAACACGTAACTCAGGACTCATCATCTCTACCGGGCGGGCCGTGACCCCCAGCCCCGCCTTCACAGCGGCGCGTACCGCAGCCAGCGTTGAAGCGACATAAGAAATGCGCCACGGGATACCTGCCTCGTTGAGATGATCAATGGCCATATCACGATACGGACTTGGCTCATCCAACAGCACCAGTGGGATTGCTTCTCCGCGCTGGAAGATGTAGTCGGCCGCACAGTACCAGAGCGTTGGCGACGTCCGTAATACTTGCCAGGTAAAATTCATCGGGCTGGAGGTGGTCACCACCAGGTCAACCTCACCCTGATTTAACATTTCCATCATGAACGGATTACGCTTCACCCGCACATCAATGGCCAATTTAGGATAGACCGAGGTCACCCGGTTTAGCAGGAACGGTAAAATAGTATCTGACGTATCATCAGATGCACCAATGGTTAACACCCCCTGAATATTGCTGTACATCAGGGAGGTACAGGCCTCGTCGTTAAAACGCAGGATCTTTCTTGCGTATCCCAACAGTTGAATGCCATGTTCGGTCAACAGTTTGTTGCGACCATGACGGGCGAACAACTCTTTACCTACTAATTGTTCCAACCGCTGCATCTGCTGACTGACGGCAGACTGCGTACGGCAGACTGCCGCCGCTGCCGCCGCGAAGGTGTTCAGATCGGCAACAGCGACGAAGGTTCTCAGCAGATCGAGGTCAAGATTGAGAATTGGACGATTTGCACTAGTCATGTTTTCTTCACTTTATAAGATTTTTAATAACAACTACCCTGGTGTCATTACCAGCCGTATCAAAGAGATATGGCGATAACAATGGCGTGATATGAGCGATGTTAAGTCTCCGCTATATCTCGTTCTTCCGCAGATGTTGCAACCTCAGCGGCCATAATTATCTGCGACAGGCATTGCAGATCGAGCCGCCAACAGGTTCTTACATCTGATACATCACTAATGCACGCAACACTAACCCATAAATTGCGGAAAGCAGCGCTGAAATGGTCAATTAACTCCGCAGTCTGACAGGCAAACCTGGCCCACAGTACTGTCAGTGTAAAACAACCATAAGAAATTGAACAATCGGAACACTGTAATCACAGTATAACAATAATAAATTAATCTTAACATTTAAGACCAAAAACGGGAGAACATCTTGTCTGTGAATACAGAAACGCTCCGCGTAAAACTCCCATGGGCATTATCCTGACATACTGTCGGTTACTTTTTAAGCCCAAATGAGATTATTCTTATCAATAAAGTCAGATTTTATTGGTCAAATGCTGTTAGCTTGGTCAGCTGGAACAAAAATTTATCATTCAATGCCATGTTACCCATCCGGACAACGAAATGACGCAAACATTGGTGTCACCTTCGCTCAGGAGAACAGATTGTCATCAAGTTCACTTTCCAATCAATTTATTAAGAACAATTTGACAATCCTACCACCCCCATAAATCCACCAGATTTTACCCAATAGCGATAAAAACACCGCCTACGCCAAATGGATGTTTCTAAAGCGCATGATCCCACTTCAAAAGCGCTTTAGAGAGGAGTACATTGTGCGGATTCATTTTTCCACGGCAGGAATGCAGTTCCGTCAAAGGCATAAGAAATGATCCCAATTGATAAATCCAGCAAACTGGACAACGTTTGCTATGACATCCGTGGCCCGGTGTTAAAAGAAGCAAAGCGACTGGAAGAAGAAGGTAATAAAGTCCTCAAGCTCAATATTGGCAACCCTGCCCCATTTGGTTTTGAAGCGCCTGACGAAATCCTCGTTGATGTGATCCGCAACCTGCCTAGTGCGCAGGGCTATTGCGATTCTAAAGGGCTCTACTCTGCCCGTAAGGCCATTGTGCAACATTATCAGGCACGCGACATGCACGACATGACCGTGGAAGATGTCTATATTGGCAACGGCGTGTCCGAACTGATCGTTCAGTCGATGCAGGCACTATTAAACAGCGGCGACGAGATGCTGGTTCCGGCCCCGGATTATCCCTTGTGGACTGCGGCGGTCTCACTTTCCAGCGGTAAAGCCGTGCACTATCTCTGCGATGAGTCAGCTGGCTGGTTCCCCGATCTTGATGATATTCGGAGTAAAATCACCCCGCGTACTCGCGGTATTGTGATAATCAACCCGAACAACCCAACGGGTGCAGTCTACAGTAAAGCGCTCTTGCAAGAAGTCGTTGAACTGGCCCGTCAGCATAATTTGATCATTTTCGCTGATGAAATTTACGACAAGATCCTCTATGACGCAGCACAGCACCATTCCATCGCCGCACTGGCACCGGATCTGCTGACTATCACCTTCAATGGTCTGTCTAAAACCTATCGTGTGGCTGGCTTTCGCCAGGGCTGGATGGTGCTTAATGGCCCGAAAAAGCATGCCAGGGGTTATATTGAAGGGTTGGAAATGCTGGCGTCAATGCGCCTGTGCGCCAATGTCCCGGCACAGCATGCCATTCAAACCGCGCTGGGCGGCTATCAGAGCATCAGCGAATTTATCATGCCGGGAGGCAGACTGTACGAACAGCGCCAACGTGCGTGGGAACTGATCAACGATATTCCTGGCGTCAGTTGCGTGAAACCGGATGGCGCTCTGTATATGTTCCCGAAGATCGATGCGAACAAGTTTAACCTGCATGACGATCAGAAAATGGTACTGGATTTCCTGCTGCAGGAAAAAGTATTGCTGGTTCAGGGCAGCGCCTTTAACTGGCCGTGGCCTGACCATGTGCGCATCGTTACACTGCCGCATGTGAATGACCTGGAAATGGCGGTGGGTAAATTTGGCCGTTTCCTTGAGAACTATCATCAGTAATTCCCCTGCTCCCCGACAGGATGTCTACCGATAGCACTGCTTCTTGCCGGGTGATCAGGTTATACTGGGGTTTCGGGGCCGGATTTTCGGCTCTGTTCCCCAGACACAGGAAAACAGCCCCCCATGAGTCAAAGTCATTTTTTTGCCCATCTCTCCCGTCTGAAATTGATCAACCGCTGGCCGCTGATGCGCAACGTGCGCACGGAGAACGTCTCCGAACACAGTCTGCAGGTCGCGATGGTGGCTCATGCCCTCGCCGTGATAAAAAACCACAAGTTTAACGGCAATCTCAATGCCGAGCGCATCGCACTGATGGCGATGTATCATGATGCCAGTGAAGTATTGACCGGCGATCTCCCTACGCCGGTGAAGTACTACAACGCGCAGATCGCACATGAATACAAGAAAATTGAGAAAATCGCCCAGTTGAAACTGATTGAGATGTTGCCAGAAGAACTGCGTGACGCTTATCGCCCATTGCTGGATGAACATCAGCGCAGTGAAGACGAGACGGCTATTGTCAAACAAGCCGACGCGCTGTGCGCCTACCTGAAATGTCTGGAAGAGCTCGCCGCTGGCAACCACGAGTTTCAGTTGGCCAAAGCGAGACTGGAAAAAACGCTGACAGAACGCCACAGCCCAGAGATGGACTATTTCGTCGAGGTGTTTGTTCCCAGCTTTAATCTTTCTCTGGACGAGATAAGCCAGGAATCACTTTAAGCGGTTAAAACGGAAACAGTACCGGTACCAGCAACACACTGACCACCATGATCAACAGAGTAAACGGTACGCCAACCTTCACAAAATCGCTGAAGCGATATCCCCCGGGGCCCAGTATCAGCGTGTTTACCGGTGATGAAACTGGCGTCATAAAGGCCGCTGAAGCCGCCACGGCAATGATCAACGTGAAAGGATAGGGAGAGACGCCCATTTGCTGCGCGGCAGCTACGCCGATTGGCGCCATCAGTACTGCCGTAGCCGTATTCGAAATAAACAGACCGATAGTGGCACACAGCACAAACAGACAGAGCAACATCACATATGGGCTTCTGCCCCCGGCCAGGTCCATCAGCCCGTCAACGATCAACTTCACGCCGCCGGTTTTCTGCAACGCCAGTGCAAAGGGCATCATGCCGACAATCAGAACAATACTCGGCCAGTGGATAGCTTTATAGGCGCTATCCATATCGATACAGCGAAACTTCCCCATCAGCAGGCAGGCAATCAACGCCGCGACCGGATTGGGTATTTCGTTGGTGAGCATCATCGCCACCATGAGCGCCAGACAAAATATTGCATGCGGCGCCTGGCTGCTGGCAGGCGCGACATCGTCCACTTCAACGGGCATATTAAGCACAATCAGATCACGCTTTTGCTGCTGTAGTTGAGTGATTTTTTTCCAGTCGCCGATCACCAGCAGAATATCACCCAGTTCCAGCGCCAGATCATTCAGCGCCCCGTCCTGCACCGCCCCCCGGCGACGTACCCCGATAACGCTGACGCCAAAACGCGTACGAAAGGCGATTTCCCGCAGGTTCTTTCCCTGTAGTTCCGAATCCGGGATAACCAACACCTCCGCCATGCCTACGTCCTGCGCGCGATCTGAAAAATACTCACCCCGCAGGATCATCGGCTCCAGTTGATTTTCGCTACAGAATTCGCGTAAATCGATCTCTGCCGCTGACATATCAATCAGCAGAACATCATTGGAATAAAACTCGGTGGTGCCTGTCACCGGAACCATCACCCGTCGGAATTTACGCCAGCGTTCCAGCCCAACCACATTGATGCCGTAACGTTGGCGCAGTTGCAAATCATCCAACGGGCGACCAATCAATGACGAACCGGGGCGCACCGCTAACCTTCGTGCCCGTCCGCTGAGCTTATAATCGTGGATTAAATCGCGGAAGGTCCTCCTGACACGCTTTTTAGCCTCATCCTGATGAGTCGGCGTTACCAGCCAGAGCCGGGCTACCAACATGTAACCAATCCCCAGCACCAGCGCCACCAGCCCGATGGGCGTGACATCGAAAAAACCGAATCCCGGTATCCCGTTGCGCAGCAGCTCACTGTTAACCACCAGATTTGGCGGCGTTGCCACCAGGGTCATCATCCCGCTGATCAGCCCGGCAAAACTCAATGGCATCATCAGTCGTCCGGGGGAGGTGTTCATTTTTGCCGCCACGCCAATCACTACCGGGATAAAAATAGCAACCACCCCGGTTGAACTCATAAACGCCCCCAGCCCGGCCACGGTTGCCATCAGCAGCACCAGCATTTTAGTTTCGCTACTGCCAGCGACTTTGATCAGCCATTCGCCCATTCTCAACGCCACACCGGTACGCACCAATCCTTCACCAATCACGAACAATGCGGCAATCAGGATAACATTGGGATCGCTAAAGCCCATCGTGGCTTCCTGTAAGGTCAGTGTACCGCTGAGGACGAAAGCGACGATGACCAGTAGCGCCACCACATCCATCCGTAATTTGCCGCAGATAAACAGAAGAATAGCGATGACTAACAGACTGAGAACCCAGATCAGCTCTTTATTCACGATCAGTCTCTTTGCGAAGGGAGAACATGGCAAAAATTACCATAAAATAAACCCCGCTAATGCGAGGTTAAATCATCATTTAGTGTTTCCGGTGCACCGCGATAGTGCCGTCCGGACTTTTGTGAATAATCAACTCTTCCAGTGAGTTGATCAGCATATCCACCTCTTCCAATCGGGGGGAACCAACCGGCGCGTTAACCGCAATCACATGACAGCCCGCCGCCAGCCCAGAGAGGATCCCGGCCGCCGCGTCTTCCACGACTACGCACTCTTCCGGCTCCAGTTCCAGCAATTGAGCACCAAGCAGGTAAGCATCCGGCGCTGGTTTGCCATTCTGCACTCGCTCGGCCGTCACCCATTCCTCCGGTTCAGGTAACCCGGCAGCGCGCCGACGAGCCGAGGCGACAGGTATAGAGCCAGAGGTAACAATCGCCCACGGAATATCCAATTCGTTTAGGGTATAAAGCAACTGTAGCGCGCCTGGCAGTGCAACAATGCCATCAATGTCTTCCGCTTCGGCTTTTTCCAGCGCGGAGAACGCCTGTTGGATTTCCTCTTCCGAAGCCCCAACCATAAAATGGCGCAGTGAGGTGATAGCCTGCTTGCCATGAATGAAGTTCAACACTTCATCGGCGGCAATACCATGCCGCCGGGCCCAGTTTGCCCAGGCTCGCTCGACTGCCGGAAGTGAGTCCACCAGCGTACCGTCTAAATCAAACAGAAAACCTTTACACTTCACTGCGTTTTTCCTTCTCACTCAGGCATTGATAATCTGCGCGATTTCATTCGCGCTCAAATGGTACTGCCTTGGGCAGGTGTGCCATACTGTCAGCATGCGTTGATACTTTTCCCACATTGGCGTCTGCGCATTAAAACCGTGGGAGCCAGAATCAAAATGAGTGTAACGCCCTTCCACATTAACCATAAAGCGTACGTAGCCGAGGTAGCGAGCTTCCGTCGCCGCATCAAACCCAAGGAAGGCCAGGCGCCGCTCTTCAATCGCGGAAGCTTCTTTCAAATTGGTCCAGGACACGTGCAGCGCATGGTGCATTTCCATTATATCGATAATGGTGCGGCAGACATCCTCGGTTAGTTGGCCAAACTCATGATCGAGTTCACGCATTTGCAAACCATAGCCACGTTCAATAATCGTTTGCTGACGGCGATAACGCTCGGCGTTATCCGGATCAAGCATGCTCATCATTTTATACTGGTTGGAGAGGATCAGCCGTTGGGCATGGGTCATTTCCATCATTCACTCCTGTGTCGCAGGGACAAGATATAACGTTGAAGGGGATGACGTAAGGATCGCATAACCCGCATTAACACGGCATAACAAACCAACGCTTTTTTGATGTAAACCGGGTTTTCGCCTGAACAGCGGAGAAAACCCCGCGACATTACAGATCGTCGAGAAAGGTTTTATCCAACTGTTTGAATGCCCGTTTCAGAACATCAGCCAGTGACTGGTAGGTCGGTTTACCTTCTACCGGCGCCAGCGCCTGGCCTGCAGCCAACAGTTTTTCCCGCACATCATGGAACCAGTTCAACAATCCTGGTGGCAATGGCGTTATCGATCGCTTACCTAACCACCAAAGCCCTTGCATCGGCAAGCTACAGGCAAACACTGCGGTAGCGACAGATGGACCAAGCTGTCCACCCAACGCAACCTGCCAGGCCATAGTGAACACCGCCAGCGGCGGCATAAAACGGACAGCAAAACGGGTAGCTTTCGTCACTCGATTCTCTGGAAACATTGGAGCGAGGCGCTTATCGACAGGCCATGTCTTCATATAATGCTGTCCATGCTGGAACAGTTTAAACCAACCGACTGAGCCGGATTCATTAGCCATGTCTGACCTCAATTTTTGAGATAGAAGTTAAACAAAAAACACAACACAACAACTTTATCTTACATCTTTCAAAATATTTTGTCTTTAAAGGACACTCTGGTTATCCTGTCCCCGCTGATTTACTGGCTGTTACCATTTGTGCGGCCAGTTTGCTGAAGCCCGCGCAGGGAGCGAGGCAAAATTCAAAAAATCTCGGCATTTTTATGCAATTTTTTTGCTTTCGGACAAAATTTACCGACAGCATAACATTCATCATTAATGTACCAGCTTTCATGCGCTACGCTGATAAGCTGACTGAGTTTTTTTTCACCACATCTAACCAATAGGGACCTTCCATGTCGAGTAAGTTAGTTTTGGTTCTGAACTGCGGTAGTTCCTCACTCAAGTTTGCCATTATCGATCCGGCAACCGGTGATGAATTCCTCTCCGGTTTAGCCGAATGTTTCCATCTGCCAGAAGCCCGGATCAAATGGAAAATGGAAGGCGCTAAGCAGGAAGCGGAACTGGGCGCTGGCGCAGCCCATAGCGAAGCACTTAATTTCATTGTTAAGTCTATCCTGGCACAAAAACCTGAACTGTCTGCACAAATCACTGCGATAGGTCACCGTATTGTTCATGGTGGTGAGAAGCTGACGAAGTCAGTGATCATCGACCAGCATGTTCTTCAGGGCATCAAAGATGCGTCGTCCTTCGCGCCACTGCATAATCCGGCGCACCTGATCGGTATCAGTGAAGCGATGAAAAATTTTCCGCACCTTTCTGATAAGAATGTCGCCGTTTTCGATACCGCATTCCATCAGACTATGCCGGAAGAATCCTACCTTTATGCCCTGCCGTACGCGTTGTATAAAGAGCATGGCGTTCGTCGCTATGGCGCACACGGCACCAGCCACTACTATGTTACTCATGAAGCAGCCAAAATGCTGAACAAGCCACTGGAGCAGGTGAACATTATCACCTGCCATTTGGGTAATGGCGGTTCTGTCTCGGCAATCCGTAACGGTGAGTGCGTGGATACCTCAATGGGGCTAACCCCGTTGGAAGGCCTGGTCATGGGGACGCGTTCCGGTGATATCGATCCAGCCATTGTCTTCTTCCTGCACGACACGCTGGGGATGAGTGTTGACGCCATCAATAAAATGTTGACCAAAGAGTCTGGCCTGTTGGGTCTGACTGGCGTGACCAGCGATTGTCGCTATGTGGAAGAGAACTACACCACTAAAGAAGACGCGAAACGGGCAATGAGCGTGTATTGCCACCGCCTGGCGAAATACATCGGTTCTTACTCGGCGCTGATGGAGGGTCGTCTGGACGCGGTTGTCTTCACTGGCGGCATCGGTGAGAATGCCACTATGGTTCGTGAGCTCACACTGAATAAACTGGCGCTGCTGGGCTTTGAAGTGGATCACCAACGCAACCTGGACGCTCGCTTCGGCAAAGCGGGCTTCATTAATAAAGAAGGCACCCGACCAACCCTGGTCATCCCAACCAATGAAGAATTGGTGATTGCCCAGGATGCCAGCCGCCTGACGGCTTAAGAGATACTCACACCGCCAGTTTTTACTGGCGGTGTTGTTTTCCGACACCAAACAAAATATCCAGAATTGTTGACAGCTCAAAAAGCAGCACGTTAACGCCTCTTCAAATACTTATTCCAGTAAGTAACCGAAGTGAATTAACCTGTCGCGACGAGGTCAATAAAAGGATATGAGCGGAGAGGTTTATCGTGTCCCGTACTATTATGCTTATCCCGACCGGCACCAGCGTCGGCCTTACCAGTATCAGCCTCGGCGTTATTCGTGCCATGGAACGTAAAGGCGTGCGTCTGAGTGTGTTCAAACCCATCGCCCAGCCGCGTTTAGGCGGCGATTGCCCGGATCACACCACCAATATCATTCGTAAGAGCTCTTCTATCCCGGCGGCAGAACCGCTGCAGATGAGCCGGGTTGAGTCACTACTGGGCTCGAACCAGCAAGACGTGCTGATGGAAGAGATCATCGCGCGTTACCACGAAAACACCAAAGATGCTGAAGTGGTGTTGGTTGAAGGCCTGGTGCCAACCCGTAAGCACCAGTTTGCTTCCGCACTGAACTATGAAATCGCCAAGACACTGAACGCAGAAATTATCTTCGTGATGTCGCTGGGCAACGACTCTCCAACACAGTTGAAAGAGCGCATTGAGATAACGCAAAGTGGCTTCGGCGGCAGTAAGAACAAAAACATTACCGGGGTCATCATCAACAAGCTGAATGCTCCCGTTGACGATCAAGGCCGTACTCGCCCGGATCTGTCGGAAATCTTTGATGACTCCAGCAAGGCCAGCGTCGCCAATATCGATCCAAAGCTGCTGTTTGCGAACAGTCCCTTGCCAGTACTGGGCTGTATACCATGGAGTTTTGACCTGATAGCCACTCGCGCTATTGATATGTGCCGCCACCTGAATGCTGAAGTGATCAACGAAGGCGATATCAATACTCGCCGCGTGAGGTCGATCACGTTCTGTGCCCGTAGCCTGCTACACATGCTGGAACATTTCCGTCCGGGATCGCTGCTGGTGACCTCAGCCGATCGCCCTGATGTACTGGTTGCCGCCTGTCTGGCGGCAATGAACGGCGTAGAAATCGGGGCTATCCTGCTGACCGGCGGCTACAAAATTGACGCGCCAATCCAGCAACTGTGCGAGCGCGCATTTGCTACCGGCTTGCCTGTCTTTATGGTGAAAACCAATACCTGGCAGACCTCCCTGAGCCTGCAAAGCTTCAATCTCGAAGTGCCCAGCGATGATACCCAACGTATCGAACGGGTGCAGGAATACGTTGCCAATTATATTGATGATAAATGGATCGAATCGCTGACCGCCGCTTCTGAGCGTAGCCGCCGCCTGTCGCCACCGGCTTTCCGCTACCAGCTTACCGAGTTAGCCCGTCAGGCGGGCAAACGCATTGTTCTGCCGGAAGGCGATGAGCCGCGTACGGTAAAAGCGGCGGCTATCTGTGCCGAACGTGGCATCGCCACCTGTATCTTGCTGGGTAATCCGGATGAGATCCAGCGTGTCGCGGCGGTGCAGGGGGTCGAACTGGGCAAAGGAATCGAGATTGTCGACCCTGAAAAAGTACGTGAAAATTACGTTGCTCGTCTGGTCGAACTGCGTAAGAACAAGGGAATGACTGAAGTGGTCGCCAGAGAGCAACTGGAAGATAACGTGATGCTTGGCACCATGATGTTGGAACGTGGTGAAGTGGACGGCTTGGTGTCCGGTGCGGTTCATACCACCGCCAATACCATCCGTCCGCCGCTGCAGCTGATCAAAACCGCACCAAACAGCTCGCTGGTCTCTTCGGTGTTCTTCATGCTGCTGCCAGAGCAGGTGCTGGTTTACGGTGACTGTGCAATTAATCCGGATCCCAATCCAGAGCAATTGGCCGAAATCGCTATCCAGTCTGCGGATTCTGCCGCGGCCTTTGGTATCGAACCTCGTGTGGCCATGATCTCCTACTCGACGGGTAATTCCGGTGCGGGGAGTGATGTGGAAAAAGTACGTGAAGCAACCCGTATCGCACAGGAAAAACGTCCGGATCTGGTCATTGACGGCCCACTGCAGTATGACGCCGCGATCATGGCCGATGTGGCCAAATCCAAAGCGCCAAACTCACCGGTCGCGGGTCGCGCTACGGTGTTTATTTTCCCGGATCTGAACACCGGTAACACCACGTATAAAGCGGTACAGCGTTCAGCCGATCTGATCTCCATCGGGCCAATGTTGCAGGGGATGCGCAAACCGGTTAACGACTTGTCGCGTGGCGCATTGGTTGACGATATCGTCTACACCATCGCCCTGACGGCTATCCAGTCCAAACAGGCTGAAAGCCACCAGTAAGTTGGTTGCCAACAGAAACGCATACAAGGCCGCTGCTGCGGCCTTTTTTACGCCAGGTGTTACTGAATCATCACATCCAGCGCACGCAAATGTTGTGGTTGCCATGACAGCATAACTTCACTGCCAACCTGCCAACGGCTGTCCATCTTCGTCGGACTGAGTTTGACCATAAAATTACCCTGTCCACTGACTTCAGTCAGCATCCGTACATGATCACCGAGGTAGATAAACTGTTGAATACGGGCGCTAACCTGTTGATCACCGGCCTCCGGCGCATTCACGTTAACCCGCTCCGGGCGGATACTGAGCTGGATTTTTTTACCGGATGAACTCGGTCGTACCTTTAACGCATCCAACTGTGTTCCATCATCCAGTTGAACGCGGTAATAATTTTCCTGGCTGCCCATCTGTGTCGCCAGCAGGCAGTTGTTTTCCCCAATAAACTGAGCGACAAAAGCATTGGTCGGCTGTTCGTACAACCGATCCGGACGGTCCATTTGCTGGATCATGCCATCGTTAAACACCGCCACACGATCCGACATGGTCATCGCCTCGCTTTGATCATGGGTGACATAGACAATAGTCAACCCCAGCATCTTATGCAACTGTTTGATTTCCATCTGCATATGCTCACGCAGTTGCTTATCCAGCGCGCCAAGCGGCTCATCCATTAACACCAGCTTCGGCTCAAACACCAGTGCCCTCGCCAACGCCACGCGTTGCTGCTGACCACCGGACATCTGTGCCGGATAACGGTCAGCCAGCGGGGTCAACTTGATCATATCCAGTACCCGACTGACTCGCTCTTTCACATCGGCTTTGCTGAGACGACGAATTGACAACGGAAAAGCCAGATTTTCTGCTACTGTCATATGTGGAAATAACGCATAATTCTGGAATACCATACCGATATCGCGTTGATGCGGCGGCAGTGTATGCAGCGGCTGATCACGCAAAAAAATCTCACCATCGGTCGGTGTTTCAAACCCGGCCAGCATCATCAGACTGGTGGTTTTTCCTGATCCGGAGGGGCCCAGCAGAGTCAGAAACTCACCCTCCTCCACCTCCAGATTGAGATTGCGTACCACCAGCTTTTCACCGTCGTAGCTCTTCTTGATATTCCTAAAACTGACCAGCTTTCTCATGGTATTTTCTCGTCCAGACAGGATAAATGACCAACAGCATTAGCAGGGGAAGACCTGGCCGTCGGGAGCTCTTTTAGCTCTATCACAACATTTTTCCTTTCGACAAGCAGAATTTGGCAATCGATGGAAAACAAACAGGCAGAAAACTCATACAACAATATGATTATATTTATTTTTAATTCTTTTAAATTTTATCCACAAAAATAAAGCAAGAGGATCAGGCAAGCATGACGCACCACCATAGTGCGCCTCGCCTCATTTTAATGCATGACTTCAGGCCGGTTGCAGATGGCGTTGCAGGCACTTGCGTACCGGTTCAAAGGTGGCCGCCATGTTCTGTTCCTCGACGCAGGCATAACCCAACAGCAAGCCACGGCGGCTGGCGCCCTGCAAGTAGTAGGCTGAAAGCGGCCGGGTCAACACACCGTTCTGTTCCAGTTCAGCGGCCAGCGCCACGTCATCGATGTGCTCTGGCAGCGACAGGATCAGGTGCAGCCCGGCATTGCTTTGCTGCGCCAGAAACGCAGAGCCCAGGCTGTTAGTGATCACCTGCACTAACGCAGCGCGGCGACGGCTATAGAGCTGGCGCATCCGACGTACGTGGGCGGCATAATGCCCCTCCCGGATAAACTCAGCCAGTGTCAGTTGCACCAAACCGTTCCCGCCGCGATACAACTCGGAATAGGCCATTTTCATCCTCGCCGCCAGAGGCTTCGGCACCACCATATAGCTCAGGCGCAGGCCGGGATAGAGCGTTTTGCTGAAGGTACCAAGATAGATTACCGGGGCATCCGCCGACAACCCTTGCAGCGCCGGGATAGGGCTGTCGCCAAAACGAAATTCACCGTCATAATCATCTTCCACAACCCAGCTTCCTGACGACTTCGCCAGTGCCAGCAGTTGCTGACGACGCTGCAAACTCATCACCGCACCTAACGGATACTGGTGCGACGGCGTGACGCAAATCAGTCTTGGCAGGCGGGTTACCCCACTCAGAGCGGCAACATCCGGCAGCATCATCCCCTGTTCATCAACCGGCGTGGGCAGCAATTCAATCCCGTTCACCGCCAGTACGTTGCGAAATCCCCAATAGCCAGGTTCTTCAATCCACGCACCATCCCCAGGATCGCAGAGCATTTTCGCCAACAGATCCAGCGCCTGATGGGTTCCAGCCG
Organism: Erwinia endophytica; assembly: GCF_009295515.1. Classification (GTDB taxonomy): domain Bacteria; phylum Pseudomonadota; class Gammaproteobacteria; order Enterobacterales; family Enterobacteriaceae; genus Erwinia; species Erwinia endophytica. Next base: position 85,835 of record NZ_RQVV01000024.1, on the reverse strand, counting down.
TGATCAGGATCTGCTCATAGCTGCAATGCAGGGAACGGCTCACCCGCAGGTAGTCCGCCAGCGCCTGCTGCAATTGCAGGCAACCGCCGTGGCTGGAATAGCTCAGCGCCTCCACCGGCATCCGGCGACTGAGCCGCAGCTGAATTTTTCGCCAGATATCATGTGGCATATGGCTAACATCAGGAACACCGGGCATGAAAGCACCCCATTGGTAAGCACCTGCTCCGCTGCGCCCAAGCACACGCGTTCCTCGCCGGGACAAGCTGACATAATGAAACGACGTGCCCTGTGCTGGCAGTGGTTCGCTGTTTTCCAGCACGATCTCCGGCAGTTGCTCACAGACAAAGGTACCACTGCCGGTACGGGTTTGCAGGTAACCCTCGGACTGCAACTGTTCGTAGGCCGCCAACACCGTATTGCGCGAAACCTTCAGTTCTTTCGCCAGATCGCGTGAAGCAGGCAGACGGCTGCCAGTGGCAATGGCACCTTCCTGGATAGCGGCCTGCAAAACATCGTACAACCGCTTATTCAGCGCACCGGCGGGAGCCTGACTTAAACGGTGTGCGAGAAGGTCGCCAAGTAACGTTCGCAAAATTGGTACCTCCAAATAAAAAAAACTGGCTCTGGATTATAAATTCCACAAAACGGTAAAAAACAGATAGCCCAATGTGCGTGGAACGAACCACGCGCTGCCATCTGATGAGGTAAAAACATGAGCAACAGTGAAGTTCAACAGCGCCGTTTAGCTGCCACACCGCGTGGTGTTGGCGTCATGTGTAATTTTTACGCCGTTCGGGCGGAAAACGCCACGCTGTGGGATCATCAGGGACGAGAGTATACCGATTTTGCCGCCGGCATCGCGGTTCTCAATACCGGGCACCGCCATCCGAAAGTGGTCGACGCGGTACGCCATCAACTGGACTGTTTCACTCATACCGCCTTTCAGGTCATCCCTTATGAGAACTATCTGCTGCTGGCCGAACGCCTGAACCAACGAGTCCCCATCGATGGTCCGGCTAAAACCACCTTTTTCTCCACCGGTGCGGAAGCGGTAGAAAATGCGGTAAAAATTGCCCGAGCGGCAACCGGACGAGCCGGTATTATCGCGTTCACTGGCGCGTTCCACGGCCGTACCCTGATGACCATGGGGCTGACTGGCAAAGTGCTCCCCTATAAAACCGGCTTTGGCCCTTTTCCTGGCGCAGTATTTCACGCTCGCTATCCTAACGCTTTGCAGGGTTACAGTACTGAAGACGCTATAGCAAGTCTGGAGACTATTTTTCGCTGTGACATCAGTCCACAGGATGTTGCCGCCATTATTTTCGAACCGATTCAGGGCGAAGGCGGTTTTAACATCGCCCCGTCCCAATTTGTCAACAAACTGCGCGAGCTCTGCGATCAGCATGGCATTCTGCTGATCGCAGACGAAATACAAAGCGGCTTCGCCCGTACCGGTAAACTGTTTGCTTGTGAATACTATCCACAAGCCAAACCTGACCTGATAACCATGGCGAAAAGCCTCGGTGGGGGCCTGCCAATCTCTGCCGTTGCCGGACGTGCGGAAATCATGGACGCCCCACTGCCGGGCGGACTGGGCGGCACCTATGCCGGTAACCCACTGGCAGTGGCCTCATCACTGGCGGTACTTGACATTATCGCCGAAGAACAACTGTGTGATCGCGCGCTACGTCTTGGCGCCGAACTGGTGGAGACCCTCAGCAACAGCGGTAACCCGGCGCTGGCTGAAGTACGCGCCAGAGGTTCAATGGTGGCGGCTGAATTTAACGATCCCGCCACTGGCAAACCCTCCGCCACCATCGCTCACGATATCCAGCAAAAAGCGCTGGCTCAGGGGCTGATCCTGTTGACCTGCGGCGTACACGGCAACGTGATCCGCTTCCTGTATCCCCTGACCATTCCGGATGCACAGTTCAAACGCGCGCTTGGTCTGCTTTCTTCTATTTTAGCGCATTGAGTCAAAAGGATTTAACACAAATACAGTCCTAATCAGGTCAGCAGGTTCACCTGCTGATAACCATAACAACGAGGGTATTGGCATGGCTAAAATGTTAGCGGCACTGGTTCTGGCGACATTCGCGCTGCATGCGCAGGCAGAAACATTGACAGTTATCTCCTTTGGCGGCACCAACAAGGACGCGCAAGACAAAGCATTCTACAAACCGTTCACCGCTGCCGGTAAGGGGACGATTGACGCCGGAGAATACAACGGTGAAATGGCCCGTATCCGTGCAATGGTGGAAACCGGTCAAATCGGCTGGGATGTGGTGGAGCTGGAAACCCCGGAGCTACAACGCGGTTGTGAGGAAGGCCTGTTCGAAACACTGGACTGGAACAAATTAGGGAAACCCGCAGACTTTATTCCTGCCAGCGTGTCCGAATGCGGTGCCGGTATTTTTGTCTGGTCCACCGTGCTGACCTATGATGCCGACAAACTGAAAAAAGGGCCGGTCAGTTGGGCCGACTTCTGGAATATCAACGCATTCCCTGGCAAACGCGCACTGCGTAAGAGCGCCAAATATACTCTGGAAATTGCGCTAATGGCTGATGGCGTCAAACGTGAGGACGTTTATAAAGTGCTGGCCACTCCCGCAGGTGTCGATCGCGCGTTTAAAAAGCTGGATCAGATCAAGCCCTATATCCAGTGGTGGGAATCGGGGGCGCAACCACTACAGTGGCTGGTTTCCGGCGATGTGGTGATGAGTTCCGCCTACAATGGCCGTATCGGTGCGGCGCAGGATGAAGGGCATCATTTCAACATCGTCTGGGACGGCGCACTGTATGATCTCGATAACTGGGCCATCGTCAAAGGCTCACCGCACAAAGCGCTGGCGGAACAATTTATCGCCTTTGCCAACCAGGCGGAGAATCAGAAAGTGTTCGCGGAAAACATCCCCTACGGCCCAACCAATATCAACGCCGGGAAAATGCTCGATCCGCAACGCTTACGTACCCTCCCCACCGCGCCGGAAAACCTTGCCCAGTCACTACAGGTCAGCAGTGATTTCTGGCTGGAACACGGTGAAGAACTCGAACAACGTTTTAACGCCTGGGCGGCCAGGTAAGTCAGACCTGTCGGGCCAACTCGCTGGCCCGACAGCCGATCATAAAAGGAGCCAGCAATGAGCCAAAATACGGTTATAGGATCCCCCCGTCTCTCCCCTGCCAACAGTCGGTTGTCCCTCAACCAACGGTTACGCCAGGTGGATCGAGCAAAAACTCGCCGCTCACTGCTACTGATAGCGCCATTGCTCACTTTTGTCGTGGTCTGTTTTATCTTGCCGATCCTGTCCATTCTCAGCAAAAGCGTGGAAAACCCTGAATTTAGCGATACATTGCCAAAAACCACTGTCGCACTGCAACAGTGGTCGGGTAAGGAACTGCCCGATGAATCCCTGTATGCCTTACTTGGTAAAGAGCTGATTAGCGCGCGCGAACACGGACAAATCGCCACCGTCGCCAAACGCATCAGCTATGAAAACCCCAGCTTCCGTCGTTTGCTCATTACCGCTCCCCGTCTGATACCGGCTGACGGCATCAACGTAAAAGACACAATGATAGCGAAACAACCGCTGTGGGGAGAATTATCCACCTGGCAGACACTGCAACGTGCCGCCAGACCACTGACCAGCTACTATCTGCTGGCAGTATTCGACCGCAAAGTCGACAGCAAAACCGGTGAGATAACTAAACTGCCGGCCAGTCAGGCGCTGTATATTAATGTGCTACTGCGAACCCTGTGGATAGCGCTGGTGGTCACGCTGCTCTGCGTCGGCATTGGCTATCCATTGGCTTACTGGCTGGCAAAACAACCGACAAACCGCGCTAATCTGCTGATGATCCTGGTGTTACTGCCGTTCTGGACCTCGCTGATTGTGCGCACCGCCAGTTGGATTGTTCTGCTGCAGTCCGGGGGACTGATTAACCACGCCCTGCTGGGTCTCGGCATTATCGACCATCCGCTGGCCCTGGTTTTCAACCGCATTGGGGTGTTCATTTCCATGACCCACATTCTGCTACCGTTTATCGTTCTGCCGCTATATGCGGTGATGAAGGGCATTTCCCCAAGTTATATCCGCGCTGCCGTGTCACTGGGCGCCCATCCCTTTATCGCCTTCTGGCGTGTTTATGTACCGCAGACCTACGCGGGCGTGGCGGCTGGCGCACTACTGGTCTTTATGATGGCGATAGGCTATTACGTCACACCTGCCCTGCTTGGTGGCCCGGACGATCAAATGGTCAGCTACTTCGTGGCCTTCTTTACCAACAGCACCATGAACTGGGGAATGGCAGCCGCACTGGGAAGCCAGTTGTTGATTATCGTCATGCTGTTGTACGTCGTTTACGTGCGTGTTACCCGTACCTCTGCCGAAACGGCGACCCATTAAGGAGAACACATAATGATGAGACAAAATGGTAGCCAGCTCCTGCGCTTGTGGAATATCTTTTTTAATTTTTATTCCGTCGCAGTGTTACTCTTTCTGATCGTGCCAATCCTGGTGATTGTGCCGTTATCGTTCAATGCCAGCTCGTTTCTCAGCTACCCGATCAACCATTTTTCACTGCGCTGGTATCAAACTTTTTTTCATTCTCAGGAGTGGCTGAATGCGCTGTTCAACAGCCTGATCGTTGCCCCTCTGGCGACGTTACTGGCCACCGTGCTGGGCGTGCTGGCGGCGATGGGACTGGTCCGCGGGGAATTCCGCGGTAAAGGGCTGGTCATGGCGATACTGATTTCACCTATGGTCGCCCCGGTGGTCATCATTGCGGTGGGGATGTTTTTCTTCTTCGCTAAACTCTCGCTACTCAACAGCTATCTGGGGCTGGTACTGGCCCATGCCTTGCTCGGTGTCCCTTTTGTCGTGATCACTGTCGTCGCGGTATTGAAAAGTTACGACACCAATCTGTCACGAGCCGCCGCCAGTCTGGGGGCCTCACCGTTCCTCGCTTTTCGCAAAGTCACCCTGCCGCTGATTGCTCCGGGAGTCTTCTCTGGTGCGCTGTTTGCCTTTGCTGCTTCGTTTGATGAAGTCGTGGTCACGCTGTTCCTCGCCAGCCCTCGCCAACGTACACTGCCTATTCAGATGTTTGCCGGTATCCGTGAAAATCTTGACCCCACCATTGCGGCGGCGGCCTCACTGATGATTGGCGCCTCACTGTTACTGCTGGTAGTCATGGAACTACTGCGACGTCGTGGTGAAAGAATACGCCAGAGCAACCCAGCCCATTAAACCAGGCCTACGGTTAAAGCTCCCCAGTGCTCTCTGTCGTGGAGAGCACTGTTCTGTTACTCATCATGCTAATGAGCCGACCTCTCCGTCACTCAGTCAGCAACCAATTCCCGGGCGGCCTGCACAATCGCCTCCGCCGTCAGGCCATATTCTTGCTGTAAAAAATCCTGTGTCCCCACCTGGCCATAACGCGCCTTCACCCCCACTCTGCGCATTGGCACCGGGCAGGTTTCAACCAATACCTCTGCCACTGCCGAACCCAACCCATTATGAATACTGTGATTTTCGCACGTGACAATCCGCCCCGTCTGCCGGGCATAACGTTCAATCAATGGCCGATCAATCGGCTTGAGCGTAAACATGTCAATGACTGCCGCGCTGATCCCCATTTTCGCCAGTTGCTCTGCCGCCTGACGTGCTTCCGCGACCATAATGCCGTTGGCTATCAGCGTGATATCCCGACCATCCCGTAATACATTGCCCTTGCCAATGGTGAAACTCGCCCCCTCTTCATAGACCTTTGCCGCCTGCTTGCGGATGGTGCGCACCCAGTAGAACCCTTCCAGACCGAGCAGTTGATGGAGGATGTCTTTGAACATCGCGGCATCCGTGACCTCCAGCACCACCGAATGCGCCAACCCACGAACGATACCCATATCTTCGAACGACATATGAGTGCCGCCATTATGACAAGCGGTCACTCCCGCGTCGGAAGCGATAACCTTGACATTATTGTGCTGATAATCGAGAGACATAAACAGTTGATCAAAGCAGCGGCGACTGGCGAACGCGGTAAAGGTATGCACAAAAGGGGTACGTCCAGTCAGTGACAACCCGGCAGCCACACCGATGACGTTTGCTTCCATGATCCCGCAGTTAATCACCTGCTGCGGAAAATCACGCTGCACTGTGTCCATGGCCATTGAACTCATCAGATCCGCTTCCAGCGCAATCACCGGCCCTTGCTGACCGGCCTGTTCCCGTATCATGGCGGCATACACTTTGCGCATTTCCTGGGTGTCTTTTTGTCCGATACTGGCGACGTTAAACATGGCAGGCCTCCAGTTGTGCAATAGCTTTGTCGATTTCCACTCTTTGCTCCGGTGTCAGGCGTAAATGATGTGAGTTGGGGAGCTGTTCCAGGTAAGGCACTCCCTGACCTTTGACGCTGTCAAGCAGGACAAGCAACGGACGCTGCTGTGCATCGCGTACCGGACGCAGGGCCGCCGACAGCGCCGCGATGTCGTCACCTTTAATTGTCTGTACTTCAAAACCAAACGCACGGAATTTAGCTGATAAATCAAAAGGTTTAATCACTTCTTCGAGGGTGCCATCCAGTTGCTGCTTATTCCAGTCAATCAACAGCGTGAGTTGGTGCAAATTATGGTGGGCAATAAACTGAAACGCTTCCCAGCACTGCCCTTCGTTCAACTCGCCATCGCCAAGGATGCAAAATACCCGGTTACAACGCTGGGCTAATTTATGTGACAGCGCCATGCCGGCTGCGATAGAGACCCCCTGCCCCAGTGAACCGGTAGTGGCATCAACGCCAGGCGTTTTCAGTCGATCAGGATGACTGGGCAGAATCGTGCCGTTCTGATTCAGTGTGCTGAGTTTCTCCAGTGGGAAGTATCCCTTCAACGCCAGCGTACTGTACAACGCCGGTCCGGCATGACCTTTGGAAAGGACAAAATAGTCGCGCTCCGGCCAGTGCGGATTAGCCGGATTAATACGCATAACATCACCGTACAGTACCGCCAGTGCCTCTATCACCGACAGACTGCCGCCATAGTGACCAAACCCCAGCCCGGTCAGCGACTTTAGCGTTTCCAGCCTGATCGCGCGGGCAAATTCCCGCAATTCCTGAAGCTGATTCATCATTTCACCTCCGTTTGTTTTTCACCTGATTGCGGCCTTCCGCGCTTTCCCAGGTAGTTATGAGCCACCAGCAGAGCAAAAACACTGACCATGACCAGCATGATCAGATCTTTTGACAGGTAACGGGCCAGATTGCCCAACACAATGCCCACTACGCCAAAATCCGCATCCGAGAAGGTGGTATTGGCAAAACCAATCGCCCCCAGCACAGGCAGCAACAACACCGGTAAGAACGTGATCAGCAGACCATTGGCGAAAGCCCCGGCCATCGCCCCGCGTCGTCCGCCAGTGGCGTTGCCGAACACGCCAGAGGTCGCGCCGGTAAAAAAATGCGGCACGACGCCGGGCAGGATCAGCACCAGTTTGAGCTGGCCAAGCAGAAACAGCCCCACCAGACCACCGAGGAAACTGAACAGGAAACCAATCAGTACGGCATTCGGCGCATAGGGATAGACCACCGGACAATCCAGCGCTGGACGGGCGTTAGGCACCAGTTTTTCCGAGAAGCCGGTAAACGCCGGGACAATTTCCGCCAGAATCAGCCTCACCCCTTGCAGGATAATGAACACCCCGGCAGCAAACGTGATCGCCTGGATTATCGACCACACCAGGAAATTCTGACCACCGCTCAACTGGCTTTCGATGTAGTCTTTGCCGGCATACCCCGCGAGGATCATATAAATGGCGATCATAGTCAGGGAAATGGAGATCGAACTGTCACGCAGGAAACTCAGGTTTTTCGGCAGACTCATCTCTTCAGTTGAGCGGGAGGATTTACCGGTTTTGCTGCCAATCCATCCGGCCAGCACATAACCTACCGTACCGAAATGGCCAAAACCGATTTCATCATTCCCGGTGATTTTACGCATATAACGCTGAGCCAGCGCCGGAAAGATAGCCATAATCAGGCCAAGCGTCAGCGAGCCAGTAAACACCAACGAAATACTGTCGAATCCAGCCACGCTAAGAATAACGGCGATCATACAAGCCATATAAAAGGTGTGATGACCAGTGAGAAAAATATATTTCAACCGGGTAAAACGGGCGACAATAATATTAGCCACCATACCAAAAGCCATAATGAGCGCGGTAGCCGCACCGTATTTTTCCAATGCGATTGAAACTATCGCTTCATTATTTGGAATAATCCCCTGAATAGTAAAAGCGTGTTCAAACATACCCCCCAACGGATTCAGCGAACTCACCAGTACACTGGCGCCTCCCGCCAACACAATAAAACCCAGAATGGTTTTTACCGTTCCTTTTACCACGTCCGGGAAGCTTTTCTTTTGTGCCACCAACCCAATCAGCGCGATCAGTCCAACCAGAATGGAAGGCACCTTGAGAATATCGACCACAAACTTCAGCGTCTCCTGAATAAACATAGCCGCTTCCTCACGTCGTTAATGTGTGGCAAACCAGGCGGCGAGCCGGGTTTCCAGCTGATTAATATCAATAATATTATCCAGCACCACCAGCTTATCCGCCGGTACACTGGCGCTTTCAGCGATGTCTTTCGCCATCACGAAAAGATCCGCCGCGCCAGGAGTGGCAGAAGCAAGATCAGCGTGTTCCACTTCTGCCTCTCTCTCCCATTTCTTCAGCACTTTTTTGATATTCATTTCAACCATAAAACTGCTTCCCAGGCCGGAGCCGCAAACTGCCATAATTTTCATCATTTCACCTTGGTTATATTTGAGGTGCAGAGGGTCGACGCTGATTATTCAACGTTGTAAAACAGGGCTATTTTTAATAAAGGAAAAACTAACAGGTTGTTATTATTCTCAGGACATCCTCCTTATTTTCACTGCGATGAAGCTGCGCCATCTTTTCTTCATCACTGAATAATTCCGCCAGCGCAGCAATCAATTTAATATGGCGGTGCCGATCCGGGGCAGACAGCAAGATAATCAGATCCACCGGGTCGTTTTCCGCCGACGCAAAACTGATACCCTGCCGCAGCTTCAGTAGAGAAAGCCCCAGCGCGTTTGCACCATCTTCCGGTCGGGCATGCGGCATCGCCAGTCCTGGAGCCAACACATAATAAGGGCCCAATTGCTGGTGACTCGCAATAATCGCCAGAAGGTAGGCCTGGTTAATCACGCCTTGCTGCAACAGGGGTTGCGCACAAACCTTCAGCGCCGCCTGCCAGTCTTCAGCCGTTTCGGCTACTTGTACGGTGTCTTCATTCAACCATCTGCTAAGCATCGTTTCCTTCCCGTCAGCCTTAACTGGATAAACTGTAATCAACAGTTAGCACGCCATCCGTGACAGTATTCACAAAGATAGCGCTATCATCAGCAGTATTGCTAATTTGTGATAGCGCTATCATTTCATGCCGTTTCATACAGGAGCCGCTCATCCGTGAGCAAAACGGCGTATACTAAGGCCATTCTTTGCCGTGGCTACACGGCGATATGACTTCAAGGAAGGGGCCCGTCAAGCGGCCTGGAGCATAGCTAAGATGTCGACAAACCCAAACCGAAAACGGCGCGGTACCGGGCGCGTGACCCTGGCGGATGTCGCCAACCTGGCCGGGGTGGGAACCATGACCGTTTCCCGTGCGTTGCGTACCCCAGATCAAGTCTCCGACAAACTACGGGAAAAAATTGAAGCGGCGGTCAGTGAACTGGGTTATTTGCCCAACCTAACCGCCAGTAGTCTGGCGTCGGCCTCCAGTTGGAACATTGCCATGGTGGTGCCGAGTCTGGCGGAAGCCGGCTGTACCGAGATGTTTGCCGGGCTGCAGCAGATCCTGCAACCCGCAGGCTACCAGATAATGCTGGCCGAATCACAGCATCGGGTTGAACGGGAAGAGAAGCTACTGGCAACGCTGTTGTCCTGCAATCTGGCGGCGGCGATCCTGCTTAGCGTGGAGCATAGCGACAGCGTCCGTCAATGGCTGAAAAATGCCGCCATCCCGGTGCTGGAAATCGGCGCCATCCGCAACGATCCACTGGATATGAATATCGGCATTGATAATGTTGAAGCGCTGTACCGACTGACGCAAACGCTGATCGAACGTGGACGACAGCATATCGGTTTGCTTTGCGCCAATCAGGAACAATGGATTTTCCAGCAGCTTCTGCAGGGCTGGCATAAAGCCATGCGCCTGAACCATATGTCGCCACACCGGGTTATCAACGCCGCCGCACCCGCAAATTTTTCAACGGGGGCGCAGCAACTGCCGGAGTTTTTGCTTAACTGGCCCGAACTGGATGCGCTGATCTGTCTGTCCGATGAACTGGCCTGTGGCGCACTATACGAGTGCCAGAGAAGACGCATTAAAGTTCCGGAGGATCTGGCCGTGGTGGGGTTTGGCAACAGCGATGTCAGCCAGGTTTGCCAGCCGACGCTGACCACGATGTCAGTCCCCCACCGGCAGATTGGCGTGGAAGCCGGGCGGGCGCTGCTGGCGCGTCTCGGGGGGGAAACGTGGCAATCTCAACCGATTATCCCTAAATTATGCCTGCGGGACAGTTGTTGAGCGGTCTGATTCATTATTATTGCGACTCAACCACAATGACAACGCTTTCAGCGAATCATTGGTGAACTCATCGCAGCGGGCGGTTATCTCTTCCGGCGTCATCCAGAACACCTCCGCCACCTCTTCTTCCTGCATCGCAAACGGTCCATGCGAAACACAACTGAACAATGCTCCCCAGACGCGGCAGTGTTGATCTTCAAAGTAGAATACCCCGTGCTCCGCGAACGGCACATCAGCGATACCCAGTTCTTCTTCCGCCTCCCGGCGAGCGGATTCCAGCAGTTCTTCCCCGCTCTGCACCACCCCCCCGGCGGTCGCATCCAGCATGCCCGGCATAAAATCTTTTGTCTCAGTGCGACGCTGAACTAAAATTTTACCCATCCCATCGTGAACCACGATGTAGGTCGCGCGATGACGCAAACACTGTGCCCGCATTTGCGCGCGACTGGACTGTGCAATCACCTCGTTATCTTCGCTAACGATATCCACCCACTCCGTGCCGCTGTCTTGCTCAACCATGCGTAATCCTTATTCGTTCTGGCGCCTCAGCGCTCGTTGACTGTTACCCGCACAGTGTGCCACGGTGCAGGACAAAATTATAATCCCAGCGTGTTATTCAGAGGCGCGTTGAATATTCTGACAACCACAGCTGGACCGACGCACGCTGCCACTGAAAATGGGTATAGTTCGCCACGTTCTCCGGCACCGTATCACCGTGCAGCACCAGCCGGTTGAGCATCACCGCCAGATCGGTATCGGCAATTGACCATTCGCCAAACAGATTCTGCTGGCCCGCTGGCAGCAGACGCTCTACAGCCGCAATCAGTTTAGCCGCCGACTGCTGCGCCGATTCACTCAATGGAGCAAATGTTTCTCCGGCGAACAACACTTCCGTCGGGCGCTCCTGACGGAGTGACGCAAAATCACTGCGTATCCAGGCCTGAATTTCACGTGCTCTGGCCCGTTTTTCAAGGTTCTGTGGATACAGACGCTCAAATTCCGGGGCCGGAAAACGCTCCTCCAGGTACTCCTCAATAGCGGAGGATTCCGACAGCAGGAAGTTCTCTACCTGCAAAGTCGGCACACGACGAGTCAATGAAACGTCACTATAGGACGGTGCCAACTGCTGCTGGCTGGTGAGATCAATATGTTGGAGGGAAAACGGGATCCCCTTTTCAGTCAGGGCGACAAAAACGGACATCGCATACGGACTGAAAAAACAGGCATCTGACCACAGCGTAACCGTTGGATAATTCATTCTGAGATCCTCAGAAAGTGGTGTCTGCATCTTGTTTACCCACTTTTTTGTCGGAAGGCAATCTCTCTGAACAGCGGATTAACCATTCAGAATAGCCTTCCGGCTAATGGCCTGAATCTGGCATCTCTGGCTTAGTGGTGCGGTGAATGACTGTACTGCGCCGACGTTCCGGTAAACATCTTCTAAGCTGAACGAATGCGGTTGATTTTTTTACCTTATCGCTGAAGGACAGACACTATGCATATTTTACTGACCGGCGGCACTGGCCTGATTGGTCGTCAGTTGATCCCACGTCTGCTGCAACGCGGTGACCACGTTAGCGTGGTGACTCGTGACGTCGCCAACGCCCGCCTCAAACTGGGTGACAGGGTGAATGTGTGGTCAGACTTGAAACGGCATGATCTGGATGGGATTGATGCAGTGATTAATCTGGCTGGCGAACCGATTGCGGATAAGCGCTGGAGTGAACAACAAAAACAGCGGCTCTGCGAGAGCCGCTGGCAAATAACCGAACAACTGGCCACATTGATCAATGCCAGTCGCTCTCCACCATCAGTCTTTATCTCCGGTTCCGCCACCGGTTATTACGGTGACCGTGGAGAACAGCTACTGACCGAGGATGATACCAGCAGCGATGAATTCACCCACCGGCTTTGCGCCCGCTGGGAAGCGCTGGCGCTGATGGCGGAAAACGAGAAAACACGGGTTTGCCTGTTGCGAACGGGCCTGGTGCTGGCGAAAGAAGGCGGCGCACTGCACAAAATGAAACGCCCCTTTAAGCTGGGGATCGGCGGCCCTATGGGCAGCGGCAAGCAGTACCTGCCGTGGATCCATCTGGACGATATGTTGAACGCCATACTCTGGCTGCTGGAGAATAAGCACCTGTATGGTCCATTCAATCTGGTCGCGCCTGGCGCGGTGCGCAACGAACAGTTTGCCGCCATGCTGGGGCATGTTCTGCATCGTCCCGCGTTTATGCGCACGCCAGCTGCGGTAATCAAGTTGATGATGGGAGAATCGGCGGTGCTGGTACTCAGTGGACAACACCTACTACCAACGCGGCTGGTGGAATCTGGTTTTAGCTTCCGCTGGGCTCAGCTTGGGCAAGCCCTGGAGGATGTAGTGTGAGCCACGGCGACAGACCATGACACCAGCCCCCAGGCAAGGACTGATGTCATCACGCGGCTTCCCCACAATCATTCGCTTTTCAGCCCGATGACAAGAGCATCTCCCTGTGAGTTAACTCAGGTCAGCGACAGGGATGATGCAAGCCGCGGTAATGTGCACTATAACCAGAATTTATTTTAGCGCCCCTGACAAAAACTGCCGCAGGCGGGGGCTTTGCGGATTGTTGAACAACGATTGTGGCGGCCCCTCCTCCTCAATTTTACCCTGATGCAGAAAGATGACATGGCTGGAGACATGGCGGGCAAACTCCATCTCGTGGGTGACCACCACCATGGTTTTACCTTCTTCCGCCAGCTTCTGCATGATCTTCAGCACTTCCCCCACCAGCTCAGGGTCAAGTGCGGAAGTAGGTTCATCAAACAGCAGCACTTCCGGCTCCATGGCCAACGCCCGGGCAATAGAAACACGCTGCTGCTGACCACCAGAGAGGTTAACCGGATATTTGCCACGGGCGCGTTCATCAATCCCGACCTTATCCAGATAGCGGATCGCTCGCTCCCGCGCTTCAGCCTTGCTCAGGCCCAATACCTGGATCGGCGCTTCCATCACGTTCTGCAACACCGTCATATGGCTCCACAGATTAAAGTGCTGAAAGACCATGGTCAGACTGGTACGCAGTGCGCGCAGCTGTTCTTTATTGGATACCTTCAGTTGACCATCGGTATCGCGTACCAGGTTAATCACCTGGTTATTAACGGAAATAGTGCCTTCACTGGGCTTTTCCAGGAAATTGATGCACCGCAAAAAGGTACTTTTACCCGAACCGGACGAACCGATAATACTAATAACATCACCAGCATTCGCCTGCAAAGAGACCCCTTTCAACACCTCATGTTCGCCATAACGTTTGTGTAGTTCGGTAACGTTTAATTTGTTATTACTCATAATTTTGCTCAATGGGTCGATGAGGAGTTAACGTGCTTCAGCCAGCGTTTTTCCGCCTTGCGGAACAGACTAATCAACACAGCCGAGATAATCAGGTACAGTACTGCCGCAATACCAAACGCGGTAAAAGGCTGATAGGTGGCGGCGTTAATATCGCGCGCCACTTTCAGCAGGTCGGGTACCGTCGCAGTGAAAGCCAGAGCCGTGGAATGCAGCATCAGGATCACTTCATTACTGTAGGCCGGCAGCGCAGTACGCAAGGCCGAAGGCATAATAATGCAACGGTAGAGTTTAAAGGTAGAGAAACCATAAGCGCGCGCCGCTTCAATCTCACCATGCGGAACCGCACGGATAGCGCCGGCAAACATTTCCGTGGTGTAGGCACAGGTATTCAGCGTTAACGCCAGTAGCGTACAGTTAAGCCCACTACGGAAGAACGCGTTCAACAGCTCGTTTCCTTTCACCACTTCCAGCGTATACATGCCGGAATAAAACACCAACAACTGCACATACAGCGGCGTACCACGAAAGACGTAAGTGAACAGCCAGACCGGGAATCGCACCGCTTTAATCGATGAAACACGCGCAATTGACAACAACACCGCCAGGCTGCCGCCCAGCACCACAGAGATAACCAGCAGCCACAGTGTAATAGCCACACCGGAAAAACGGTAACCGTCGGTCCACAACAGGGCTTTCCAGTATTCCTGAATAATGTCTATCATAAATCAGCCCTTCTTACGCCCACCGAATAACGACGCGTCAACCACCACAACACCCCGTTGGAGAGCGTGGTAAAAATCAGGTAAATCACCCCAGCGACAATAGCGAACCAGAACGGTTGCCAGGTACTTTTCCCCGCCAGCTGCGTCGCTTTCACTACATCTTCCAGCCCCAGTAGCGAAACCAGAGCGGTCGCTTTCAGGATAACCTGCCAGTTATTGCCGATGCCTGGCAACGCATAACGCATCATGCCTGGGAACAGAATACGACGGAAGGTCTGAGAAGAGGTGAAGCCGAAAGCGGTCGCCGCTTCGATCTGCCCTTTCGGTACGGCCATATAAGCCCCACGAAAAGTTTCAGTGAAATAGGCGCCATAGATAAAGCCGAGGGTGATAATGCCTGCGGCCATCGGATCAATATCAAACTGTGCCAGGCCCAGCAGATCAGTCAACTGATTCAGGGCTATCTGCAAGCCATAGAAAATCAACAGCATCAGCACCAGATCGGGCACGCCGCGGATCAAGGTAGTGTATGCTTCAAAGAGCAACGCCAGTGGGCGATTGCGGGAAAGTTTGGCCCCGGCGCCAATCAAACCAAGGATCACGGCCAGCAACACGGAACTGAGGGCCAGTTCCAGGGTCACCATCGCACCTTTAAAAATAACATCAGAATAACCATACAGCATAAGCATGTCCTGTCCTGGTAGTAACTTCGCGTTTTATCCGCCTATAGCGTACAAAACGGGGGCCGCTGTCAGCGAACTGACCGGCCCCCATGACAGGTTTTTTTAACCGCCGTACACGTCAAAGTCGAAATATTTTTTTGCTAATTTATGGTAAGTACCATCTTTACACATGGAATCAAACGCTTTGTCGATAGCCGCTTTCAACGCGGTATCTTCTTTACGTATGCCCATGCCAGTGCCCACGCCAAAGATTTTATCATCTTTCACTGACGGCCCGGCGAAAGCGTAACCTTTACCGGCTGGCTGCTTCAGGAAACCTTCGCTGGCAGCGACTTCATCCTGAAAAGCCGCATCGATACGTCCAGCGGCCAAATCCTGATAAACCAGGTCCTGGTTAGCATAAGGCGTAATAGTAACCCCTTGCGGACGCCAGTACTGGTTAGCATAAGTTTCCTGCACGGTTCCTTGCAACAGACCAATGTTTTTGCCTTTCAGCGAGGCCACCGTCGGCTGAATCTTCGAACCTTTTGGTGCGATCAGGCGGGAGTCTGCTGCATACAGTTTTTCTGAGAAAGCGATTTCTTCCTGACGCTTCTCGGTTATTGACAGTGAAGAGATAATCGCATCGATTTTTTTCGCTTTCAGTGAAGGGATCAGCGCATCAAAATCACTTTCTACATAAGTACATTTGGTCTGCATACGCTTGCAGATCTCATTCGCCAGATCGATATCAAAGCCAACCAACTGCCCCTGAGCGTTTTTAGATTCAAACGGAGCATAGGTCGGATCGGTACCGATCCGCAGCGTTTTTGGCCCAGCAGCGAATGCGCTACTCCCCCCCAGGGCCAGTAGCAGAGAAAGAGCAAGGACCTGCTTTTTCATAGATTCCCCTCAAGTTTGGTCTTTTTTATTGAGTCGTATGTGCTTAGCGCAGTAACCGCCAATGTCATGTGCAGGTTTCGTGCCACTTTTGCTTCTGACTGCCCCATTACTGCGCAACCAGAGCTATCCATCTCAAGCGGGCGCCAACGCGCACCCAGCGGGTAAACCTTTGGTTGATTTGCCATAACAGTG
The DNA here is from genome assembly GCF_009295515.1 of Erwinia endophytica. Taxonomy (GTDB): domain Bacteria; phylum Pseudomonadota; class Gammaproteobacteria; order Enterobacterales; family Enterobacteriaceae; genus Erwinia; species Erwinia endophytica. The sequence goes on along the minus strand of NZ_RQVV01000024.1, from coordinate 69,408 downwards.
TGGCAACCATGTTTTATTTTGGTGCACTTCCTGCACAAAAAGCGATTTTACGGCACCAAATGCACTTAGTTGGTGCAAACCGACAGCAGCTATGCACCTTGCCAGCGCGTAAACAGATCTTTATCGAGGGTTATCTCAAACTGGTCGAGGACGCGATTAACGGTTTGGTCGACTATTTCCTGCACATTTTTTGGACGATGATAAAAAGCCGGGACCGGCGGCATAATGATCGCGCCAAGCTCGGCAGCCGTCATCATCATCCGCAGGTGACCTAAATGGAGAGGCGTTTCTCGTACGCATAACACCAGCCGACGGCGTTCTTTCAATATCACATCGGCAGCCCGGGTTAGCAGCCCATCGCTGTAGCTGTGAACAATACCGGAAAGGGTTTTCATCGAACAGGGAAGGATCGCCATACCGTCGGTTTTAAAAGAACCGGAGGAGATACTGGCCGCAATATCGCGTACATCATGGACCACATCGGCCAGCGCGTTAACCTCACGTACGGTATAGTCGCTCTCCAACGCCAGAGTCTGACGTGCGGCCTGGCTCATCACCAGATGAGTTTCCACCCCGTCAACCTGCTGCAACACCTGCAGAGCACGGATGCCGAAAATCACGCCACTGGCACCTGAGATACCAATAATAAGTCGTTTCATAAGAATCCTTCGCTGTTTCTGCCCTTCCCGGTCAGAAGTAAAAAAATGGGCTGGAATCACTTCCAGCCCATCATACTACCTGCTAACCCACCTGAGAGCATTAGCCTTCGTTGTGCATTTCCAGGTTTTCAACTTCACTCTGACGCGCCAGCGCTTTGGCATCATCATTACGCAGCGACTGGAGATACTCCAGATATTGCTGGTCGACATCTTTGGTCACGTAGACACCGTTAAACACCGAGCATTCGAATTGGGTGATATCCGGGTTCTCCTCACGTACTGCGTCGATCAGATCGTCAAGCCCCTGGAAAATCAAGGCATCAGCCCCTATCAGTTGGCGGATCTCTTCTGCTTCGCGGCCATGCGCAATCAACTCGGTGGCGCTGGGCATATCTATCCCATAGACATTTGGGAAACGAATTTCCGGTGCGGCAGACGCGAGGTAAACCTTTTTCGCTCCGGCTTCGCGCGCCATTTCAATGATCTGCTCAGAGGTCGTACCACGAACGATAGAATCATCCACCAGCAATACGTTCTTATCACGGAACTCGGCGCGATTGGCGTTCAACTTGCGACGAACTGCGCTGCGACGTAACTGCTGCCCTGGCATGATAAAGGTACGGCCGACATAACGATTTTTCACAAACCCCTGTCGGTATGGTTTGTCCAGGATACGGGCGATTTCCAGCGCGATATCGCAGGACGTTTCCGGAATCGGGATAACCACATCGATATCCAGATCTTCCCACTCACGGGCAATTTTCTCACCCAGCTTAGTGCCCATGCGTACACGAGCGCTATAGACAGAAATTTTGTCGAGGAACGAATCCGGACGAGCAAAATAAACGTACTCGAACAGACATGGATTACACTGTGGATTATCAGCACACTGCCGGGTGAACAGCTGTCCTTTTCCGGTGACATAGACCGCTTCGCCTGGGGCGACATCACGCAGGAATTCAAAACCAAGCGTATCCAACGCCACGCTTTCAGAGGCCACCATGTACTCAGTGCGACCATCAGGCAGGCCACGTTTACCGATAACCAGCGGACGGATGCCGTTGGGATCGCGAAAGGCAACCAGCCCGTGACCAATGATCATCGCCACACAGGCATAAGCGCCACGAACTTGCCGATGCACCGCCGCCACCGCCGCAAAAATATTTTCGGCTTCCAGCGGGTAATGCTGAAAACGATCCAGTTCCTGAGCAAAGATATTGAGCAAAATTTCAGAATCAGAGGTGGTATTAACGTGACGACGACCACCTTCAAATAACTGTTTGCGCAGTTCATGAGCATTCGTCAGGTTGCCATTGTGCGCCAGGGTGATGCCATAAGGCGAGTTGACGTAAAAAGGCTGTGCTTCTGAAGCACTGGAGCTTCCCGCGGTAGGATAACGAACATGACCAATGCCCATATTACCCTGTAGACGCTGCATATGGCGTGCTTCAAAAACATCGCTAACCAGGCCGTTGGCTTTACGCAAACGGAAGCAATTCAATGCATCAATGGTAACGATTCCTGCGGCATCCTGCCCACGGTGCTGAAGCACCGTTAACGCGTCATAAATCGACTGGTTGACCGGCATAAAACCGGCGATCCCGACAATACCGCACATAGGGTCATTTCCTCATAAGCCGCACCCCCGGCTCAATTACCGGGGTAAAAAACTCGACGTACTTTTCAGATAGTCAAAAAACCACCTGATGATATAACTGAACTGGGGAATCAACTGGGACTGTTGCCAGTCCGGACTTTTGGAAAAACCCGTGAATGTATCAAGGAAAAACAGGATAGCTGACACGATCAGCACGCCGCGTAATCCCCCGAAACAGACACCCAGTACTCTGTCGGTACCCGATAAGCCCGTCTTTTCAACCAGCGAGCCAATTACGTAGTTCACAATCGCCCCGACTAACAATGTGGCAATGAATAACACCGCAATGGCGATTCCATTTCGCACCAGTTCATCTTCAAAACCGGTAAACCAAACAGAGAGGAAGGAGTAATAATGACTGGCGACAAAAAATGCGCAACCCCAGGTCACAAGAGATAACGCTTCCCGAACGAATCCCCGGATCAGGCTGACAAGAGCCGAAAAACCAATAACTGCAATAATGACGTAATCTATCCAGACCATGAACTCTTCCAGCTACGTTGCCCTCCCCGGTCGTATCCCTCTGTGACAAATGACGCCGCAGCAGCATAGGTAACAGAGGGAGGCGACCTGAGTTCGGGCCGAATTCTAACAGAAAAAGAAAACGTTTGCGTGGGTTTTCCTTTCCCCGTTTGATGAAAACAACCAGACAAAAAAATCAGCCATTACGCTCCCTGACAACAGGTGCCCCCCCAGCGATGACCACCAGAGAGATGAATTGCTGATTTACTTAAAATAATCAGACCTGAGCGGTCCCGCTGAGTAAACCGCCAGCAAGACTCTCTGGTTTTTACATCGCCGCGGCTACCAACCGTCAATCAACGAGCGCTGTAAGGTTTCACTACGCCACTCAGCCCTGAGATCCCTTTCAACTCGCTGACTGCCGCCTGCATCTTCGCTTTTGATGCATCCGGTCCCACGTAGATCCGGGTGATTTGCCCCTGGACTGGCGTGGAAGGCACCGTGAAAGCACGGTAACCCGACAGACGTAACTGCGCGACAATTTCACTTGCCCTGGCGGCATTTTTCAACGCCCCCAGTTGCACCACATAAGCCTGACCAACTGGCGCACGCTCCTGCGGAACAGGCTGCGTTTGCTGCGGTTCTGTCGGCTGAATCTGCGGTTTTTCACTCGGTTTCGGTTTCTGCGCCACCGTCGGTTTAGGTTTTTCTACCGGCTTCGTTTTCTCAACCTGAGTTTGCTGCTGATCCGACCTGGACGGTTGCATCGGCGGCGGCGACACAACCGTTGGGCGGTTCGTCGACTGCGGCGCAGTTGAACCGCTCTCCGCCTGTGAGGTGTTATCGTTGCTGTACCCTTCCACTGCCGTACCAGCGCCTTCCGGCGGCTGAGCCGGCAGTGATTGTGTTACCGGCGGCACCATATCCGTCTCCTGCTGATCACCCGGTTTCGGCACCAGCGGGATCGCCGCGAACTCTTCTTTGTAATGTTTTTTCTTACCGTCCAGCAAACCTGGCAGAATAATGACGCCCAATGCCACAATAATGACGGTCCCGACTAAACGGTTTTGAAACTTACTTGCCACTGCCGCTCTCCGTTTCCATCGTTTCCATTACCTGTGCAACGGTGTGGAACGAACCACACACCAACACAATATCTTGCGCCAACGCCTGCTGACGAGCACAGTTAAACGCCCCGGCCACACTGGGGAAGGCCCTGGCCTCAGACAAATGCGTCATGAGTTGCTCTGCGCTGGCACCACGTGGACCATCCAGCGGCGCGCAGTACCAGTAATCAACCTGCGTCGCCAGGCAAGCCAGCGTTCCGGCAATATCTTTGTCATGCAACATCCCCACTACCGCATGTACTTTGCCCGTTTTCGGCAACGTGCTCAGTTGGTCGGCAAGATAAGCCGCCGCATGAGGATTATGCGCCACATCCAGAATAATTCGGGGAACCTGCGAGACCGTTTGAAAACGGCCCGGTAAAATCGCTTTATCCAGCCAGGCGTAAATAACCGAGGCATCCACCGTCAGGGGAGAGACTCTCAGCGCAGCCAGCGCAGTTGCCGCATTAGGCAGAGGTACTTGCGGCAGTGGCAACCCATTCAAAGCGCCCTGCGCATCACTGAATGACCAGTCGTTCTCACCCACGGTAAAAGACCAGTCGCGCCCACGCCGTAGCAAGTTTGCTCCCAGTGTATCAGCCACTGTGGCAATGCTTGCCGGCATCTCCGGTTCCCCCACTACGGCGGGTTTTCCCCGACGGAATATCCCGGCTTTTTCGCGACCAATACTTTCACGATCCGGCCCCAGCCAGTCGGTATGATCCAACGCGATACTGGTAATGACGGCGATATCCGCGTCCACAATATTGCTGGCGTCCAGGCGCCCCCCCAACCCAACTTCAAGGATAACCACATCCAGTTCCGCGCGTTTAAACAGCCACAGCGCAGAAAGCGTACTGTACTCGAAGTAAGTCAGAGAGGTATCACCACGCCCTGCTTCAATATCAGCAAACGAGGCGGTGTGTTCGGATTCCGCCAGTTCTTCACCCTGAATGCGCACCCGTTCGGTGTAACGTAACAGATGCGGAGAACTGTAGACCCCAACCCGGTATCCCGCTGCCAGCAGCAATGTTTCAAGCGTCCGACAGGTCGTTCCTTTGCCATTGGTCCCGGCGACGGTGAATACCACTGGAGCAGGCGTTAACAGATTGAGCTGTGTCGCCACACGCTGAACGCGAGCCAGCCCAAGTTCGATAGCTTGAGTATGAAGATTCTCAAGATAATGAAGCCACGCAGCCAAAGGCGACGTGGCTTGAGGAAGATTATCCATTAGTCCCGTTCATAACATTACGGTTCATTGGTAAAAGGGGCTATTCACCCCTTCCATCATCAGTCAGGCTCATGGCTGGGGTGCATCGTCAGCCACCATCTCAGTCACGCTGTCTTCGCGCGGTGCCGGCAAATTCATCATCTTCGCCAGGATACTCGCCAGTTTGAAACGCATTACCGGACGGCGCACAATCATATCAATCGCACCCTTCTCGATCAGGAATTCACTGCGTTGGAAACCGGGCGGCAACTTCTCACGCACCGTCTGTTCAATAACGCGCGGTCCGGCAAAACCAATCAACGCTTTTGGCTCAGCGATATTCAGATCGCCCAGCATCGCGAAGCTGGCGGAAACCCCGCCCATTGTCGGATCAGTCAACACGGAAATATACGGCAGACCACGCTCCTGCATTTTCGCCAACGCCGCGCTGGTTTTGGCCATCTGCATCAGCGACATCAGCGCTTCCTGCATACGGGCACCCCCGGAAGCAGAAAAACAGATCATTGGGCAATGATCTCCCAACGCCTGCTCGACTGCACGGACAAAACGCGCGCCAACCACCGATCCCATGGAGCCCCCCATAAAGGAAAACTCAAATGCCGCCGCGACAACGGGCATGCCATACAGCGTACCTTTCATCACGATCAGCGCATCTTTCTCATTGGTCTCTTTCTGAGCCGCCACCAGACGATCTTTATATTTTTTTGAATCCCGGAACTTGAGCACATCCTTTGGCTCCAGCTCACTACCCAGCTCAACCAGCGATCCTTCGTCCAGTAAGCTATGCAAACGCTCACGACCATGCATACGCATGTGGTGATCGCATTTCGGGCAAACTTCCAGGTTGCGTTCCAGCTCGGCGCGATACAGAACCTGCCCGCAGCTGTCGCATTTGGTCCAGACACCTTCCGGGATACTGGCTTTGCGCGAAGGAGTGATAGTGCTCTTGTTGAGAATTCGTTCAATCCAGCTCATTGATGACTCTATATGTGATTAATCATTTTAAATCAACGAGTTAACGCCAATTTTGGTATAACATTTAGACGGTATTACACCACATAATACGACAATTCGCTACATATTCATCAATGAGTTACCACACCACTTCGAACGATAAATCAGGTCAACGCCGACCTTTCCAAATCTGTCCCAGACCTATCCCACGCTCTTTTTAGGGTTACTGAACCGCCCGATGCGGTGGGAAAAATCTCGTCACCGGGCGTCAGCTTAGCGAGGTGTTATTGCGATTTCGTCTGTCGAGCCCCACGACGATGGCGCAGAACTTCCACTACGCCCGGCAGGGCCGATACCACCAGGATCGCAATAATCAGATAATGTATGTTCCGCTGTACTACAGGCAGGTTGCCGAAGAAGTAACCGGCATATGAGAACAACAGCACCCAAATCAGGCCGCCCGCCACATTGAACAACGCAAAATGTCGATAGGACATTTTACCCATACCAGCAACAAACGGCGCGAAGGTACGAACAATCGGCACGAAGCGCGCCAGGATAATCGTTTTCCCACCGTGACGCTCGAAAAATTGATGTGTTTTATCGAGGTAGCTGCGACGAAAAACCTTCGAGTTTGGGTTACTGAACAATTTATCGCCAAATAACCGGCCAATAGTATAGTTAACCGCATCACCAACGATAGCCGCTACCGCCATCAGTAGCACAATGATGTGTACATTCAGCGCACTATCCGGAACTGCCGCCAGAGCACCGGCCACAAACAACAGCGAGTCACCCGGCAGGAACGGCATAATAACCAACCCAGTTTCGCAAAACAGGATAAGAAACAAAATGGCATAAATCCAGACGCCGTACTGCGCAACCATCGCTTGCAAATGGACATCAATGTGCAGAATAAAATCAATGACGATATGAATCAGTTCCATAGCAGTTTCCTTGATACTCCAGGTCAGATTTAATCCGCGAGGAACAGTGGACCCATCGGCGGACGTGGTAAATCAAAATGTTCAGGATAATCGACGGCGACCAGATAAAGCCCTTCAGCTTTGGCTGTCGCTGCGGCCAGCGTGCGATCTTTCGCTGCCAGCAGCTCTGCCATCCAGCTTTCCTGCTGATTTCCACAGCCTATTTCCATCAGACTGCCGACAATATTGCGCACCATATGATGGACAAACGCGTTAGCTTTGATATCCACCACCACGTAAGCACCAAAGCGGCTGACATTCAGGTGCATCACATTGCGCCAGGGAGAGCGTGACTGACATTGCACCGCCCGGAACGACGTGAAGTCATTTTCGCCTAACAGAACCTGTCCAGCGCGTTGCATTTTTTCCACATCCAGAGGATGGTAAAAGTGCGTGACGCCATGGTGCAGGACTGCCGGACGCAAGCGACTGTTATAGATGACATAGCGGTAACGTCGCGCCGTGGCGCTAAACCGGGCATGAAAATCATCAGGAACAGATTTAACCCAACGTACCGCAATATCATCCGGCAGATTAGCATTCACGCCCAGCGTCCAGGCGGCATCCTTACGCTGCGCGGTGGTGTCAAAATGCACTACCTGCCCGGTACTGTGCACGCCAGCATCCGTGCGTCCAGCACAAAACACGTTAACCGGATGGTTGGCCACACTGGCAAGCGCCTGTTCAAGTTTTTCCTGCACCGATCGTACTTCCTGCTGCCGCTGCCAGCCATAGTAGCGACTGCCATCATATTCAATGCCCAGCGCCAGCTTGATGGCCTGCTGCGGCAAGACTGCTTCGGACATCAGTAAAAATACTCCTGCACCAGCTTCTCAGCGGTTTTCACCGCCATCAACGCGCCGCCAAAACACACGTTGTCAGCCACCGACCAGAACTGCAGCATCTCCGGTACGCCATAATCGTTGCGCACACACCCCAGGCTGAGCTGCACGTTGCCGGAGGCATCCCCCACCTGAGTCGGATAGTCATCTTCATCAGACAGAGCAATATCGTCTGCCTGCATCAGTACTTCTCGCGCTTCTTCTGCCGACATCGGGCGCAAGTTTTCGATATGCACAATTTGCGCATTGCCATAGAAAACCGGTGCCTGAACGGTTGTCACCGAGATCGGCAAACCTGCGTCCTGCAACACTTTGCGCACCTGGTCGATTAAACGGCGCTCCTGCAACACGCTACCTTCAGCATCGGCCAATAACGGCAGCATGTTGAAGGCCAGCTGACGACCAAAATATGTCTCTTCAGCCGGTAAACCGTTCAGCAAACGAGCACTCTCGCCCGCCAGTGAATCTACGGCTGCCTTACCGTGAGCCGAGGCGGCGATCAGGCTGGTCACCTGCAAGCGCCCAAGACCGGCCTGATCAACCAGCGGCTTGATAGCACACAGTAACTGGCTGGTCATGCTGTCCGCCACACTGATGATATTGCGGTTACGGTAATCGGCCAGCACCTGTGGATTCACATCCGGCACCACCAGCGGCACATCCGGTTCCAGCGCGAATAAATCGCTGCTATCAATCACCAGGCAACCCGCGTTTGCCGCCTCATCGGCATAACGCGCGGAGGCTTCTCGTCCTGCGACAAAAAATGCCAACTGCGCCTGAGACCAGTCAAAATCGCTGGCATCGTTAACCAGCAACGTTTTACCGGCAAAGCGCAAATTTTCGCCCGCGCTGCGTTCGCTCGCCAGCAAATACAGCTCACCAACCGGGAACTGGCGTTCCGCCAGCAGTTCCAGTACCGCCCCCCCTACGGCGCCTGTCGCGCCCAATAGCGCAATGTTCCAGCCGTCAGACATGTTGGTTTACTCCAGACAATGACACAAAAACATAAGGCGGTGACAACACCGCCCAGAAAATAAGATTATTTCTAATACCTTATAGCAACCTTAACAAGCTGCCAGACTCACGTCAGGAAGCGGGCTGGAAACGCGCCTTAAAGCCAAGTTCCGCCAGCAGAGTCGCCGTTTGCTCCGAATCACAGATTACGTGTAGCGAAGACCATTCACGACGTTCCTGATAATGCTTACGTAACCGATCGAACTCGCCCGCTATCGCGGCTACTTTACGCAGCAGCGCATCATCGCGGCGCACATCATACACCAGATGAACCAGTCTTTTTAGCGTTGACTGATCCAACTTACCGTGGAGGGTCACGCTAGCGAATTCCGGCGTTGGCAGCAACGTATCAAGCGCAATATGCTCCGGCTTACCAAGAAATGTCGTCCAGGCTTCATAGACCTGAGTGGTACCACGCGCTTTGCCTTCCAGCGTATAACCCGCGATATGCGCGGTCGCAATATCCACTTTGTCCAGTAGCGGCAGAGACAGCTCCGGCTCGGGTTCCCAAACGTCCAGCACCACACTCAGATCGCGGCGTTTCTCCAGTACCTTTAACAAAGCGGCATTATCCACTACCGGCCCACGGCAGGCGTTAATCAAAATCGTGCCAGGCTTAAGCGCCATCAGTAACGCTTCATCGGCCAAATGCAGGGTTTTATATTCACCCTGTTTAAATAACGGCGTGTGGAAAGTGAGAATATCAGCCTCGTTCACCAGAGTGGACAATGGCAGGAAATCGCCCTCATCTCCCCGATCAGCGCGAGGCGGATCACACAACAATGTACGAATGCCCAGCGCCGCCAGGCGGGCCTGCAACCGCCTCCCCACATTGCCAACCCCGACAATGCCGACCGTACGGTCTTGTAGCAGGAAACCATCGCGCTCCGCCAGTAGCAGCAAAGCCGAGAAAACATATTCCACTACCGCAATCGCATTACATCCCGGCGCGGCAGAAAAGGTAATCCCCTGTTCCTGCAAAAATGCCTCATCGATATGATCGGTCCCGGCGGTGGCTGTGCCGACAAACTTCACGGGTTTACCGCTCAGTAACTCAGCGTTGACCTTAGTGACCGAACGTACCATCAGCCCATCAGCATCATTCAGTTCGGCCTGCGGCACCGGACGTCCTGGTACAGCAACCACGTTACCCGTGTGGCTAAATAACTCACGGGCGTACGGCATATTTTCATCAACGAGGATCTTGAGCACTTTTTTTACTTCCATAAAAATCAATTCCCCATACCCGTAGCGGCTGCCTTACAACAGTCTGGAATATATGTAAAAGCATTATAATACATACACATAACCTTATCAGTATTATGGGCGATGATGCAAACAGGCCATTTCTCACACCGCCCAAATAAGCCATTATAAACCGATCAAAATCATTACCATGTGGTCACTGTGTGGACAGTTAGCCCTCCCCCCAGCGGATTAAACGCTACTGCATCCTGAAGATAATCAGGCGCAAAATGCGCGTAAGCCATGGTCTGCTGGATGATGGCGTGGCCAAGTATCCTCTGTAACGCGATAATGTTCCCACCGTTCATCGCAAAATGACTCGCGAATGTATGACGCAGCACGTGTGCAGCCTGCCCTTTCGGCAAATCAGGTTTAACCCTCTTCAGGATCAGGCAAAATTCCCGGTACTTAACATCAAACAGGGTGCCGCTCTCTCTTGTCTTGATGGCATCAGAGACAACCTGAGAAATCGGGACTGTGCGTTTTTTCCCATTTTTAGTTTCCAGGAATGTCACGCAGTTATGTACCACCTACCTGCTCACCCCTTAGTGTACTACCCTCACTCCGCCGTGTACCGGTGCTGAGACAGAGGGTGATGCCTTCGATTAGTAGAACATGTATTTTTCGATAAAGGCACCGATGACTTTTTCATGAAGCTCAACAGAGCGTGAGGAGCAGAGGGTTCTGCGAGCCAGCCTTTTGATTCGGGTTCTCAGTGTCAGGTTGTTACGCTCAATACGCTGAGTGAAAATCTTGCCGGTCAGAGGCTTATCCTTCGGCACTTCTCTGGCATAACTGCCCCCGTTGTCGCGGGTCATCATGCCGATGTTAAAAGGAGCGAGCAACGCAAGCAGTTCACGGCACGTTTCATCGGTTCGTGGGCCAAAGGTGTAAGCCAGAACACCGCCTGTTTTTGTATTGTATGCATCCCAGAGCCAGTGCTGTCGGGCCTTGCTGCCAACAACGCTCCATTGTTCATCCAGCTCGCCGATAAGGGCGACATCGGCATGAGCGGCTGGCGAAGATGTCACCTGTTTCGGTGCGAGTTTTTTAATGCGCGTATGACGGTGTTGATACCGACTTTCAGTTCCGTAGCTGACTATCCCTATAAGCACCTTTTCATTCATGAAATGAGCCACGTATGGCAACGTGAAAGAGGCATGAAGTTATCGCGAGAGGTTTAATCAGTTTTGCTGTCAGCTATCGCTACAGGCTGGATGGCCGGCCTTTAAGGCGCTATCCAATGGAACAACAGGCCCAAATTATTGCAGACCATTTTATATTGAAAAATTACGGTTATGCATTTATGGATAACTCTCAGAAGAAGAGGCGATATTACATTGGATGGTGACCTGAGCGAAGCAGTGATCAAACAAAAGTACAATGAAACAATGCGCTACTTTCCATGGGGATGATGATGAAGAATAAAACTAAAAAAAATTCTCTTTTATTGATTACCTCAATTTTTTTTCTGACTGGATGCCCAGGTTCAGGTGACCGATTAAAAGCAGACGAAACAACAACGGTTAGTAAGGTTGGGGAAAACATATGCTTCAGAGTTCCAGATGCTGGTAATTCCCAGCCCTCACTGATCTCAATAAATCCCAGAGGTACACCTCCACAGCCGTTGTCAGTAAAAGACTCACCTGATCTGACCATAGACCGTGGTAATTTGTGCATTCCGCCCGGATTTTATCGATTCCCCGATAATGGGCAATACATTGTACAATATATACTCGAAGAACCCGGTAAACAGGGGTCACAAAGAAGCGTTGTAACGGGGATTAAATTCTCGGGCGGGCATGTTGAAAACATCCCACTTACCGATAGCGAAATAACGCGCTAAGTTGAATTGCAGAAAATGTCACTCAAAGAAGTGTTCTTTTTTTGCCATCAAAAACACTGCAGGTTTATGCCTGAACCAGCTCGAAATGGCCATTTGATATGCCCTGACAAAAGAAAGCCCCGCAAACATTGCGGGGCTTTTTGTTCGAAGCGTGGTCAACTCGTGGATACAGGAAGAAATAAGTCCTTTTATTTCAGATGATTATTAAATACCAAAAAAACATCAACGAGGATTTTCACAATCAGGCTCCTGCATTATCACGGTGAGGGCCTATACTGCCACAATTCGCCTGAAGCGATAATCGTGTGATGCTGTCAATCACTGGGCCGGATTGTTATTATAATGAATCACACTTTTCCGGCGCTCCGGATTTTGCCCCATGAGTTAAGGATTTCGCCATGCAACCTCTTAGTGGCCCCGGTGCACCCATCCCCAGCGATCATACCGTGAACAATACCACCCCGTCCCCTCAGAGCGCTCAGCCGCTGTCCCCCACCCAGCGCACTACGCTGGAAAGGCTGATGGTTAAAATCATGTCGCTTAGCACCCTGAAGTCTGCTGAACTGTGGGCGGGTTTACGTCACGAAGTCGGGGTGAAAAATGACGCGGGTCTTTTATCGCACCATTTTCCTGCCGCTGAGCAGTTTCTTAACACCCGGTTGTCGCAGGTACAAAACACCCATGCCAGCCGGCAGTTATTCCAGCAACTGAGCGATCTGCTGCCACAAGGGAATAATCGTCAGGCGGTCAGTGATTTTATTCGCCAACAGTTTGGTCTTACCGTGCTCAGTTCGCTGAATCCCGACCAGATGCGTCAGGTGCTGACCATGTTGCAAAATGGTCAAATAGCGATCCCGCAGCCGCAGCAAAGTCACATCACCGACCGTACGCTGTTGCCTGCTGAGCATCATACGCTGAATCAGCAGGTTGCTAAGCTGGCCGCCGCAACCGGTGAACAGCCAGCCAGATTGTGGTTCTCGGTACTCAAAATAGTCAACCTGCACAATGGTGATCCGATCCCATCACGGTTGTTCCCTCTGCTGACCCAGTATTTACAAGCCAGCCAGACGCTGAGCCAGCACACGACACTAACACTGCCGATGCTGCTTTCTTTGCTAAAAGTACCGCCGGATAACGTTGAGCAGAAAATGCTGGAAGACGCCAGCCAACAGCGTTTCCACCTGGCTACGCAAGCGGTTCTGACTTCCGTCCAGGCTCAGGACCTGCTCAACCTGCTCTTCACCCGTCGTGCCGCAAGATTACGCGAGCCCCCGCTGACCGCTGACGAAATCAATCCGCTGCCGCCTGTTGCCTCACGGTTTGACTATGCGTCGACATTGCTGCGACCACTGACCACCCACCCGCTGCTCACCACATTGGCTGTATTCATCCTGCTCGCCTTACTGCTATGGTGCTGGCTTTGAGATTCAGCAATGACAATCGTTCAGCCCCCTCTGCATCGGCCATTCGCCCGTTTCTGTCCCCTGAGCCACCGGATGATGGTCGCGCAGCCAGAAATCCAGCCCGCCAATCAATTCCTTCACCCGGAAGCCCGCACTGGCCAGTTTCCATGCTCCTTTGGTGGAGCCGTTACAGCCAATGCCATCACAGTAAGTGACATAGACTTTTTCTTTATCCAGCACCGACAGTGTTTCAGTTGTCATGCGGCGATGCGGGAAACTGATCGCGCCACAAATGTGCCCGGTCTGATACTGCGCTTCCGAACGGGTATCGATCACCACGATCTCCGTAACGCCATTCGCCAAATCCTGCGCCAGATCCCAGGCATCAGTGTAATGGGCCAGCTTGTCCAGCAACCCGGCAGCACTTTGTGTGGCGGAAGGCGGCGGAAATTGTAAAACAGCGGAAACAGTCATCAATGAACTCCTTTGAGTAATGTATCACCTGATGATACGGTGAAATGGCCTTAACCATGATACCCATTTCATCTGGATGATAAGACCATTATGCCGCTGACTACCGTTCCCCTGCTCTCTCTTTTTGCCGCACAGCAGGCTCAGACCTTGCGGGATAAATTGTGCGCTACATTACGCCAGTTGATTGCTCATGGTACGCTGCAAAAGGGCGAGCGCCTTCCCTCTTCTCGCCTGTTGGCCACAGATTTATCACTATCCCGGGTGACGGTGGAAGCGGCTTATGCACAGCTCGAAAGCGAAGGATATTTATTACGTAAAATCGGCAAAGGCACCTTTGTGGCAATCGCTCTGCCAGCCGATCGCCGGGTAAAGAAAATACCCCGGACTTCGTTCCCCATACTCTCATCCCGTGGACAACAGATTGTTGCTACCGGAGGTTGTCAGGACCCGTTCTTTCCACAGGCTTTTGCCGCTGGTTCGCCAGATTTACGGGCTTTTCCTCATGACATATGGCGTCGCCTGCTCAGTCAACGCCTGCGCCATTCAACGGAAAAACTCATGGGGTATGGCGATCCGCAGGGATTAGCAGAATTACGGGCAGCAGTAGCTCGCTATCTCGGTCAGTCACGTGGCTTACGCTGCGATGCCGCACAAGTGATCATCCTCACCAGTTCCCAACAGGCGCTACAAATGCTGGCAACGCTGCTGTGCGACCCGGGCTTTCCGATCTGGCTTGAAGAACCGGGTTATCCTGGCGCCCGCAATGCCTTTATTCATGCCGGAGCCCAGGTTATCAGTATTCCGTTGGATTCTCAGGGCGCGATGTTACCCAGCCATCCCGCCCCCAGACTGGTCTATCTCACACCTTCGCATCAATATCCCACTGGGGTCACCATGAGCCTGGAGCGCCGCCTGCAATGGCTGGCATTTGCCAGCCATCAGAACTGCTGGATTATCGAAGACGATTATGACAGTGAGTTTTATTATGACGATCAGCCGATGCCGGCATTACAGGGGCTGGATCAGGATGAACGGGTACTGTACGTGGGGACCTTTTCCAAAGTCCTGTTCCCTTCTCTACGGCTGGCTTATCTGGTGGTGCCGCCTTCGCTGGTTGATGCCTGCTGTCGGTTACGCAGTGTGATGGACGGTCACAATGCACAACTGATGCAGGCGGTCACCGCAGACTTTATTAACCATGGTCACTTCCAGGCTCATTTGCGGCTGATGCGAAAACTCTATGCCAGCCGACGCCATCTGCTGCTGCGTGAACTGCATCGCCAACTGGGCACCCCACTGTTGCCATTAAGCCACAGTTGCGGTCTGCAACTCACCGTGACATTGCCGCAAGGAGGCGAAGAGCGGTTAACCAATGAGGCGCGGAAGAACGGATTAATCCTGCCTCGGTTATCGCCTCTGTATACTGGTGAAACACCACAACAAGGCTGGTTATTGGGATTCTCCGCCCTGCAACGGGCAGAGATTATTCAGGCCGTGGATAAACTGGCTCGCCTGCATTACTGATTTCTGGCGAAATTCAGTGTGACCACGATCCCCAACACCGCGCATACCGCGCCAGCAAGATAAACAGAGCCATAGCCAAGCGAGGTCGCCAGAATTCCCGTTAACGGACCAGTAACGCCGTATGCGACATCCTGAAAAGCTGAGAATCCGCCAAGTGCCGTGCCACGCACCTGCGGTTCAACCCGCTTCACCACTTCCACGCCCAGTGCCGGGAACACCAACGAGCACCCGGCGCCGGTCACGGCTGCGCCGATCAGCGCCACCCAGCCGTGAGTCGCCAGTCCCACCAGTAACAATCCTGTCGTCTGGATCGCCAGCGAAAACAGCGCCACTCGTATCCCGCCCAGGCGATCAGGCATCCAGCCAAAGAAAATGCGCATCAGTACAAAGGCCAGCCCAAAAGCCGTCAACGTGTAACCGGCATTTTCCCAGTGCTGATTGGCGAAATAAAGCGTGGTAAAGGTTCCTATAACCGCAAAACCGGTTCCCTGTAGAGCCAGAGCGCAACCTGGGGCCAGGATCTGCTTAACCACTTTCCACAGTGAAGGCCGCTCGCCACCGTGCGGCGGCACCGCCTTCACCCAAAAGTTAAACAACAGCGCCAACGCCGGGAGCACAATGGTGGCGATCCCCAGCCCCATAAATCCCCAGAGGTTATGCAGCAACAGACCCAATGGCGCGCCAGCGGCCAGCGCGCCGTAAATCGCCATGCCGTTCCACGACATCACCTGGCCGGATCGCTTAGGGCCGACCAACCCCATGCCCCAGGTCAGATTTCCGGTCAGCAATTGACTTTCACCAAATCCCAACAGCAAACGACCAGCCACCAGCAACAAAAATTTAGCCATCACCGGCAACGGTAATTCCGCAGACGCCACATAGGCGAACCCGACCAGCGCGAAGGCCAGCATTCCCTGTAATGTCGAACGCTTCGCCCCGCGCTGATCGGCCAGTTTGCCCGCATATCCTCGCGTCAGCAGCGTGGCAAAAAACTGCACGCCTACCGCCACGCCCACCATGACGTTATTCAGTCCCAGTTCCTGGTGAACAAACAACGGGATCACCGGCAACGCAAGGCCCGCCGTCAGATAAGTTAAAAATACGGCAAAACAAATACTGGCCAGTGAGAGAGTCGTCTGCGCGGGCCGGTCTTGTGTGATTGAAGACATGAGTCACGTTGCTCCTTGTTATAACGTAAGGGCCGTCGGACAGACGCACCCATACACGCCCGTTGTACCACAACAGGCAGGGTGCGTTGGTTAACGTTAAACGCTTACGCAACATCGTGACGATGCTGAAGGGAAATATTACTGAAATAAGTCTGGCGGAAAGTGAACCGAGCGTCAATCACACTCCCACCTGGAGCGCACACAAAATCACAACCGCTCACCACAGACTCAGCAACAACTTAAGGCAACATTCCACTGCGGAACAGGCTGTTAAATAAAAACGCCCACCGCAGTTAATGGCCGTGGGCGTTAACATTCCAGCCCCCCCCCAGGGGAGCGGGGTTAAAGGTAATTACAGCTTACGCATCACCAGCGTGGCGTTGGTACCGCCAAAACCAAAGCTGTTGGACATCACCGTTTTCAACTGCTGTTGGGTAGGTTTAGTAATAATGTTCAAACCTTCCGCCGCCGGGTCCAACTCGTCAATGTTGATGCTTGGCGCGATAAAGCCATGCTCCAGCATCAGCAGAGAGTAAATCGCTTCCTGTACGCCCGCCGCGCCGAGAGAGTGACCGGTCATGGCTTTGGTGGCGGACATCGCCGGTGTACTGCCGCTGAACACTTCGCGGATTGCCCCCAGCTCTTTCACATCGCCTACCGGCGTCGAGGTACCATGCGTGTTCACATAGTCGATTGGGGTATCAACACCCTGCATAGCCTGGCGCATACAACGCATCGCGCCTTCGCCTGACGGGGCAACCATATCTGCGCCATCCGACGTCGCGCCATACCCCACCACTTCAGCATAAATATGCGCACCACGCGCCAGCGCATGCTCCAGCTCTTCAACCACCACCATACCGCCGCCGCCCGCGATAACGAAACCATCACGGCTGGTATCATAGGTACGTGACGCTTTTTCTGGTGTTTCATTGTATTTAGTGGACAGTGCGCCCATCGCGTCAAACTCACAGGACATTTCCCAGCACAGTTCTTCACCACCGCCGGCAAAGACCAGATCCTGTTTACCCAGTTGAATTTGCTCCACAGCGTTGCCGATACAGTGCGCAGAAGTGGCACAAGCGGAACTGATGGAATAGTTCACACCGTGAATTTTGAACGGTGTCGCCAGACACGCGGAAACACCGGAGGCCATGGCTTTGGTCACCATATAGGGGCCAACGCCACGCAGGCCTTTAGCCCGCATACCATCTACGCTTGCCGCCTGGTTGAATGGCGAACCGCCGCCGGAACCGGCAATCAACCCTACACGTGGATTGTTCTGATACTGCTCAGCGCTCAGTCCGGCGTCTTTTACCGCTTCCAGCATAGAAATATAGGCATAAATGGACGCCTCGCTCATAAAACGCAAAACTTTGCGATCAATGAGGCTGGAGATCTCGTCTTTAGACAGTTTGACGTTGCCCCAGACGTGACTACGCATGCCGGAATCTTTCAGCTCCTGAGAAAAGGTAATGCCGGAGCGCCCTTCACGCAGCGACGCGAGGACTTCCTCTTGGTTATTACCAATGCTGGAAACGATACCCAGGCCAGTAATCACTGCACGTTTCATTCAATACCTCTTTCACTGCTCATATTTAGGATTCGACAGGCACTTTAGCTTACAGTTGTAAGCCGAACAAGTCCGATCAGCGGTTAACTTTTGTAAATTTGCGTGGGCTCACTCACACCGTTACAATCGCGGCATCGCCTGATAACTGAGCTTTTACCGTGAAAATCACCTCCATCGAACATGCTGAACTGAGCTGGAATGAACAGGGTACACCTGTATCCCGAGAGTTTGGCGACGTCTATTTCTCCAATGAAAATGGCCTGGAAGAGACGCGTTATGTGTTCCTTGACGGTAATCATTTACCCGCACGGTTTAACACGCATCCCCGCGAATTATTTATCACTGCGGAGACCGGTTTTGGTACCGGCCTGAATTTTTTAACGCTCTGGCAGGCTTTTGATGCTTTTCTGTCAGCACACCCCGATGCCAGGCTACAGCGTTTACACTTTATCAGCTGTGAGAAATTTCCGTTAAATGTGAGTGATCTGGCTCATGCCCATGCCCGCTGGCCGGAACTGGAGAACTATGCTGCCGCGCTGCGTAAACAGTGGCCAGTTCCCCTGCCTGGCTGTCATCGCCTGCTGTTGGATGGTGGGCGCGTGACGCTCGACCTGTGGTTTGGCGATATTAACCAGCTCATTCACACCTTTGATGACAGTCTGTATCGACAGGTCGATGCCTGGTTTCTTGATGGCTTTGCGCCAGCAAAAAATCCGGAAATGTGGACGCCGGAACTGTTCACCTGTATGGCGAAAATGGCCCGCACCGGCGGTACGCTGGCAACGTTCACTTCTGCCGGTGTGGTGCGTCGGGGCTTGCAGGAAGCCGGTTTTACGATAAGTAAACGCAAAGGGTTTGGCCCGAAACGCGAGATGCTTTTCGGCGTATTTGAACAATCTGACGAAATCCCCGTACAGGCGCCGTGGTATTCACGCCCTTCTGCCGCGGGAGATGATATCGCTATTATCGGTGGCGGGATCGCCAGCGCGCTGTTGTCACTCGCCCTGTTGCGTCGGGGCAAAAAAGTCACCCTTTACTGTGCCGATGACAGGCCTGCGCAGGGGGCTTCCGGCAATCGCCAGGGGGCGTTGTATCCTCTGCTTAACCATCATGATCCCGCACTGGCCCGCTTCTTCCCGGGGGCGTTTACTTTTGCTCGTCGGCTCTATGACCAGCTGCCGGTCAACTTCGATCATGACTGGTGTGGCGTCTTACAACTGGGTTGGGATGAAAAAAGCAGTGACAAAATAAACCAGTTACTGGCCATGCGCCTGCCTGAAGCGATTGCCCGTGGCGTGAACGCTGAAGAAACAGCAATGTTGAGCGGCGTAGTAACTCACTGCGGCGGGATGACCTATCCACTGGGAGGCTGGCTGTCGCCGGAGCAACTGACCCCTGCACTATTCCAACTGGCTGAGCAACAGGGGCTAACGGTGAACTGGCAACACCGACTGACAAACATGACGCCATCCCCGTCAGGCTGGCAACTGCATTTTGCCGCACGCCCGCCACAAAGCCATAAAAACGTGGTGCTGGCGACGGGTCATGCGCTGGCTTCTTTTGCACAAAGTGAGAAACTGCCAGCCTATGCGGTGAGCGGTCAGGTCAGTCACATCCCTTCTACCCCCGCTCTTGGCAAACTAAAGCAAGTGCTGTGCTATGACGGCTATCTCACCCCGGTTAATCCCGCTAATCAGCATCATTGCATTGGTGCCAGCTATCACCGCGCCGACAGCTCAACAGCCTGGCGTGAAGATGATCAGCGTGAAAATCGTCAGCGGTTGATTCGTTGCCTGCCTGATGCCGACTGGGCGCAGGAAGTGGATGTCAGTGCAGGAAGCGCCCGTTGCGGCGTGCGCTGTGCAACACGTGATCATCTGCCGATGATCGGTCCGCTGCCCGACTATCAGCAAACTCTTGCACAATATGCCAGCCTGGCGACTCAGCGAGAACAAGCCGTTGCAGCGCCGGTGCATCAAGGTCTGTTCGTGCTGGGAGCGCTGGGTTCCAGAGGATTGTGCAGCGGCCCGCTGGCGGCGGAAGTCCTGGCGGCGGAACTGTGCGACGAGCCGATCCCTCTGGACAGGGATACCCTGGCCGCCACCCACCCTAATCGCTACTGGGTGCGGAAATTGTTGAAAGGGAAAGCGGTGAAGTCAGTTTCCTGACTCAGACGCTCATCAGGCTGATTTACGCGCCTGCAGAAACAGGTTATCCCACATCCCGATCACCAGTGCCTGGTCACGAGGAGAAAGCTCCCCAGCCTGGATAGCATTCTGCAAACTATTCTGCACCTGAATTTGCAACGCTTCCGGCGTGTGCTCGCCAGATTGTTCGATCTCGGCCACCGCCAGCGTCAAATGTCCACGCAGATACCCACTGGCGAACAGCTCGTCATCACTGGCGCTGTCCACCATGCCATCGATCAGAGCCAGGATACGCGCTTCAAATTCATCGATCATAAAATTCCTTATCCGTTCCCCGGTTCACAGATCTTCCGGCCAGGGAAACTGTGCCTCCGTCAGCGGAGGGGTTGAGTAGTACTTACCCAGTTCAGCGATAAAACGAGCCGGCCGGGCAGGAATGCCCTTTTCCAACTGCCTGACAACCTGAGCATGGACTTTACGCTGGAACGCAATGCGATCAGGCTCAAAATCCCCATCGAGATTGTCACAACTTACATTGAAGGGAAACCCGGCAGCAACACAAAACATCCATTCCAGCGCCTGCGGCTTCACTTCCACCGCCTCAAACTGGCTCTGAGTCAGGGCATCACGCCCGTCCGGACAATACCAGTAACCAAAATCTATCTGTTTACGACGTTCAGCGCCAGCGATGCACCAGTGTGAAATTTCATGCAACGCGCTGGCATAGTAACCGTGTGCAAACACCACACGGTGGTAATTAACATCCTGATCAGCAGGAAGATAGATCGGTTCATCGTCGCCTTTAATCAGGCGGGTCTGATAATCGGCAAAAAAACAGCGATCAAAAATATCAATCAGTTGCTGATAATGGTGTGAAGAACACATGGATTATTCATCTTCTGTAAAATATCGCGCCAAATCCGTGGCGCACCTGGGCTTCTATTAGCCAAAAAGGCGATGGCACCATGCGGCAATGGCCGCTCCGTGGCTGTCATACAACAACCTGGCGCTCATCACGGCTGAAACGATAACCACCATCGGGCGGATCAGCGTCTTCCCCCGGCTTAGCACCATGCGGGCGCCCAGTCTGGCCCCGCAAATAGCGCCCAACAGCATTACCAGACCGGTTCCCCAGACAACCTTACCGCCAAACATAAAGAATATCAGACCGCCGAAGTTGGAGGTGAAGTTAAGAACTTTGGCATGGGCTGTGGATTTCGCCAGGTTATAGCCGCACAGCGTGACAAACGCCAGCGCATAAAACGACCCGGCGCCAGGACCAAAAAAGCCGTCATAAAAACCAACACCGCCACCGGCGATCAGCGCAAAAGGCAGACCATGCAGCCGACGCTGACGATCTTCTTCGCCAATTTTTGGCATCAGTAAGAAATAGAGCCCAATAACGATCAACAGTAGCGGAAGAACCTGGCGCAGCAGACCCGCCTGAAGATGCTGGATCAGGATGGCCCCTGTCACCGCACCGATAAACGTCATAGCAATGTTGAGCCATTGCTCACGCAGGTTGACCGCTTTGCGCCGTACGAAATAGAGACTGGCCGAAAAAGAGCCACCCACCGCCTGCAATTTATTGGTCGCCAGCGCCTGAGCGGGAGAAAGACCGACAAACAACAGTGCGGGAACCGTCAATAATCCGCCGCCGCCAGCAATGGCGTCAATAAACGCCGCCACCATCGCCACCAGAAACAGCAGCCCGACCCACTGCGGGCTGACGACAAACCAATCCATTTTCTTTCAGTTCCTAAAGCCGATGTTCACCCAGTAAAGCCTGGCAGGAAGGCGGTAACGGTGGCGGCTCACGTTTTACCGGGGCAGTTTTGCCTGGTTTTGGCGGCGCAAACCAGCTTTGCAATTCGGCGCCGCAACCATCGCCCGGTGGCGGAGCGGGTTGATCCTGACACTCCAGACTGCCAGGTGGGCAACGCAGACGCACATGCATATGCGCTCGGTGACCAAACCATGGGCGCACCTTGCGTAACCAGCCACGATCGGCGCCAGCATCAGCACAAAGTTGCTTTTTAATCGCCGGATTGACGAAAATGCGTGTCACATCATTATCTTTCGCCGCCAGTTTTATCAGGCTGTCAATTTCAGGCCGCCAGTAACGAGCCACGACATTTTTGCCGTCTGCGGAAACCAAATCCAGTGGTTGCGGCTTAAGCAACATCGCTGACGTCCAGCGCGTTTTCGGCAACTGTAGCCAGATATCCACGTCCAGGCCGGTCTGGTGGCTGGCATGACCGCTGCTGAAGCGGCCGCCTGCCGCCATGCCCATATCGCCGATCAGCACTTCACCCAGTTGTAAATGGTGTACCTGATCGCTAAGACGCTGAATAAACAGGATCAAATCCGGGTGACCGAAGAAACGCCGCTGATCCTGGCGCATCACCTGATAATCCGGCGCTTCCAGGGGTAAAGGATGCGCGCCGATAATACAGCCGTTAGCAAAAGAGCCAATGGACTGCGGCTTACCACTTATCGGCTGGTGGATGGACTGCCACGGTGTGGCGGCCAGCGCTGAGGTGCTGATCAATAGCGCACCCAGCGCCATCAGTATTTTTTTCATGACATCACCAGCGAGGAATATCCGTATGAACGTCAGCGTTCTGGGCCCGCTGGCGCAGTAAATGATCCATCAATACGATAGCCATCATCGCTTCCGCGATCGGCACCGCGCGGATCCCCACGCAGGGATCGTGACGGCCTTTAGTGATCATCTCAACTTCTTCGCCGAAACGGTTGATGGTTTTACCCGGAACCGTAATGCTGGAGGTGGGTTTCATGGCAATGGTCGCCAGAATGCTCTGTCCGGTACTGATGCCTCCGAGGATGCCACCCGCATGGTTGCTCTGGAAGCCATCAGCACGGATTTCATCACGGTGTTCACTGCCACGTTTGTTAACTACTGCAAAACCATCGCCAATTTCCACACCTTTCACCGCGTTGATGCTCATCAGCGCATGGGCCAGATCAGCATCCAGACGATCAAAGACCGGTTCGCCCAGGCCAACCGGCACCTGTTCGGCCAGCACCGTGACTTTCGCACCGATCGAGTCCCCTTCTTTCTTCAGCGTACGCATCAGTTCATCCAGCGCCTCGATTTTGCTCACATCCGGACAGAAGAACGGGTTCTGTTCAACCTGCTCCCAGTCCTTCAGTTCACAAACCACATCGCCTATCTGTGCCAGATAACCGCGTACTTTAATGCCATATTTCATCTCAAGGTATTTTTTGGCAATCGCGCCAGCGGCCACCCGCATCGCCGTTTCACGCGCGGAAGAGCGCCCGCCGCCACGATAGTCACGCAGGCCATATTTCTGCTCGTAGGTGTAATCCGCGTGTCCGGGACGGAACAGGTCTTTGATCGCACTGTAATCCTGCGAGCGCTGATCGGTATTTTCAATCAGCAGGCCAATACTGGTGCCTGTGGTAACGCCTTCAAACACGCCGGAAAGAATTTTCACCTGATCCGGTTCGCGACGTTGCGTGGTATAACGCGACGTCCCTGGTCGGCGGCGATCAAGATCATGCTGCAAATCAGCTTCCGTCAACGGGATCCCCGGCGGGACACCATCAACAATGCAGCCCAACGCCACACCATGGGATTCACCAAAAGTGGTGACGCGAAAGAGTTGTCCAATTGTATTACCAGCCATGTAATCCTCTGATTTTTAATCTTTATAAATGCGGAAGTGGTGCTGTGCATCAACAATCTGCTGACGAGTCAGCATAAAGACTCCGTCGCCGCCATTGGCAAATTCCAGCCAGGTAAACGGCACGTCAGGATACTGCTCCACCATATGCACCATGCTATTACCCACCTCGCAAATCAGCACCCCATCTTCACTGAGGTAGTCCGGCGCACAGGCAAGAATACGGCGTACCAGTTTCAGACCATCACTGCCCGCAGCCAGGCCCAACACCGGTTCGTGGCGGTATTCACCGGGCAGATCATCCATATCGTCCTCATCCACATAAGGTGGATTGGTGACGATCAGATCATAAGGTGTTTTCGGTAACTCGCGGAACAAGTCAGCACGGATTGGCGTGACATGGTGTTGCATGCCGTGCGCATCAATATTTTGCTCAGCGACCGCCAGCGCATCAGCGGAGATATCCACCACGTCAACTTCAGCAGCAGGGAAAGCATAAGCACAGGCAATGCCGATACAACCACTGCCGGTACACATATCCAGAATAAGCCCGGGCTCATGTGGCAGAATGCCCGCAAAACGTTCGTTGATCAGCTCAGCAATGGGTGATCGGGGCACCAGTACTCGCTCATCGACGTAAAATTCATGGCCGCAGAACCACGCTTTATTGGTCATATAGGCGACAGGGATACGCTCGTTAATACGGCGAATAACCCGCTCGACGATACGGTGGCGCTCACTGGAAGTCAGGCGCGCGGTACGCATATCTTCCGGAATATCCAGCGGCAGATAGAGCGTGGGCAGCACCAACTGAACCGCTTCGTCCCAGGGGTTATCCGTGCCGTGTCCATACCAGAGATCGGCGGCAGCAAAACGGCTAACCGACCAGCGCAGCATATCCTGAATGGTATGCAGCTCGCTGACTGCCTCATCGACGAAAATTTTGTCCAAAGCGCCCTCCACAGGCCAAACTTAACTCGGTCGTTAGTTTGCCATGAAGCTGACGATAATTCAGCGCAGCAGCGTGAAAAAGCTGACATTTGTTTATCTGACAGGAAAAGCCAGGGTAAACTGGATGGCTGATAACTTAAGTCGGTGCCGCAAGGAGAATGAGATGAGTAAAAAAAACCCCTTAAGCGCCGAAGATAAAGCTCTGTTCCGCGGACTGATGAGCGATACCCGCAAGCTGACTCAGGACACCATTGTCCCTAAACCGATACGCAAAAAAATAACGGCTGTGCCGCAAAAGCGCCTGTTGTCTGAACAAATGAACGCCAGCCACTATTTTTCCGATGAATTCCAGCCACTGCTGGCGGACGACGGTCCGGTGCGTTACGTCCGCAGTGACGCCAGCCATTATGAGTTGAAAAAGCTACGCCGTGGTGACTATACGCCCGAGATTTTTCTGGATTTGCATGGCTTAACACAGAAACAGGCGAAAGAGGAACTGGGTGCGCTGATTGCCGCCTGTCGTCGTGAACACATCTTTTGCGCCAGCGTCATGCACGGCCACGGTAAGCATGTGCTGAAGCAACAAACCCCACTGTGGCTGGCACAGCATCCGCTGGTGATGGCTTTTCATCAGGCGCCCAGGTTGTTCGGCGGAGATGCCGCACTGCTGGTACTGATTGAAGTGGAAGAATGGCAACCGCCGGAACTCCCTTAAGAGGGGGGCCGGGAAACCGGCCCGCGCAGAAACTACATCGCTTTAGCCAGCTTTGCAGGACTGATGTGCCATTCAAGCGTACCACTGGCGTTTTCTGCATCATAGTCGATGCAGGCAATGGCGGAAGTGGCAAACATCGGCGGTGCTTCCTGTGGGCAAAGCTCAGAAACCAAATAGCCCACCAGTGGGAGATGGGAAATGACCAGCACCGATTTAACCCCTTCTTTCGCCAATACCTGCAAATAGCAGGCCACCAGCGCAGGGTCGCCGCCCGGCGTCAGCTCCGGCAGAACATCCTGTCCATCCGGCAGCGTCAACGCTTCACGCACCGTTGCCAGCGTTTGCTCAGCCCGCAGATAAGGGCTGACCAACACTCGCTCAATATCGACTGCCTGGCCGTTGAGCCAATTCGCCATCTGGCGTGATTCATCACAGCCGCAATGAGTCAGAGGTCTGACTGAATCACTGGCTGCATCTAAAGCCGCATCGCCGTGACGCATAATGAAAACTTGCATAATGCACCGCTGTTGTTAAACAAAAACGCCAGAAAAAACCGCTTTCCGACTCTTCATTCAGTGAATGAACGTGGTGTTGTACCCCAATGCCTTGAGTATAGTCAACCGATTGTTTACTAAATAACCACTTTCCAGAACAGTACGATATCCCCTTTTGGAAGGATAAAATCTAACCCCCTGAATCATCATGGCTATGATGCTTAGACACTCATTTGTAAAAAGTGTCCTGGGAATGGGCCATCTGTCGCAGGCGCTCACAGGGGATAAAACGATCGCCCTGTGATTGCGTCAACAACGCTAACGTATTCACGACCTGGGCCGCGCCGAGTCGATCCATATAGCGAAACGGCCCCCCCAGAAACGGCGGAAAACCCATGCCAAAGACAGCCGCAATATCACCCTCGCGCGCGGAACTGATCACGCCTTCATCCAGCGTTCTTGCTGCTTCGTTCAACATCATCATCACGCAGCGCTGAATGATATTATCGCTCCCCAGATGACGCGTCGGCGTGATGTTCAGCAACCGGTAGATGCGGGTATCCACCGACTTTTTTCTGCCTGTTTTTTTACGGTCATATAAATAGAAACCCCGACCATTTTTCTTGCCCTTACGGTTATCATTCAGCACTGCATTAAAGGCTTCAGGCGCGCTGAAACGTGCTCCCCAGGCCTTCTCCAGCACGGGCATGATATGCGCGCCGATATCGATACCGATCTCATCCAGCAGTTGGATTGGCCCCACGGGGAAACCAAAATCCAGCAAGGCGGGGTCGATAGTCTCAATGGGTTCCCCCTCCAGCAGGCAGCGCATCGCCTCATTAATATAAGGGGCTAAAATACGATTCACATAGAACCCGGCTTTGTCTGCTACCACCACCGGCGTTTTCCCCAGTTTCTTCACCAGCGCAACTGTAGTGGCAATGGTTTCAGCACTGGTGCGGGTATGAGGGATAACCTCGACCAGCGGCATTTTGTCCACCGGGCTGAAAAAGTGCAGCCCGATAACATTCTGCGGACGTTGGGCATTAGCGGCAATATCGCCAATGGATAACGAAGAAGTATTCGAGGCGAAAATGGTCTGTGCGGAAGTATGAGCTTCCACTTCCGCTATCATTTGTTGCTTGAGTAAGAGATCTTCAAACACCGCTTCGATAATGACATCACGCTGATGAAAACCCTGATAATCCATGCCGCCACTGATCAACGCCATCTGCTGCTGCCTTTGCATCGGCGTCATGCGGCGATGCTGCACATTTTTGCTCAGCAAATCCCAACTGTATTTCAGCGCACGGTTAATGCCTGCCGTGTTGATGTCTTTGATACGCACCGGCAGTTTACCGTAGGTCGCGGTAACAAACGCGATCCCGCCCCCCATCAGTCCACCGCCCAACACACCGACCGTTTTAATCTCCCGCGGTATCGCGCCAGCCCCGAGCGCTTTCTTCATTGCCGTGGTAGCAAAGAAAATGCTGCGCAGCGCAGCAGACTCCGGCGTCATCGCTAACTGTCCGAACGCTTTCGCTTCAGCGGCATAACCCGCGCTATCTCCCCGCTGCAAACCCGTGTTTACCACCGACAGGATTTTTTGTGTGGCGGGATAGTTGCCGCGGGTTTTAGCCTGACTCCGTTTAGTCGCCAGCATAAACAGCAACGTCCGTCCTGCCGACGTATTCAGTAACCGCTCACGCAGCGGCAGAGTTTTGTGTGGATGGTATCCCGCCCGTGCCATCTTTACCGCCGTTTCCAGCAAAATCGACTGTGGTACGGCATCCTCCACCAGACCTATTTTTAACGCCTGCTCAGCCCGTAATGTTTTCCCCGTCAGTAGCATCTCCAACGCACCAGAAACGCCAATCAGACGGGGTAATCGCTGCGTACCGCCAGAACCGGGCAACAGTCCCAGGCGCACTTCCGGCAAGCCCAGACGGGTTTTATCATCCAACGAGCAAACCCGCTGATGGCAGGCCAGCGCCAGTTCCAACCCTCCTCCCAGGCAAGCGCCGTGAATGGCGGCAACCACTGGAACAGAAAGCGCAGCAATCTCTGACATCACTTGCTGGCCCTGGCAGGCAAGTTCTTCTGCTTCCTGGGCTGAAGCACAGGCGTCAATCATAGCGATATCCGCGCCCGCGATAAAAGAGTCCGGCTTGCCGGAAATAATCACCAGCCCGGCCAGGTGTGGATAGCGACGCGCCCCGGCAATCACTTGCCGAATTTGCCCGGCAAACGCAGCCTTCAGCGTATTCATTTTCTCATCAGGCGTATCAACAGTGATCACCCCGACGTTATCCGGCCGCATAGTGAACGTGAATGCCGATTGCAGATCCATCATTCGACCTCCAGCACCATTGCCGCTCCCAAACCACCTGCCGCACAGGCGGTGACCAATCCCAGCCCTCCCCCGCGACGGCGTAGCTCATTGAGTGTCTGAGTGATCATTCGGGCCCCCGTGGCGGCAAAAGGATGACCGTAGGCTATCGAACCGCCCAGTACATTAAATTTCTCTTGATTGATTTCCCCTAACGCGTGACCACGGTTCAGTACCTCGCGGGCAAAACGTGCATCGGCAAATAGCTGCATGTTAGCCAATGTCTGGGCAGCAAACGCCTCATGCATATCAATCAATGCCAGGTCGTTCAGGGTTATTCCAGCGCGATCCAGCGCCAGCGGCGAGGCGAAAGACGGCCCCAGTAACATGTCTTGCCAGACCGATATTGCGGTAAAGGCATAGCTGCGCAGATACCCCAATGGCACAATTCCCAGCGATTTCGCCCGGGACTCGGTCATCAACACCACCACGGCTGCACCATCGGTTAGCGGCGTGCTGTTAGCTGCAGTGACCGTACCGTGTTTACGATCAAAGGCAGGACGCAGTCTGGCGTAATCTTCCAGCCTCGATTGTGGCCGCAGGTTATTGTCCCTTTCCAGCGCGTTGCGCCACGGCGGCACAAAAGCAGTCATCACTTCCCCGGTCAGTCGTCCCTCTTCCCAGGCTCGGGTCGCTCGCTGATGGGAACGATGCGCCAGTGCATCCTGCTGCTCGCGAGTAATACTGTAGCTTTTCGCCATTTGCTCCGCGGTGTCTCCCATCCGTAAACCCGTTGAGTATTCAGCCACGGCAGGCGGTACTGGCAACAAATCACGTGGGCGCAGTTGGCTGAGCAGTTTCATTTTCTGCGAGAAGGTTCTGGCTTTGCTGAGATCGACCAGCACGCGCCCCAGCTTTTTACTGACGCCAATGGGCAAAACAGAGGAAGAATCCGCGCCCCCGGCCATACCGGCCTGAATGGTTCCGGCCAACAAACTTTCCGCCACATTAGCCACCGCCTGAAAGCTGGTCGCACAGGCGCGGCTAACACTATAGGCATCGGTATGCACACTGAGGCCGCTGCCAAGCACGATTTCTCGTGCAATGTTGGGTGCTTCCGGCATTTGCACCACCTGACCAAAGACCAACTGCTCAATCACTTCTGGCGGGATCTCACTGCGGGCCAGGAGTTCACTGACCACCATGCGGCCCAGTTCCACGGCGGGGATCCCCTGCAGATCGGTCGACTGGCGAGCAAAAGGAGTGCGTAAACCATGAGTAATGGCAATACGAGCGCCCTGTCCAGTCTGCAAAGGTAATGCTTTACGCATTCTTATCACCTGTAAAAAATTGGAAAACGGTATCGCGGGCCAAAGAGGTCTGACCTGTTTAATGTTAACCAGATTTTTACATTTTGCACGGAGAGAGGCAGAAAAATGCGAGAACAAACACGCTTTACGTAACAATGAGCGGGTGACCCCACTCATTGCCGGTGTACAGGGATTAACGCAGGCCGAGCTGGAAAATCATCGTTTCAGCCTGGCAGCTGAAAGTAAAATCCACCGCCAACAGAACGCCTTCCGGTTGTTCTGTCAGACGTGCATTAATCTCACACGGCTCGGATTCGACCTGACGGGCTTTTGCCGTCAGTTGCTCCAGCATCGCTTCCGCCTGCTGGCGATTAGCATACAGCTGATTCCATGAAGCCGTGCAGTCGGTATTGTCCATAATGGTTCCAACATCCACACAGCAGCAGGCAGCGGTTTCATTCGCGCTGCATTTTTTAATGGCATGAGTCATAAGATCCTCCATTTTGCCGACGCAAAACGCGCAGGCGCTCGATTAACAGGTTGCTCACAGTTTACGCTGGAGAAAATAAGTTGTCCGGTGATTGCGTGAATAAGCACCATTAACTGACGAATATCACAATAAAAATTGATCTGAAACAAATCAGCCCTGTGAGGCCCTCTGTGAACCCAGTGCTTTTTGTTATGTAGATCTCCTTTCTTGGATCATTTTAGAAATATTTTATAAACATTATTGAAACAATTTAACTGGTCAGACCTATAATGGGAGCACTGGTCTGATTTGTTTGCTTTATCTCAGCCCCTGATCTTTTCGCTCATTTGTTACGCAACGTAACGGCATTAATAAAAATCAAATAATGAGGTTGCGGTCATGATCCATAAAAACCGGCTTACACCATCGGTACTCGCATCAGCAATGGTATTAGTTTCTCCGGACCTTTTCGCCGCTGGCTTTCAACTTAACGAATTTTCCACCATCGGCTTAGGCCGGGCCTATTCAGGTGAAGGTGCAATGGGTGATACGGCGGCATCCGCCAGCCGCAACCCGGCGACCATGGCCCTGATGAACCGCCCGATGTTCTCAGTGGGCGCAGTGTTTATTGATCCCGAGGTGAATATTGACGGGACCCACGTTTCCGGTCAGAGCCTGAAAGCCCATAATATCGCGCCAACCCAGTGGGTACCGGATATCCATTACGTGCAGCCGGTCAACGACCGGTGGTGGCTTGGTGCTTCAGCGAGTTCGAATTATGGTCTGGCGACTGAATTCAGCCAGAATTACGCTGCCGGCCCTTATGCGGGTAAAACAGACCTACAAACCGTTAATTTTAAGCTTAGTACCGCCTATCGCCTTAATCAGCACGTCAGCATTGGTGTTGGTTTCGACGCCGTCTATGGACGCGCGAAAATAGCACGTTATGCCGGTGAGTCAGGTAAAGCATTAGCGATGCCTGCCAATACGCAGATTGCGCATCTGAAAGGCAGTGAGTGGGGCTATGGCTGGAACGCCGGAGTCCTGTATGAAGTGGATAAAAATAACCGCTTCGGCTTTAGCTACCGCTCAGAAGTTAAAGTCGACTTTGATGGCGACTATAAAAGCAGTATTCCAGGCTATATCAACCCGTTCAACCAGGCAATGAATCTCGGGTTACCGTATGGTACCAACGGTTCAACGATCCCTGGTTCCCTGACCCTGAATCTGCCGGAAATGTGGGAAGTTTCCGGTTATCATCGGGTAGCCCCGCAATGGGCAA
The DNA here is from genome assembly GCF_009295515.1 of Erwinia endophytica. Classification (GTDB taxonomy): domain Bacteria; phylum Pseudomonadota; class Gammaproteobacteria; order Enterobacterales; family Enterobacteriaceae; genus Erwinia; species Erwinia endophytica. The sequence continues at coordinate 37,895 of NZ_RQVV01000024.1, read as the reverse complement.
TTCACTACAGTCTGACCTATACCACCTGGAGCCAGTTCCAACAGCTAAAAGCGACCAGTCACCACGGACAGACCTTGTTCTATAAAGATGAGAGCTACAAGGACGCCTGGCGCATCGCACTGGGCACTTCGTACTTCTATGATGATAACTGGACGTTCCGCGCGGGCATCGCCTTTGATGACAGCCCCGTTCCGGCCGACAAACGATCGATTTCCATCCCGGATCAGGATCGCCTGTGGCTAAGCACCGGCGTTTCCTATGCCTTCAACCAACATGCCTCAATTGACCTGGGTATTTCTTATATGCATGGGCAGCGTGTGACGATTAAAGAAGGCCCTTATACCTTCCGCTCAACCGGTACAGCCTGGCTGTATGGCGCGGGTTTTAACTACACGTTTTGAGGTGACAAAAATACCAAAGGCCAGTCATCTGACCGGCCTTTGTTAATGGAAAGAAATCCTTAATTTGAATCGATATCTTTCAGATCGTCCTGGATAGCCGCCGCATTCGGATTCTCCTGCGGGATCAACTTACCATCGCTGGCAAGGAAATCATGACGCTGGAAGTAAGCCGCACGAACAAAGGCATAAGGATCCTTGGAATTACGCAGAATCGCATCGCTGTCCAGCAACTGCGCACGCGTTTCCACCCCTTCCAATGTCCATTTCCCAATCGACATCCACCAGGTCAGCCAGCCCAGCGGTGCATAAAGGTCATCCACCAGGCCGCCCACATCTTCACGTGGGGTAAAATTGCCGTAGACCGGCAACTGGACATAAGTACCGTAACCAACACCATAATGGCCCAGAGTGCTACCGAACCGACGTGGTTCTTCCTTCGCCAGTTTAGGATTCGCCATACCAGCCACGTCAATGAAGCCACCCATCCCCAGAATAGTATTCAGGAAAAAGCGGTTGAAATGGATCATCGCTTTGTAAGGCTTGCCCTCAATAAAATAGTTCACCATCGTGGACGGTTCACTCAGATTACCAAGAAAATTGCTCAATCCGGTACGGGCAGGAGCCGGGACATAATCACGCCAGGCAACCGCCACAGGGCGCACCACGTAGGGATCCAACACATTATAATTGAAGTTGAACATTGAACGGTTAAAGCCTTCAAGCGGATCGGACCTTCCCTGAGGCTGGTCTGCCGTCTTAGAACTGGCACAGCCGATCAGCAGTACGCTGGCAAGCGTAACGCCCATCACGCGGTAGCTCATATCTGTCTCCCTGTATTGAAGTATAAATCGCTCATGGCTGTTGTTGGTTAATCTCAACTGTCAGTTGTTGATGACCATCAAAAGGCGTAACGGCACTGAGGCCAAACCAGTCGCCGGACTGAGGATTGGCACTGCCATCACGCGAAATACGCACACGCACCTGAACCTGATGCTGCGCGGAAAGCAGACGACTCGGCATCATCGCATTGCTGTCATCCAACGTCAGTGATAAAGGAAAATGACTTAACGGCAGCTTTTTCACCGCTACCGGAACCGGAGAAGCGCCGTCGGTGACGGAAATATACAATACTCCGCCATCGGGTAACATTTTTTCTGCCCCCGGAGCCAGTTGAACGGTCAAACTCAGATGACTGTTCTGCTGACCTGACGCCGTCTTCGCCTGCTCAATACTGCGCTGGATCATCAATGTACGCTTATCGTCAGCCGGTAACAATTGTAACATCTTTTGCCAGGTGTCTATCGCCTGAGCGTAATTCTGTTGGCTAAAAGCATTAAATGCTAACAGGCCGAGCACCCGCAAATTAGTGCCATCCGTCTTGATCATTTGATTGAGCATCACGCTTGCCTGACGATTGTCTTCCGGGTCTTGCGAACGGGTCAGCACATCAGCATAGCTCAACTTTACTTCTGGGTTATTCGGCGCCAATTGCATCGCACGCTGAAAAGCCTGAGTCGCAGTCGCTGCGTTGTTCAGCACCATTCCGATACGACCAAGCATTAACCAGTCATTGACGTTCTGCGGATCATCCTGCAGTGAAGTTCGAATCCCCAGTCCCAGCCGCGCCAGTTCGTCCATGCTCAATGGTTTTGCCTGGGGATCCATGAGCTGCGCCCGTAGCGCGGGAAGATCATTTTGCGCCTGCTGCCAGGCCATGACCTGAACCAGACCGCCGGTTTTAAAATAAAAGCCCAAACTGACAACGAAAATAACGATAACCCCCGGCAACAGCACCCAACGGCTAACGTTGCGCTCAACAATCTGTTCGTCCTGGGGAATATCCAGCAATAACGTTTGCTGCAATTCACGGATCATTTCCGCACGTTCGCCAACAATGCCTTGTTGTTCATCATGCTCCAGTTCCTGGAGACGCTGACGATAAAACGTTTTGTTAAGTGTATCGCGATCAGCGGCCACTGAACGATGTTTACGTCCACCAGCAATCAGCAGCACTGCGCTTGCCACCATCAGCAGTGCCAGGATGATGAACCAGAATCCACTCATGATTGCTTCCCATTATTTTTTAGCAGCTCATCGAGCCGTGCCTGCTGCTCCGCATCCAGCTCAGCCTCAGACGGCTGACGTTTTCTGCTGCGCAGGATAATCACCAACGCGCCAACGATGACAAATAACGCCGGACCCGCCCAAAGGATCAGTGTGGAAGGCAACAGCGGGGGTTCATAGGTCACAAAGTTGCCGTAGCGTGCAACCATATAGGCTTTCACCTCATCCGGTGTCTGACCACTTTGCAGTAACTCATAGACTTTGAGGCGCATGTCACCGGCGATCATCGCGTTAGAATCGGCAATGCTGTTGTTTTGACACTTCGGACAACGTAGCGACTCGGTGAGATGGCGATATTGCTGCTCTTGATCCACTGAAGAGAATTTGTAAGTATCGATATTGTCAGCCAACGCGCTGAAAGCAAACAACAGCGTGCTGAACACAATAATTATGCTGCGTTTCAAGCTCCTGCCTCCTTGCTATATTTCTCCCACAATGGCTTCACTTCGCTGTTCCACACCTGCTCATTCATATCGCCAGCATGGCGGTAACGAATTATCCCTTTGCCATCAATCAGGAACGTTTCCGGAGCGCCGTAGACACCCAGGTCAAGTCCCAGCATGCCGTCACCATCATACAGGCTCATGGCATAAGGATTGCCGAGTGAGTTGAGCCAGTTAATCGCCTTCTCGCGATCATCCTTATAATTCAGGCCGACCACCCGTACGCCTTTTGTCGCCAGGGTATTCAAATACTGGTGCTCGGCACGGCACGTCGGACACCAGGTCGCCCAGACATTAAGCAGTAACGGCTTGCCATCGATCAGCGCCGACTGATCGTAAATTTTGCCTGGTTGATCGAGGGATTCCAGCTTGAAAACCGGGACGGGTTTTCCCACCAGCGCGGATTCCAACAAGGTCGGATCATCACCGTGAGCATTACGGGTCAGTTGCCACATCAGCGCGGCGGCCAACAGCAAAAACAACACCAGCGGAATATAAAGGATTTTTTTATTCATGATACCAGCTCCTTTTGCGCTTTCTTGCGTGAGCGGTAACGCGGATCAAGCAGACAGAAAATACCGCCTACCGCCATAAACACGCCACCAAGCCAGATCCAGCGCACAAAAGGTTTGTAATAAAGTCGTACCGCCCATGAGTGATCTTCCAGCTCTTCACCCAATGCGGCATAGAGATCGCGAGTGAAGCCCCCGCTAATAGCGGCTTCAGTCATCATGGTATGCGCTACGCTGTAATAGCGTTTTTCCGCATACAGCGTCGCTTCATGTTTGCCGTTGCGCGTGACGTCAATGACTCCCACGCCACCGCTATAATTCGGTCCCTGCAGGTTATGCACATCGCGGAAGGTAAAATGGTAGTTGTGGAGATCAACCGAATCGCCTGGACGCATGCGCACATCGCGCTCCACACTATAATTCTGGCTAAAAGCGATACCGATGACGGTAACCGCCACGCCCAGATGCCCCAGCACCATGCCCCAGTGACTACGCGACAGATGGCGCAATCCGGCAAAAAAACGGTGACGGTGGGTAGCACGCTCATGTAACTCCATCAGCGTCAGGAAAATGACCCAAATCGACATCAACAGGCCCACTACCGTCATCGCTTCAATGCGGTCCTGCAGCAGGTGTGGCAACACTATTGACAAAAGCAGCGTCGCCACCAATGCCACGGCTAACCGCTTCCACAGCTTCTGCGGTTGATCACGACGCCAGCGCACCAGCGGCCCGATCCCCAACATCAGCGCCAACGGCGCCATCAGCCAGGTGAACAGCGTATTAAAGAATGGTTCACCGATGGAGATACTGCCCAGACCAAGCTGCTTATGCACCAACGGTAATAGCGTCCCCAGCAGCACCACCAACATGGCGGCAATCAGTAGAATGTTATTCCCCAACAGGAAGGTTTCGCGAGACCAGATTTCGTTTTGCACCCGACTGCGCACCTTACTGCCTTTGATGGCGTACAGCAGCAATGAGCTACCAATAACAATCACCAGGAAAGCGAGGATAAACATGCCGCGTGACGGATCGGAAGCAAATGAGTGCACGGAGATAAGCACCCCTGAACGCACCAGGAAAGTCCCCAGCAGGCTGAGAGAAAATGCGGTGATCGCCAGCAACACCGTCCAGGCTTTGAAGGTCCCGCGCTTTTCAGTCACCGCCAGCGAGTGGATCAGTGCGGTGCCTACCAGCCATGGCATAAAGGAGGCATTTTCAACCGGATCCCAGAACCACCAGCCGCCCCAGCCCAGCTCGTAATAGGACCAGACCGAGCCCAACACAATACCGATGGTCAGAAAGATCCACGCTGCCGTCGTCCAGGGACGTGACCAGCGCGCCCAGGCCGTATCCAGTCGTCCCGCCATCAACGATGCGATGGCGAAAGCAAACGCCACCGAGAAACCGACGTACCCCATGTACAACAAGGGGGGATGGAAGATCAGGCCGATATCCTGCAACATCGGATTAAGATCACTGCCGTCAATCGGGAAGTCCGGCAACGTACGGGTAAATGGGTTAGACGTTAAGGTGATAAATAGCAGGAAGCCGAGGTTGATCATTCCCATAACCGCTAACACGCGAGCGATGGAATCCAGCGGCATCCCGCGGCTGAACAACGCCACCGCCAGCGTCCAGCTACTGAGCAGTAACAGCCACAGTAACAGGGATCCTTCGTGAGCGCCCCATGTCGCGGCAATACGATACCAGACCGGTAATAACGTATTGGCGTTGGCCGCCACATAAGCCACGCTAAAATCATTCACCACAAACGCATGAACCAGTACCATGAAAGCCGCGAGAATGCAGGCAAACAGCGCATAGCTCAGCGGACGGGCCAGCCCCATCAACCGTCGGTCCTGTCGGGCGGCGCCCCACAAGGGATAAACACTTAGCAGCAATGACAGCGCCAACGCCAGACATAACAGGAAACTCCCGATTTCCGGTATCATGACTGACCTCCCTGTGGAGCCGTCTGGTAAGCCGACGACGGCACTTTATGGTTTTGCTTCATCGCATCCTCAATTTCCGGCGGCGTATATTTTTCATCGTGCTTCGCCAGCACTTCTTTGGCGTTGACCAGGTCGCCATCCTCCAGCACACCTTGTGCCACTACCCCCTGCCCTTCACGAAACAGATCAGGTAAGATGCCGAGATAACTGACACTGATCACGCCTTTAGCATCATACAATTTGAAAAAGACCTGCAGAGTCTTCGGATCGCGCTTCACGCTGCCTGGCATCACCATGCCGCCAACACGCAGACGCTGACCTGGCTCCGGCTTTTCATGGTTCTCGCCCTTGCCGTTCAAAATTTCACTGGGGGTATAGAACAGGTCAATGTTCGAACGCAGCGCATACATCACTAAAGAAGTCGCCAGACCGAGACCGACCAATACCGCGAGCACCAGAATCAGGCGATTTTTACGACGGCTATTCACTGTGACTCTCCTGCCGTTTCACTGGCGACTTTTTTTGTTTTTGCCGCACGAATACGGCGTTCCCGTGATTGACGCTGGCGGATATCACCCAGCAACCGCTGACGCTGAATAATGGTATGCAATAGCAGCCCCCCCATGGCAACCAGTGTGCAGGCCACCGCCAACCAAACATAAAAGGCGTAACCGCCCATCGCGAAGAATTCCTGCCAGGATGAGAAAGCGGGTGTCATGCCTTACGCCCTCCCTTTGCGGCCATTTCGGCCACCCACGGACGGTGGCGTTCAGTGAACAGAATAAGGTTACGCAAGCGCATCAACGTCAGGGAGACAAAGACCAACAGGTAACCCAGGATCGCCCAACGCAACGGTGTGCGCATGCTGGGGTCAATAGCCTGTTGCAGAATACCGGAAGAGCCCTGATGGAGAGTGTTCCACCACTGCACTGAGTAGTGAATGATCGGCAAATTGACGATGCCGACAAGGATCAGGATCCCCGCTGCACGCCCCGCAACCCGACGATCATCAAAGGCGTTATAGAGTGCGATAACGCCCATATAAAGGAACAGCAGTACCAGCTCAGAAGTGAGCCGTGCGTCCCAAACCCACCAGGTGCCCCACATCGGTTTTCCCCAGGCAGCCCCGGTGACCAACGCAATAAAGGTAAAAACCGCGCCAACGGGAGCCATGGCGGCAGCGGCGAGATCCGCACTTTTCCACTGCCAGACCAGACCCATAAAAGCCGCTATCGCCATTGACGCATAGACCCCCATTGACCACATGGCGGCTGGCACATGGATATACATAATGCGGTAGCTGTTGCCCTGCTGATAGTCGGCTGGCGCAAACCCAAATCCCCAAATCCAGCCCAACAGCAGCGTCACAATGCCTGACACCGCGAACCAGGGCACCAGTTGACCACATAAGCGGTACAGCCGATCGGGCTTGCCCAGTTGATGTAACCATTTCCACATTGTTATTTTGCTCACATAAAAAGAAAAAGCGTTATGGCGCTTTTAATCCGTCATCTGTCAATGCACGCTGATACGTAGCGCGGCTGCTGTTGCAAAAGGCGCCAGGGTCGCGCTCCCTGCCAGCATCGCGCCAAGAATGGCCAGATAACCGTCGATCGGCAGCCCCATTCCCACCGCATCGATCGCCGCACTGGCGAAAATCAATACCGGCACCGCTAGCGGTAATATCAGCAAACTTAATAACACGCCGCCCCGCCGCAGCCCCACCGTCAGCCCTACACCGATGGATCCCAGGAAACTCAGCGTCGGCGTACCCAGTAGCAATGTCAGCGCAATGGCGCGCCAACTGGCAAAATCAACCGAGAGCAGCAAGGCTGCCAGCGGAGAAAGCAGCAACAGCGGCAGGCCCGTGACCATCCAGTGGGCAGCCACTTTGCCTAATACGGTTATCGGCAACGGCGTGGGTAACAGTAGTAGCTGCTCCAGTGAACCATCAAGAAAATCATCACGAAACAGACGTTCCAGCGCCAGCAACGAAGAAAGCAGCGCCGCGACCCAGACAATACCCGGGGCAATGCGGGTCAGCAGTTGCGGTTCAGGCCCGATCCCTAAAGGAAACAGCGTGATGACTATCAGGAAAAACCACAGTGGGTTGATAATTTCCGCTCCGCTGCGAAAAGCAATGCGCAGTTCGCGCTTCAGAACGCGCCAAAACATCAGACGCCCTCCGAGGCAGCAAGACGAATTTTGCGCACGGTGCGTTCAATTGCCGGTAATTCCTGATGGGTGGTCAGGATCACCGCACCACCGCTATCAGCATGACGGTTAAACAATGCTATTAACTTAGCTACGCCGGATTTATCAATTGCCGTCAACGGTTCATCAAGGATCCACAATGGCGCGTCGCTTAACCACAACCTTGCCAGTGCTACGCGACGTTGCTGACCCGCAGAAAGCTGAGCCACAGCAACATCTTCAAAACCGGTTAAATCTACCTCTTCCAGTGCCTGCCAGAGGGCCTCTTCCGCATGCTGAGCATGAAAAAAATGCAAATTTTCTCTCGCGGTCAAGACTGCTTTCACGCCCGGCTGATGCCCGAGGTAAAGGAGTGCCGTATGAAAGCTTTCCCGCTGCTGGCGAATGGACTGTTGCTGCCAGAGCACCTCACCTTGTTCAGCCCGGCTTAAACCCGCCAAGATGCGCAGCAGTGACGTTTTTCCTGCGCCATTCGCCCCTTCAATCTGGACAATATCGCCCGCAGAAACGGTAAAACTGAGTTCGCTGAACAACGTCCGTTCATCACGCACACAGGTCAGATTGTTGGCTTCCAGCATCGGATCTAAGGCCACACTTGTTAATGATGAGTGAAATAGTACCACAGGAAATCAGGACATCGCAGCCTAAGCCTGAAGCGAAACGCCATATCAAGCTGCATTATGCCCGTCAGCCTCTGCCACCGCTGCAAAAAAAAGCCATAGTTAAAAGTTTGTTACGCTTAATCTGAAAGTTAGTTACATTTCTGAAGCCTTAAACGCCATGACGTTAAAGGAAAAACACTGGAACTGCCAGAGGATAGGTGAATGCTAAAAAGGCGGAAGTGAGGGTTAATAGCGGGAAAAGTAATGGCACACTGAAACACTATTCGCCACTGCAAAAAACCGGCAAGGGGCGTTAATGGCCCGTTGCCGACAGATACTGTATGCCTAGCCGAACAGGGCAAATGTCTTAGCGTAATAAGAACCAGCAAACACGATATAGCCCAGCCAGACCACGATAAGAACAGCAAGCGAGAGCTTAGCAGACATAGTCTTACTCCTTTCAGGATTGAGCGAAACAGGGGTTTGATTTACGTCTCACTAACATAATCCTCAGTGAATATGCGGATATTGATCCAGCGCAATTTTCCGCAAAATGGACCACTGAAGTAGTGAGCTTTAGCCATCAACATCGCTAAAGAAACCTGAAAAAAGAGGCAAAGTTGCAAGAAATTGCTGACAAAATCAGCAGTCAGGCAGGTAAGTGCTTAATCTGCGGCTGGAAACGCGTTATACTGCGCGCCGCTGTCTCCTTAGTTAAATGGATATAACGAGCCCCTCCTAAGGGCTAGTTGCAGGTTCGATTCCTGCAGGGGACACCATTACACCGTTAGCCATTGTTCGCCAGGTGTCCTCCTTCCACTGTTTTCAGGTCACATGTTGTTCCCTCGAAATATACGTTAAGGCGTCATGGTCATTCATCGTGTGTCTACTCATGTCAAATGCAGGTAGAGTACCGAGCTCAACGTAACCAACCACGACATGATGACTGAAGCATGGGAGCACCGTCTAAAACGTATTGTTGCCCATGCTTTTGGTCGCCGGAGCAAGAAAACACTACGCACGTTACTGGGGGGGGCTTTCAGGTTTTAATGTGGCCTTCTGGTGTACAGATAATTTCAGTGCTTATGACGTGTTACCGAATGAAAAGCACATTACGGGTAAGCTTTACACACCACGAATTGAACGTGAAAACCTGAACCTTCGCAACAGACTAAAACGACTGAACCGCAAGACACTGGGGTACTCAAAATCAGCTGAAATGCATGACAGGATCATTGGTACGTTTATCGAGCGTGAGCATTATGCATCATAACTCCAATCACCATATTGAATACATAACCAGACTCGGACTATAGCCTCGCGCTCCTGTCGACTGCCCGTGCCCACGCGCATCCCACGCGTAAAAATGAGTATCGGGCATCATCATCTCATCGACAATATGCTGTAAACGTCACGAATGTTCATGCCCGCGATGAAACAGCACAATCACTTTTCGGCAATGGCCTTCCGTTGCTGGCCAGTGACGAAAATACAAAGAGGTTTTATCACTGGTTGAGAACATACCATCATGAAACAAACGAGCTTCCTGACTCATACTCTTTTCCTTATCGCGTGCTGTTGTAATAAAACAAAACGATTTAATAACGTCCTTTTGAACAAAACCTTATCGGAATCAAAAGAAATGGGGTCATCAATATAGATATCGATAAAAAATGGCACCGGAAACTTATGCCCTTTCCCCATAGAGCGATCCAGACCATGCATATAAACGGGAATAATGGGAACATCCGGACATTGCTGGCTTAAATACCAAATACCGGACTTGATGGTTGAAAATTTACCAGCTTCTCCACGAGTACCTTCGGGGAAAATAATAACGATCTTCTTGTTCGTTAATGCTTCAACACAAGCCTGTAAAGGGTTGGCCTGGTGGGCTCCCCGATAGACAGGAATAATGCCGATGACCTTCAGGGCAAACCAGCCAATCAGTCTATTTTTCAAAAAATAATCAGCCGCAGCGACAGGTTGTACTTTAACTAACGTGGAAAGCGGAAAAAGAGTGAACAGTGCCAGCACATCCAGGTGACTGTTGTGATTAGCGACAATAATTGCGGGGCCGTCTGTCGGTAATTTTTTTCGGTTGGATATAGATACGCCCAACCAGACCCAGACCAAAGGATAGGCAACACACAGGGTAAAAATCCAGCGCAACATCCGATTCATGAGCGCCTCTCAAATATAAAAATAATAATAAAAGTGGAAGAACAGCGGTGCTGTGTAAATCAGAGAATCAACCCTGTCCAGAATACCACCATGCCCAGGCAACAGTTTTCCTGAATCTTTTACGCCAAAATCACGCTTAATGGCCGACATGACTACATCACCACAAAATCCACCCAGGGCGATAATCATCCCGGCGCCAAACGCATGTTTCCAATCCATTAGCGTTAATAACGGTCCCAAAACAGTCGCCAACAGTGTTGTGGTAAACACCCCACCCAACAATCCCTCCCAGGTTTTATTGGGGCTGACTTTAGGAATAACTTTTATTTTCCCCAAAGACTTGCCCCATAAATACTGAGCAATATCGTTTAATTCAGTCAGGACAACGAGAAAAATAACCAACAATGTTCCCTCACTGGCATCGCTCCCAGGCAAGGTCAACAGGTAAGCAACATGGCTTAATGCAAATACCGTGCTCATCATGCCCCAGTGCATTACTGATGCTGAATGTAAGAAACCTTTAGTATCGCCGATGATAACCATACGTACGGGAAGAAATAAAAACACATACACCGGAATAAAGATAATAAATATCCCGTACCATGCCATGCCCGTCCAAATGTATTGCAAAGGAATCGCTGCATACATCCAGAGCAGCGGCACATGGTCTGAACGTCGCGTTGGGGCCAGAGTCAAATATTCTTTTAATGACAAAAAACTGATAAATCCAAAGAAGGTCAGCGCCAACCACCTTGGTGACAACATTGCCAGTGAAAACAGACCGAGAATAACCCACCAACTGTTAATACGTTGCTGTAATTCCAGCCAGTTATGCTGAGGACGACATTGTTTTAAACCGATAATAATCAACGTCGCCAGCAATAAAACACTGAGGATCCCACCAAGGCAATAATACAATAACTGCATGGAATCAGGCATTTTTCACCTCCATCGCACTGCAGCAGCGATTCATGCAGGTCCAGATTAACAGCAACGCACTGATACTAAACACGATATTGGCAACACTCATATACTGCGGCCACAAAGCAATAGCCAGACCTAAGGCACCGAAGATAAAGGCGCGATCGCTTTTCCCTAAGGGTCCCCGATAGCTTCTGATACCCGTCAGGGTTTGAGCAATAATGCCACAAAACTCGGTAAGCCAGGCGAGCAGTACAACCAACACTACCAGCCAGAGCGATATGCCGGGAAGGAAAGCAAAGGCAAGATAAAGCGCTGCATCCGAAATAATATCACCCGTTTCATTGAGAATGGCGCCAGATATTGACTGCTGGTTAAATTCTCTGGCTAACATACCATCAATGGCGTTCAGAGCCATACGGAAAAATAAAAAGAGTGGCAAAGAAACAAACAGGATTGGCATCGGAAACACAATAAGTACTCCACCTAATAATATAGATGTCAGCATTGCCAGTAATGTCACCTGGTTAGCACTAACGCCTCTGGCATGAAGACGGATGACGACAGGTCGTAACAAGTTCTGAAACTTAGGTTTAATATCATACAATGTCATGTTATGGTTCCTTCCTTATATTATTAATATTTATCTTAAAAATCCTAATCAAGATTAATTCAACGTCAATAAATTCAGCTTTTTGTTATTTACCTCAATTAATACTCCATAATTATGGTTCTGTCGCATTAACGGCAGCAGTGTGACAAAAATTATGTTGACTGTTTTTCAGACTGTTAACAGGTAAAACTGTTCTGCAGGAGACAAACCGTCCCCGCCCGGATGCTCGTACTGCCCCTTGCGTATCATGTGAACCAGTTCAATTCCCGCCAGGAGGCACTGTGCACGCCGGAACGATTTGAATCCCAACATCAAACGTATTCGGTGTTTGATATTCCGGTGGTCCTGCTCAATCAAATTGTTCAGATACTTACTCTGCCTGACCTTAATGTGCTCATCGTCTTCTCTGTCGGCGCTAAGCACCGTGAGTGCTGCTGTATTCGCTCCACTTTTGTGTATGGTCACTACTTCTGGCCGACCGTGATGTTGGATAGTCTTACGAAAGAAGCACAGGGCAGGTGCCGCATCACGCTTCGCCGTCAGCAGAAAGTCGATGGTCTGGCCTTCGCTGTCAACTGCCCGGTACAGGTATTTCCACTTGCCTCTCACCCTGATGTCCGTTTCATCCATTCGCCACCGGTGACCCACGGTACGTTTATGCTGACGGAATGCCTTATCCAGCAGTGAAGTCTGGAATGACCAACCCCACGCCACGCTCTGCCATCATCTCTTCAAGATTGCGCAGGCTCAGAGCATAAGCCAGATACCAGCGAACACATTTCGCGATGATATCGACGGGGTAATGCAGGCGTTTAAAGGATTTTTGGATCGGAGACAGGGTCAGGCACCATTACATAAAAAAAACAGTATGTTATCCGACGACTTCTTAATGCGACAGAACCCTAATACATATTATATTTCTCATTTTTTCATAGCTCATCCTGTCTTACCAGGAACGAATGATGAAAATAATTGTTATTGCAATTACGCTTACAGCACAAATGACAGCACTTCCTGATAACTCCCGTATGGAATCGAGATAGCCACGATTAAATTCATTAAATTTATTTCTTGCATCTTTTTCGTTTTCAGCTTCGACTTCAACATGGTGTTTTCTGTAACCCTGATGCTTCATATTTTTAATCAAGTTCCGATCAACCAAATCCTTTGCGATTATTTTAGATTTTGAACCGCCCCGGTTTTCCGGGGCGGTTCACAGCATCTTGTCTGGACGCAATACAAAATTCCTAAAGGCCCATAAATAGAAAACTTTACTGGAACCTCTGTGTTTACTACAGCATAAAGAAACGACGAGATAATCTGCAGGCTATGTAATATCAAAACAGGATAGTGGGAAAAGGATGAAAAGCGTTAAATTCCATCTGATCTGTAACATCCGCCCCTCGTTGGGGGCGGGAGTATTAAAATCATCTGTTATACCGCTGAATTATTGAACACTCCATGGTTTTTACCATTATTGTTTGTTTTCAAGCGCCTCAGCAATACGTTTGAGATATTCATTGTTTTTAAACGAAATCATGATGCACTCAAAAAATATCCGACTAAATAAAGCAATTACCACGTACAGTATTGCAACGCCTACACTTCCATTAATCAGACTTAGCACGCCTGCACCAATGAAAATAATCATCGTGATTATGTATATTGCGAAAATGATCTTAGGTGTTATTAATTTATTAAACCCCATAAAAACAACCTCCCTTGCTGTGAAATAGATAACCAACTGACGTACTGATTATATATCTGCAATAATTAAAATTGCAGAAAAAGGCTAAAAGCGTTTTTGAACAACACCAGCAATAACCCTAACGGGATGAGACTGTGACCAAATCGAATCATAAGAACAATAAAGGCCACCCCAATGAGCATACACAGATATGCCATGCAAGTCACTGAACACCATCTCAACGTACCACAGCTTGAAATATGCTGTAGGTATCATTTTATTCTGAGGTAGTCGAATGGTCAGTCATGTTCAATTTGCTGCCCCCCCGTAAACACGGCTTTATCATCAGAGGAGGCCGCATCGCCTGACTTTCCAGCGACAATGCGAGCCCGAAGTGTGATAAAGCGCGTAAAAACATCATCAACGGTTAACAGGCTTACATTACTGTCGGGAGCTTCAATGACCTCGCATGGCACACCCCATGGTCGCCAAAACCAGGCATCACTATTGCCAAACATTGCCACCGTGGGAATACCCACGCCACTGGCAACATGCAGCGCACCGCCATCACTGGTCACTATTTGATCGCACAACGACATGGCAGCCATTAACTCTCTAAGATTTTTAGTGATGACGGGGGTCAGAGACACGTTCTCACATGCCTGAATTATCTGTTGCGCTTTTTCATCATCACCGGGATGTTCTTTATTATCAGCAGCCCCAGGCGCCCAAAACAACAGGAAATGACAGTTCTCTCGCTGACTCATTTTATGAATCAGCTCAACAAATTTTTCAGCCTGCCAGCGTTGCAGGACCTTCCTTGCACTTATCTGCACACCATAAATCGGCACGCCCTCAGGGAGCATAAGCCGTAATACCATGGCATTTATTTCATCCTGAGTCACATAAAGTTCAAGTGGCCCCGGCGCGCTACTAACCCCAACAGGTTTAGCCAGTTGAGCCAGGAGCTCAACGATGTGGCAGTGTTCCGTTGGTACTGGAATAGGGTCTGTGATGATCGGCGGGGGATTATCGCCAACCGCTATAATCCTTTTCGCACCCGCTATCCTGGCCCATTGCAACGGGCGTTTATCCCAGTGTTCACGTGCAATGATCGCAACATCATATTTAGCACACCGGATATCAATATACGTTTTTAGACGACGAAGAATGACGCCAATAGCAGACTGGCCCGGTTTGCGGTGATGCAATTTGCTATAAAGGTGGATACGACCAACATGTGGGTTGTTGTCGAGGATAGATTGATTATAGCTATTAACCAACAGATCAATTTTGCAGTTAAAGGACTTAGCCAATGTTGCAATGAGAGGAGTGGTCAGGATCAAATCACCAATATTGTCCCGGCGAATAATCAGTATTTTCATTTTATGTCCTTAATGTCGGCTTAACGTTTTTCTCGTCCAGTCACGTTATCAACCGCCCTCCCCCAAGACAGAAAACCGGATGTTTTCTGTCCAGCCGCGGCAAATCAAATCAACCGTCTGCACGATAAACTTTTCGCTTACAGCAAATCCAGTTGCTGGTTCTGATCAGGTTTAGCTTTACTGCTGGTTTTGCGCTGCTTTTCAGCTGGCTGCGGGCGTTGCATTTCCTGATGGATCCAGTGTAGTAACACCTCCACAACCCAGGCTTGCTGGTCTTCGGTCATGGGCTGCAGCGGCGGAATATTATGCCATTTACTCAGGCAACCACGACAACAGGTCGCCGTGGCATGCTGGGCAATAAAGACCGGATGTCCACGCATTGGCGTTTGTTTGCCATCGTTAGCGGGAATGGCTGGCGCCAGTCGCGCTTTAATAAACTCGGCGGCATGTTGCCGGATCTGCACTTCCCCTTTTTTCAGGCAGTACTGATACTCCGCGTTTCCAAGATGAAAACGTTGCCTGAAAGAAGAACGAGACAGTCGCCGGAAAAGATCATCAATGGTCACGACGATACAACGTCCATTCTTCCACTCGCTCACCGCCAGACAGTGTACAGTAGCCAACCTGTCCTTTATCCGTATTCACGATATCCAGTTTCCCCCCCTGCTTTATGCACCAGACTGAGGCCGGATTCGCCATACCGACTTTCGCTGGGGCAGCCGATTTTTCCGCCGGATCTGAGCATCCGCTCGCCGCAGTGAAACACAGCAATAAAATGATTTTCTTCATGGTTCTCCTGATGAGAGGAGAATAATATCTCCCCTTTTATTGCACGCAAATCAAATTTCGCAGAAAGTTTAATACGTTGAACTTCACCCTAAATTGACTAAGATAAGCGTTATGCTCACGCCAACAAAGGATTTGTACGGATGCTGGCCACATTTACCCTGAGACTGACCCGCAGTGTTAGCAAGTTCCTGCTGCCGGATATCCGTGCGTTGATACCCGCAGAGTCCATCCAGTTTTTCTCCAACGAACTGGACGAGGAGTGGCATTATACTCTGCTCTGCGTTCGCAACGATAATAACTGCTCACTGGCTGTCTCCGCTCTCCTGATCTGGCGCCAGCTAAAACGGATCCATAAGTTGGTATTCAGCACCCCGCTCTTGCATAAAGATGTTTCTAACAGTAGCCCTGCAGAACTGTTCACCTTGCTAAAAATCCCGGGTGCGGTATTGTATTTGTCCTGACAGTCAATTATTGATGCGAGTAAGCATCGCTCCGTTACTGACACCAATACCCCGGCAATCAACTGACGCAATAGATTAAAAAATCAAGAAATACGCTTTCCTGCCGCTTTTAACTATCAGATGTTCCTTAGCCTGCAATTTGATTTTGCGCTTCCAGTCACGTTATCCTCGCCGCTCCGGCATCGTAAAAAGCCGATAAAACACATTGGAACTGCTTTAACACAGGGAAAAAATCAGATGTATCAATATATTCTCAAGTGGCTTACGACCTTCGATTTACCTTATGCGCCGGTGATCGCCCTGTCTGCCATCATCGGTATCATTTTAGTTATCTCACTCATTGTCCATGGTTTACTGCACAAAACCGCACTACCTTTCCTGCGCCGCTTTGCCGCAAAATCATCGCGTCAGTGGCCACAAGCGATAATCGATACCAGGCTGTTCAGCCGTGTTGTACTGCTGTTGCAGGGCATACTGCTGCAAATCCAACTGGAGATGTTCCTGCAAGGCCATGAACCATTATTCAGTATGCTGATGGTGATAAGTCAGGTATGGATGATGATTTTTGCTCTGCTGATATTCTTTTCGTTGCTCGATCTGGTTCTGGGCATCTCGGAAAACAGCAGTTTCGCCACTCAGTTACCACTGCGTGGAATTTTTCAGAGCCTCAAGCTGATCGCCGCCTTACTGGTAGCGCTGATGATCATTTCCGTGCTGATAGGCAAATCCCCCATGGTGCTGTTGACCGGCCTGGGCGCGATGACGGCGGTGCTGATGTTGGTGTTTAAAGATCCTATTCTCGGTCTGGTGGCGGGTATCCAGCTTTCTGCCAATAATATGTTGAAGCTGGGCGACTGGCTGGATATGCCGAAATACGGCGCGGACGGCGCGGTGACAGATATCGGCCTGACCACGGTAAAAGTGAGAAACTGGGACAATACCATTACCACTATTCCAACCTATGCGCTGATTTCAGATTCGTTCAAAAACTGGCGCGGAATGGCTGAATCTGGCGGTCGCCGCATCAAACGCAGTATCAATATTGATACCACCAGTATCCGTTTTCTTAACGACAACGACATTGCAGAGATGCAACGGGCACAACTGTTGACGCCGTATCTGGCAGGCAAAAGTGAAGAGGTGGCGGCGTGGAACACCAAACTGGGCTGCGATCTGAGCACCCCGCTCAATGGTCGCAGGATGACTAATATCGGTACTTTTCGCGCCTGGCTGGAAGCCTGGCTGAAAGCACATCCACACACGCACAAAGATATGACGCTGATGGTACGCCAGTTAGCGCCGGGAGCAGACGGCTTACCCGTGGAGATCTATGTGTTCACTAACACCACTGCCTGGCTGGAGTATGAAAAAATTCAGTCTGACATCTTCGACTATATCTTCGCGGTACTACCAGAATTTGGCCTGCGAGTTCATCAGACGCCAACCGGTAACGATCTGCGTCATATGCGGCTTGCCAGCGCCAGCAACGGATAACCACACAGCCTGACAGCAAGAACAGGTGAGGAATTCATGCACCACGGACGGCGCGGTCAGGAAGACGCCGTCCTGATCTTTCCTCAGCGGCAATAGCGACTTAAAAAATCAAAACACGCTATTGGCTGCGAAACAGCGGCTCAGCAATCCCCGCCACCTCGACCCGGACAGCAAACACATCGCCGGATTGCGGATACTCGGCCAGCTCCTGCGCTGAACGCCCCTCACGCGAGCTGGTAATATACAACGTTTTCAAATCTTCGCCGCCAAAGGCTACCATGGTCGGCCAGCGCACTGGCAGGGGGATCTCATCGACTATCTCGCCGTTTGCCGGGTTCAGGCGGATAACCCTTGCGCCATCAAACATCGCCGCCCAATAGAAACCTTCACTGTCCACTGCGGCACCATCCGGTACTCCCCCCTGCTCCTGCACAAAACGTCGCAACACCTCGCGGGGACCAATTTCACCCTGCTCATCCATTGGGTAACGGTACAGCACGCCGTTTGGCGTATCACTGTGGTACATCCAGCGGCTGTCAGGTGAAAAAGCCAGCCCATTAGAGATCTTGACATCGTCTGCCTGCACCGTCAGCAGCAGATTTTCATCCAACCGGCACAACGTCCCCCCATTGCGATCCTGCGGTTCCCACAGGCTGCCACACCAAAAGCGACCAAAGCGGTCGACGCGACCATCATTAAAGCGACTACGTGCCGCGTCTCCGGGATTGGGCGCGACTCTGCTGATTATCTGTCCTTCGCTGTCCAGCATGCACACGCCGCTCCGCAGCGCTGCGACAAAACCACCGTCTTCTTTCAGGCCAAAACAACCAATGTGCTCCGCCACCGGCATCACCTTATGCTGTCCGTTTCGGGGATCGAAACGATGCAACGCCGGAGCCAGAATATCGACAAAATAAAGCGCCTGCTCACGGACCGACCAGACCGGGCATTCGCCGAGTTCCGCCTGTGCCGCCAGTACATTGTCAACCTGATAGCGCATGATTTCTCCTTATTAATAAATAGCAGACCGAAGTTTGACGCATAAAACGACACATCCCGGCGATAAATAACCTCCCCAGTCGCCGCTGGCGATTATCCTGATATTACCGTGTTATTTACCCCAGCAATGCCCGACAGTGAAAGCGCTCCTGATCTTTAGGGTTATAGATAAGTATGGCGATAAACCAGAGCAGAATCACAACGGGGACAACGAACGTGACAATCGGAGTTTGATGAACGACTACTCACTCTAATAATGAGCAAACGCATCAGGAGAAAAACAGGCGAGGTTTTCTCGCCCATTTTTATGTTCAACTTTTAATACTGTAATTGCATTGGTACCAAATGGTCATTAATCCGGGTAAACGACTTTTCTGCGGCTTAATCGGATCTACTTTATCAAACCCACGTTCTGTACAGTAGCGTTCCACATTCTGCGCTAAAGCCTGTTTATTGACGGTGGTAGGATTAAAACGATACTGCACAGAATTTGCCGCAGGATCTTCGTCAACTTTCTCGAATGCGCCAGGCTTGCTGGAAGTACAGGCGGTTAATATCAGTACGACCAGTGCCAGTGAGCCTGTCATGAGTTTGTTCATTTTTTCTCCTTTCTCACGGAGATTATGATATCAACCCCACCGACTTCCTCCATCGGAATAGGCTGTATTTGCACATTTTTTACGATATAAATGCAATATGTTCCAATAACGTCAACAAAGTAAATCGCCTGAAATATTTTGGAAATAAACGCGGCAAAATAAAATGTTTTGGCACATATCCATGCCGGACAAGCGGTTTCACTGACTGTCGATGCCCTGCCCGGCATGACGCTACGTGGTCATGTTGACAGTATCGCGCCCGCCGCCGGGTCGACTTTCGCCGCGGTAACCGCCGATAACGCCACAGGAAACGACACCAAAGTCGTGCAACGTCTACCGGTTAACATCCTGCTGGAACCCACTCAACCCAGGCTGGATCGCCTGCGTGTAGGCATGTCAGTGGTCCCGGTGATTGAGCGTTCTGATCGCGGTAATATCCTAAAATAATGGCCTTTATTTTGCAGTAGCGCGGGGTAAATTGGGTGGGTGTTTTTTATCTGATGCTATAAATAACACTGGCAGGAAAAACGTGGGCAGGCCTGGCAACCTGCCCTTTGTTGTCACTCAGCGGCTTCGCGGACACTGACTCCCGGCAGAATGCCATCGGCGCGAAACATCGCTTTAATCCCTCTTATCGCCTGACGAATACGATCGCGGTTTTCAATCAGCGCAAAACGCACGTGCGTATCACCATAGTCACCAAAACCAATCCCCGGCGACACACAGACTTTGGCTTCCTGCAACAAATGCCGGGCAAATTCCAACGATCCCATCGCGGCATAGTGGTCAGGAATCTTTGCCCAGACATACATTGAGGCTTTCG
The DNA here is from genome assembly GCF_009295515.1 of Erwinia endophytica. Classification (GTDB taxonomy): domain Bacteria; phylum Pseudomonadota; class Gammaproteobacteria; order Enterobacterales; family Enterobacteriaceae; genus Erwinia; species Erwinia endophytica. The sequence goes on along the minus strand of NZ_RQVV01000024.1, from coordinate 17,686 downwards.
GGATCTCAACCATCCATCCAGCTTCATGCAACCCTTTCACCAGTACATCGCGACGGCGTTTATACTGTTCCGCAATGTCACGGACACACTGTTGTTCACCTTCCAGTGCGGCGATAGCCGCCACCTGCAAGGGAGTGAAGGTGCCATAATCGTGATAACTTTTGATCCGGGCCAGCGCAGCCACCAGCTCTTTATTACCGACCATAAAGCCGATACGCCAGCCCGCCATATTGTAGCTTTTAGACAGGGTAAAGAATTCGACCGCCACATCACGAGCACCAGGCACTTGCATAATTGATGGCGCCGTCCAACCATCATAAACGATGTCAGCATAGGCCAGATCATGAACAACCAGCACGTTATACTGCTTCGCCAGAGCGATCACTCGCTCAAAGAAGTCCAGTTCCACACACTGCGCGGTCGGGTTGGAAGGAAAACCGAGGATCATCATCTTCGGTTTCGGATAGCTTTCACGGATTGCCCGCTCCAGTTCGTTGAAAAAGTCGACGCCAGCGACCAGTGGGACGGAACGAACCTGCGCTCCGGCAATCACCGCGCCGTAAATATGAATCGGATAACTGGGATTGGGCACCAGCACCGTGTCGCCATGATCCAACGTCGCCAACATCAGATGCGCCAGCCCCTCTTTCGAGCCGATCGTGACGATAGCTTCGGCCTCCGGGTCGATATCCACCTGATAACGCTCGGCATACCAGCGTGAAATAGCACGCCGCAGACGGGGAATACCGCGTGAGGTGGAATAACCATGCGTATCATCACGCTGCGCGACAGAACACAGTTTTTCCACAATGTGCGGCGGCGTTGGTCCATCCGGATTCCCCATACTGAAGTCAATAATGTCTTCACCACGACGGCGCGCAGCCATTTTCAATTCGGCGGTGATATTAAACACATAAGGGGGAAGGCGTTCAATGCGGGAAAAACGACGAACGGAGCTGTTGTCAGCCATAGGATCCTCTGATTTACGTTAGCGCCCGGACCGTCCGAGCGACGCTGACCAGAAACTGGTCGAAGAATGAACATAACGTATCAGATGTTGGACTGTCGAGAGCCGTGGAATAAAATAACTTTATTTATCGAAATACAGCCTGCCAAACGCCCAATCGTTCACCCATTGGCCACATAACAGATAATTATCCCGAAAGGTCCCTTCAAGCTGAAAACCATTCTTCTCCAGCACCCGCCGTGAAGCCCAGTTGCCTTCCACCACCTGTGCCTTAAGTTTGTGGAACTCACACTGCTTAAACAGGTAATCCACTAATACACCAAGCGCTTCACTACCGTAACCTTTACCGAAATAGTCGCTAAGCAGCAAATAACCGACCTCCGCCTGGCGATAAGGCACCCATTCAGCATTGACGCCAATCAGCCCCACGGCTTCACCACTGCTTTGCACGCGGATCGTCAGGCACAACATATGAAAACTGGTGACCTGCCACGGCATCAACCGATCAGCAAACCGCTGCCGGATATCCGCCAACTGCGGCACACTACTGATGAATTTCATGCTGACGGGATCAGTATGCACACGGCGAAAGAGTTGCCAGTCTTCCGGCTGCAAACGGTCCAGCCGCAGCCGTTCAGTAATCAGTCGCATGGTGTCCTCACCAAAAGGGAAATACCCTGAAATTTATACCTGCTAATTTCCGCTTTACCTGTTTACGTTGCATCATCCTCACACCACCAACACACAATAAATTCCCCAGGCTCCTTGCGGAGACAGTGAGGTACATTAACCATGGCGATCATAGTCAGGAATGTGGCTCCCTCCCGTGCTCCAGTAATAAGACTGGGTCGCCGTGAGAATGACGATATTGACAGGGAGAAGCAGGCTCTGTGGTGCCGGAATGCTCCGGCACCACAGGCGCTGACTTACAGCACGCGGCCCAGTGTCTGACGCAGGTGCGCACCCGCCCCCAGCAGACCGGGTTGATCGTGGGTTATCAAATAAACCGGGATGTTATGGACATAATCTTTGAAGCGCCCTTTATCTTCAAACGCAGCCCGGAAACCAGACGCTTTGAAGAATTCCAGGAAGCGCGGGACGATACCGCCAGCGATATAGATACCGCCGAAAGTGCCAAGATTCAGCGCAAGATTGCCGCCAAAACGCCCCATGATCACACAGAACAGCGCCAGTGCGCGACGGCAGTCAGTGCAGCTATCATCAAGCGCCCGTTGAGACACATCCTTCGGTTTGAGATTTTCCGGTACCCGGTCATCTGATTTAACAATCGCCCGATAAAGGTTAACCAGTCCCGCGCCTGACAATACCCGCTCAGCAGAAACATGCCCAAGTTCCGCCCGTAGCACTTCAAGAATCAGGTCTTCTTCATCACTGTTGGCGGCGAAATCCACATGCCCGCCTTCGCCCGGCAGACTGACCCAGCGTTTGTCAACATGCACCAAATGCGCCACGCCAAGTCCGGTACCTGCGCCATAAACAGCTATGGGTTTATCTTTCACCGCTTCCTTGCCACCAAACTGCATCACATCCTGGTCAGATAACATGGGGATGGCCATGGAAACTGCGGTGAAATCGTTAATGATCTCCAAATGTTCAAAGCCAAGATGTGCTTTCATTTTACTGGTCGAGAAAGCCCAGTCGTGATTAGTCATCTCAACCCAGTCATCCGTTATTGGGCACGCAATCGCAATACAGCCATCGGTAATCTTCTGTTTCTGCTCATCCAGATAGCAACGGATCACGGCTTCAAGGCTGTCGTAGTCTGCTGTGGAGAACGTTTTGGCTTGTGATAGGGCTCCGTTCTCAACGTCACACAGCGCCAGACGGGCATTGGTTCCGCCGACATCCCCTACCAAAGCATACTGAGTCATTATTGTTTTACTCCGCTTACGTCATTTAGGCCCATAATAAATATCCCCCACTCAAACAACAACGCCCACCTTATTCAGGATGAGCGTAACATCACACTGCGATCCCGCCTACCTTACCTGTCCTGGTAGTCATTGCCCACGGGCATCAATCTGAAATCTGTTACCTCGCGTTGTTGTTCGCGCGATGATAGTGTTTGATGTAACCGTATACACTATGATGCTTCCATGTTCCCGCACAGGATTTTTTGATGCTATATCAACCTGATGAAAAACGTTACCAGACGATGCATTATCATCGTTGTGGCCACAGTGGTCTGCAACTGCCCGCCATTTCTCTCGGCCTGTGGCACAACTTTGGCGACAGCACCCGTGTCGATAACAGCAGAACCCTGTTACAACATGCTTTTGATAACGGTATCACGCATTTTGACCTCGCCAACAACTATGGTCCTCCTCCGGGCGCGGCTGAAACAAATTTTGGCCGTATATTGCGGGAAGATTTTCATGCCCTGCGCGATGAGCTGATCATCTCGTCAAAAGCGGGTTACACCATGTGGGACGGCCCTTACGGCGACTGGGGGTCACGCAAGTATCTGGTTGCCAGCCTTAATCAAAGTCTGAAACGCATGGGGCTGGACTACGTGGATATCTTCTATCATCATCGGCCGGATCCACAAACACCGCTGGAAGAGACCATGACCGCACTGGACCATCTTGTGCGCCAGGGCAAAGCGCTGTATATCGGCCTGTCCAACTATCCCGCAGAACGGGCAGATGAAGCCATTTCTATTCTGCGGCAGTTGGGTACCCCCTGCCTGATCCATCAGCCAAAGTATTCGATGTTTGAACGTGCGCCGGAAAACGGCCTGCTGGACGTGCTGAGTAACGAAGGGGTGGGCTGTATTGCTTTCTCTCCGCTGGCTGGCGGCATACTGACCGATCGTTATCTGCAAGGTATTCCGCAGGATTCACGAGCGGCCAGTGGCAGTAAATTCCTCACTGACACGCAATTGACGCCAGAGAAAATGGACAAAGTGCGGCAGCTTAACGCGTTGGCGCAACAACGTGGCCAGAAACTATCGCAGATGGCGCTGGCCTGGGTGCTACGCGACAACCGCGTCACCTCGGTGCTGATTGGCGCCAGTAAAACCAGTCAGATCGATGATGCGGTCGGTATGCTGCAAAACCGGGAGTTCAGTCAGGCGGAACGGGAACGAATTGATGCCATCCTCTGTTGTTAACAACATTGTTATTGGCAGTCATTACAGTCCCATTGCCATCGCGACTAACAGGTAAAGGTTCAGTGCGACGACGATAACCACAATCACCTTGCCGCTAACTTGCATCAGCGGCGAGTTAACCATATCGCCCATCAGCAGACGGTTACCAGTGAAGGACAACAACGGGATCAATGCGAGGGCGATACCAAAACTCAGCAACACCTGGCTCATTAGCAGGATCCGCGTCGGTTCCCAGCCAGCCATAATCACAATAAAGGAAGGCAACATCGTCACCATCCGGCGTACCAACAGCGGAATATGCGCATGGATAAATCCCTGCATCACGACCTGTCCGGCCATCGTTCCGACAACCGTGGAAGAAAGCCCCGCCGCCAGCAAACTCAGACCAAACACCATCGCCGCCGCCCGCCCCAGCAACGGCTCAAGCGTCAGATAAGCCTGGTCGAGTTCAGCGATTCCGGTGTGGCCGCTAAAGTGAAATGCCGCTGCCGCCGTCGCCATCATCGCCAGATTGACAAACCCGGCAATCGTCATCGCAATCGCCACATCCAGTTTGGTAGAGGAATAGTGCTCGGCTCGCGTACCGCCATCCGGACTTTGCGTCAGCGAAGAGTGCAGATAAATCACGTGTGGCATAATGGTCGCACCCAGCACCCCGGCAGCCAGCAACACCGCATCCGCCGTCGGCAATGAAGGCACCGCAAGGCCGGTCATCAGGTCACTAATCTTCGGCTGAGAGAAGAACAGTTCAATCACATAAGCGGCCGCCACAAACAGCAACAATCCACCAATGACCAGTTCCAGCGGCTTTTTTCCTCTTCTCTGTAGCATCAGGATCAGAAAAGTCACTACGCCGGTCAGCACCGCTCCCTGCAACAAACTGACGCCAAAGAGCAGTTTAAAACCAATCGCCGCACCAATGAATTCGGCCAGGTCGGTCGCCATTGCAATAATTTCAGCCTGCACCCAGTAAAACCACACCACCGGGCGAGGAAAACGGTCACGGATATGCTCGGCCAGATTTTTGCCGGTAGCGATACCGAGCTTGGCTGCCATTAACTGGATAACCATGGCCATAATGTTGGCCCAGACCACCACCCACATCAGCTTATAGCCATAGGAAGCGCCCGCCTGGATATTGGTGGCAAAGTTACCGGGATCGATATAACCGATAGCCGCGATGAAAGCAGGCCCCATCAGCGCAAACTTGATTTTTCGGGAACTACGGAGCGTTTGCTCTGTAGTATGGCCTTCAAACATGGTGATACCTCTGCCCATACACTTAATGAGGATAGTGTCTTTTAGTTGATAATGATTATCAAGTGCATTTAAATTGATTATTGTTATCGCTGTGATAGCCAACACTAAAAAACATAGCATTGGCTATACTTCGGGACAAGAGTTTTTCAGACAACAAATGAGCAACATCATTTACTCCAGGGTAAAAAACAGGCCCTCACAAACTTCCGTTTTTTTTAAAAAAAATCCCAGGAGTGTGACCGAGAAGAACATTCCCTGAATCCAATGATAGGGAATTATTATATTGAGGCGTTGATCTCGTATTTCTGTAACTTGTTACATAGAATGTGCAGCGAAATATAACAGCCTTCAAATTTGGAGCAATCATGTCCCGCATTCTACATTTTGCTTTGGCGCTGGTGGTGGTGACGTTGCTGGCCTTGCTGGCCAGTAATGATCGCAAAAACATTCGCGTACGTTTTATTGTTCAGCTTCTGGTCATTGAAGTCCTGCTCGCCTGGTTCTTCCTGAACTCAGAAGCCGGTCTCGGATTCGTAAAAGGGTTTGCGGGTCTGTTCGACAAGCTATTGTCTTATGCCTCCCAGGGGACAAATTTTGTTTTTGGCAATATGAACGATAAGGGGCTGGCCTTCTTCTGGCTGAACGTCCTTTGCCCTATCGTGTTTATCTCGGCGCTGATTGGTATTTTGCAGCACTTTCGCATCCTGCCCGTGGTTATCCGCGCAATCGGGACGGTGCTGTCGAAAATCAATGGTATGGGGAAACTGGAATCTTTTAACGCGGTAAGCTCGCTGATTTTGGGACAATCAGAAAACTTTATCGCCTATAAAGATATTCTCGGCAACATGTCGCAACGGCGGATGTACACCATGGCAGCAACAGCCATGTCGACGGTTTCTATGTCCATCGTCGGGGCATACATGACCATGCTCCAGCCGAAGTACGTTGTGGCAGCACTGATCCTCAACATGTTCAGTACCTTTATTGTACTGTCGTTGATCAATCCATACCGGGTGGAAAACGAGGAAGATCTGAAGCTGGGCAATCTGCACCAGGGGCAGAGCTTCTTTGAAATGCTGGGAGAATACATCCTCGCTGGTTTCAAAGTGGCGGTGATCGTCGCAGCCATGTTGATCGGTTTTATCGCGCTTATCTCCGGAATTAACGCGTTGTTTGATACCATTTTCGGTATCAGCTTCCAGGGGGTGCTGGGCTATGTGTTCTACCCATTTGCCTGGGTAATGGGCGTACCCGCCAGCGAATCGTTACAGGTTGGCAGCATCATGGCGACCAAACTGGTATCAAACGAATTTGTGGCGATGATGGATCTGCAGAAACTGGCCGGGCATTTGTCACCACGCGGAGAAGGCATCCTGTCGGTGTTTCTGGTGTCCTTTGCCAATTTCTCATCTATCGGGATTGTGGCCGGTGCCATCAAAGGCCTGAATGAGGAACAGGGTAACGTGGTTTCCCGCTTTGGTCTGAAGCTGCTGTACGGATCCACGCTGGTCAGCGTGCTGTCTGCTTCTGTCGCCGGTCTGGTACTGTAACCCGACAAAGCGATTACCGTGTGTCTGCGCCAGGCACACGGGTCACCTCCCTTTTTAAGGCCGCGCCAGCCCCAGATGATGGCGTAGCGTGCTGCCCTGATAATCCTGTCTGAATGCCCCACGCTTTTGCAACTCGGGAATAACATAATCAGCAAAATCATGCAGTGAAGCAGGCATATCCGCCGGCATCAACACAAAACCATCACAGGCCCCGGCCTCTACCCATGCCATCATCTCCTCTGCGATGCTCTCCGCGGTACCCGCCATAACCTGAAATGACGCGCTCGCCGCATAGGCCTTCGCCACTTCAGACAGCGTTTTTCCTTCTTTACGGGCCTGAGCAATCACGTATTCAAAACGTCCCTTGCTGCCGCTGATCAACGGGAAAATATCCGGAAACAACGCATCAGGATCATGCTGTGACAAGTCATAGTTCATACTCGCCGACATAAAGCTCAATCCCGCCAGCGGATTGACCAATTCGTCCAACAATCGTCGCTTTTCCTCCGCCTCTCGTTGCGTGGCGCCAACGATGGGCATAACGCCCGGTAATACTTTACAGGCGTCCGGCATCCGACCCAACGTGGCCATTTCCGCTTTGAATTGCTGGTAAAATTGCCTCGCCCGTTCACGATTTGGCTGCACAGTGAAGATCACTTCAGCCACCCGGGCGGCGACGGTTTTGAAGTCCTGCGAGACACCCGCGAGGATCTGTACCGGCCTGCCCTGTGGCGGGGCCGCTACGGTCAGTGGACCTTTGATCTGGAAATGTTCGCCGTGAAAGTGGGTATAACTGACCTTTTGCGGATCGGCATACACGCCGCTGTCTTTATCTGCCAGCAATGCTCCTGGCTGCCAGCTTGCCAATAACTGATGTACCGCATCGATAAATTCCCCCGCCCGCTGATAGCGTTCCTTATGCCCCAAATGCTGCTGTCTGCTGAAATTACGGGCTTCACCATCGTTGGTTGACGTCACGGCATTCCACGCCATTCTGCCGGCGCTGAAATGATCGAGGGTGGCGAGGGTGCGGGCGGTGTGAAAAGGTTCACCATAAGTAGTTGAGACTGTCGCCCCCAGCCCAATCCGTTCGGTAAACAGACTGAGGGCAGTCAACAACACCATCGGCTCAGGGCGCGCATAACCGGGCCGATACTGTATAGTGGCCGCAATATCGTTGCCGTAAATATCATCCACCGACAGTTTGTCGGCAATAAAAGCGAAATCAAACTTCGCCTCTTCCGCTTTCTTAACCAAACTCAGCCAGGTACTGAGCTGCATCGGGTCGTGATTCTGTGCCTCAGGATGGCGCCAGCCGCCTGCATGCAGCCCGGTATCGCTGAGATAGAGCGCTAAATGCATATTATTGATCCTGAGACAGACTGAGATCGATAAAAGACGCGGCGGTCAGCGGTTTGGGGATCAGGCCATTTTTCACGTATCGATCGGCGGTATTTTGCTGTATCGCCAGCACCTGTTGCTGATTGCTGTCCACCGTATTGATCTCACGCTGCACCTTGGCCAACGCCACGTCCTGTGGAATACGCAACAGTTTGCTGATCGATGCCGCATAAGCCTGCGGATGCTTTTCACCCCAGGCGCGGGCGCGGGTCAGCCGCTGCGTAAAATCCGCCAGTTCAGAACGTTTGTTAGCAATCGCGGTATTGCTGGCGACCAGGTAGCTAATGGCGGGATAATCTTTACCATCAACAAGGATCCGGGCGCCAGACTGGTGAGTGGCAAAGGAAACGTAAGGCTCCCAGGTTGCCACCGCATCCACCCCGCCCTGATCAAGCACTAACGTTGCTTCAGCTGGCGTGGTGAACACAAAATTAACCGTCCTGGGATCCACCCCTGCTTTCGTCAGTACCTGTAGAGCGAGATTATGGCCGGAGGAACCTTTTACGGTGGCAACGCGTTTGCCGACCAGATCCTTCACTGAATGGAGCGGACTGCCCTTCCTGACGATGATCGCATTACCGGCATATTGCGTTGCCAGAATACCTTTGGCATCCAGCCCCGCCGCGACGGCAAAGGTCAGCGGCGCATCGCCTACCGAGCCCGCATCAAGCGATCCGGCGCGCATCGCTTCCAGCAACGGTGCGGCATTGGCGAATTCATGCCATTCCAGGGTGTAAGGCAGATTATTCAGCTCGCCTGCGGCTTCGAGGATGGCTCTGGCGTTCCCACGCTGATCGCCGACAGAAAGGGTGCCCGCCGCCAGCGCCGATGCGGAAAAAACCAGACTCATCAGACCCATTAACGATAAACGGTACATCTTCTTCATGCGTTGTCTCAATCAACGAAAAACCTGAGACTAGCATCTTCTTTTTTAGAATCTAAATGCGTTTTATGTGGAATGTTTATACTAAAAATACATATACCAGCCAGTGAACAGTTAGCTGTTTTTTTGCTTACTAACGCAGATTTATGCATTTCACAGCGCACGCCTTCAACAGTAGGGTTTTCTCTTCAGCGCCGATACACCTACACACACATCGGAGAAAACCTTATGAGTATCCAGTTTCTAGGCATGATTGGTCATCGTCTGGCTTCAGAGATCATTCCCGCCAGCGGCCCTTTGTTTAATAAACAGTATATTGCCGACTTTGCCTGTGCCCATGAACAGGCTGGTTTTGACCGGGTACTGGTGGGGTACTGGTCGGATCAACCTGACGGTTTTCTGGTCACCGCCCACGCCGCCGCACAGACATCAACACTAAAATTCCTGCTGGCGCACCGTCCGGGTTTTGTCTCCCCAACCCTCGCGGCCCGTAAACTGGCTACACTTGATCAATTAACCGATGGTCGCCTGGCGGTACATATCATCAGTGGCGGCAATGACGCCGAACAGCGCCGTGACGGCGACTTCCTGGATAAAATCCAACGCTATGAACGCACCGATGATTTCCTCAGCGTATTGCGCCAAAGCCTCTCATCGGAACAGCCATACGATTATCATGGCCAGTACTATCAGGTTGAGCAGGCATTTTCTGCGGTAAAACCACGGCAATCCCGTCTGCCGATTTATTTTGGCGGCTCCTCGCCGGAAGCGATCAACGTGGCGGCGCGCCATGCCGACGTTTTTGCCCTCTGGGGCGAACCACTGGCTGGCGCCGCAGAGACGGTGCGTACGGTACGGGCCGCCGCCGCCCGACATGGTCGACAGATTGGCTTTAATATTTCCTTTCGCCCCATTATTGCGGCGACGGAAAAAGAGGCCTGGGAAAAAGCAGAATATATCCGCGAGACAGCCCGCCAAAAACTGCTTGAATCCGGTCATGATTTCGGTCTGCCTAAACCACAGAGTGTCGGTGCACAACGTTTGATGGCTGCCGCCAACGAGGGAGAAAGACTGGATAAAAACCTCTGGACCGGTATCGCGAAACTGGTGGCAGGCGGCTATAACTCCACCGCCCTGGTGGGAACCGCGGATCAAGTTTCCGATGCCCTGCTGGACTATTACGACCTCGGTATTGAAAGCATCCTGATCCGTGGGTTCGATCCACTGAACGACGTAGTGGAATACGGTAAAGAGCTTCTCCCGCTGACTCGTGAGAAAGTCGCGGCGCGCCGTGTGGCAAGGAGCGCCTGATGCGTCTGATGTTGTTGCTCGCCGTTTTGTTGTCGGCTATCACGACTTCTGCTGGCGCGGCAGAGAAAGTGACTCTGCGATTGGGGGATGTCAAAGGTGACCGTTTTATTTCACTGCGTGAATCCGGACAACTGAATAATCTGCCTTACGACTTAAAACTGACCGCGTTTGATTCCGGCGCCCCCGTACAGGAAGCCCTGAATGCAGGCGCGCTGGACGTTGGCTTTACCGGCGACCTGCCTTTTCTGTTTGTTTACGCGGCAGGCGCGCCGGTAAAAGCAGTCGGGGCCTGGCAAAATAATCCCGACAGTATCGCCCTGCTGACCCGCTCTGATTCCGGTATTCATAGTCTGAACGACCTGAAAGGTAAACAAATTGCCGTTAACCAGGGCGGTTGGGGACATTATCTGTTACTCGGTTTGCTGGATCGCGCCGGACTGAAACCCTCCGATGTTACACTGCGTTTTCTCGGCCCGGTCGATGGCCGTGCCGCCCTTGCCAGCCATGCGGTGGATGCATGGGCGACATGGGAGCCTTATGTCTCTTCCGCGGTGGTGGTGGATCAAGACATACTGGTGCCACAGGGCGGTGGAAAAGGGATCCTCTCCGGCTATTCGTATGCGCTGGCACGGGAAGACGCACTGAAAGATCCGCAGAAACGCCAGGCGATCGCCGACCTGCAAGCCAGACTGGCCAAAGCACAAGTTTGGGCGTCTCAGCATCCTGAAGCCTTCGCTCAGGCACTGGCGAAATCATTGGATATGCCGGAAAAAATCACCCAACGTTGGATAAGCAGCGCACAGATCCGTCCGGTGGATTTCACCCCGAAGCTGGCGGAGACCCTGCAGCAATCCGCCGATTTCTTCTATAAAAAACATGTTCTGCCGAAAGCGATCAACGTACAGAATGCCTTTGACTACAGTCTGGCGGCACAGGCCAATCAGATAGCGGACAGCCAGGAGACAAAGCATGAGTGACGTACAGCACCAGCGCCTGCGTGAATTTGTCGGCGACCTGGCGGCATTGCTGGACAGCCAGCCCAGTGAAGCGGAAATCCTTGCCCTCGGCAGCCAACGATTAGCCCAATTGATTCGCCACGATGACTGGCTGGAGGAAGCATTTACTCGTCCCAGCCCACAGCGTTACCAACAATATTTACTGTATGCCGATGCCCGCCAGCGTTTTTCCGTGGTGAGCTTCGTCTGGGGACCAGGGCAGTCCACGCCGGTACACGACCATCGGGTATGGGGACTGATAGGCATGCTACGCGGCGCGGAGATTTCACAAAATTTCCGGCGTGATCCGCTCGGCCACCTGCATGAACAAGGTGAGCCCGTACGGCTTAATCCGGGTGATGTGGAAGCGGTTTCGCCCAACATGGGTGACATCCATCGCGTCAGTAACGCCTTCGATAATCAGACCTCGATCAGTATTCACGTTTATGGCGGCAATATCGGTGCGGTTAAGCGGGCCGTTTATACTGAAGATGGCCATGAAAAACCGTTTATCTCAGGCTATAACAACGCCTTTTTACCTAATATCTGGGATCTCTCACATGGCTGAAACGTTTGCTCACCGCCGTTATGACCAACTTCGTCATGCGCTGTTAACCCGCCAGGAAGTGGCACTGATCGACGTGCGCGAAGAAGCACAGTATGCCGAAGGGCACCCTCTCTTCGCCGTGAATATTCCGCTCTCGAAACTGGAAATCGAAATCCTGAATCGTGTGCCGCGCTTCGCCACACAGATAACGGTCTACGATAATGGCGAAGGGCTGGCGAAAATGGCGGCAAGCTGCCTGAACGCGCTGGGGTACACCGATGTCGCCCTGTTAGCAGGGGGACTAAACGGCTGGCGTGAAGCAGGCGGCGAACTGTTCATCGATGTTAATTCACCAAGCAAGGCGTTTGGTGAGCTGGTTGAACACCGCCGTCAAACCCCTTCGCTACCGGCAGCAGAGGTACAAAAACTACTGCAAAGCGATGAGCCCGTGGTAGTACTCGATAGCCGTCGTTTTGATGAATACCAGACCATGAGTATTCCCGGCAGCGTGAACGTGCCGGGCGCAGAGCTGGTGTTGCGAGTCAGAGATTTGGTTCCCTCGCCCACCACTAAAATTATTGTCAACTGCGCAGGCCGAACCCGCAGCATTATCGGTACACAGTCGCTGATCAATGCGGGGATCCGCAATCCCGTGTGGGCGCTGAGAAACGGTACCATAGGCTGGACACTGGCAGGACTGCAACTGGAACATGGGCAGTCTCGTCGTTATGGCGAAGTGAGTGAAACGGCACTGGCGCAGGCGGCACGAAACGCGCGAGAGGTAGCAGACCGGGCTGGCGTCAACCGCATCACGCTCCCCCAATTGCAAACGTGGCAACAGCAGGGAACGCACACGATTTATCTCTTTGACGTCCGCGATGCCAGTGAGTACGCCGAAGGCCACCTGCCGGGTTCCCGTCACGTCCCCGGTGGGCAGTTAGTGCAGGAAACAGACCATTATGCCAGTGTACGCGGCGCAAAAGTGGTGCTGATCGACCGTGAAGGTGTGCGCGCCAATATGAGCGCCTCATGGCTGGCGCAAATGGGCTGGGATATCGCAGTGCTGGATGGGCTGACAGCGGATGACTTCAGTGCCAGAGGGGCCTGGGTACCCGAAGTGCCACCGCTGCCTGCGCGGGAAGAGCTCGAACCGGCGCAACTGGCCGGGCTGCTGGACGCCGGGCAGACCCAGGTACTGGATTTCACCACTAGCGCCAATTATGTTGCCGGTCATATTCCGCGAGCCGCATGGCTGACCCGCGCCTTGCTGGCCATTAAAGGAGCGCAGGTGCTGCCTGAAGCTGAGCGCTACGTGGTGACCTGTGGCAGCAGCTTACTGGCTCGTTATGCCATTGATGAGGTGGCCGCGCTGACGGGTAAGCCAGTAGCCGTACTGAAAGGAGGGAACGCCGCCTGGAAAGCCACAGGGTTGCCTCTGGAACAAGGCGAAACCCGGCTATTACAACAGCGAAATGATCGTTATCGTCGCCCGTATGAAGGCACCGACAATTCAACACAGGCGATGCAGGCTTATCTGGACTGGGAATTTGGCCTTATTGCACAACTGGACCGCGATGGTACGCATGGTTTTAACGTGTCATTGTAAGCAGCGTAACCGCCACAGCGGGCAGAAGCGATTCTGTCCGTTTTTTTATTCGCGACAAAAACAAAAAAACTCCGCCGGAGCAGAGCTTCTACAGATAATCTGAATGGTGGAGATAAGCGGGATCGAACCGCTGACCTCTTGCATGCCATGCAAGCGCTCTCCCAGCTGAGCTATACCCCCACAACAAAAAACTGTTTTCCAGAACCAAATCACTGAGGTCGATTTGGTGGAGATAAGCGGGATCGAACCGCTGACCTCTTGCATGCCATGCAAGCGCTCTCCCAGCTGAGCTATACCCCCGAACCGAAAAACCTTGTCATCCTGACGGCGGGGATAATATGAAACAGCGTCGGTGGTGTCAACGGCAAATTGTTAATCTGTGGTTGATCGCTGAAAAAGCCGTCAAAGCACGGTATAAACGCTCTCTCCCTCCTCACCCAACGAAATAACTTCGTACATTATTGATGCTTCACATCTCATCATTCGGGACCACGCTGGCGGAATATCATCCAGAGGCCATGCTGGCACGATTCAAAAATGTCAGCCGTTTTTATCCTGTAACTTAAATTATTTTGGCTCTATATCAGGTTCAGACAAGCTAAAAAAAAGATGAAACGTTCAACGACAAAGTGTTACCCCTGCTATCCGTCACAGATAGCAACAATAATGTAAATATATGGTTAATTATATCTCTCCATGACGCTTGTTTTTGTTAATTTCCCGTGCAAAACTGCCCGCGTTACCGGATGCCGGACCCTGCTCAGCGCTGGACGTGTGCGTTCTCCATGTGACGGATCCGGACATTCTTTCTTTTACCAGACAACATCAGAGCTATTATGTCCTTGCATTCACCGAAAGAAATCGCGGCGGTCGCTATTCAGTCTGGCGTCGCCAAAAGTCATTTATCCATTTTTTCATTATTGATCCTCGGTTTCCTGGCTGGCGCTTTTATCGCCATCGGATTTCTGTTGGATATTCACGTGATCAATCAATTGCCTGCGGAATGGGGGTCCTTTGGCGGCCTGTTAGGCGCGGCGGTATTCCCGGTGGGGATTATCCTGACCGTCCTGGCGGGAGGCGAACTGCTGACCGGCAATATGATGACCATGCCCATTGCCTGGTTTGCCCGGCAGATCAGCGGCTACAGCGTGTTGCGTAACTGGTTCTGGGTGACCCTGTCCAACTTTATCGGCAGCATTGCGGTAGCGTGGTTTTTTGGTCACCTGTTGGGCATGACCGAAGGCGATTACCTGAAGAAAAGCGTGGCCATTGCCAACGCCAAAGTTCAGGCTGATTTTATGCATGCATTCATTTCCGGTATTGGCTGTAACTGGCTGGTATGTCTGGCAACCTGGCTGGCGTTTGCCAGTAAAGATGTGGTGGGAAAAATCTTCGGCATGTGGTTCCCGGTCATGGCGTTCGTTGCTATCGGCTTCCAGCACGTGGTGGCGAATATGTTCATTATCCCTGCCGCTATCTTTGCCGGTCAGATGAGCTGGGCTGATTATTTACCTAACTTTGTTGCCGTATTTTTAGGAAATACTGTCGGTGGCGCCGTGTTTGTCGGTCTGGCCTATTACATGGCCTGGCGGCCACAAAACCAGTCTGTTCCTGCCTCCCGTTAATTTTTTCCCTCTGTCGTCAGACAGAGGGATCGCTTTCCTGAGCTAAGTCAATGATTAGTCCTTCCTGTTAGTTGTTCATACAACAATTTCCTGTAATATGTACCCGTTACAAATAAACGCAAAAAGGATATTGCTTAATGAAAAAGGAATGGTTAACGCCAGAAGAACTGGCGCAGGAAACGGGTTTCAGTCGGCAAACCATCAATAAATGGGTAAAGAAAGAGCAATGGACGACGGTACCCAAACCCGGTGTTCAGGGTGGTAAAGCCCGGATGATCCACATTGATGAAAATGTCAGAAACTTCCTAAAGTCAACTCGCCACGTTGCCGAGCCAACGGCAACTTATCGCGTGACACAAAACTCCCTTCCTGCACTTCTGATGACATCCATTCAACAAATGAACACGGAAGAGCAGGAACAGCTTTATGCGTTGCTGTTACGTGAAGGTATACAAGGCATGCTTCTCAGACTGAATATCAAGCAGACTGAGAAGTAAAAAAACCGGCCTGTCGGCCTAATGCCGGTCACTTAAGGTGACCGGCATTGTTTTTAATTAAAGAGATATGTGTTGCGTTTTTTCTTCTCCCTTCCCTGTTTCTTCCCACCCGATCGGTCAGACGCCCCTTAAACGATCGACATCAGGCAGGTCAGTTAGCCAGGGATCAGGCCTGGGCTTCGCGCTCAGTAATATAAGCCAACGCTTTCTCAATACGGGCAACGGAGCGGGATTGTCCTATCGCCTGTACCGTCACATCCAGCGCTGGAGACTGACCCGCCCCAGTCACCGCCACACGCAGCGGCATCCCAACTTTTCCCATGCCAACCTCCAACTGATCGGCAGTAGTCTGGATGGCATGGTGAATGTTTTCCACGGTCCAGTCAGTGATGGCGGCCAGTTTGTCACGCACCACTTCCAACGGCTGACGTGCAACCGGACGCAGGTGTTTTTTGGCGGCATCGGCATCAAACTCTCGGAAGTCTTCATAGAAATAGCGACAAGAAGCAGCCATTTCTTTCAGCGTTTTACAACGCTCGCCCAACAGTTTAACCAACTGTGCCAGTTCAGGGCCCGTGCGGGTATCAATGTTTTCCTGCTCAATATGCCACTGCAAGTGAGTAGCAACATATTCCGGCGCCAGAGTATTGATGTAGTGGTGGTTCAGCCACTGCAATTTTTCAGTGTTGAAAGCACTGGCGGATTTACTGACAGCCTCCAGGCTGAACAACTGCGTCATTTCTTCAACGCTGAAGATTTCCTGGTCACCGTGGGACCAACCCAGGCGCACCAGATAATTGAGCAGCGCTTCTGGCAGGTAGCCATCGTCACGATACTGCATGACCCCTACCGCACCGTGGCGCTTGGAGAGTTTTTTACCATCATCGCCAAGGATCATCGAGACATGGGCATAAACCGGCACCTTCGCGCCGATCGCTTTCAGGATATTGATCTGACGCGGCGTGTTGTTGATATGATCTTCACCGCGGATCACATGAGTGATTTGCATATCCCAGTCATCAACCACCACACAGAAGTTATAGGTTGGCGAACCATCGGTACGGCGGATGATCAGATCATCCAGTTCCTGATTGCTGAACTCGATTGGGCCACGGATCTGGTCATCAAAAATAACCGAGCCTTCCTGCGGATTACGAAAACGCACCACGCAAGGTTCGTCATCTGCATGATGTTCGTGGCTGTCTCGGCAATGGCCGTCGTAACGTGGCTTCTCATTATTGGCCATCTGCGCTTCACGCAACGCATCCAGACGCTCTTTCGAACAGTAACATTTGTAAGCCGTTCCCGCTTTCAGCATGTCGTCGATAACCGCGTTGTAGCGGTCAAAACGCCGGGTCTGGTAGTACGGGCCTTCATCCCAGTTGAGACTCAACCAATTCATACCATCCATAATAGCGTCGATGGCCTGCTGAGTAGAACGTTCGAGGTCCGTATCTTCTATACGCAGCACAAACTCACCGCCGTGATGGCGGGCAAACAGCCAGGAATAAAGCGCGGTACGAGCGCCGCCAACATGCAGGTAACCAGTTGGGCTCGGTGCGAAGCGGGTTTTGATTTTCATTAACAGCTGCCTTAATTACGCTATTAGAATCGGCCATCGCCGGGGAGGTCTGCTCAAGACCAACAGAAAGTGGGCGACATTCTACCATCTGAAGGCGAATCCTCAACGGCATTCCCCGGCTTCAATACCGTCTTTGCCGGGAAAGACCATCGCAGAGCACTGTTTTTGCACAAAACCACTACATCCTGTTTAATTTTAAGACGAACGCACATTTTCGTTTTAAAAACCGTTGACTCATTTCCCGTGTTCCCTATAATGCGACTCCACACAGCGGGGGTGATTAGCTCAGTTGGTAGAGCATCTCCTTTACACGGAGGGGGTCGGCGGTT
>NZ_RQVV01000023.1 GCF_009295515.1 Erwinia endophytica | reverse complement strand
TATCGCAACAAACACGGGCTAACGAAAGTGAAGCGGTATTAAGCGCAGTTATTTATACGAAGTAAAATTGATGAATGCCTTTCCATTCATGATAACAAAAGTGATTATTTTATTCCACTGCGTGAGTTGGCAAGTGAACTGGATTGCCTGCTTTACTGAAAGCATGTATGTGTCTTTTGCAATCTCATCAGGGAACTTGCAGATAAATATATATCTTTATTAAAGATAAAGAATTACTGCCGGGTCTAATCATTGATTATCCCCCCTGCAGAAATATTCATGCAGGTACTGCCTGAATAAAAACATCACACCTTTTGGTAATGATGTCTGTTTTATCACAACCACTAATATGTTTAATTTTCAAGGAATTTAGTAACAGATGAAAAAGATTATTCTGGCTTCATTGGTTCCAGTATTAATGGCAAGTACGTTTTCTTCTTTCGCGGAAGACGTTGCACCGAAGGTGGTGACCGTTAACGGTGGCAAGATTAACTTTACCGGCTCGGTTGTGGCTGCACCTTGTGCAGTTGACACCTCAACGGACGGGCAAAATGTCGTCCTCGGTCAGGTTGCTACCAATCAGCTGGCCGCCAAGGGGAAAACCAGTACTTCCGTGCCGTTCAGCATCAAACTGGTCGGCTGTGACTTGTCCCCGGCCGCCACGGATTCAACAGCCACAACAAACTATACCAAGGCTGACATTAAGTTCACCGGCTCATCTATTGATTCAACCACGCTGGCCCTCTCCGGTGATGGTGCGGGGGAGGATGTAGCGAAAAACGTTGGTATTGAAATTCTGCATGCGAACAAGGCCGTGGCGATTGACGGAACGGCTGATGCCTTGTCACAGGACCTTATCGCGGGCACCAATGACATCTCTCTCTCGGCGGTTTATATCGCCACTGCCGATGGGGTAACTGCGGGCGCTGCTAATAGCAGTGTTGATTTTCAAGTTACCTACGAATAATCAGCCGTCCCAATATAGCCCCCAACATTCGGGGGGCTTATCACCATTTATCTACCAAGGAGAAAGACCGTGTCCGGTAATCCATTACGTAATCATTTGTTTGCATCCCTGATGCTGGTGTCATGTCTGCTCCCCTCTCTGGCCGAGGCTGGGGGAATAACCCTCGGGGGAACCCGTATTATTTATCCTGCTGACCATAAACAGGTCAGCCTGTCAGTCCGCAATACGTCGGACCAGTCCAGTTTTATGGTCCAGTCCTGGGTGGAACAGCCCGATGGGAAGAAGAGCCAGGATTTTGTCGTTACCCCACCGCTTTATGTCAGCGGTCCGGGTAATGAGAACACCCTCCGGCTTATGTATGCCGGCTTGCCAGCAAAAAATGACCAGGAAAGTCTGTACTACTTCAACACAAAAGCCATTCCCTCAATGGACAGAAAAAAGATGGAAGGGAAAAACGTTCTGATGCTGGCTGCAGTCACACGCATAAAGCTTTTTGTTCGTCCTTCCGGGCTGACCCCCTCCGTGGAAAAGGCACCGACAGCGCTGACGTTCCATCGCGACGGTGTCCGGATGCGCATTGATAACCCGACGCCGTATTACATCACGCTGGTAGAAATAAAAGTCAGTGGTCAGAAGCTGCCGGACACCATGGTTTCTCCGCGAGAGAGCGTCTCATTAGCCTTGCCAAAAGGTGCTGGTAGCACTGTTTCTTTCCGGACCATCAACGATTTCGGGGCGGCCACGCCCGAGCAACATGTGCCATTAAAGTAAACCCGGTCATTCGGGTTATTTGAAAAGGACCTGTAATCAGATGCGTAACTATAAATATACACAGCATCGGGAGGGGTGCGTGCCGCACCGCCGGAGTTGTCAGTTTTCTCCCGTTGCCATAAGCGTCGGAGTTGCCCTTCTGCTCCCTGTTACAGGTCATGCCGAACTTTATTTTCCACCTCAGATGGTTTCCTCCGACCCGCAGATGGTGGCCGACCTGTCACGTTTTGAAAAAAACGGCGCACAGTTGCCCGGCAGCTATCAGGTCGACATATATGTTAACGGAAAGCTGATGGCCAACCGTAACCTCAGTTTTACTGACGCCGTCGAAAGTAGAAAGAATAACGCCGTAGCTGCGGTGCCGAACGCGAAAAAGGAAATGCCTGATATCCGGGATGACACTGGCCTGATGGCCTGTCTGACCGCTCAGGACCTGGAAGGGCTGGGCGTTAACGTGAAGTCATTCCCTGCACTCAGCGTCGTCCCTGCTGGTCAGTGCGTTTCCCCGGGGAAGTTTATTCCTGACGCATTTACCTCTTTTGACTTTCAGCGTATGCGCCTGGACATCAGTGTTCCGCAGGCCGCAATGCAAAACAATGCCCGTGGCTATATTCCGCCAGAGCGTTGGGATGAAGGGATTAACGCCGCCCTGTTGAACTACCGTTTCAGCGGCAATACCAGTCACGGACGCTACGGGGACAGTAACAGTCATTACCTTAATTTGAACAGCGGCCTGAACATGGGGGCCTGGCGTCTGCGTGACAACCGGACCTGGAACGAATACAGCAGTCAGTATTACAGCTATCGGAAGTGGGAGCATATCAAAACCTATGCGGAACGCACTATTGTTCCGCTGCGCAGTGAACTGGTTATAGGCGACAGTACCACCAGTGGCGACATTTTTGATTCTCTGGGATTCAGGGGGGTGCAGATGTCAACGGATGACAGTATGTACCCTGACAGCCTGCGAGGATTTGCTCCCGTTGTCCGGGGGACTGCCGCCACCAATGCCCGGGTCAGCATCCGCCAGAACGGTTATACGGTTTATCAGACCTTCGTTCCACCGGGTGCTTTTGCGATTGATGACCTCTACCCGGTGTATTCGAGTGGTGACCTGGAAGTCACCATCACGGAGGCGACTGGCTCCGTACGGGTGTTCACTGTCCCCTACTCCTCCGTACCAGTACTGCAGCGCGAAGGTAAGCTTAAGTACGCCCTGACCGCCGGACGCTACCAGGCCGCCAACGCCCGCTACAACAGTCCGGATTTTGTTCAGGGCACGCTGGTATGGGGATTACCGCATAATATCACCAGCTACATCGGAGCACAGTATTCGGAGAACTACCTTTCCGGACTGCTGGGCGCCGGACTGAATATGGGGACACTGGGCGCATTTTCCGCCGATGTCACTCTGGCCCGGAGTACGCTTGCCGACGGCAGTCAGCATCAGGGACAGTCCGTGCATTTTCTCTATTCGCGCTCCCTGAACTCACTGGGCACCACCTTCCAGCTGACCGGTTACCGTTATTCCACACAGGGCTTCCACACGCTGGATGAAACGGCCCTGAAGGGGATGAAGGGCTGGCGCGACGATGTGAACACTGTTGATGCAGATGGCCGGCCAGTTAAGCATTCCTATACCGACTACTACAATCTGTATAACAACCGGCGGGCAAAGGTTCAGACCAGTATTTCCCAACGCGCGGGCCATCTGGGATCTGTTTATCTTTCCGCTGTCCGCCAGACTTACTGGAACTCGGGGGGGACCAGTAACTCACTGCAGGCAGGGTTTAACAGTTCAATTGGCAGCGTTCACTACAGTCTGACCTACAACTATAACCGGCAGTCAGGGCAGCCAGGTTCGGACCGCTCAGCCTTTCTGTCACTGTCAGTGCCACTCAGTGCGCTGCTGCCCGGCAGTAATAACAGCGCGCACTCGATATACGCTACCTACAACGTCAGCCACAACGGAGACGGAGAGATGTCGCAACAGGCCGGCCTCAGTGGCACAGCTCTTGAGGGCGACAACCTGAGCTGGAACGTCTCCCAGGGTTATACGCGCAATGAAGGCAATAGTGGCAGCCTGAGTACGACCTACCGGGGGACTTACGGTAACGGCGACCTGGGCTACAGCTACAGCAACAATTATCGGCAGGTAAGCTACGGCCTCGCCGGTGGTGCCCTGCTACACAGTGAAGGGCTGACTCTGGGGCAGCCACTTGGGGAGACCAGCGTACTGATTGCGGTTCCCGGCGTCCCTGGCGTGGCGGTGGAGAATGAAACCGGCGTCCACACCGACTGGCGGGGGTATGCGATCAAACCTTATGCCTCTGTGTATCACGAAAACCGCGTGGCACTCGACGAAACGACCCTTAATGACCAAACCGATATCGATGACGCCGTCAGTCGCGTCGTCCCGACTCGTGGTGCGGTCGTGCGGGCAACGTTCAAGGGGCACACAGGCAGCCGTGTTCTGATGACGCTGACAAACAACGGCAAGCCGCTTCCCTTTGGGACGAGAGTGACTATCGCGGACCACGACGGGATTGTCGGTGATGACGGGCAGGTCTACCTGTCAGGCATGCCCGAAGAAGGAACTGTGCAGGCGGAATGGGGGGGGGAGAAATCCTGTACTGCACATTATCACCTGCCTTCAGATGCCGGGAAACAACCGATGATAAAAATTAGCAGTTCCTGCCGCTAGTCAGATGAAAGATATGGCTGTGAGACCTTATCTTTCGTGATGGATCAAGCGGCTACGAGTAATAACACATTGATAAATAATATGGATTAATAATATGACTATGAAACTGAAAAACGAAAAAAGCAACACCGTGCTGATCGGTGCCCTTGCCGTATTTGTCTGCGGGATGTCGGTGAACACCTATGCCACCACTGATACCGCAAGCATTACCATCACTGGGACGGTGATCGCTAATACCTGCACCATTGATAACGATTCAGCTACACAGGCCATTAGTCTGACTCCGATTGCAGACAGGGATATCAAGGGCGTGGGAACAACCGGTGGGGCCAAAAAGGTGAATATTGTGCTTAAGGACTGCGGAGAGGGCGCCAGCGCGGTGAAGGTCACTGCCTCCGGGGAGGCTGATGGCAGTGAATTTAAAAATACCTACGCGGGTACAGAGCAAGCGGCTACAGGGGGGGGCCTTCGCTTCCTGGAAACGGATAGCAAAACGGCATTCACACCAGACGGAAAGACAACGGAAACCAGCACCCTGACCCCGTCGTCAGATAACACGCTGATCTATACGGCGGAGTATGTGGGTACAGCCGACAAGGTGACAGCCGGAGAGTTCGAGACGGTAGTCAATATGACATTTGAGTATCAGTGATTATGAGGAAAAGTCAGTCATACGCTGCAGTATGGCAGCCATATGACTGGCTCGGTTACGAGAGCCTGGAGGCAGGATGAAGTCTTTTATGTCAGATAAATGGACGATTTTTTGCTGTTCCACCCGTACGCGATGGCAGTTGCGACAGGGTATTACGCGGCTGGCTGAATTTTTTGACATCAGCGGTTTTGAACAGCAGGCGGATACAACGCGGGGTTGACTGGCTGGGTATCTGGCCTGGCGCAGAGGGGCCTTCCATAACCCCCGTGCATTAAACAACCATCCATCACGAAAGACTTTATGAGCCGCCCCGGCGCAGAAGTTATTTCCCACGGGAAAGGCCACTAAGCGGGCGCAGGCTTACGAATGGACTGCTGGCGGTATGCCGCGGCAGCGCTGTTCCTGATGATAAACAAACAAGGAATAAGGATACTATGAAGAAATATTTGATGCCCGTCATACTAACAATGTTGTGGAGCGCGCATGCATTCTGCGCAACCATCGAAAGTTCCGGAAAAGGCACCACGACAGTGCCAAGCGCGTACACCTACCCCGAGCCAAATAGCACCAACGGTAGCCTAATGCTCAAATGCACCGTTCTAAACGGGGGACAATCTAACGGTATAACCTTCAATGATAATGGAGGATCCTTCGACAATATTATATCCACCGACTCGTGGGACTGTAACGGCACATGGCACCATTCCAATATCTCAATTCCAAGTTGTAGCAACCAATTACAATACGCGTTCCCACTGATAGGCTTCAACGACACCGATAACAAAGTGGATGTACAATATAGCGCAGCATGTGGAGATAGCACCACCGTAGAGGGCGTCGTGGTGTTAGTTTCCGATATATCGCTGAACCCACGGGCTTCATGTGGCGCTGACTATGAACCCGAACTGGACTTTGGGACCGTCTCTACGAATGGGGAACCTGTAAAAAAAGTTCTGGTCAGCAACACAACCGGTAACGGCCGTTTGTCAATAACATCTGCCGGACATCTCGATGGGACCCCAATCACCATGAAATCAGGCGAGAACGAATGGACAATCGATGCTGTTCAGGACGGTACCGTGCTTTCTATGGATGAAGGGGACAACGGAAACTCGAATGCGGCACTCGGTCCGATAACCCTGCGTACACACACGGCACCTGACAAACCCGGAAAGTACCAGGGAACGGCAGTGCTGACGGTTGTATGTGAATAGAATGGATTTGTTGCCTTGAATGTCACACCCATAGCCCCCAGGTAGCTTTATTTTGTTTAGTTAGATCGTTTCGTTGGGCTCAGTGGTTTTGTCGCATTAACGACAGCAGGTCAGTAAAAATTGAATTTCCTGTTTTTCAGGCTGCCATCAGCTAAAAAGATTTGGTCACGGCTTTAACGTTTACCCAATACAATCGTTCTGATTCTTTGGGTGTTAATCCACCGTTATATTGATGGGGTCTGAACGGGCGGTAATAACCAACGATATAATTCGTTACGGCTTTGTTTGCTGCACTAAAATCAATCTGGCCACTTTTGGGTGCCCATTCTGTCAGACTGCATAAAAAGCGTTACATTGGGCTATTATCCCAGCCATTTCGGCTACGCGCTGTTGCCTGATGAGCAATGCCTGACCACTATGCCCTCCTGACAGGGGATGTTCCGCCTACCAGGTCTTGTACATAAATAAGCTGAAGTGGCTGGCTGATTTTAGAGAGTAAAATGTCCATGCTGTACGGGTGCATTGGTGGTGTTCAGTTAGTCAGTTAAATGACTTATCTGTGTAATCTCAGCGGAATATCTTATTCCGGCAGCATGAATTATTTAAAGTATTGTGCCGACATAGTAAAAAAACTATATTTTTCTTGACGTGGTGTTATTTGTCCCGTTTGGGATGACGTGATGGTTATTATAATTTCGTTAACCTAACAATGACATTGTTAATGATCATATCATTGCCATTAGTAATCAATAGACTAAATAATTCGAGTTACATGAAACCCGTCAACGACTAAATCCTCAGGTGCTTGTTCAGATCTGTGACTGTGTGGCGCGCAGCCAGTCTGGCGGTGGCTAAATAATGGTTCCTGATGGCGCTATATCTTGTCTGATAGTTTTCTTTATCTGGTTTTTTTGTTTTTTTTTTCAATTGTTTAAGTCATCATTCAGGTGTTGCCAGTAATTGAGTGGAAATCACCTAAAACAGACCAATGTAGTGGTATTTAGCGGGCAGTATGATGGGGGTATTTATGTTATTGGAATCTCTAACAGCCTTCAGTAATAGATATTTTTTTAATTTGTCAATCTGAAAAATACCTTTCCACATACTGAAGTATCCTTTAATATTACCGCCAGGGAAAACAATAAAAACAAAAGGTTCTATACCCGAGATAATTCGGGGGGCAGGAAGAAGGCTAACGATCAAAATCCTCAGCATTATACACAACGAAATGACTGGGGAGATTCGTGTAGCTAACGTATCTGCGGCCTGAAGTATGCTGGGTATATTGGATCTTTTTTATTGATGGATTTTCTAACGTAAGGATGCATCATGACTGTGTATACGCGGCCCTTTGCACTTAATGTGTTGACACTGGCTCTGTTCCCCTTGTGCGCTTCGGCAATTTCGCAATGGAGTGAGACTTCTGGTAATACGCTACAAGTAACCTCTGGTTACAGCACCGCCACTTCGCAAGACTATCCACTTTATGCCTCGGGAGCTAACAGCCAGCTGGTAACTGACAGTGGTTTACTGTTCAGCACTACAGCCAATGGAACATACGCGGCTTATCTCACCGATCATGCCAGCCTGGAATTAAATAATGCCACCCTGTATACCACGGGGAGCAGTGCTTCTGGTATCTCTGTCATTGATTCAACCTTGACCATGACAGGGGGAACAATCACCACGACAGGCAGCCAGGCTTACGGGATCATTGCTAGCAATGCCGACCTGACGCTCGATGATGTCACGATACTGCCTGGTGGGCAAAATGCCTACGGGATAAAGATGACCGGCGGCACGCTGAGTGCTACGGATGTCATTATTTCGAGTAGTGCGGCGATTGGGGGGATAACGCTGAGTAATGGTGCCAGCGCCACACTGGATGACGTCGACATAAACTTGCTGAATAGTAGCGGCTTCAGCGCCATTACACTCACTGATAGTTCACTGGTGGGGAATAATGTCAATGTTATTTCAAATGTTTATTCCGGGAATGGCGGGACGGCGGCTGTCCGGGTGGGGACCAACAGTAGCCTGGAACTGACCGACAGCACGATAACGTCGGCGGCTATCGGGATACGAACCTGGAGTAACAGTGATACCACCCTGACGAATGTTGATGTGACGACCAGTGGCGATGGCAGCCATGCGATTGATATTAATCAGGCTAATGCCAATGTGACCATCAATGGCGGCAGCTATTTGACGCAAGGTGCAGCAGCATACGGTGTCTGGCTGATAGGTTCAGGGTCTACCCTGGAGGCGACAGATGCCACTTTCCAGACGGAGGGGAGTAGCTCACATGCGATAACCGTCCAGAATGGCACGGCAGTACTGACCGATAGTACGCTGACCACATCAGGGGAGAAAAGTTACGGCCTCTATGCTGGGAGCACGGTTGACGGGAGTGGGGTGACCATCACCACGTCAGGGAGCAACGCTTATGGCGTGATGGCCGTTTACAGCGGCGGTCAACTGACATTAACGGATTCAACCATTACCACCGCGGGTCAAACGGCTTTAGGTCTGGCAGTGACCGGGGGCGGGGGGGCTGAGTTGACCGATTCGGTGATTAGCACGTCAGGAAGTACAGCCTATGGTGTTCTGGTCAGTGGCTCGGGTTCGGCTACTTTACAGAATACTGCGGTCACTACCACTGGTGATAATGCTTATGGTATCGCCGCCAGCGGTAGCGATGCCGTGATTGACGCCACTGACTCAACGCTCAGCACCTCTGGCGACAGCGCTTATGCCGTGTTAGCGACAGCCGGTAGCACGGTAAGCCTCACGGATTCCACGATCTCGACGTCCGGTGACTTGAGCGGCGGGTTATACGCGTTGTCCTCTTCAACGATTAATGCTGACGGTATCACTATTGACACCTCGGGTGAGGAGTCTTATGCCCTGGCCACCAGTCTTTCTTCCACCCTGAATATCAGTAACAGCCAGTTAACGACCCGTGGTGCGGCGGCAGGGCTGATTGCGTTAGGGAAAGAGGATGACGCGAGTAATACGGTCACGCTGGATAATGTGAGCTTAACCAGCGAGCAGGGAACCGGGGTGATAGCCCAGGGGACGTCTCTGGATTTGAACCTCAAGAATGGCACCACGGTATATGGCGGGAATGGTGTGGCATTAAGCGCGACATCCTCCACTGATACAGATGGAAACACGACGTATTCAGATGTCGATATCATCGCTGATGGCAATGTGTCCCTGCTCGGTGATGTGGTGACTGACAGCTATGCTAATGCCATCACACTTTCACTGACGGATAACTCGACGTTGACTGGCGCCACGCAAAACGTTAGCCAATTGCTGCTTGATAGCACCAGCCGCTGGCTGATAACCGGAAACTCCAGTGTTGACGATTTACAGCAGGATGGACTGGTCACCTTCAGCAGTAGTTCGGGCTTCAGTACCTTAACGGTCGATGGCGATCTGACGGGATCAGGGACCTTTGTCATGAATACGCAGTTGGGCGATGACAGTTCGCCCACGGACCAACTGCTGGTGACGGGGAACGCTTCGGGGAGCTTTGGCGTGACCATCAACAATAAAGGGGGACTGGGTGCTGCAACCGATACTGGGATATTGCTGATTCAGGTATCTGGTGATGCGCAATCAGCTACTTTTACGCAGAACAACAGCGTGGTCGCGGGCAACTATGAATACTTCCTGAATCAGGTCGATGGCAACAGCTGGTATTTACAGTCATCCTACACTTCGGATGATAATGGACGGGATGATGACGATACGAAAACCTGGCGTCCTGAAGTGGCAGGTTATTTGATAGCCCCCTATCTCAATGCCGCTTATGGGTTCACGTCGGCGGGGACCTATCATCAACGTCTCGGCGCCACGAAGGGGAATGATGGCGCATGGGGCAGGATTTATGGTCGTCACGACAATTACTCCGCTGGCCGTTTTGCTTTTGACGTCAATACGGCCTTTATTCAGTTAGGGGGTGATCTGCTGCAAAAAGATCTGGCTGATAACTGGCACATTAGCGCTGGGCCGACCATGACGTTTGGTCGTCAACACAGCAGTAACAAAGACAATGCGCGTAGCGCTCGTCAAGGGCTGTCAGTGAATGTTGGTAAAATGGACACCACGGCTTACAGTGTCGGCGGCTATGTCACCACCTGGAATGATGATGGTAGCTATCTGGACACGGTAGGTCAGGTGACTCGCTACAGTAATCATTTCAAGAGTCTGACCGATGCCAAAATGAACAGCTATGCCGCATTGTTGTCGGTGGAAGCAGGCAAACCGTTCAAGCTGGTTAAAAAACTCAGTCTGGAGCCTCAGGTCCAGTTCATGGGGCAGTACATGAATATCAGCCAGACCTATGCCAGTGGTGTGAAAATGGAAGGTCAAAATCTGTATGTCGGTCAGGTACGCGGTGGCTTCCGCTTGTTCTATGATGATCCCGTTGTCCAGCCTTATGTAAACGCGGATGTTATCCAGCAACTGGGGGCGACGCCGGGTGTTGATATGAATGGTGACACACTCAGTCCGGATGTTCGTAAAGGGATGTGGCGGACGAGCGTGGGGGTCAGCGGCAAAGTTACCCGTCAGCTGAATCTCTATGCGGAAGCCTCTTATTCGCATAGTTTTGGGCCAGGATATGAAGGGTATACCGGTAATTTGGGCGTCAAATATCAGTTCTGACGGCTAGACTCCCCGTATCCGAGTTGATCACGCAAGCTGGCTGATATCGCCTCGCCCATCCAGGTGCGGGGCTGTCAGCCCGTTTTTTTGCTTTTAGCCAAAGGGGGGGGGGAAATGTCGGCGTAGCGAAATGGTGCTGGTGATAAGATTGATAATGACAATGAAACTAATTATCATTCGTAAAACAAAAAATAACATTCATCTGCATATTACATTATGAAATCGCCATTCGTTCCTTTCCGTTGTCATCCCGGAAAAACACCGTGTATTATTTTTGCCTCTTTGCTCAGCAGCGGTAGCGCGCTGGCAGCAGAAACGGCAACAGATCAAACCCTCACCGTCACTGCCGATCAACCTGGCACGAGCGGCAGTTACTACCAGGACACCGCCACCACGGCGACGAAAACAGCCACGCCACGTAATGAAACGCCTCAGTCGATCAGTGTTGTCACCCCGCAGGTGATGCAGGACTATCAGGTTAAGACCGTCAATGATGCGGTAAAATTTGTCAGCGACGTGACGCAGGGCAACACCCTGGGGGGCACAGAGGATGGTTTTGTGAAGCGTGGTTTTGGCGCCAACTCTGACGGTTCTATCTTTCTTGATGGCGTACGCAGTAACCAGGGATTGTCGATGGATGCCACTATCGATCACGTGGAAGTGCTGAAGGGCTCGGCTTCGTTGTTATATGGGATCCTGAACCCGGGCGGCGTGATTAACCTGGTCAGTAAAAAGCCGCAATATCAGTGGAATACCCACATCAGCGGCGAATCCAGTAGCTATGGTGGCGGTACCGGGACCGTTGATGTCACGGGGCCATTGGGCAATGGTTTTGCCTTCCGTCTGATAGCCGAGCGTCAGCGTGAGGACTACTGGCGTAATTTTGGCGTGAATGAACATACGTTGATAGCCCCGTCGCTCAGTTGGTTTGGTGAACAAGCTTCTTTCAATCTTAGCTATGTCGAATACAAATACGATGTGCCTTATGATCGTGGTACCGCGTTTATCAATAAAAAGCCGGTTGATATCCCTTACAACGAGCGTCTGGATGACAATGCCAACCATGCCTGGGGTAAAAATAAACGTCTGAACTTCAATTACGCCTACTCGCTGGACGATACCTGGGATAGCCATTTCAATTACGCCTGGATGCAACGTCGTTACGACAGTAATGAAGTCCGTACCACGGCGATCAACCCGACGACAGGCGTCGTCTCTCGCCGTGCTGACGCCAACCGTGGTTTTAACCATCAAACGACTTACCTGTCATGGGATATCAGCGGCAGCCCGGAAATGTGGGGGATGCAGCATGATGTGATGCTGGGCGTCGACTATGAGCAGGACGAAACCTACAAAGCGTATTCTTATCGCGGCAAAGTGTCGAAAACCTTCAATATGTACGATCCGGTGTATGGCGAAGAACCGGTACTCAGCAGCAGCACTTACAGTGATGAGTACAGTAATCTGCGTACCAATCTCTACAGTCGTTCGCTGTTCGCCAAAGACAGTATCCACCTGAACGAAAAATGGATCGCGGTGCTGGGTGGCCGTTACCAGCGCTACACTCAGACCAGCAGCCACGGTTTTGTCAATCCAACCAGCACGCTGAACGATCGCGGTAATGCTTTCCTGCCACAGTTGGGATTGGTGTATAAAGTGCTGCCGGATCTCTCACTGTACGGTAGCTATAGCCGCTCGTTTACACCATCAACCGATACTGACGACGAGGGTAATGTCGCTTCCACTGAAAAAGGCACAACCTATGAAGTGGGGGCGAAATGGCAGGTGGCGCCAGCGCTGTCCACCACGCTGGCGCTGTACCGTATTGATGAAAAAGACATGTCTGTTTATATCAACGGCGTGACGCGTAGCATCCCGAAAGCGCGCTCCAGCGGGGCGGAAGTGGAAGTTAACGGCGAGCTGGCCAAAGACTGGAACCTGATTGCCAATTACAGTTATGACAAAACCGAAATCGTTAAGGATGATATTAATCCAGACAACGTCGGTAACCGTCTGGTTAACGCGCCAACCAATATGGCCAGTCTCTATCTAAGCCACACCCTGCGCTTCTCCTGGTTGCCGGGTGAACTGCGGGCCGGGGGCGGTGGACGTTATGTTGGTAGTCGGGCGGGCGATCCGGAAAACAGCTTTATCATGCCGGATTACACCGTGGCCGATGCGTTTATCGCCTGGGACAGTTCGCTGGTGGGGAAACATACTCAGTTGAAACTGAACATCAACAATCTGTTCAACAAAAAATATTACTCATCCAGCGCCGGTAATCTCCGGGTCATCGAGGGTGATCCACGGGTAGTCTACTTGCAGGCCGCAGTGGATTTTTGATGGTCACCAGTGGGAACCTTCAATGAAAAGAATACTCATTTTACTGCTACTGGTTAGCGGTCTGGTACAGGCGAAAACCATTACTGATATTTTGCAGCGCAAAGTGGACATCCCTGACAATCCACAACGGATCGTCGTGGGGGAGGGAAGGATGATTTATACCCTCGCGTTGGTGGAAGACGGTGATCCGGTGAGACGAGTGGTTGGCTGGCCTGGTGATCTGCAACGACTCGATCGGCAGACCTGGGATCGCTACAGCGCGGCATTCCCTGAGATGAAAAAGATCCCGATTATTGGCAACAGTAACTATGCGCAGATCAGTGTGGAGAAGGTGATCGCGCTGCGACCGGATTTGGTTATCCTGCCGGTTTATGCCAAACAGGAAGGCAATCATGATAGCTTCCAGCGGCAGCTGACTGCGGCGGGGATCCCGGTTATCTACATTGATACCCGTGTTGACCAGTTGAAGAACACAGTACCGAGCGTGAAGATCATCGGTGAAGCGCTGAATGATCAGGCAAAAGCACAGCGATTTATCACGTTCTACCAGCAGCATATGAACTTAATCCGCGATCGTCTGCGCCAGGCGAATCCCGCCAGGCCCCGTGTGATGCTGCAATTGCATATTGGTCGTCATGACGGATGTTGTACCACTGTTGGGCACGGTAATCTGGCGGATTTACTGAACTTTGCCGGGGGGGAAAATATTGCTGTTGGACGCTTTGGCAGTGTGTTCGGGCAACTGAGCCCGGAAGCGGTGCTTGCCGCCGATCCTGAGGTGTTTCTGGCGACGGGTATGGCCGGGCCGGATCAGGCACAGCAACTGCAGCTTGGCCCGCAGGTCAGCGCGGCCGCGGCACAGCAGAGTTTTGCGCGGGTGCTTAAACGTGAAACTCTCCTCTCAGCGTTACCCGCTATCCGCCATGGCAAGGCGCTGGCGGTTTGGCATAACTTCTATATGAGTCCGTGGCATTTGCTGGATGTGGAGGTCTTCGCCAAAACTTTTCATCCTCAGTTGTTCAGCGACCTTGACCCCGCCAAAACGCTGGATGAGATGAACCGGCAATTTCTACCAGTACCGGAAACCGGCACCTACTGGACGACAGCAGGCAAACGCTGACATCTGGCGGAGGCAAAGATGCGCGCGATAAAACCCCGCGATCATCGCGGGTTGTGCCTTAATCCGCCGGGCTATGCATTGATATGCGGATGCTGATTAATCAGATGTTGACGTTTCGTTTCCAACTCGGCGATTTGCGCGTTGATTTCGGCGATTTTGCTTTCGATATTATCATGGTGCTCCTGCAGTATTTCCTTCGCTTCGGCGATATCTGAAGCGGCGGGTGTTGCACCGCGTAGCGGTTTGTTGGCGGTCTCTTTCATCATGATACCTGTCGCCAGACCGATCACGGCCACTATCATCAGATAGTAAGCGGGCATGTAGAGGTTCGCGGTTGACTCAACCAGCCAGGCAGCCAGCGTAGGTGTCAGGCCGGCGACCAGAATCGAGATATTAAAGGCGCTGGCCAGTGCGCTGTAACGGATATGCGTGGGGAACATGGCTGGCAGCGAGGACGCCATCACGCCAGTAAAGCAGTTCAACACCACCGCCAGGATCAGCAGTCCGGTGAAAATCAGTCCCATGACGTTGCTGTTAATCAGCATAAAACAGGGGATCGACAGTATCAGCAGCGCAATACTGCCGATGATGACAAAGGGGCGACGGCCAAACTTATCGCTCATCAAGCCCATCACGGGTTGTACAAACAGCATGCCGATCATGACCGCGATGATAATCAACACGCCATGGTTTTCGGAATAATGCAGGTTATGCGACAGATAGCTTGGCATGTACGTTAACAGCATGTAATAGGTGACATTGGTGGCAAGAACCAGACCAATGCACGCCAGCAGACTTTTCCAGTGTTTCGTGGCTATCTCTTTGAACGACACTTTCGGCCCTTCAGCCAGGCCTTCACGATCACCCTGTTCCAGTTTTTCAACATGTTGCTGGAATGCCGGGGTTTCTTCCAGCGCGTTACGCAGGTAAAGCCCGATAATGCCCAGCGGCAACGCGACAAAGAACGGAACACGCCAGCCCCATTTAAGGAAATTCGCCTCGCCGATAACGGTAGAAATCAGCACCA
Organism: Erwinia endophytica; assembly: GCF_009295515.1. Classification (GTDB taxonomy): domain Bacteria; phylum Pseudomonadota; class Gammaproteobacteria; order Enterobacterales; family Enterobacteriaceae; genus Erwinia; species Erwinia endophytica. The sequence continues at coordinate 152,912 of NZ_RQVV01000023.1, read as the reverse complement.
CCAGGCCGGCACCGAGTACGAAACCCGAGATTGAACCAAAGTCCAGCCAACTCCCCATAAAACCACGTTTACGGTCTGGCGAGTACTCGGCCACGAAAATGGACGCGCCGGTGTATTCACCGCCCACGGAGAAACCTTGCGCCATCTTACACAGCAGCAGCAGCAGCGGAGCCCAGATACCGATAGAGGCATGAGATGGGATCAAGCCGATACAGAAGGTACTTATCGACATAATCACGATGGTGATGGACAGGATTTTCTGACGACCATATTTGTCACCCAGCGCGCCAAAAAACAGGCCGCCAAGCGGACGGATCAGAAAAGGTACCGAGAACGTTGCCAGTGCGGCAATCATTTGCACGCCAGGATCGGCGCCGGGGAAGAACACCTGACCCAGAGCATAGGCCACAAAACCGTAAACCCCAAAGTCAAACCATTCCATGGCGTTGCCAAGCGACGCGGCGGTAATGGCTTTGCGTAACCGGGCATCATCAATGATCGTTACGTCTTTTAAGCCTATCGGCTTAACACGCTTCCTACGTAGTTTCATATAAAATACCCTGTAATAACTGGTTCCTGAATAGAATTTTTTCGGTCAGACCACGATAAGTAACAAGGTCGTGATCAGGGTAATGGCAAGAATTGAGCCGGGATACTTACCCTACAGATAGTGAAATATAGTAGGTATTTCTCCCTTTGACTGATAATTGGCTGTATTGCGGAGAGTGTTTGTTTGCCTGGTGAGATAAATATCTACTCAAAATCAGTGATGGGGCCGGTATGTCTCTTATTCAATATTCTGATCGGGTCGCCTGCCAGCCACGCCTGAATATTCTCCACTGCCTGAGAAAAATAGCGCTGATAGTTCGTGTCGGCGACATAACCGAGATGGGGAGTGGCCAGCAATCCTGCCAGGGTTCTTAGCGGGCTGTTAGCGGGCAGAGGCTCCTCGTCGAAGACATCAACACCCGCGCCGGCAATACGTCGCTCGCGAAGCGCGGAAATCATTGCCTGTTGATCGACCAGCCCGGCTCGGGAAGTATTAATCAGTAGCGCTGTGCTTTTCATCTGCCGTAGCGCTTCTGCATCGATAATATGGCGGCTACGTTCGCTGAGCACCAGGTGCAGAGAAACGATATCACTGTGTTGCAGCAGTGTCGCTTTATCAGGCATCAGACGCACGTTGCACTCTGCCGCTCGTTCTGCGCTGAGGTTCTGGCTCCACGCGCAGACATCCATGCCAAACGCCTGAGCGATCCGCGCCATTTGCCCGCCGATTTTACCCAGTCCAATCAGTCCCAGTGTTTTACCGTGCAGCGTTATGCCCAGCGTTTGTTGCCATGGGCCGTTTTCACGCAGCGCGGTATTCTCGACAACCAGATGGCGGGCAAGGCCGAGGATCAATGCCCAACTCAGTTCGGCAGGGGGTTCTGAGCCGCTGGCAGTGCCACAGACCACCACGCCATGGCGGCGGGCGGCTGGCAAATCAATGGCGGCATTGCGCATTCCGGAAGTAATCAACAATTTCAGACTTGGCAAGCGAGCGAACAGATCGGCTCCGAAGGGGGTTCTTTCTCGCATGATAATAACAATTTCTGCGGCCTGCAGCGCGATGACCTGTTCATCAATGTTGCTGAAATGCTGACTAAAGGCACGGACATCTACAGTGGGTTGCAAGACGTTCCAGTTGGTACAGGACAGCGCGACCGACTGATAATCATCGAGAATAATACATTTGATCGTCATGACTTTCTCCGTTTTCAGGTGAGGCGATATGGCGGGAGTAATCCTTACAGACAGGATGCGGTTGTCGCAAAGTGGGTTGCCTGTCGCTTAGACACTATTATGCAAATTATTGTCAGATTGATCATTTCCCCCGCCAATTTCCGCTATGTCAGGATAGATTACCGCAGCTTGAGCTGCTCACTGGATAACTACCACAGGAGAAATGATGACTGAGGCAATAGCAAGGGAAACCGGCAGCAACTTACGCGCACGTATCTCAAATGCTGAGTGGCAGGCCCGGGTTAAATTATCGCAGTGTTACCATCTGGCGGCGCGTCTGCGCTGGACTGACCATATTTACACCCATTTTTCTTTGCGTGTGCCGGGGGAAAAGCCTCATTTCCTGATCAATGCTTATGGCCAAACATTTGATGAGATCCAGCCCGAGACGTTGGTTAAGATCGATCTTGATGGCGAGATCATCGATGATCCCACCGGGCTGGGGATCAATCCCGCGGGTTATGTTATCCACAGTGCGATTCATCGCGCCCGTCCGCATACCCATGCGGTATTGCACACTCATACGGCTGCGGGTATTGGTGTCGCGGCACAGAAGAAAGGTTTGCTGATGATCTCCCAGCACAGCATGCGTTTTTACCAACGGCTGGCTTATCACGATTATGAAGGTATCGCGCTGGATCTGGATGAACAACAACGCATCGTCGCCGATCTGGGCACGCTGGACGCGCTGATCCTGCGTAACCACGGGCTACTGACCTGTGGCAATGGCCTGGAAGAGGCTTTTTATAACCTCTATTACCTGGAGCGCGCCTGTGCGGCGCAACTGGCGGCGCAGGCGGGAGGCGCCGAGCTGAACATCGTACCGAATGCGGTGGCGGAGAAAGCTGCGCAAGCCTTTGATAACGGCATCAAAAACAAAAAATATTTGCTGCACTGGGATGCCTATATTCGTCAGTTGCAACGCAATGCACTCTGAACAGGAAGCCATCATGAGAGAGATTAAAAAATGGTTTCCTGCCCTGTTGTTATGCGCGACGTTTGCTGTTAGCGCAGCGCAGAATCTGACTAAAGTGACGTTGGTACTCGGTGATCAGGCGCGTAATCTGCGCTCGCTGGTGGAAGCCTCAGGGGTGATGAAAGACGCGCCATATCAATACCGCTGGGCTAATTTCCAGGGAGCGGCTCCGCTGTTTGAAGCACAGCGTGCCGGGGCGGTAGATACCTCGTATGCTGGCGATTTGCCGGTGCTGATGGCGGCTTCTGGCGGGGTTGATTTGAAAATCATCGCCACCAACGTCGGCGATGGAGCGGCAAACGGTATCATCGTTCCAGCTGATTCTCCTTTGCACAGTGTGAAAGATTTGGCAGGTAAAACGGTGGTGGTTTCTTCAGCGCGAGGCAGTATTTCACAGCATTTATTGTATGAGGCATTGCAGGAAGCCGGGCTGAAGCAGGATGCGGTGCAGATCCGTTTCGTGTTGCCGACGGATGCCAGCGCGGCGTTTAATGCCGGGCAAATCGCCGCCTGGGCCACCTTTGATCCCTATCTGGGGATTGCGGAACAGCAGGGTGCCCGCCTGCTACGGGATAGCAAAGGGCTAACTACCGGGCTTTCTTTTGTCACCGCGACGGGCAGCTCGCTGAAAGATCCACAAAAGCGGCTGGCCATTGCAGATTTTGCCCGCCGGCTGGCACAGGCCCGTGCATGGGGGATACAACATCCGGATGAATATAATCAGGTCTATGCTTCTCTGACCCGATTATCACCGCTAACGTCAAAGCTGATTACCGCCAGAATTTCTCACGGTATTCGTCCGGTGACCGGGCAGGATATTGCCCGAGTGCAACAGGTCTCTGATCTGTTCTCCTCGCTGGCGATCTTACCGAATAAGGTCAATGTTCAGGCTATCACCGATACCAGTGTGTTTACGGCGGGTGAGACACAGGAAAAGACCCACGACTGATATCGCCCCATGCTTTTCGCCACACGGTCTTGCGGGCTAACATGGCGTTAACAGCGCTTGCTAACGTAATAACGTTTGGCAGTGCGCCATCACTCGCTGAATGTTCAGTGCGTAATCATCGTGGCGTTGCTAATCTACAGGTGATTGAGTCTGAAACGATGAGATAGCAGCAGGATTAGTGATTGCTATCGTGCCGAAAACACTCAGCTATGGGCCCTATGAGGATGAAAATAAACGATATTCCGTTTGGTACCACCGCCTGGTCAGCCCTGGCTGCGACAGAGCATATGGGTGAAAAAGGGAAGGCATTCTGGAGAACACAGCATTTCGGCGATATTCGCGTCAGAATGGTTGAATATTCCCCAGGTTATCTGGCTGATCACTGGTGTTCCAAAGGACATATTTTGTTGTGTCTCTCTGGTGAACTGCATACCGAGCTGAACGATGGTCGGGTGTTCACCCTCACCCCAGGTATGAGTTACCAGGTGGCGGATAATGCGGAAGCGCATCGCTCATGGACAGACTGTGGCGCGCAACTGTTTATCGTGGATTGACCTTACTTTACGTCCGGCAAACCAGCATACGTGACTTGTGGTGGGATTTACTTAAGGGTATTGAAGCAAGGTATTTGACCACACTATGGTGACAAACCAGCCAACAGTCGGTGATGGGCTGACCATTTTGTCGAAATCGGGGTATAGTAAAAACTCATGTTTTCACCTACAGGGTGTTGATTTCCATGCCTGAGCAACCTGCGTCAGAGCCTGCTGTCAGTGGTTTTCGCCTTAATCTGCGCATTATTTCCGTAGTGATTTTCAATTTTGCCTGCTACCTGACCATCGGTTTACCGCTGGCGGTGCTGCCTGGTTATGTCCATGACGTGATGGGGTACAGCGCGTTCTGGGCCGGGCTGGTGGTCAGCCTGCAATACTTTGCCACGCTGCTCAGCCGTCCACATGCTGGACGTTTTGCTGATCTCTGGGGGCCGAAGAAGGTCGTTATTGTCGGTCTTTGTGGTTGCTTCCTGAGTGGGGGTTGCTATGCGTTGGCATTTTTTGGTGCGGCGTTACCGGTGCTCAGCCTGCTAATGCTCTGTCTCGGCAGGGTTATCCTCGGGGTGGGACAGAGTTTTGCCGGTACTGGCTGCACGTTGTGGGGGGTTGGGGTCGTAGGGTCGCTGCATATTGGCCGGGTTATCTCATGGAATGGTATTTTCACTTACGGGGCGATGGCGATTGGCGCACCGCTGGGGGTAGGAATTTATCGTTGGGGCGGCCTGCTATTGCTTTCCGGTATTATCATTGCCATTTCGCTGGTTGCTTTTCTCTTTGCGCTACCGCGTCCGGCGGTGAAAAGCAGTAAGGGCAAACAGCTTCCTTTTCGCGCTGTGCTGGGTAAGGTCTGGAATTTTGGCCTGATCCTTGCCATGGGATCGGCAGGATTTGGCGTAATAGCCACCTTTATCACGCTATTTTATCAGGCGAAAGGGTGGGATGGCGCAGCCTGGACGCTGACGCTGTTCAGTGGCGCATTTGTCGGTGCGCGGCTGTTGTTTCCCAACGCCATCAACCGGCATGGCGGGCTCTGGGTTGCTACTGTCTGTTTTACGGTTGAGGCTATTGGTCTGTTTCTGGTTTGGGGGGCGGTTGACCCGTGGATGGCCAAGCTGGGCGCTTTTCTCACCGGAGCCGGATTCTCACTGGTCTTCCCGGCGGTTGGTGTTGTCGCCGTTAAAGCCGTGCCGCCGCAGAACCAGGGAAGCGCCCTGGCAACCTACACCGCTTTTATGGATTTGTCGTTGGGGATAACCGGTCCATTGGCTGGGGGAGTGATGAGTTACTTTGGTATTCCGGTTATTTATCTGCTGAGTGGGCTGCTGGTGTGCCTGGCAATATTGCTGACGCTGAAAATGCGTCGCAACCTGCCGCAACATCAGGAAGATCTGGTAGAAATGTCATAAAAAGGGCGGCCGAACAGCAGAGCCGCCAAATATGACACAGATAACACTGGCAGGACTGGCGGCGCTGTTATTCAGTTATTGCAATAAGTTGATGCTCTGGCGGATTTCACGTTCGATCTGCGTTGCGCTCCACCCCTCCATGACCGAAGAGAAAGGCTCAAAGGAATAGATCCCGCGATAGCCCATTTTTTCCAGTCGCCGCACTTGCGCCACGCTGCGCAGTACATCGGCGTCGCTCAGCATGATGCGTTCTTCATCTGTCAGTTGTTCTGTCGGACGAGTGTCTTCCACGCCTGAAAGATGTACCAGTCCGATACCGTTAATATCAATATTCTGCGCAAATTCGGCTTCCGCCTGTTCATACAGATGGTGGTGGAAGGTATCCAGCACCAGGCGGAAAGGCACGCAGGCGTCGCGGATCAGCGCCTGCGTCTGCACAGCCGAGCGTAACGAGCTCGCTGGGAAGCCAAGAGGCTCGACCAGCCCTTCAATGCCATACCGCTCAAAGAGCGGGGCCAGTTTTTTCATTGCGGCAAGGGTCGCATCAGCCGTTACTGGCGTCCCATCGTTTAACGGGCACATTACCAGTGCTTTTGCGCCAATAGTCTGTGCGTCTTTCAGTAATCCTTCAGCTCTGGCCATTAACGCATCATCCGGCAGATTGAACGGATACAGGGCGTTAATAGTGATAATTTCCAGACCCAGGCGCTTTGTCAACGAACGGACTTCAGCGGTGGCGTGATTATCGGTGACTTTCCCCCCACGCATGTCATTGCGTAGTTCAACCTTATTCAGTCCAAGTGAATGAACCAACTGGAAAAACGCATCAATACTCAGGTTAGGGGCAATTTTGCGATTGATACAGAAACGAGTGGGATCAATGGCCATCTTACACTCCTGCAAGGTAGTAGGGGTCGGCAAGGTCTGGTCTTCTGCTATGGGGCAGGTCAGTTCCGTAGGCGAAATACAAGAGAACATTTATTCCATTTATATGGAATGTTGAAATTTAATTTTTTAGATCGACTTCGCAAAATTTTGTTTTACTGGCTGGGATATCCTGCTGTGTCAGGTGGTTTTTAAGTCCTGACAGACGGTTTTTAACCTGAAGGCATGATGGTCAGGATGATTATCTGCTCTGCATTTACAGCGATGTGATGGTTTTTTCCTACCGAGTTCTTTTTTGAGCGATGAGTGGGCGGACAACGAGAAAATGCGATCTGCACCGCTAAAAATGAATTTTCTAAAGTGAAATATTTGAAAAATTTATTCCATTATAATACTGTTTTTGCATGCAAGACAGGATTTACCTGACAGGAGGCAAACGCCAGGAGCAGCCCACCCGCAGGGAATATAATCATCTACGAGGCCAGAACATGACTATCACAGGAAACTTTATTGGCGGAAAAACGTCGCTGAGTGCCAGCAATGAAACCATCCCGGTTTACAATCCGGCGAGCGGAAAAGTGGTGCGTGAACTGACGCAAAGTACAGCGGAAGAAGTGGAAAAAGTGATCGGTGTCGCCCATGCGGCGTTTGATGACTGGTCCCGTACTTCTCCACTGCGTCGGGCCCGAGTGTTGTTCAACTTTAAAGCCCTGATGGAGCAACATCGTGATGAATTAGCGGAGCTGATCGTCAGCGAGCACGGCAAGGTCTGGTCCGATGCGTTGGGTGAGTTGACTCGTGGCATGGAAGTGGTGGAGTTTGCTTGTGGTATTCCGCACCTGATTAAAGGAGAGAACTCGCCTGACGTGGCAACCGGCGTTGACAGCTATTCACTGATGCAGCCGTTGGGTGTGGTCAGTGGTATCACGCCGTTCAATTTCCCGGCTATGGTGCCGCTGTGGATGTTTCCGATTGCGCTGGCCTGCGGAAATACCTTTGTTCTCAAGCCACCGGCGCTGGATCCTTCGGTTTCGGTACGTATGGCTGAGTTGCTGACTGAAGCAGGGTTGCCGGATGGCGTCTTTAATGTGGTGCACTGCCCGAACGACATCGCTGAACAGTTGTATACCGACCCACGTGTGCAGGCGGTCAGTTTTGTTGGTTCCTCCGGGGTGGCGGAGCACATCTATAAAACCGCTAGCGCCCATGGTAAACGTGTGCAAGCTTTTGGCGCCGCGAAAAACCACGCTATCGTCATGCCGGATGCGGATTTGGACGCGACCGTTAACGCCATTATGGGCGGAGCCTTTGGTTCGGCGGGTGAGCGTTGTATGGCGCTGCCGGTGGTGGTGGCGGTTGGCGACGATACGGCGGACAAGCTGATTGCCGCGCTGACGCCGCTGGTGAAGGCGCTGCGCGTGGGGCCGGGTAGCCAGAAAGGCAGCGAAGAGAATGAAATGGGGCCGGTGGTTTCCGCTGCCCATCAGAAAAAAGTGCTGGGCTACATTGATAAAGGCGTGCAGGAAGGCGCGAAGCTGGTGGTTGATGGTCGTAACTTCCAGGTACCGGGCTTTGCCGAAGGCTATTACGTCGGCGGTACGTTATTCGATAATGTCACGCCGGAGATGGTTATCTGGCGTGAAGAGATTTTCGGCCCTGTGCTGAGTATCATGCGGGCGCCTGACTATGCCAGCGCGTTGACGCTGGTCAACAGTCACGAGTTTGGTAATGGTAGTGCCATCTTTACCCGTAATGGTCATACCGGCCGCGATTTTGTGCGTGAAGTCCAGGCAGGGATGGTTGGAGTTAACGTACCGGTTCCGGTGCCGATGGCTTTTCACAGTTTTGGCGGCTGGAAGCGTTCGGTGTTTGGCGCGCTGAACGTGCATGGGCCCGATGGCGTACGTTTCTACACCCGGATGAAGACGGCTACCGTGCGCTGGCCGAGTGGTCAGAAGACGGTTTCCGAGTTCAGTATGCCAACGCTGGGCTGATGACAGGGGTTATTGATAAGGGGAGGAACGGTATGTCATTGCTTGCCAAAGTTCGTCAGCCGGATGCTCAAGGGCGGATCCAGCATGTTACGCCAGAGAGCGCTGGCTGGCGTTACGTCGGTTTTGATGCTTATCAGTTGAAAAAGGGCCAGACCCTGACACTGGCGAGTGGCAATAAAGAACTATGCCTGGTGCTGGTTGCCGGACTGGCCTCAGTGAAAACCCGTTATGCTGAGTTTCCTGTTATCGGCAAACGGATGTCACCGTTTGAACGTACGCCGCCTTATTCGGTGTATGTGCCGTATGATGACCAGGTGGAAGTGTATGCTGATTCCGATCTGGAACTGGCGGTGTGTAACGCGCCCGGTCACGGTAATTGGCCAGCCCGATTAATCGCTCCGCAGGATGTGGGAGTGGAACAGAGGGGGAAAGGACGTAACCAGCGTCTGGTACACAACATTCTGCCAGATGATAAACCGGCTGACAGTTTGTTAGTGGTGGAAGTTTACACTAACGAGGGTGACACCAGTTCTTATCCGAGTCACAAGCACGATCAGGAAAATTCAGAGACTGAAACCTACCTGGAAGAAACCTACTATCATCGTTTCAATCCTGGGCAGGGTTTTGCTATGCAGCGTGTCTACACTGACGACCGTTCACTGGATGAATGTATGGCGGTCTATAATGGCGATGTGGTCATGGTTCCACGCGGTTATCATCCGGTAGCAACCATCGCTGGTTATGACAACTATTATCTGAACGTGATGGCTGGGCCGGTCAGACTGTGGAAATTCAGTTGGGAGAAGGATCACGCCTGGGTGAACAGTGCAGACTATCCGCGGGAAAAATAATGCCGTGAAAGATGTGAACGACGTACCGCCAGGCTGGAGGATGCGAATAATCGCGACAGACGACGGCAGGCGAAAATAACCACTGATAAATGAAACGAATCAGCGAAAAACGGGTGGAAAATTCCACCTGTTTTTTTATGTTTTTTCGACGTTATTCAGGGCCAGTGAAACGGCGAGTGTTTGTGCCAGGCACAGGGAGGCGACCTGAGAGCGAAAACCATCAACCTGCGCTTCCCGCACCACAAAACAGACATCACTGAAGGCGGCCAGCGGACTGACCTGACTGTCTGTAATGGCAATCTGATGCGCGCCACGTTTAGCGCCTAACTCGACCAACTCCATCGCTTCCCGCGCGTAAGGGGAATAGCTGATAGCGATCACCACATCTTTTGGGTTCACCATGCTCAGTTGCTCGGTAAACATCCCGCCCAGACCATCGATCAGAAATGCGCGTCGCTCCAGATGACGCAAGGCATAAGTCAAATATGACGCCACGCTGAACGAGCGACGCAGGCCGATCACATAGATATTCTCTGCCTGATTCAGCAGTTCAACGGCTTTATTGAGTTGTTCCGGGTGGGTCTGCATTGCTAATTGTTGCAACGCCTGTGAGTTCACCATGGTGAACACGTTAAGGATTTCGGCTGGATTCTCCGGCGAGGTGGCGGTTTCATCTGTCGCGGTCTGGCGAAACAGTCGTGCCCGCTCGGTATAGTTTACCGTCTCTTCCATCAGATGCTGGCGAAAGACCTGTTTCATTTCGTTGAAGCCGCTGAAACCAAAAGCGTTTGAGAAGCGGATCAGCGTGGAAGGCGGCACATCAGCCTGATGAGCAATTGAGGCTACGGTGTCAAAAGCAATGTTGTTGCTGTTATCGAGAATATAGCGAGCCACCTGTTTCAGGCGCTTACTCAGGGTGTCATAGCGGCGACGAATATCGTCCTGCAACAGGGAAAGCTGGGTCGGGTTATTGGTCATTACTTCAGCTCGCTAAAAAAATAAGCCATGTCCATTTGCCTGGTATTCTATCAGATGAACAAAAAATTTCACTTGTTAACGTAAAGCAGGCGATCTATTTCATCGGGATATGAAATAAATCACAGATTGAGAGGGAATTAGCGTCATTTCCAGGAGATTTTACTTCGTAGCGAGAATTAAGCCCCCATGTTTGGCAGCAGAGGGCACTTAACTTAAAAAGAAGGGAATACTCGCCTCTTTAGCCACTGATTATGTGGTTGGGCGCTCAGCACGCCAGGCGTTAATCAGCCGTAGATAGTTATTTTTGACCTCGTTAATCAGTGTCCTGTCGTCCAGTTCACCTTGTAGCCATTGACGGGAAGGCTGGCTGAAGATCGTGCGGCCTACCGCGAAGCCTTTCACCCACGGCGCTTTGGCCGCAGCAGCGAAACCGGCTCTCAACTTCTCTTCCGGGGCGTCCAGACCGAGGATCAAAATGCCGCGACAGTACGGATCCTGCTGCTCGATCAACGGGCTGATTGCCTGCCAGCTTTCCAGCGACAACGGTGGCAGTTTCCACCAATCCGGTTGAATACCCAGGGAATAGAAGTGGCGGAGGATATCCAGATAGTAAGATTCTTTCTTGTCTGGGTTGCTCTCCGGCAGAATGACTTCCAGCAGTAGTTCATGACCGGTTTTATTACAGCCCTTCCACACGTCGAGGATCAGTTCATCCTGCTCCTGACGCAGCGCCGCATCGTCGTGTGGGTGATAAAAGATCAGACATTTCACCACGTGTTCCAGCGGCCAGTCGACTAACTGCGACCCAATATTGCCGTGTTCCAGACGCAGCGGGCGTGAACCCGGTAGCTCGATTGGCCGGCCAATCCACCATCCTTTACCGGTGATGGCATTCAGCGCGGGTTGTCCATAAGTGGTATCTGCCAGAATGCCGCTGCGGTTCGCCAGCCCTGCTTCTGTGGCAGCCTCTTCAGCGGCGTGTAGCAGAAGTTGCTTCAGTACCGGCAGACGCGAGCTATCTACTCCCGCTTCACTGGCCATATCCAACAGTTGCTTACGATGATCAAAAGCAAACACGCACAACTCAGGCCACAGCTGTTTACGGGTTGTCACCCGATGCAGATGATTAAGGCGCAGGTCCAGATCCGGACGTGACACCTCTTTATCACGGCTGAGAAAGTCATCCAGTTCTGCTTTGGTTGGCATGGCTGGAGCGCAACCGTGACGTGATACAACCAGTGCGCCACAGGCATTGGCATAACGGCAGGCCTGCTCCCAGCTCTCGTCATTCAGCCAGCCGCGTAGTAACCCGGACATAAACGCGTCCCCGGCACCCAACACGTTCAGCACTTCCACTTGTACGCCGCTTTGCAGTTTGGTTTGTTCCCAGCGGTCCGGGATCTCGCCTTCCAGCACGACACATCCCATGGCGCCACGTTTGCAGACCAGCGTCGCTTTGCTCGCCTGTCGGACATTTTTCAGCGCGGTCAGCGTATCGGTACTGCCACCGGCAATATGAAACTCTTCTTCCGTACCTACCACTAAATCGAAATAGTGCAGCACTTCCTGCAATTGTTGGGTTACATGTTGTGATGCAATGAAACGTGTTTCACCATCCCCCAGTGAGGTCAGTCCCCACAATACCGGGCGATAATCGATATCCAGCGCGGTACGTAACCTGTTACGTCGGGCAATTTCCAACGCTTTTAGCACGGCGGCCCGGGTGTCCGGATGGGAAAGATGGGTTCCTGTGACGGCGACGGCGCGAGCAGAGGCGATGTACTCTTCTTTTATATCATCCGGCTTCAGACCCATATCCGCGCAATTGTCACGGTAAAACACCAACGGAAAGGTATCCTGATCTTTGATCCCCAGTAACACCAGTCCGGTGAGGCGTTCTTTATCGGTAATCAGGTATTCCGTATCGGCGCCGACGCGTTGCAATTCTTCCCGCAGAAAGCGGCCCATATGTTCGTCGCCGACCCGGGCCAACATCGCGGATTTCAGGCCCTGTATGGCAGTACCGTACGCCACATTGCCAGATGAACCGCCAAGATATTTGGAAAATGTACTCATGTCTTCCAGTCTGGCGCCGATCTGCTGACCATAGAGGTCAACGGCAATTCGCCCGATACAAATCACATCAAGCCGTTTCTGTTGTGTACTCATACCTGTTTATTCCTTCTGTGATATCCCCTTCATGTTTCAGGTTACAGGTGTGTTGGCAGTATCAGCACACATCAGTTACTTACCAGAGTAAGTGACTGGAAAAGCTCGCGCTGACCGTCTTCCTGTAGCCCAAATTATTTGAGGCCAGGCCAATTCAATTGCGCTTCTCCCGAGGTACTTCCGGAATCTGTTTTTTTCGGAAACCGGACGGGATATATTAATCAGTATGAAGAATGAAAATTTCAAATTCAACATAAATTGAAATTTTTAACCCGATAATGTGAGATGGATAAAACTCTTCCGGGCAGGATCACGGTAGATCAAATGGTCACTGATTATCCCACTTGCAGAGCGATGTGACGCGGCGCGAAAGTCCGTGCTATTAATGTGGTTAACTATTTGAATTTAAACAAAATTTAATATTCACTGTTTGTCGCGTTTTCTCCCTGATGGATTTGTCTGTCAGACCCCCTTCCATGTAACGTTTTTATTACATAATTTGATCTCCCTCGCAAAATGAAATATTTCTTCTGTAATTGTATTTAGTGAAAAAAATATTTGTTTATAATCGCATCTCGTTTCACTGACAGCCGTCGCCTTTTATCGCACACCGTGGCGACCACTCATGCGAACTGCGGCAGGTTTGGGCCTGGCGCTGTACCGCTAAGGAACAACAAATGGCTAAGATCAGATTAACCACAGCACAAGCTTTGGTCAGATTTCTGGATAACCAGTATCTGTCGGTAGATGGCGTTGAGACTAAGTTTGTGAAGGGCATTTTTGCCATCTTTGGTCATGGTAATGTGCTGGGTCTGGGCCAGGCTCTGGAACAGGACAGTGGCGACCTGGTGGTGTATCAGGGACGTAATGAACAGGGGATGGCCCATGCCGCCATTGGTTATGCCAAACAAAAATTGCGCAGGGAAATCATCGCCTGTACCTCTTCTGTAGGGCCAGGGGCCGCCAATATGATTACTGCGGCAGGCACCGCTTCTGCCAACCGCATTCCTTTGTTATTGCTACCGGGCGATGTGTTTGCCAGCCGTCAGCCAGATCCGGTGTTGCAGCAGATCGAGCAAAGTCACGATTTGAGTATCAGCACCAATGATGCTTTCCGCGCGGTCAGTAAATACTGGGATCGGGTTAATCGTCCGGAACAACTGATGACCGCCTGTATCAATGCCATGCGCGTGCTGACCGATCCCGCTGAAACTGGCGCGGTGACCCTCTGTCTACCGCAGGACGTACAGGGTGAAGCCTATGATTACCCGGATTATTTCTTCCATAAGCGTGTGCATCTGGTGGATCGCCGTTTGCCAACGGAAGCACAATTGGCCATGGCGCTGAAGCTGATGGCCGGTAAACGTAAGCCATTGATTATCTGTGGCGGCGGGGTGAAATATTCTGAGGCGGGTGAGGCGCTATGTCAGTTTGCCGAGCGTTATCAGCTCCCCTTTGCCGAAACCCAGGCGGGTAAAGGGACGATCGTCTCGGATCATCCACTCAACGTTGGCGGCGTGGGTGAAACGGGCTGTCTTGCGGCGAATTTGCTGGCAAAAGAGGCTGATCTGGTGATAGGCGTCGGAACCCGTTACACCGATTTTACGACCTCATCAAAATGGATTTTCCACAATCCGGATGTCAGTTACATCAATATTAACATCAGTAATTTTGACGCTTACAAACTGGATGCCGTGCAAGTAGTGGCCGATGCGCGTGAGGCACTGACGACGCTGAATAAGCGGCTGGCGGTGCAAGGATTCACCAGTGGCTGGGGTGAACAAGTGACACAGGCGCAGAGCAGGTTGCTGAAGGAAACCCAGCGTGTTTATCAGGCGGTCTACAGTCACGACGGCTTTGTGCCGGAAATTGACGATCATTTGGATCGTGACGCGGTCTATGCCGAATTTAACCGTCTGACCCACTCATTCCTGACACAGAGTAGCGTACTGGGGACGCTGAATGAACATCTCCCAAAGGATTCCGTGATCGTCGCCGCGGCAGGTAGCTTGCCGGGCGATCTGCAACGCGTCTGGCGTACCAAAGATTACAACAGCTATCACGTTGAGTACGGTTACTCCTGCATGGGGTATGAAGTGGGCGCCTCGCTGGGGGTCAAGCTGGCTGAGCCGCAGCGCGAGGTCTACACGCTGGTTGGTGATGGCTCTTTCATGATGCTGCACTCAGAACTGGTCACCTCTATTCAGGAGAACGCCAGGATCAATGTGATCCTTTTCGACAATATGACCAATGGGTGTATCAACAACCTGCAAATGGAGCACGGGATGGACAGCTTCACCACTGAATTCCGGTTCCGTAATGCAGAAAGCGGCAAACTTAATGGCGGATTCGTGCCCGTTGATTTTGCGGCGATTGCGGCAGGTTACGGTTGTAAAACATGGCGTGTCACCACGCTTGGGGAACTCAAACAGGCGCTGGAAGAAGTACACCAGTCGTCGGTCTCCACTCTTATCGATATCAAAGTACTGCCGAAAACCATGGTACACAAATATTTCAGTTGGTGGCGTGTCGGCGGCGCGCAGGTTTCTGAATCCGCACGCGTGGATGCGGTAGCACGGATGCTTAATGAGCATATTGAGCAGGCTCGCAAATACTAATTTCCTGATTTTTCTACCTTACTCTCGGACGGCAACCCATGCCTACAGATAAATGGCAGCGCTGACGTTCCGACTGAACCCTACACATTAAGGAACTCTTATGACTCTGAAACTTGGCGTAATCGGCGCCGGTGCAATCGGTCAGGAACACATCCGTCGTTGCAGCAAAGTACTGCAGGGCGCGGAAGTGGTGGCGGTTTCCGATATCAATATTGATGGCGCAAAAGGCATCGTCAGTCGTTTAGCGTTGGATGCTGAAGTGTATGCCAACGGTCATGATGTTATCCGTTCGCAGGGCGTGGATGCGCTGATTATCACTTCCTGGGATCCGACCCACGAAGAGTTTACTCTTGCGGCGATTGCGGCAGGTAAACCCGTGTTCTGTGAAAAGCCGCTGGCGATGAGCGCGGAAGGTTGCCGCCGTATCGTGGATGCGGAGATCGCCCACGGTAAACGTTTGGTGCAGGTTGGTTTTATGCGGCCTTACGATGCTGGTTATCGCGCGCTCAAGCAGGTGATCACCAATGGTGACATCGGCGAGCCGTTGATGCTGCATTGCGCGCATCGCAATCCAACGGTGGCGGAAAACTACACTACCGATATGGCGATTACCAATACGCTGATCCATGAGCTGGATGTGTTGCGCTGGCTGACCGATGACGATTATAAAACGGTGCAAGTGGTGTTCCCACGTTCCAGCAAAAACACCCATGCCCGGCTACGTGATCCGCAGGTGGTGCTGTTTGAAACACGAAAAGGGATCCGCATCGATGTGGAGATCTTTGTGAACTGCGCTTACGGCTATGACATTCAGTGTGAAGTGGTCGGGGAAAGTGGTATCGCGACGTTGCCAGAGCCTGCTTCAGTGCAGATGCGTAAAGACGCTAAGCTGGCCACTACCATCCTTACTGACTGGAAGGATCGCTTTATTGACGCTTATAACGTTGAGTTGCAGGCTTTTATTAATGATGCGACGGCGGCTCAGCTCCAGGGCCCGTCCGCCTGGGACGGTTATGCGGCTTCGGTTGCCGCAGATGCCTGCCTGAAGGCGCAGCAAAGCGGGACGATCGAAGCCATTGAGCTACCGCCGCGTCCGGCGTTCTACCACCGACCATAGATAGCCCCATCTGTCCCTCGTTGAGGCGCGGGACGCTACCCAACGACCTATCAGGGAGACAACAATGAAGATTGCCTTTGATGTGGATGTCATTAAAGACCTGGGGATCACTAAAATGGTCCACCAGGTTGCTGAGTGGGGCTACAAGTATATCGAGCAGTCGCCGCATCCGCAGATCAACCCATTTTATAAACACCCGAAAGCCAGTCGGGAGGTCATCACTGAGTATAAAAAAGCGCTGCGTGAAACCGGGCTGGAAATTTCCTCCTGGATCGTGGTGTACCGCTGGTCCGGGCCTGATGAAGCGCGTCGCCAGGCGGCTGTGCGTAACTGGAAACGCATGATTGAAATTGCGGTAGAAACCGGGGTTCAGGTGATTAATACCGAACTTTCCGGGACGCCAAACGAGCCGGAAATCTGTGAAGAGATGTTCTACCGCTCAATGGAGGAGCTGCTGCCAATTGTCGAACGTGAGGGGATTCGCATTGAAATCCAGTCTCATCCGTGGGATTTCTGCGAAGAAAATAACGAAACCGCCGATCTGGTCAAGTCGTTCCGCAGTGAGAACGTCAAGTATCTTTACAGCGTGCCGCACACTTTCTTCTATGACAAAGGCAAGGGAGATGTAAAAGCCATGCTGGAGTATGCGGGGGGCGATCTGTCACATGTGTTAATCGCCGATACCATGAACCACACCAAAAATTGCCGCTACATCATTAACCCGCCGGGTGTGGATGCCACTATTCACCAGCACGTTGGTGTCGGCGAAGGCGAAGTGGATTTTCCGACCTTATTCCAGACACTGCGTGAGATGGATTTCGCTAACCGTACTTACAAGGTCGGCGGCGAGTCAATCATTGCCGCTTCATTGTTCGGCTATCCGGAAAAAATGCCGTATCAGGCAGTAGAAACCCGTGAGCTTATTGAGCGCGAATTGTTGAACCGCTGATGTTGGGCGACGTATCCGCTTTATCGATGAGTGAGGCACGATGATGAATAAAAATAATGTGAAGCTGGCCATCGCCCCGATTGGCTGGACCAATGATGACATGCCAGAACTGGGGGGAGAAAACACCTTCCAGCAGATTGTCAGTGAAATGGCGCTGGCGGGTTTTAGCGGTAGTGAAGTCGGTAGCAAATATCCTCGCGATCCAGCGGTATTGAAACCGATGCTGGATATGCGTGGCATCCAGATCTGTAATGCCTGGTTCAGTACCTTTTTTGCCAACGGCGATAAGGCGAAAACCATCGATGAGTTTATCAATCATCGTGATTTTTTACATGCGATGGGTGCCAGGGTGATCGGTTGTTCCGAACAGAGCCGAAGTATTCAGGGTACGACGCTGCCAGTGCTGGAAGAGAAACCCTGTTTCACTGATGAAGAGTGGCGATTAACCGTTGAAGGTTATAACGAACTGGCGAAGTTAGCGGCGGAGAAGGGAATGCAGGTCTGCCTGCATCACCATATGGGCACGGGGATCCAAACCACGGAAGAGATCGACCGGTTTATGCAACACACTAACGATGATGTCTGTCTGCTGTTTGACACGGGCCATGCCTACTATTCGGAAAACAGCCAGGCGAAGATGTTGGCAATTCTGGAGAAGCACCTGCTCCGTATTAATCATGTGCATCTGAAAGATGTGCGTGATGAGGTAGTGGCACAAGTTAAAAGACAGCGGCTTTCTTTCCTCGAAGGCGTGAAAAAAGGCACCTTCACCGTACCCGGAGACGGAGTGATTGACTTTATACCGGTGTTTAAGCTGCTGGATGATGCGGGTTACCGAGGCTGGATGGTGGTGGAGGCTGAGCAGGATCCGGCTTTAGCTAATCCCTTTGAGTATGCGCTAAAAGCAAGGAAATACATTCGCGAATATGCGGGTTTGTAACAGCTAATCAGTCTGGAAAATCCCCTGCCGGCAGTGGCAGGGGATGCGGATTACTTCAGCACGATAGTATTGATGATGTTTTCCGCTTCAGTCTGTGACTGCTGCTGATTGTCCGCGGGCAGACTTATTTGCAGGGTGAGCAGCTTGTCGTCGGTTTTCGCTAAGATAACCGATGACCAGGATGACTGGTTCCTGGCCGAAATCACCGTGTCCAGCTGCTGAGCGGGCTGACCTTTTAACTCGATTGATTTATTGGTCACTACCTGCAACTGTGGATCGCGGTCGCGCTGCTGCTGTTCCAGGCGTTTAGACAGCACATCCAGCCCTTCGGTGGTGCTGTCGCCTTCAATCACAATAATTGCTTTTTGACCCGATGCATCCGCATAGACATGCATATTATTAGCCTGAGTTCCCAGCTTGCCGCTTTGATCGGACATGCCTGCGGGCAGTGAGAAACTCAACTTGCCGTTCATCAGGGTCACGTTCTGGCTGCTTTGATCGCTGCTGGCGCCATGGTTATCGGCGGCGGCTTTATCATCTTTTTTGCCGTCGCAGGCGGTCAGTCCAACCACCAGTAAACCGATACCGGCGTATTTCAGTAAGTTACGCATCATGATCCCTTTTACGTTAGTCGTGTGCTTGTTACAGCCACTCATACAATAGTAATCAGCTGGCAAAAGCAACCGACACTTGTGACAGAATGCAGCTTAGCTGAAGTTTACCTGGGCGCTATTGGATTTTTCCGCTAAGCGCTTCAGTGTGGCATTCAACAGGACACCGTAGGCTGGCAGGAAGAAAGCCATGCAGACTATCACTTTGAAGCTGTAATCCACCAGGGCGATTTCCACCCAGTGCCGGGCCATAAACGGATCCTGACTTTTGTAAAAGGCGATAAAGAAGAAGGCCATGGTATCGCTGATATTGCCAAGAAACATTGCCGAAGCGGGTGCTATCCACCACTGCGGCAGTTTACGCAAACGGTTGAATACATGCACATCCAGCATTTGTCCCAACGCATAGGCCATAAAACTGGCGCCGGCAATACGGGCGACGAACAGGTTAACGTGCGCCAGTGCGGCAACGCCCTGCCATTGGCCCTGATAAAACAGCGAAGAGACGACATAAGAGATAAACAATGCCGGGATCATGACCGCAAGGATGATGCGACGGGCCAGCGGCGCGCCAAAAATCCGCACGGTTAAATCGGTCGCGAGGAAAATAAATGGAAAGCTGAAGGCTCCCCAGGTGGTATGCAGACCAAAGATAGAAACCGGCAGTTGTACCAGATAGTTACTGGAGGTGATCACCAGCACATGGAACAGCGACAACCAGATCAACGCCTGGGTGCGCTGACGTGAAGAGAAGGAAATCATTATGTGGCCTTTTTTTGAATATTGGGGTGAGGGAACCCAAACAATTACCGCGACTGGGGCGATTGCGCGGCATCTTACCGAAATCGCTGGCTATTGCAACGATCCATTTTAGCACAAACGTTATCGTCGGCGCGTTTACCGGACCATGTCATGCCCCGTGGTCAGCCCTGCTTGCACATACCGGGACTGAGGGTAAAATGACCGCAGTTTTTCCTGGCTTAATGAGAATGTTATGAGCGATCCGTTCGCCAATCCCGATCAAACCCTTGATGCCCTTGGCTTGCGTTGCCCTGAGCCGGTGATGATGGTGCGTAAAGCTGTTCGCCATATGCAAGACGGCGAAACATTGTTAATCATCGCCGATGACCCGGCGACCACTCGTGACATTCCCGGTTTCTGCCGGTTTATGGAACATACGTTGCTCGCCCAGGAAACCGGTGAGACGCCATACCGGTATCTGCTAAAGAAAGGGCGTTAAGTGTGTTTAGCGCTGACGTAGTAGCCGCAGTGCGTTAGCGGTTACTAACGCAGTGGCCCCGGAATCTGCCAGTACCGCCAGCCACAGTCCCGTGATCCCCAGCAGGGTGGTGACCAGAAACACGCCTTTCAACCCCAGAGCCAGCGTGATGTTCTGCCGGATAGTCGCGTGGGTCGCGCGGGACAGGCGGATCATGGTTGCCAGCCCGTTAAGACGATTATGGGTCAGCGCTGCGTCTGCTGCTTCCAGCGCCACATCGCTGCCGTTGCCCATGGCGATACCGGCGGTGGCCGCCTTCATGGCTGGCGCGTCATTGATGCCATCCCCGACCATTGCCACCGGGCTCTGCTGATTGAGTTCGCCGATTGCCGCGACCTTGTCTGCGGGGAGCAAACCCGCCCGGTAATCTATTCCCAGTTCCCCGGCGATGGCGGCGGCGGCGCGTGGGTTATCTCCGGTCAGCATCACGGTCTGTATGTTTAGCGAGCGTAGTTCCCGCAACGCCTCGACGGCATCTGCGCGCAGCGTATCGCGTAAACTGATCAGCGCAATCGGTTGGGTATCCTGCAGCATCACGACCACCGTGTTTCCGCCTGATTCCAGCGCCGCGACCTGTGCAGATTGTTCGGCGCTAAGCGGGTGGTCCGCCAGCCTGGCTGGGGCACAGATGAGAAGTTTGTGATCACTTACTAATGCTTCGACGCCGCTGCCGGGCAGGGCTTTTTGCGCGCTGGCCTGCAACTTCTCCACCTGGCGAGCTTCCGCCAGTGCGACGATCGCTTTAGCCAGTGGATGCGATGAACCACCTTCCACGGCTGCAGCTTTAGCCAACAGCACGGCTTCGCTTTCGCCATTGAGGCTGACTATTGCTGTAACCTGAGGTTTACCTTCGGTGAGTGTGCCGGTTTTATCAAATGCCAGTATGCGGATAGCGTTAAGGCTCTCCAGCGCGGCTCCTCCCTTAATCAGTACGCCTCTTCTGGACGCAGCCGCGAGGCCCGAGGTGATAGCGGCCGGTGTAGAGATAACCAGCGCACATGGGCAACCGATCAGCAGCAGGGTCAGACCTTTATAAATCCATGGCTGCCACTCGCTCGCCAGCAGCAGAGGAGGGAGTATCGCAACCAGCAGCGCCAGCACCATAATGATTGGTGTGTAAATACGGCTGAAGTGGTCGAGAAAGCGTTCAACGGGCGCACGGTGGGCTTCCGCTTCTTCAATAAGATGCAGAATACGGTCAATAGCACTTTCACCGGGGCGGGAGACGACTTTCAGTTGTACCTGGGTATCAACGCTCAGACTACCCGCGGCAATCACTTCACCCTGTTGGCGTTCTACCGGTATCGACTCGCCAGTCAGCGCGCTTTCATCAAAACTGGCCCAGGGAGAAATCAGGCAGGCATCAGCGGGCAGGCGGGAACCCGGCGCGACTTCAATAATATCGCCGGGACGCAGTTCGCTGAGCGCAATGCTTTCACGTGATCCACCGTTGATCCGTACTGCTTCCTCTGGCTTCAACGCCATTAATGCGGTGACGCCACGGCGGGCGCGGCTGGCGGCATAGGATTCGAGTCTTTCGCCCAACATGAACAGCAGCAGCACCATGGCGGCTTCAGTGGTGGCGCCGATAAACAGTGCGCCAATAGCGGCAATGGTCATCAGTGTTTCGATGGCAAAAGGCGTCCCGCTTCTCATCAGACGCAGGGCGCTACGGGCGATGGGCCAGGCGCCGAACAGGGTACTGATGGTGAAGGCGATTTTTCCAGCCTGTGGGTTGAACTGTTGCAGCAGCCAGCTGATCATCATCAGCGCACCCAATATCAGCAAGAGGGCATTTTCCTGCCAGAAAGCAGGAGCCGGTTCAACCGATGGCGGAGTATTACTGCGTTTCAGGCTAAACCCGGCCGACTGTACGGCACGTTCTACCTGTTGACGGATATCCTGGCTGGCGTTCACTACCAGTTTCTCAGTCGCAAACAGCACCCTGGCATGCGTGACGGATGGCAGCTGGTTTACAGCATTTTCAATTTTTTTGGCGCAACTTGGGCAGTCCATTCCGTCGACTTGCCAGCTGTAGCTGGGGTCTGAGCCGGGCTTGTCACTTTCCTCATCGGGGCTATCCCCGTTGGCACAGTCTTCATTGCCACAGCAGCCACTCGCCGCTGAAGGGACACGGATTGCGGTAATTTTGTTGATAGCCGGCCGGGGGGGGTTACTGCAACCGTGCTGGCGCTCAGCATGACAATGACCACACTGACAGGACGAAGCGTGTTGATGCATGGGGCCTCCTTATCGCGATAGAGTTGGCGAGAAATATTCTCGCTGTCTGACTATCTTACACTCTGGAGTTAACTCCAGAGTCAAGGCTGATAAGAAGTTTACAGATACAGCGAACGCACAATCATAAAGTGACCGGCGAAATAGCAGGCGGCAATAATCGCGCTGTCCGATGTAAAGCGGCGGCGATAGTGGCTGATAAACCACACAATATTAGCCAGTAACAGTAATGAGCTCCCAATCAATAGAGAGAAGCTGTGATTCGTTGGCCTGAAGAAATACTGTTCTGCTGTTAGCCATACCATCAGTAGTGTCATGCCGATAAAAGTGCAGACCGGCCAGCGTAATTCTTCCAGTCTGGTCCAGATGGTGGCGATGAGCAGCACACCCACGATTAAGAGCACCAGTGGGATTGGCCAGAAGAAGGTCAGCGTCATATGGCTGGCGAAACAGATGGTGTACAGCAGGTGTGAGAGGAAAAATGCACCAATGGCGTACAGCATGCGGCGGTTCGGCAACAGCGTTAACGCGTCGCCAATCAGCGTTGCCAGCAGGCCAAACAGGATCAGATAGTCGGTGGTGTTTAGCACGGGTGCTTGCCAGGCCCAGGCGAGAAGCAATAGCAAGGTGACCGGTTTAAAAAACCAGCGTTTCCATTGTGGGCCACGGTAGGAGGCATCCACATACAGCCAGCCGGAAAAAAGTACCGCCAAAAACGACCAAATCATAATGTGTCCCTTTGTTTTAGATGCAAAACTCCACAATTTCGTCTTCAGTGTAGGCCAGTTCGCGATGATGTGACAATGAGAGACCGCGGGTTGTATTCTGTGTACATCCTGAAATGCTCTGATGAGGCGGAAATAAACGAAGAATTCTTGTCATCATTCTGGTGGGTATTGCGTACTGGCGACGCGTCAGTTTATTAAACAACGCCGGGAAGTGGCTGTAAATGATGCCTCACCGGTGTGTTCGATGCTGGTGGAAGTGAAAGCCAAACGCGAAACGCCGGGGTCTGGCCGGCGTTCCCGCCAGAGAGAAGTGATCCCGGTGGAAGAGATGCGTGACGACGTCTGGTTCCCGCTGTTGAATGGCGCAGGGGATATTCAGATTTTTCCTACGAGAAAAAGACGACTGCCATATATTTTCTATAACCTAAGATTTTTGTTGATATTTTTTCTGCCAGGCCAGTAGTTCGAATACGCCGAAAAAGAAAATCCTGATTTGTGTTATTCCGCTTATTTTCGGCCCTTGTTTGGGGTGTGTGGCCCGCATCAGCACCAGTTGCAGGCCATGCATAATCACCATAAAAAGCAGCGCGACATTAACAAAATATCTCAGTGGTTTGGGGAATGGATGCACCAGGTTGAGCAGTAAAAATGCCCAGAGGAATATCATTAACAGTCTGCCTGAATTAATCAGCATGGTGTTCTCCCTTTGCTGAGGCATGACGAACATACAGGCGACAAGCGACCTGTCCTGCGATCTTTTCCCGGTACAACTGCCAGCTAACGGGGACGGGTGGCATGGCGTTTTCCACTTCGCTTTCTACATAGACCAGTGCTTCATCCGCCAGCCAGCCGCCGGATTCCAGTAATGTAATCGTGTGTTCTAGCAGACCTTTGCGAAACGGCGGATCGATAAACACCAGATCGTGAGGTTCGCCCGCCTGTGCCAGAAACTGCAACGTATCCGTGTTGATCACCTGCCCGGTTTTTGCTCCCAGAGTCGCGAGGTTTTTTACCAACTGTTGGGCTACGGGCCGTTCAAGCTCCAGCAGTGTCGCTGAGGCTGCATGGCGCGACAGCGCTTCCAGGCCCAGAGCGCCACTGCCAGCATAGCAATCCAGGCAGCGTGCGCCCTGAATATCCGGGGACAGCCAGTTGAACAGTGTTTCACGAACCCGATCGGTCGTGGGTCTCAGTCCGGCACTATCAGGAACCGGGAGTTTTCTGCCGCGCCACAAGCCGCCAATAATACGGATTTGTCCGCTGCCAGCGCTGCGGTTTTTTTTAGTCATGCTGCTGAACTCTTCATAATTTGTTGCATAGTTTAACGGGCTTAACAGGTGGAGGAAACGTAAAAAGGGTGCTGTGTTGCGTTAGCAGGAAAGTGTTAGACTAGAGAATAAGATGATTTTCAGAGACCTGACCGTTTTTTCCCCACGAGGAGTGTGGTTGCAACATGGCAAAAAATAAAAAACGTGGCTTTTTTTCCTGGCTGGGATTAGGGCGTGAAGACCCCACGCCGCAGGAAGAGACAAAAAAAGAGACGTTGGAAGAACAGCAGCCCATCGCCGTTCAAGTAACGGATGACGCCGCGTCTGTGACCGATGAGGTGGCGCGGCGTGCTGAAGAGGTTGTTGAGGTGACGGCAACCGTTGCCCAGCAACAAGCGGAACATCGCCCCGTCACTGAGCCAGAATCCGGCGTAAAATCGCAGCCGCAACCCGCGCCATTGCCACAAGATGTTGTTGACCAGCCGATGCAAGTGGAACGGTTGTCAGAAGAGGCTGCCGGGGTTAAGCCTGTGCCGGAGGAAACACCGCAGTCCGAAGTGGTTGATGAGCGTTTTCCGCAAGTGCCGGAAGCTGAAGCACCAGCCGCTGAAATAGCGCCGGAGGAGCCTGTTGCCGCCGTGTCGGCGCCGACATCGACCGAATCGGTTCCGGAAACCATGGAACAGGAGCGGCCAACCAAAGAAGGTTTCTTCGCCCGCCTGAAGCGGAGCCTGGTAAAAACCCGTCAGAACCTCGGTTCCGGATTTATCGGATTGTTCCGCGGTAAAAAGATCGACGACGATCTGTTTGAAGAGTTGGAAGAACAACTGCTGATCGCTGATGTCGGGGTGGAAACCACCCGGCGTATTATCAGTAACCTGACTAACCAGGCGGACCGTAAACAGTTACGTGATGCTGAGGCACTGTACGGTTTGCTGAAACAGGAAATGTCAGACATCCTGGCCACCGTTGATGCGCCGCTGGAGGTGAGCGGCAAAACGCCGTTCGTGATCCTGATGGTTGGCGTCAATGGCGTGGGTAAAACCACCACTATCGGCAAGCTGGCCCGTCAGTATCAGGCCGAAGGTAAATCGGTGATGCTTGCCGCCGGTGATACTTTCCGCGCCGCAGCGGTAGAACAATTACAGGTATGGGGTCAGCGTAACAACATCCCAGTGATTGCCCAGCATACGGGCGCTGATTCCGCGTCGGTGATTTTCGATGCGATTCAGGCGGCTAAAGCGCGCAACGTTGATGTGCTGATTGCCGATACGGCGGGGCGTTTGCAAAACAAATCGCACCTGATGGAAGAATTGAAGAAAATCACCCGGGTGATGAAGAAGCTCGATGAGCAGGCGCCACACGAAGTCATGCTGACCATTGATGCCAGCACCGGACAAAATGCGATCAGCCAGACTAAGTTGTTTCATGAAGCGGTGGGGCTGACCGGGATTACGTTAACCAAGCTGGATGGCACAGCTAAGGGTGGGGTTATCTTCTCGGTCGCAGACCAGTTCAGCATCCCAATCCGTTATATTGGCGTGGGTGAAGGCATCGAAGATTTACGTCAATTTAAGGCGGACGATTTTATAGAGGCACTTTTTGCCCGAGAGGACTAATTTGGATGATTCGCTTTGAAGAAGTCAGTAAGGCTTATCTCGGCGGTCGGCAAGCGCTTCAGGGGGTAGATTTTCATCTGCAACCGGGAGAAATGGCGTTTCTGACCGGACATTCCGGGGCAGGGAAAAGTACCTTGCTGAAGCTTATTTGTGGCATCGAACGCCCGAGTGCCGGACATATCTGGTTTAGCGGACATGACATTAGCCGCCTGAAAAGCCGTGAAGTGCCGTTCCTGCGCCGCCAGATTGGCATGATTTTCCAGGATCATCATTTGCTGATGGACCGCTCGGTGTATGACAACGTGGCTATTCCGCTGATTATCGCAGGAGCCAGTGGTGAAGACATTCGTCGGCGCGTGTCGGCGGCGTTGGATAAAGTCGGTCTGCTGGATAAAGCGAAGAGCTTCCCTATCCAGCTTTCCGGTGGTGAGCAGCAGCGCGTGGGCATTGCCCGGGCGGTGGTGAATAAACCCGTGGTACTGCTGGCAGATGAACCCACTGGCAACCTGGATGATGCGTTGTCGGAAGATATTTTGCGGCTGTTTGAAGAATTTAACCGCGTCGGGGTGACCGTACTGATGGCAACCCATGACCGGGGCCTGATCGCCCGACGCAACTATCGTCTGATGTCGCTGAATCAGGGGCGTTTGCAGGGAGGCCAGAGTGGTAAATAAACGCAATACGCGGGCACCAAAAACCGCGAAACCGACGCCGTCCTCCAAAAGCAAAGCGTTGAAGGGGGGCTGGCAGGAGCAGTGGCGCTATGCGTTGCGCGGTATGTTGTCTGATCTGTGGCGTCAGCCGCTGGCAACGTTGCTGACCGTGATGGTGATCGCCATTTCTCTGACCCTGCCAAGCGTGTGCTTTATTGTCTGGAAAAATGTCAGCCAGGCCGCAGAGCAATGGTATCCGACACCTCAACTGACCGTGTACCTGAGCAAAACGCTGGATGACGACGCAGCAGAAAACGTGGTGGCGCAGCTCAAAAAAGAAGATGGTGTGGATAAGGTTAACTATCTTTCGCGTGAAGAAGCGTTGGGTGAGTTCCGTAACTGGTCTGGTTTTGGCGGGGCAATGGATATGTTGGAGCAGAATCCATTGCCTGCGGTGGCGATTATTACGCCAAAACTCAACTTCCAGAACGCCGATGCCATGAACACGCTGCGTGATCGCGTGGCGAAGACGCAAGGCGTGGACGAAGTGAAGATGGATGACAGTTGGTTCGCCCGTCTGGCGGCGCTGACCGGGTTGGTCGGCCAGGTGGCGGCGATGATTGGCGTGCTGATGATTGTGGCGGTGTTTCTGGTTATCGGCAACAGTGTGCGACTCAGCATCTTTGCTCGCCGTGATACCATTAACGTGCAGAAACTGATTGGCGCCACTGATGGTTTTATTTTGCGTCCATTCCTCTATGGCGGTGCGTTGTTGGGCTTTGCTGGCTCGCTGTTATCGTTGGTGTTGTCCGGAGTGCTGGTGCTTCGCCTGGAGTCGGTGGTGACGCAGGTGGCGGCAGTGTTTGGCACCACGTTTAATCTACGTGGATTGGCATGGGATGAAAGTCTGCTGCTGCTGTTGATCTCTGCGATGATCGGTTGGATTGCCGCCTGGCTGGCGACGGTGCAACATTTACGTCGATTTACGCCGCAGTAATCCCTTTACACTTTTTTTTGATATAATATTCTTCTGTTGCATGATGGTTGTGCAGCAGAGGAAGTGATGACTTCTTCTGGTTTTATTCCTCTGCCTGAGTGTGTATGCGTAAAATATGCACAGATGAAAGTAAACTTGTGGATAACTTTGTAGTCTATAATCCCAATACGTAGCCTTGTCAGGCGGCAGGGAAATGCACAGCAACGTTGCTTATTACAGAGAGGGTTTGAATGACCAAAGAAATGCAAACTTTAGCTATTGCTCCTTTAGGTAACCTGGATTCTTATATCCGGGCGGCCAATGCCTGGCCTATGCTGACGGCAGAAGAGGAAAAAGCGCTGGCTGAACGGCTGCATTACCAGGGCGATCTGGAAGCAGCTAAAACGCTGATCCTGTCTCATCTGCGCTTTGTTGTTCATGTTGCCCGTAACTACTCCGGCTATGGCCTGCCGCAGGCTGACCTGATTCAGGAAGGTAATATCGGTCTGATGAAGGCGGTGCGTCGCTTCAATCCGGAGGTGGGCGTGCGCCTGGTTTCCTTCGCGGTGCACTGGATTAAAGCCGAGATCCACGAATATGTCCTGCGTAACTGGCGTATCGTGAAAGTCGCTACCACCAAAGCTCAGCGCAAACTGTTTTTCAACCTGCGTAAAGCCAAACAGCGTTTAGGTTGGTTCAACCAGGACGAAGTGGAAATGGTTGCCCGCGAGCTGGGCGTCACCAGCAAAGATGTGCTGGAGATGGAGTCACGTATGGCGGCTCAGGATATGACCTTTGATCCAACGCCGGATGATGAAGGCGAAGGCCGTTCAATGGCGCCCATGTTGTATCTGCAGGATAAGTCGTCTGACTTTGCTGATGGCATTGAGGAAGACAACTGGGAATCTCACGCGGCCGATAAGCTGAGTGATGCGATGCAGGGGCTCGACGAGCGTAGCCAGGATATCATCCGTGCTCGCTGGCTGGACGATGACAACAAGACCACGCTGCAGGAGTTGGCCGATAAATACGGTGTGTCCGCAGAGCGTGTGCGTCAGTTGGAAAAGAACGCGATGAAAAAACTGCGTGTCGCTATCGAAGCGTAATCAGTCAGTACAGTAATGAAAAACAGGGCGGCCATGGGGCGCCCTGTTTGTTTTGGTCGTTGGCTACCTTGTTTCTGCCTGGGTCGTGTAGGGCGATTGCCTGCTCCAGCCCCCCGCCTGAACAATAAACCCACCTGATTGCATAAAGGCCGCCGCCGCTGCCTGGTCGCTAAATCCCACATCAGCCATCCACCACTGGGAGGTGGCGGCATTTTGCGTCAGTACCTCTTCCAGCAGGTACTTTCCGACCCCCCGGCGGCGTGTGACGTCACGCACCATAAAATTTTCTAATTCCCCATGCGTTCCTTTGAGCGTCACCTTTACGGCAGCTAACAGCCGATCATTAAATTTTGCTGCATACACCAGGTGCTGTTCATCCAGTGTTTTTTCCAGTGCCTTGAGATCGGCCTCGGGCCAGATTTTCGCCAGGTCGAGACGGTCCTGAGCTGACCATTGTTGCAGTCTGATGATAGTGAGCTTCATAGGCGATATCCGTCGGGTACGAAAGGCATATTGTAGCGAATTAGCGACGGGATAGATGCGAAACTTTTTAGAAGCTAAAACAACATAATCAGTTCATGTTTTATGCAAAATGCAGTTATTAGTACTGAAATACTGTATTTGTCCATTTTATAAACATTGATTTTCGACAAATGTCAGCGAGTAATACCAGTTGATAATCCTGTTTATGACGAATATTTCTTAATGTGTCAGTTGATTTGCAGAAGAAAATTCCTGTTTAATAACATGAAATATAAAGCCTTATGACTAAAAATGCCCGTAATTCCCGCTAACTTATTATATTGATAGCGTTTTCTGCGGGAGGTGGGTCAAAAACACCAACACAACAGATGGGGTATTCAGGATGAAAATCAATAAAGGTCGCGCGTTACTGGCAGGTTGTGTCGTCATGGCGCTGAGCCACGCTGCGATAGCAAAAGACATTAAGGTCGCCATTGTGGGGCCAATGTCTGGCCCGGTTGCGCAGTATGGCGACATGGAATTTACCGGAGCGAAGCAGGCTATTGCTGATATTAATGCCAGAGGCGGCGTGAATGGCGATAAGCTGGTTGGCGTGGAATATGATGATGCCTGCGATCCAAAACAGGCGGTTGCGGTTGCCAACAAAGTGATCAACGACGGCATCCGTTATGTCATCGGTCACCTGTGCTCCTCATCGACCCAGCCTGCTTCGGATATTTATGAAGACGAAGGTGTGCTGATGATTACGCCGGCGGCGACGAATGCTGATCTGACGACCCGTGGCTATAAAATGATTATGCGCACCACCGGCCTGGATTCAGACCAGGGGCCAACCGCCGCTCACTATATTATCAACAACATAAAACCGCAGCGTATTGCCGTGATCCACGACAAGCAGCAATACGGTGAAGGCCTGGCGCGTTCCGTGCAGGACAGCCTGAAAAAATCCGGGGGTAACGTGGTGATGTTTGAAGGGATCACCGCAGGCGATAAAGATTTTTCTACTCTGGTGGCGCGACTGAAGAAAGAAAATGTCGATTTTGTCTATTTCGGCGGTTACTACCCGGAAATGGGACAGATCTTGCGTCAGGCTCGTGCCGCCGGTCTGACAACTCCCTTTATGGGGCCGGAAGGCGTGGGTAACGCCTCTCTGTCGAACATCGCCGGCGCCGCTTCTGAAGGCATGCTGGTGACGCTGCCAAAACGTTACGACCAGGTGCCGGCTAATCAGCCCATCGTTGAGGCGTTGCAAGCGAAAAAACAGGACCCCAGCGGTCCGTTCGTCTGGACCACCTATGCCGCGTTACAGTCGCTGAGCAGCGGGATTGAACGCAGCAAAAGTCTTGAGCCAGAAGATATCGTCAAAAATCTGAAAGAAGGCGCTCCCGTGCCGACCGTGATGGGTAACCTGAGCTGGGATGCCAAAGGCGACCTGAAAGGGTTTGAGTTCGATATCTTTAAATGGCATGCCGACGGTACGTCTATCTCCGTGGTGAAATAACCCAGCCAGCCCGGGCGGTGTGCACGCCGCCGGTTTGGTCATAACGATAATAAGCCTCGTCCTGATCGCCAGGGCGGTAAGCAGTAGGTACCAGGGTATGTCTGAGCAGTTTCTCTATTTTTTACAGCAAATGTTCAACGGTGTGACGTTGGGCAGCACCTATGCGCTGATTGCCATTGGCTACACCATGGTGTACGGCATTATTGGCATGATCAACTTCGCCCATGGCGAAGTGTATATGATCGGCAGCTATGTCTCTTTTATGGTTATCGCCGCGTTGATGATGATCGGCATCGACGCCAATTGGATGTTGATTGGCGCCGGGTTTATTACCGCTATTGTCATCGCCAGCGCCTGGGGCTGGAGTATTGAGCGGGTGGCCTATAAGCCAGTGCGTTCATCTAAACGCCTGATTGCGCTGATCTCCGCTATTGGTATGTCGATATTCCTGCAAAACGCCGTCAGCCTGACCCAGGGCTCGCGTGACCTGGCACTGCCGGGATTGATTAC
This sequence comes from Erwinia endophytica, assembly GCF_009295515.1. Taxonomy (GTDB): domain Bacteria; phylum Pseudomonadota; class Gammaproteobacteria; order Enterobacterales; family Enterobacteriaceae; genus Erwinia; species Erwinia endophytica. The sequence continues at coordinate 121,769 of NZ_RQVV01000023.1, read as the reverse complement.
CGGGCAATGGACCCTGGGCGTCAGCAACGGTTTTGCCGCCACCATTTCCACCATGCAAGTGGTTATTTGGCTGGTAACGTTCCTCGCCATGCTGGCGTTGACGCTGTTTATCCGTTATTCCCGCATGGGTCGTGCCTGTCGCGCGTGTGCCGAGGACCTGAAAATGGCCAGCCTGCTTGGTATCAATACCGATCGTGTTATCTCGCTGACCTTTGTGATTGGCGCGGCGATGGCGGCGGTAGCAGGTGTATTGCTTGGTCAGTTCTACGGTGTGATTAACCCGTATATCGGCTTTATGGCCGGGATGAAAGCCTTCACAGGTGCCGTGCTGGGCGGGATCGGCAGTATTCCGGGAGCGATGCTTGGCGGGCTGATCCTCGGGATTGCCGAAGCGCTGACGTCGGCCTATCTGAGTACTGAATACAAAGATGTGGTGTCTTTTGCGTTGCTGATTGTGGTGCTGTTGGTGATGCCCACTGGTATCCTGGGGCGTCCGGAGGTTGAGAAAGTATGAAACAGCTCAACGTGATTAATGCGATGGTTTCTGCGCTGATGTTGTTGGTGCTGGCGTCGTTTTTTATGGGGATGCGCCTGAATCTGGAGGGTACCCATCTGGTGGTTAATAATGCCGGTAGCGTGCGGTGGAACTGGATTATCGCTGGCTGTGTGGTGGTGTTTTTTTTCCAGCTGTTGCGCCCTTTTTTCCAGCGAGGCCTGAAAAAAATGTCTGTCCCGTCGCTGGTGCTGCCGGGCATTGATGGGTCGACGCCAAAGCAAAAATTATTGTTCTTAGTGATGATTATCGCCGCTGTGGCCTGGCCGTTTTTAGTCTCTCGCGGCACGGTGGATATCGCCACACTGACCTTGATCTACATTATGCTCGGTCTGGGTCTGAACGTCGTGGTCGGACTTTCTGGCCTGCTGGTGCTGGGCTATGGTGGCTTCTATGCTATTGGCGCCTATACCTTTGCGCTGTTGAATCACTATTATGGTTTTGGTTTCTGGCAGGCTCTGCCACTGGCCGGACTGGTGGCGGCGATGTTTGGCCTGTTGCTTGGCTTCCCGGTATTACGCCTGCGTGGCGATTACCTGGCGATTGTGACGCTGGGTTTTGGCGAAATTGTGCGTATTTTGCTGCTCAACAATACGGCCATCACCGGTGGTCCGAACGGCATCAGTCAGATTCCAAAACCGTCGCTGTTTGGTCTGGAGTTTAACCGCAGTGTACGCGACGGCGGCTGGGATACCTTCAGCCACTTCTTTGGCCTGAAATACGATCCCAGCGATCGCATCATTTTTCTCTATCTGGTGGCGTTGTTGCTGGTGTTTATCACCCTGTTTGTTATTAATCGCTTGTTGCGTATGCCGCTGGGCCGGGCGTGGGAAGCGCTGCGCGAAGATGAAATCGCCTGTCGTTCGCTTGGCCTGAGCCCGACCCGGATCAAACTGACGGCATTCACCATCAGCGCGGCTTTTGCCGGATTTGCGGGTAGCCTGTTCGCGGCCCGTCAGGGCTTTGTCAGCCCAGAGTCTTTTACCTTTGTCGAATCAGCTTTTGTGTTGGCGATTGTGGTGTTGGGCGGAATGGGGTCGCAGTTTGCCGTGATCCTGGCCGCTATCCTGTTGGTGGTCTCCCGCGAGATGATGCGAGACCTGAACGAGTACAGCATGCTGGTACTGGGCGGGCTGATGGTACTGATGATGATCTGGCGTCCACAGGGACTGTTGCCGATGAAGCGTCCGCACCTGAAGCTGAACAGTGTGGAAAAAGGAGAGCCGCAGCCATGACCCAGCCTTTACTGGCCGTAAACGGCCTGATGATGCGCTTCGGCGGCCTGCTCGCCGTCAACAATGTCGCGTTGGAACTCAGAAAGCAGGAGATTGTTTCGCTGATTGGTCCGAATGGCGCGGGTAAAACCACGGTGTTCAATTGCCTGACCGGTTTTTACCGTCCGACAGGCGGCAGCATTATCCTGCATGGACAGCAACTGGCTGGATTGTCGGGACAAAAGATTGCGCGGATGGGGATGGTGCGTACTTTCCAGCATGTTCGCCTGTTCCGTGAAATGACGGTGATTGAAAACCTGCTGGTGGCACAGCATCAGCACCTGAAAAGTGGCGTTTTTGCTGGATTACTGAAAACGCCAGCTTTTCGCAAAGCGGAAAGCGAGGCGCTGGAGTATGCCGCCAACTGGCTGCAACGCGTGGGTCTGCTGGCGTTCGCCAATCGTCAGGCGGGGAATCTGGCCTACGGACAGCAGCGTCGTCTGGAGATTGCCCGCTGTATGGTGACCCGTCCGGAAATCCTGATGCTGGACGAACCCGCGGCCGGGTTGAACCCGAAAGAAACGCAGCAGTTGGATGAGCTGATCGCTGAATTGCGTAATGAGCATAACGTTTCGGTACTGTTAATTGAACATGATATGAAATTGGTAATGGGCATTTCTGACCGGATTTATGTGGTCAATCAGGGAACGCCGTTGGCACATGGCACGCCGGAAGCGATCCGCAACAACCCGGACGTGATCCGGGCATATTTAGGGGAGGCATAACATGAATCCGTTGCTTTCTCTGGACAATGTCAGTGCGCATTACGGCAAAATTCAGGCGCTGCATCATATCAGCCTGCATATCAATCAGGGCGAAATTGTCACCTTAATCGGTGCTAATGGCGCGGGTAAAACCACCCTTCTTGGTACGTTGTGCGGTGAACCGCGTGCCACGCAGGGAACCATCATCTTCGACGATAAAACCATCACTGACTGGCAAACGGCGCGCATCATGCGGGAGTCGATAGCTATCGTGCCAGAAGGTCGGCGCGTATTTTCCCGAATGACGGTGGAAGAGAATCTGGCGATGGGGGGATTTTTCGCTGATCGGCAACAGTATCAGAGCCGTATCCAACGCGTTTATGAACTGTTCCCGCGGTTGTATGAACGCAGTAAACAGCGTGCCGGAACCATGTCCGGCGGTGAGCAGCAAATGCTGGCGATGGGCCGTGCGCTGATGAGCCAGCCGCGTTTGCTGTTGCTGGACGAGCCGTCTCTGGGACTGGCGCCGATTATCATCCAGCAGATCTTCGATACCATCGAACAATTGCGGCAGGAAGGGATGACGATTTTCCTTGTCGAGCAAAATGCTAACCAGGCGCTGAAGTTGGCTGACCGCGGCTACGTGCTGGAAAACGGCCATGTGGTGCTGGAAGATACCGGTGCCGCGCTACTGGCAAACGAAGCCGTACGCAGCGCTTACCTGGGGGGATAACGTTTAACATTCAGAGTCGGGTGACTCCGGCTCTGAATGTTTTTTGGCCGCCCATTCACTGAGCAGACCTTACGGTAAGACAGCGGGCCATCTGGGATGACGATGGGTTGTGGTGTTGCACGGGCTGTTGACCTGTCACCCGGGTGTCATTTTTACGTCATGAGTCTGTTATATATCTGTCATTTTCACATGTCATGTTACCACCCGAACATATTGCGTATTCAGGCGCGAATAATACCGGGTACAGGAAACCGACATGGCATCGTTCTCATTTCATCACTCCGCACTTTGCGTCGTTCTGGGACTGACCTTCAGTGGTCATGCACTGGCCGTCACCGAGATCCCATTCTGGCACTCGATGGAAGGCGAGCTGGGCGTGGAAGTCGATTCTTTAGCACAACGTTTTAACGCATCACATCCTGATTATCACATTGAGCCGACCTACAAAGGTAACTATGAACAAAGCCTGGCCGCGGGTATTGCTGCCGTGCGTGCCGGCAAAGCGCCGGCGATCCTACAGGTTTATGAAGTGGGTACGGCAACCATGATGGCCTCAAAAGCTATCGTTCCGGTGTATGAGGTATTCAAAAACGCCAATATTGCCGTTGACCCGGCTCAGTTTGTGCCCGCGGTGGCGGGGTATTACAGCGACGCTCACGGGCAGTTGATTTCCCTGCCGTTCAACAGTTCGACACCGGTGCTGTATTACAACAAAGACGCTTTTAAAAAAGCCGGACTGAACCCGGATGAGTCGCCAAAAACCTGGCAGGCGCTGGAAAAAGACGCGGCGGCGCTGCGTAAAGCGGGGATGACGTGCGGTTACGCCAGCGGTTGGCAGGGCTGGATTCAGATCGAAAACTTTAGCGCCTGGCATGGTCTGCCGGTAGCGACCCAAAACAATGGTTTCGATGGCACCGATGCCGTTCTGGAATTCAACCAGCCGGTCCAGGTTCGTCATATTCAGATGCTGGAGTCGATGAACAAACGGGGAGAATTCACCTACTTTGGCCGTAAAGATGAGTCCACCGCCAGGTTCTACAATGGCGACTGTGGCATCACCACCGCGTCTTCCGGTTCACTGGCTGACATCCGTCACTACGCCAAATTTAACTACGGCGTGGGTATGATGCCTTACGATGCAACCGTGCCAAATGCGCCGCAGAACGCCATTATTGGCGGTGCCAGCTTGTGGGTCATGAAGGGGCAAGACGCGGCGACCTACCGGGGTGTCGCTGAGTTTATGCAATTCCTGACCCAGCCAGAAATCGCGGCTGAATGGCACCAGAAGACCGGCTACCTGCCAGTCACTACCGCGGCGTATGAATTGACCCGAAAGCAGGGTTTCTACGACAAAAATCCAGGAGCGGATATTGCCACGCGGCAAATGTTGCATAAACCACCATTACCGTTCACTAAAGGCCTGCGTTTGGGTTATATGCCACAGATCCGGACTATCGTGGACGAAGAGCTGGAAGGTGTCTGGAATGGATCGATAACGCCTCAGGTTGCGCTGGATAACGCGGTGACCCGTGGCAATCAGCTGCTGCGCCGCTTTGAGCAAAGCGTTAAGCCGTAATGCTGATGCGCCCTTACCACAAATTAAAGGGTGTCGGGATGGGAATAAGTCTGCCCGAATCATCGGCCCCGATTCATTTTTGCCGTCTTTTATCTGGTTCAGAGCGTTTGTATGCCATCTTCCCGTCCTGTTTTTCGCTCCCGCTGGCTGCCTTATCTGTTGATGTTGCCGCAGTTGCTGGTCACCATTATTTTTTTCCTTTGGCCCGCGGGCGAAGCGTTATGGTATTCGGTACTGAGCGTCGATCCTTTCGGTATTTCCAGCACTTTTGTCGGCCTGGAGAATTTCAGACGCCTGCTGGACGATAATTATTACCTTGATGCCTTCTGGACCACGCTGGTGTTCAGTGGGTTGGTCACCGTTATTGGTCTGGGCATTGCTCTGTTTTTGGCGGCGCTGGTTGATTACGTCCTGTGTTTGAAGCGGGTCTATCAGACGCTGTTTTTACTGCCTTACGCGGTAGCCCCCGCAGTTGCGGCGGTGCTGTGGATGTTCCTGTTCAGCCCCGGACTGGGGCTGATCACTCATTTCCTGGCAACAGCAGGGTATAACTGGAACTATGCGCAGAATAGCGGTCAGGCCATGTTTTTGGTGGTGTTAGCCGCTATCTGGCAGCAAATGAGCTACAACTTTCTGTTCTTTTTTGCCGCGTTGCAGTCGATCCCACCCTCACTGACTGAAGCCGCCGCCATTGACGGGGCCGGGCCGGTACGCCGTTTCTTTCAGCTTTCTCTGCCGTTGATAACCCCGGTGGGCTTTTTCCTGGTGGTGGTTAACCTGGTTTATGCCTTCTTCGATACTTTCCCGGTGATTGATGCGGCGACAGGGGGAGGTCCGGTACAGGCCACGACCACCCTGATTTACAAAATTTACCGTGAAGGTTTTACCGGACTGGATCTCTCCTCATCCTCTGCGCAGTCGGTGGTGTTGATGGCGCTGGTCATCATTCTGACGGTGATTCAGTTCCGCTATATCGAAAAAAGGGTACGCTACCAATGATTGAGAACCGACGCGGGCTGGCTATTTTCAGCCATATCATGCTGGGGCTGGGTATCCTGACGGTATTGTTCCCGATCTACATCGCGTTTGTCGCCGCGACGCTGAGCAACACGGCGGTATTTCAGGTACCGATGACACTGATCCCGGGCCGTTATCTTTGGGACAACATCACGACTATCTGGCAACACGGTGTGGCACAGAACAGTGCGCCGTTTGGTGTGATGTTGCTGAACAGCGCGATCATGGCGTTGAGTATTACCGCTGGAAAAATGGTGCTGTCGATCCTCTCGGCTTTCGCGCTGGTGTGGTTTCGTTTTCCGTTGCGCGGGCTGTTTTTCTGGATGATTTTCATCACCCTGATGCTGCCGATCGAGGTGCGTATTTTTCCGACGGTGGAGGTGGTCTCCCACCTCAACATGCTCGACAGCTATAGCGGGTTAACCCTGCCGTTGATGGCCTCCGCCACCGCCACTTTCCTGTTCCGCCAGTTCTTTATGACTCTGCCGGATGAGCTGGTTGAAGCGGCGCGTATCGATGGCGCCAGCCCGATGCGCTTTTTTCGCGACATCGTGCTGCCATTGTCGAAGACTAACCTGGCGGCGTTGTTTGTGATCACCTTTATCTATGGCTGGAACCAGTATATGTGGCCGCTATTGATCATCAATGACACCCACCTCGGCACCGCTGTCGCGGGCATTCGTAGCATGATCGGTAATGGTGACGGTTCCACGCAGTGGAATCTGGTGATGGCGGCCATGCTGCTGACCATGATCCCGCCAATGGTGATTGTTTTAGTCATGCAGCGCGCTTTTGTTCGCGGGCTGGTTGAGAGCGAGAAATAAGTGATGGCAGGGGTAAGACTTCAGGCAGTTACCAAATCATATGATGGTAAAAACCAGATTATTCAGCCACTTGATGTGGCTATCCACGATGGCGAATTTATGGTGGTGGTGGGCCCTTCCGGCTGTGGCAAATCCACGCTATTGCGTATGATCGCTGGGCTGGAGCAGGTCACCAGCGGCGATATTATTATTGGTGACGAGCGAGTGACCTTTCTGGAACCGAAAGATCGCGGCATAGCGATGGTGTTCCAGAACTACGCCCTGTATCCGCATATGAGCGTGGAACAGAATATGGCTTATGCGCTGAAAATTCGCGGGATGGGTAAAGCGTATATCCGCCAGCGGGTCATGGAAACAGCAAAAAGCCTGGAGCTGGAGGCGCTGCTGCAGCGGCGTCCGCGTGAGCTTTCTGGCGGCCAGCGCCAGCGCGTGGCCATGGGACGCGCGATGGTGCGTGAACCTGCGGTGTTCCTGTTTGATGAACCGCTCTCCAATCTTGACGCACGCCTGCGCGTGCAGATGCGGCTGGAGTTACAGCAACTGCATCGCCGTTTGAACACCACCAGTTTATACGTGACTCATGATCAGGTTGAAGCAATGACGCTGGCGCAGCGAGTGATGGTGATGAACAAGGGGAGGCTGGAGCAACTGGGGACGCCGGTCGAGATCTATGAGCGTCCTGCCTCGCGTTTTGTCGCCAGCTTTATTGGCGCGCCGTCAATGAACCTGCTGGCAGGTGAGTTGAACGATAAGGGTACGCGACTGGCGCTGGCGGATAATATCGCCATTCCGCTTTTCGAGGCGAAAACCCGTTGGGCTGGACGCATGTTGACGTTGGGGATCCGCCCGGAACATATTAAGCTCTCCTCACCGCAGGCGGGCGGCTTACCGTTGGTGGTGGAAACGCTGGAGATATTGGGGGCCGATAATCTGGCCCATGGCAAATGGGGTGGCAACCGCGTGGTGGTGCGTTTGCCCCATGTTGAGCGTCCGGCTATCGGCAGCACGCTATGGCTGCATTTGCCGCCAGAATCGCTACACTTCTTTGACTCTGAACATGGACAACGTCTCGAATGACTGAGAAAGCCTGGCCTTATCCGGCCATCGTGGCCCACCGTGGCGGTGGCAAACTGGCGCCGGAAAATACCCTCGCGGGTATCGATATTGGCGCGAAACTGGGCCATAAAATGATCGAGTTTGACGTCAAGCTGTCGCTCGATAATGAAATTTTCCTGCTACACGATGACACGCTGGACCGTACCAGCAACGGCTGGGGCATTGCCGGGGATCTGCCGTGGGAAAAGCTGCGGCAACTGGATGTTGGTGGTTGGTACAGTAAAGATTTTGCTGATCAGCGTTTACCGTTGCTTGCACAGGTGGCTGAGCGTTGTGCGAATGACCAGATGATGGCCAACATTGAAATTAAACCCACCACCGGACGGGAGGCGGAAACTGGACGCGTAGTGGCGAGGGTCGCGCGCGACCTCTGGCATCGTCAGACCGCGCCGTTGTTGTCCTCGTTTTCTCTTGTCGCACTGGATGCGGCGAAACACGCCGCTCCGGAACTGCCTCGCGGCATATTGCTGCACCACTGGCGCGACGACTGGCGGGCACTCGCGGATGAGCTGGACTGCGTGTCGCTTCATTTCAACCATAAAGTCCTGACTCAGGCGCGTGTGGCGCAGATTAAATCTGCCGGGCTGCGGATACTGGTTTATACGGTGAATACGCCGGCAAGGGCGCAAACATTGCTGGATTGGGGCGTTGACGCGATCTGTACGGACAGGATCGATCTGCTGGGGCCGGATTTCGCCATTAACTGGCATACTTGACGTTACCACGGTGCTGACTGCTATGCGGCCTTTCCACGGCTTTTACGCTTGTGGGGCGCGGTAAGTGGGTGGCCGCTCAATCGATTCCTCGCTTACTGACTCAAATAAGCGCCAGCGTAATCATCCCTTTTGTTTGCCGCCCAGGTCGCAACGTCAATATTGGGGCGGCTCAGCGCATTAGTCAGTGCTGTTCTGCTGGAGATTGCTGTTGCCCGGTTGTGATTTAAGGACTCGTTGTGAGGCGCTGTCGCGTTGTTCCTGGATTTTACGCTGCACCTCCTGGTTCTGACGCTGTTGATCCTGCTGTAGCTTCAGTTTTTGCTGGGATTGCTGTGTTTGCATTTGTGTCTGCATACGCTGCGTACTCGGGTTGTAGCCTGGTTTGAATGGATCATTGCTGTTATTCAGCCTGTTCGCCATGCCGCTTAGCGGGATCAGCGCGGCAAAAATAATTAACCATTTCATTAATTGTTCTCCTTATTTCTTTCTCCTGAGTGTATGGCAGCGCCATTTTTTCGAACCTGCCTGTTTTCTGATTTTGCATTATCCCTCGCTTTTTTTCTTATTTCGTACACACTTAGGAACGGTAAATAAATGTAAATAATACTAATAAGGAGTGATGATGGCTCGAATGGTCAGATTAGCGCAGTTTGTTAGTCCGCTAATGGCAGGGTTGTTTTTTTGGCAGGGCGCCATGGCGGCACCGACGGTACCACCGGTATCTTACGGCGTGGGGGCTGATACCTTCCATCCGGTAACGGAACAACATGGGATGGTCGCTTCGGTGGATGCCACCGCAACACAGGTTGGGGTCGATATTCTTAAGCAGGGCGGTAATGCCGTCGATGCGGCGGTGGCGGTGGGGTATGCGTTGGCGGTGACGCATCCGCAGGCCGGGAACCTCGGCGGCGGTGGATTTATGCTGATCCGCACCGCGGCTGGTCACACCACCGCGATTGACTTTCGCGAGATGGCGCCGACCCGGGCCAGCCGCGATATGTTTCTTGACGCCCAGGGCAATGCCGACAGCAAAAAATCCCTTACCTCGCCTCTGGCTTCCGGCGTTCCCGGCACGGTAGCCGGATTTGCGCTGGCGAACAAAGAGTACGGCACTTTACCGCTGCGACAACTGATTGCTCCAGCTATTAAGCTGGCCCGCGACGGGATTGTGGTGAATGAATCACTGGCCAACGATTTACAGGTCTATGGTAAAGAGGTGCTGCTCAGCCATCCCAACAGTAAAGCCATTTTCTATAAAGCGGATGGTACGCCGTACCTGCGGGGTGAAAAACTGGTGCAGCGCAATCTGGCGCACAGCCTGGAACTGATTGCGCAGCGGGGACCGGATGCCTTCTATAAAGGTCCGATCGCTGACCAGATAGCCAAAGAGATGGCGGCTCACGGCGGACTGATTGATCAGGCGGATCTGGCCAGTTATAAAGCCGTCGAGCGTAAGCCAGTCAGCGGTAGCTACCGTGGCTATGAGGTTTACTCAATGCCACCGCCGTCTTCCGGTGGGATCCACATAGTGCAGATCCTGAATATCCTGGAGAATTTTGATCTGGCGAAAATGGGCTTTGGCAGTGCCGATGCAATGCAGGTGATGGCAGAAGCGGAGAAATATGCCTACGCTGACCGCTCGGAGTACCTCGGCGACCCGGATTTTATTCAGGTGCCGACTTCGGCGCTGACCAGCAAAGCCTATGCTAAATCGCTGGCGCAGCAAATTGATCTCAATAAAGCACGTCCTTCTACCGACATCAAGCCGGGTAAACTGGCACCTTATGAAAGCAACCAGACTACCCATTTCTCAGTCGTGGACGGGCAGGGCAATGCAGTCGCGGTGACCTATACGCTGAATACCAACTTCGGCAGCGGTATTGTGGCAGGCGACAGCGGCATCCTGATGAATAATGAGATGGATGATTTCTCAGCCAAACCGGGGACGCCAAATGTTTATGGTCTGGTCGGTGGCGAGGCGAACGCTGTGCAGCCTTACAAGCGTCCGCTTTCTTCCATGTCGCCGACGATTGTGGTGAAGGATGGCAAAACCTGGCTGGTGACGGGCAGTCCTGGCGGCAGTCGGATTATCACCACGGTGCTGCAAATGATAGTGAACAGCATTGATTTTGGTATGAACGTCGCCGAAGCAAGCGCGGCTCCGCGCTTTCACCATCAGTGGTTACCTGATCAATTGCGGGTTGAAAAAGGCTTTAGCCCGGACACCCTGAAATTGCTGACGATGAAAGGTCAGCATGTCAAAGTGTTGCCAGCAATGGGCAGTACCCAGAGCATTATGGTTGGCCCTGATGGCACGTTGTACGGTGCTTCTGACCCGCGCACCATTGATGATTTGACCGCAGGCTATTAACCCGCACGGCGCCAGCTATCCCGAACGATGGACGGCATGGTCTGGCGCCGGATCCTCATGCGGACTACGGTTTCTGATCCGCTGGGGCCACTGGCGGAACGGAACATTCCGACTTCAGTCGCGCCATATACAGCGTATCGACCAGTTGACCGTGGCGCATCGCGTAGCATCGGGCCAGTCCTTCGGTGGTAAAACCAAATCGCTGGTAAAGCCGGATTGCTGCGGCGTTATCGGCAAACACGGTGAGTTCAATACGCTCCACGCCAAGCCAGTTATCGCACAGAGAAACCATCTCCCGCATCAGCGCGCTGGCCACGCCTCTTTGCCGATAATTCGCGTCTACGCAAATACCGAACGAGGCGGCGTGGCGACGGCGGACGCGGCTGTTAACGTCCAGGGAAAGCTCGCCGACCACCATGTTATCAATACAGGCGACCAGGCGTTGCTGACCATCACGGAAGTGAGTCAGGCGTTCATGTATATGTTCCTGAGAAGGATGAGGTATTTGTAGTATGTCAGCATAGGTTTCCGGCTGGCTGATAATGCGATACAGGTCAGCGGCATCTGCTGGTGTTGCATGACGGATCACGATCTCACTCATCTTCTCTCGCCTTTTTAGTCAATTATCCTTTTTAAACTCATGGGTTTTAGCCAGAAAATCAAGCTAAAAAATAGCGAGAAAAACTTTACAAGTGCGAATGATAATGATTATTATTGTCAGGCGTTTCCACTCTGGGCTTCACGGACCGGTCGGGAAAGCACGACATTGCTCACATTGCTTCCAGTATTACTTAGCCAGCTCGGGTGCTGGCTTTTTTTTTAGGCCAGGCCAGGGCGTCGGCATATCTGGATGTGACACGTTGAGGTTAAAGGGACAGCACAACCCCGTGTTCTGTCGCATTAAGAAGTCGTCAGGCAACATACTGTTTTTTTTATGTAATGGTGCCAGACCATATCTCCGATCCAAAAATCCTTTCAACGCCTGCATTACCCCATCGATATCATCGCGTAATGTGTTCGCTGGTATCTGGCTTATGTCCTGAGCCTGCGCAACCTCGAAGAGATGATGGCAGAGCGTGGTATCACCGTTGACCATTCCACGCTTCACCGCTGGGTTATCCGTCGGGTACCGCTGCTGGACAAGACCTTTCGCCGACATAAGCGTTCTGTGGGCCACCATGGCGAACCCGAAGTGGTGGCCATCGATAAGAGTGGAGCCAACACAGCGGCACTGGTCACGCTCAATGGAGATAAGGAAAAAGAGAAGTGCATCCCGGTCAGGCAGAATAAGTATCTGAACAATCTGATTGAGCAGGATCACCGTAACATCAAACGCAGGATTAAGCTGATGACCGGATTTAAGTCGTTTCGCCATGCACAGACCATTCTGGCGGGAATTGAGCCGGTGCATATGATACGCGCAAGGGGCAGTATCAGCCTCCGTACGGGGAGGCATTGTCTCCGGCAGACCAGTTTTATCTGATGGCTGCCTGAAAAACAGGTCATACACTTTTTTTCGGACAATCACCGTTAATGCGACAGAACCCCCGTCAGTACCGACAACGTTTTAGTTCCGTACAAAGAGCCGACCCGTCCAGTCGTCAGGACTGAGCGTGAACATCTTCTGTATATTCAGTCGAATAATTTGAACAGAGGAGACAATTTTATCCGCTATCATCCGCCCCGGAACCGGTTCAGACTGGGTCAAAACATTGAGGAGGATTGTTGATGATTTACTTACGCAAAGCAGAAGAACGTGGTCATGCCAATCATGGCTGGCTGGACAGCTGGCACACTTTTTCCTTTGCTAACTATTATGACGCCAACTTTATGGGGTTTTCGGCGCTACGGGTGATTAACGAAGACCTGATCGAGGCGGGCCAGGGTTTTGCCACTCATCCGCATAAAGATATGGAAATCCTCACTTATGTGCTCTCCGGTACGGTTGAGCATCAGGATAGCATGGGTAACAAAGAGCAAATCCCGGCCGGTGAATTTCAGATAATGAGCGCCGGTACCGGTGTGCGTCACTCGGAGTACAATGCCAGCACCGGGGTGCCGTTGCATCTGTACCAGATTTGGATCATCCCGGAAAAAAATGGCCTCGAGCCACGTTACGCTCAGCGCCGTTTCGATGATGTACAGGGCCGCCAGTTGGTGCTGTCTCCGGATGCTCGTGACGGATCGCTGAAGATCTTTCAGGATATGACGCTGTCCCGCTGGGCGCTGAAGCAGGGTGAGGAAGGCGCGGTGGCGGTAGAAGCCAATCGTAAGATCTGGATCCAGGTGGTGAAAGGCGATGTCACGGTTAATGGCGAGAACGCCAGCCGTAGCGATGCTTTTGCCATTTGGGATGAAGCGATGTTGACCATTGTCGCGAATAGCGATACTGAAATCCTGCTGTTCGATCTGCCGCCGGTTTAAGTCGATCACATTTTGGGTGTGCTTTGCCGCACCCTTCACCGTTTTTCCGCCATTTTTGTTACACTCCAGTCATCTTCCCTTCAATTTATAAAATCATGAAGAAAAAAAGACCGGTACTACAGGACGTTGCCGATCGTGTGGGCGTCACTAAGATGACCGTCAGTCGCTATCTGCGTAACCCCGATCAGGTTTCTGTTGCTCTGCGGAGCCGCATTGCCGAGGCGCTGGATGAGCTGGGCTATATCCCTAACCGGGCCCCCGATATTTTGTCTAACGCCACCAGTCGGGCGATTGGCGTATTGCTGCCGTCGCTGACTAACCAGGTGTTCGCTGATGTATTGCGCGGAATTGAGGCGGTTACCGATGCGGCGGGTTATCAGACCATGATCGGCCACTTTGGTTACAGCGCGGAGAAAGAGGAACTGCAGATGCGCTCGCTGCTGGGGTGGAATATCGATGGACTGATCCTCACCGAACGTAACCATACGGCTACCAGCTTGCGGATGATTGAAATTGCCGGTATCCCGGTCCTGGAGATGATGGACTGCGTGTCACCCTGTCTGGATTTAGCTGTCGGGTTCGATAACGTTGAGGCTGCCCGGCAGATGACTCTGGCTATTTTAAACAAAGGGTATCGCCATACCGTTTACCTGGGCGCCAGGCTGGATGAGCGTACCCTGCTCAAGCAGCAGGGTTATGAACAAGCGATGCGCGCCGCTCACCTGGAGCCGCGCAGTATTATGATGGAAGAAGCGTCTTCGTTCTCGATGGGCGGCACCCTGCTACTGGAGGCACAAAAGCGTTATCCTGATACCGACAGTCTGTTCTGTACCAACGATGACCTTGCGGTGGGGGCGATGTTTGAATGCCAGCGTCAAGGGCTGCGTGTGCCTGATGATATGGCGATAGCGGGGTTTCATGGTCATGATATCACCCAGGTGGTGACCCCAAAACTGGCTACGGTACTGACCCCGCGTGAAAGAATGGGGCGTGAAGCCGCGGCGCTTTTGCTGGCCAGAATCCGGGGTGAACAGGTGGGATCGGCGCAGATTAATGTGGGTTTTACTCTTTCAGAAGGCGGCAGCATCTGATTTTTCGGAGACTTGTCGCAGACGACTTTGTCTGTTTGTGCCTCTTTCTTCTGAAACAGTCATTTTTTTGAACTACTTCACATTTACCAGCTTTTTCCAGCCTAACTGTTGCCTTACCCGTCAGGCCTCCAGACAATGTTACCGATAACAATTGCGCTAACACTGAAACGGACAGGTCCTGGACCTCCATGCCGGAGCATGAAAATGAAAACATCCCCTTCTTCTCACCACGTGTTTGTCTTGATGGGCGTATCGGGCAGCGGTAAATCTGCCGTGGCCAATGCTGTGGCATATCAGCTTAAAGCAGCGTTCCTCGACGGTGATTTCCTGCACCCTCGCGCCAATATCGAAAAGATGTCAGCAGGTCATCCGCTGAATGATGATGACCGTAAGCCATGGCTACAAGCGATCAACGATGCCGCTTTCGCTATGCAGCGTACTAATGAAGTGTCATTGATCGTCTGTTCCGCACTGAAAAAAAGTTACCGTGACATTTTGCGTCAGGGGAACGAAAACCTGTCATTTGTTTATCTGAAAGGTGATTTTGACACTATTGAGTCTCGCCTGCGCGCACGTAAAGGACACTTCTTCAAGCCGCAGATGCTGGTCACTCAGTTTGAAACGCTGGAAGAGCCAGGCAGTGACGAGCACGACGTGTTGGTCGTGGATATCAATCAGGCACTGGATGAGGTGGTGGCTGCGGTCATTGCTGCTATCGAAGGTGCGATAAAAAATAAGTAGGATGTGATGGCTACTGCAACACTGGTATTAACGGCTGCGGGTTCGGTATTACTGCTGCTGTTCCTGGTCATGAAAGCACGTATGCACGCTTTTCTGGCTTTAATGTTAGTTTCCGTCGGCGCGGGTATTTTCTCTGGCATGCCGCTCGATAAAATTGCCGATACTATGCAGAAGGGAATGGGGGGAACACTGGGGTTCCTCGCTGTGGTGGTCGCTCTTGGTGCGATGTTCGGTAAAATCCTGCATGAGACTGGCGCGGTCGACCAGATTGCCATCAAAATGCTGAAAGCGTCAGGCGAGAATCGGGCGCACTACGCCATGGGTATTGCCGGACTGATTTGCGCACTGCCGCTGTTTTTTGAAGTTGCGGTGGTATTGCTGATCAGCATTGCTTTCGCGGTGGCTCGCCGTACTCAGGATAACCTGGTGAAGCTGGTTATCCCGTTGTTCGCCGGGGTGGCGGCTTCTGCCGCTTTCCTGCTGCCGGGGCCTGCTCCTATGTTGCTGGCGTCACAAATGCATGTGGATTTCGGCTGGATGATCCTGTTGGGCGTTTGCGCCGCTATCCCCAGTATGCTGATTGCCGGCCCACTGTTCGGTCGCTTTATCAGTCGTTATGTGACGTTCACCTTACCGACGGAAATCTCGCATCCTGAATTCGAAGAACACAAACTGCCGTCATTTGGCTTCAGTTTGTCGTTGATCCTCTTCCCATTGGTGTTGGTGGGGCTGAAAACCATCGGCGCACGCTTCACTGATCCGGGAAGCCGGTTATATGAGTGGCTGGAGTTTATCGGGCATCCGTTTATCGCCATTCTGCTGGCCTGCCTGGTGGCTATCTATGGCCTGGCTTATCGTCAGGGGATGGATAAAGATCAGGTGATGAAGATTTGCGGCAGCGCGTTGCAGCCCGCGGGGATTATCCTGTTGGTGATTGGTGCGGGTGGCGTATTTAAGCAAGTGCTGGTGGATTCCGGCGTGGGTCCGGCTCTGGGGCATGCCCTGACGGGCGCAGGGCTGCCGGTGGCGCTGTCGTGCTTTATTATGGCGGGTGCGGTGCGTATCATCCAGGGATCAGCCACGGTCGCTTGTCTGACGGCGGTCGGCCTGATTATGCCGGTTATTGAGCCGCTGCATTACTCGGGCGCGCAGATGGCGGCGTTGTCGATTTGTATCGCGGGCGGATCGATTATTTTCAGCCACGTGAACGATGCCGGTTTCTGGTTGTTTGGCCGTTTTACCGGCGCGACGGAAGGGCAGACGCTGAAAACCTGGACGGTGATGGAAACCATTTTGGGCACTGTCGGGGCTGTTATCGGGATGATCGCTTTCACGCTGTTGTCGTAGAAATTTGTCAACGCCGGGTTTGTGCAGAGAACACGGCGTGCATGAAAAAACGTAAAAAACGCGGTTCCTGCCAGTTAGATTCGCGCCATGAAGGGCGCGAATCGCTTAATGAGCGTCCATGTTCCTTAACCAAGGCGGAACACACCCTGAAAGGGTAAGGCCTCTTGCTCTTCAAAATTTCAAATATGCCCGGATACCATCCAGAAACATCTGGGTCGCCAGCATAATCAGGATCAGCCCCATCAATCGTTCCAGTGCATTAACGCCTTTCTCCCCCAGCAAGCGCAGAAACAGGCCTGACAGCAGCAGGATAACCACCGTCGCTCCCCAGGCAATCAGTAGTGCGCCGACAAGATGCGTCATTTGATCCGGATACTGGTGCGACAACAGCATCAGTGTCGCCAGTAGTGAAGGCCCTGCGACTAGGGGAATAGCTAACGGCACGAGGAAGGGCTCTTCACCGGCGGACAGACCGCTGCTACTGCTTTCGTTCGAGGGAAAAATCATTTTAATGGCGATCAGGAACAGGATAATGCCGCCGGAAATCGATACGGTCTCAGTGCGTAAGTTAAGGAAGGCGAGAATTTTTTCACCGGCAAAGAGAAATAGCAGCATGATAACTAATGCGATCAACATTTCGCGTATCAGGACCACCCGCCGACGTTTCGGCTCCAGATGTTTTAATACCGACATAAAAATCGGCAAATTGCCCAGTGGATCCATAATAAGCAACAATAATATGGTCGCAGAGATCATTTCAGTCATGGTTATTCTTCTCTTGTGGTGTCGGCCTGCAGCGCGTTATAAGCGGCGCTGCTAAAAAAAGGTCGCTAATCGATTTAATTCACTTGCCACTTTTCCAGCATTTTGTAAGGTGTTCATCAGATCTTATTCTTATCACATACACATTAACAGGCCAGGCCTCACTGTCGCAGCCCATATGTTTGTTGTCAGCGTGCACTATTCGCAGCGTACTTAATGTATCTGCGGACTGCCAGCCCTGTCGGCAAGCAATATGGCAGGCAACGTTGTCTGGAGCAGGTGCAACATGAAAACTGTAGGATTCGTAGGTTGGCGCGGCATGGTCGGTTCCGTCCTGATGCAGCGTATGGTGGAAGAACGCGACTTTGATGTCATCCGTCCGGTCTTTTTCTCCACGTCGCAACATGGTCAGGCGGCCCCTGAGTTTGGCGGTCGGTCAGCTGGCGTATTGCAGGATGCGTATAACATTGAGGCGCTGAAGGCGCTGGACATCATCATCACCAGCCAGGGGGGTGATTATACTACGGATATTTATCCTAAACTGCGCGCCGCTGGCTGGCAGGGTTACTGGATTGATGCGGCATCCACCCTGCGGATGGAAGATGACGCGTTGATTATTCTCGACCCGGTTAATCATCATGTTATTCGCCAGGGACTGGATAAAGGCATAAAAACCTTTGTCGGCGGCAACTGTACTGTCAGTCTTATGCTGATGTCACTGGGCGGCCTGTTTGCCCATGACTTGATTGAGTGGGCCTCGGTGGCGACCTATCAGGCGGCATCAGGGGGCGGAGCACGCCATATGCGTGAACTGTTGACCCAGATGGGGATGCTGCATGACCACGTGGCGAAAGCGCTGCAGAATCCGGCCTCCGCGATCCTTGATATTGAGCGCAATGTGACTGAGCTGACGCGTAGCGGTGTACTGCCGACGGACAATTTTGGTGTGCCGCTGGCCGGGAGTTTGATCCCATGGATCGACAAACAACTGGAGAACGGTCAGAGTCGCGAAGAGTGGAAAGGTCAGGCGGAAACGAACAAAATTCTGCAACCAGCGAAAACCATCCCGGTCGATGGTCTGTGCGTACGTGTTGGCGCGCTGCGTTGTCACAGCCAGGCATTTACGCTGAAACTGAAAAAAGATCTGCCGCTGAGTGAAATTGAGCAGTTGCTGGCAGCGCATAATGAGTGGGTCCATGTGGTACCCAATGATCGTGAACGGACTGTGCGTGAACTGACGCCAGCCGCCGTCACCGGTACGCTGAAAACCCCGGTGGGTCGTCTGCGTAAACTGAATATGGGACCGGAATATCTCTCTGCCTTCACGGTGGGCGACCAGTTGTTGTGGGGTGCCGCCGAGCCGCTGCGCCGTATGTTGCGCCTGCTGGTCGACTAAGTTTATTGCCCTGTTTCTGCCGCGACCCTGGCTAAAACGGAAGGGAAATCCGGGCCAGATGCAGATAAAACAGTCAGCAGTGACCCGCCGAATCCCGACGGTTGGTTATTATGGCAACCGCCACGCTATACCCCAATTGCTGCCGACGCTGGACAAGACGATGGCGTCGGCAGCAAGTCTGGCGTGATTAAGCCGGTTAGAAATCGTATTCCAGACTTAAACGGTTCTCCCAGTAGTTAGAGTCGTACCGTGGCGAGGTCTGTACCCCGGCAAAATCAGTCAGGCTCAGGCCTTTCAACACCCCGCTGAAGCTCCAGGTGAAATAAACCAGGTACTCAGACTGATTGATGCTGGCAACGGACGGTGAGGATTTGAGATCCATAAATGAATATTGTGTTCCCAGCGACAGGTTATCATTCATCGTATAGTTCAGGTTGGTTGACCAGGCGTTGCCACTCCCCAAATCCTGCGTACTGGTGAAAAATGGCTGAGCAAAGTACGGGCCGGATGAGGTGTTATGGGCATAAGGCACCACCAGCGAGCCATTATTCCAGCTGTTGCCACTGGCCGCGATGTGGTTATAACCCAGCTTCCATTTCAATGACGGCGTAAAGGTCAGCGCCAACTGCGCGCCGTAGGAAGTACTGTTGACTTCACCGGCTAACGCTTTGCCCTGGCTGGTGCCGCGGATAAACTGTACGCCGAGATCTGGCGTGAACAGTGTTTGCTGCCAGTTCAGGTGGCTTTCAGCGTACACCACCCGTGAATAATCGCTGTATTCTTCGTACCACAGTTGTCCACTGAGTTTTTTGTCGTCAAGCTGGGTAGCGCGTCCGCCGCCAAAGGCCCACATGCCATTGGTGCGTTGATCAATATCGGTATATGCCGTGGTTTTGAGAAATTTATCGTCACCCCAGGGTTTATAACGCCAGATTTTAGTGGCATGCAGAAAATTATCGCTGTCACCCCACTGAGTATCAATACCCCGGAACAGAATAGGCGTAATACGCCAGTCATAATCACCGACAAATGGGATATTGATACGTTGGTTACCGGCAGTAATTTTAAAATTATCTTGTTGCCAACTTAAATACGCCTCACCAATATTAGTCTGATTATCACCAATGTCGCTGATGGTATGAGATTCATCGGGATGATCGATACCACGCAGGAAAATACCACTGACCCCGGCTCGAAACCCGGCAATCGGGGCGGTTTCAAACTTCAGGCTGCCGCCATAACTCACGGTGTCCTGATTATATCCTTTGGAAAAAAAAGCATTGTGTCGGGAGTAATACAAGGTACGCAGACTGCCGCTAACGGTCCCGCAGGTAAAAATCTCGCTGAAACTATCCACGCCACTGTCGCCATACTGACAGTGGCTGTCGATATTACTTTGTGTTGCCGCCAGCGCCAGCGGTGATACAGGCAATAACAACGCACCGACCCACAGATGTCGCCGTATTATTTTATTCATCATCCCAACCCCTATTTTTATCAAGAAAAGCAAAGGACTCTGCCTTTAATAAACCGAAGGCAGAATGCGTTGCGTTTAATAACAACGTAATGCCATTTTTTATCGTTAAGTTGTGATGGTGGTGATGCCGGGAATATTGACTTCCGGCAGCGTATCCCGAATATCCCAACCACGTAATTTGCCAGGGTTTAATAAATTATGCGGATCGAAGGCGCGTTTTACTGCGACCACCTCAGCGCTAACCCTTCCCTGCTTGCCTGCTTCTATTTGACAGACATGGGGATTATTGATCTTGACGCCATTATCACGGAAGGTTTGCATGATGGCATTAAGGCGTGTTTCATCGCTGTAGCGTACTAACGGTAAGCCGCTGCAGGTCAGGTTGCCATTCAGATCACGCAGAAACTCAATGTGAGAGAGCACTTCACCGGATAACCGTTGCTCCATTTCCAGCACTTGCTGATGGTAATGTTCTGCGGCAAAAGCGCTTTGCAGATAAGTCAGCGTTTTGTCCACTTTCAGTGCCTGAAGCGTGGTGTGATTCCAGCAATATTCGATCAATGAATGACCGTCATGTTCACCTGCGGCGAAGCGCAGGGCGCAGCGGCCATGATGTTCAGCCACCAGACCCGGCATCAGGGCATCGTTCTCACTGCCGATCACTGAAATGACGGCGTGTTGGCCAGGGGTAAGGACATCGGCAAGGTCAGTAAAGTAATCCGTTATTGGCGCTGCCATCACCGCCACCTGCCGTTTAACGATCCCCGGCGAGCGGGCTATCGCGTCAGCAAAGGCCATCGCGGCGGCGAAATCATCAAAGGTATCCAGATGTTCAATCCATTGATGACAGGGCGCCAACGCCAGTTCTATTTCCAGCACAATGCCATTGCTGCCATAAGCGTGGTGTAGCAGCAATGCTTCCGGCGCATTAAGGGTGATAATGCGCGGTTGTTCTTCCATGGTCATGACACGTATCGACAATACATTGCCTGGCGCTGCCAGTGGACCATAATTGATCGACCCCACCCCGCCGAATCCTCCACCAAACAGACCGCCCAGCGTGGCCAGACGCCATGTTGAAGGCAGGCAACGCAGCTCCCAACCCAATGGACGGGTCTGCGCTTCAATATCGGCAAGGCGGATCCCGGCCTGGGCTTTCACCACGCCGTCGCGCATGGCGACAATGGCATTCAGCCGGGTGATATCAACGATGACCCCGCCATGTAACGGAATTAGCTGGCCATAATTTCCCGTACCGCCGCCACGAATATTGAGTGGCAGGCGCTGTTTAGCGCAGGCTGCGACGATGGCAGATAACTCAGCTTCATTACGCGGGCGAACTGCCAGTTCAGCAAATTTATCCTCCAGTTGCTGTTTTAATATCGGACTGAACCAGTGGAAATCACGTGACAGGCGCTTCACTTTGGGCGCTTCCTTAATCCAGTCCAGAGAGGGCAGGGCCGCAACAACGGCTGCCAGCGCGGACTGGCGAGCAGAATCAGACATCATCATATCCTGTGGTTAAATAATCAGGCTGGGTTCATTTCACTTTCGTGCCATGCAGACAGTACGCGACGCGTCAGCCATGACATCACCGCGAACAACAAAAACCCGGCCAGCGAAATGAGCAGTAGCGCAGCAAACATCAGGGGAATATTCAGTTGATAGCCAGCTTGCAGAATTTGATAGGCCAGCCCGGTGTCGCTACCGCCTGTTCCGGCAACAAACTCGGCCACGACCGCACCAATGAGCGACAAACCGCTGGAGATACGCAGCGCGCCGAAAAAGTAAGGCAGCGCCGATGGAATGCGCAGTCGCAACAGGATCTGTAAACGCGAGGCATGATTAAGCTCAAAGTAACTCAACAGACCGGGCGACACGCTGCGTAATCCCTGGGTGGTATTGGAGATAATGGGAAATACCGCCATCAGCGTGGCGCACACCACCAGTGATAAAGTGGTGTCCTTTACCCAGATAATGATCAGCGGTGCAATGGCGACAATCGGTGTGACCTGTAAAAACACGATATAAGGAAATAGCGCGGTTTCGATAAAGCGGTTTTGTACCAATAAAAAGGCGATAAGTGAGCCGATCACCGTGGCCATGACAAACGAGAAAAGCGTTATCTTCAGGGTGTAGAGCAACGACATAAACAGTGACGGGAAATTCTGTATCAGGCTTTGCGCCACAACCACCGGCGATGGCACCAGGAATACCGGTACCTTGAACTCGGTGACCAGACCTTGCCACAACAGCAACATGACGATGGCGAGCAGCAGCGGATAAAGGAGTTTCTGAAATGGTGGGCGGCTGGCGAGTGGTGTATTCATCACGGGTTCTCTTGACTGGCGGCGAGCAGTCCATGCTGCAACTGTTGGGCGAATTGGGTAAATGGCGCACTGACGCGAAACGCCTCATCACGAGGAAAAGGTGCGGTGATGGCAATATCATCGACCACCCGTCCCGGACGAGCCGCCATCATGATGACGCGTTGCGATAAAAAAACGGCTTCATGAATGGAGTGAGTGACAAATACCACGGTCAGATTCTGTTCCTGCCACAAGGTGAGCAGGTCGCTGTCGAGTTTATTACGGGTAATTTCATCCAGTGCGCCGAACGGTTCATCCATCAGTAATACCCGGGGGCGCGTCACCAGACCACGGGCAATCGACACGCGCATTTGCATGCCGCCGGACAGTTCGCGTGGCAGCACATGACCAAACTGGCTGAGTCCGACCAGTTCCAGAATTTCTTTCACCCGGGTATCGGCTTCGCCCCGTGACACGCCTGCCAGGTCGAGTGGCAGACGGACATTTTTATGCACGTTGTTCCATGGCATCAGCGTCGCTTCCTGAAAAACGAAAGAGAGCGGCAGGTCGCGCTGTTTTTCCCGGCGGTCACGGCGGAATAACATGAGTTTGCCATCGCTGGGTGCCTCCAGCCCGGCAATCATCTTCAACAGTGTGCTTTTGCCACAGCCAGACGGTCCCAGCAGGGTGATAAACTCACCCTGACGAATGGTCAAATCCACCGGCAGCAAGGCGCGGGTGCCATTGGGATAAATTTTCTCTGCAGAGAGCACCTCAATCGCGGGCGGGGCGCTGGAAAATGAGGCCAACGAACTGTCGTGGCTCATCAGGGTCAGTCTGCTGGCTGCATTCATGGCATAACCTTCACATCCTGAATGAATTTCAGGGTATAGCTTTGATCAAAAGGCACTTTAGCCGGATCGATCAGTTTTTTGTCCACCAGTAATTGCCAGGTTTGTTTCAGGCGTGGGACGGTCATAATGCCGATGCCCCCCGTCTGTGCGTCACCGCCTGTGACTAATTGATATTTCTTCATCTGAGCAATCCCGAAGGCGATTTGTTGATCACTCATTTTGGGGTTTTCTTGCTTGATCAGCGCATTGCCTGCCGTCGGGTCTTGCAGATAATTTTTCCAGCCCTGCATGGAGGCTTTGACGAATGCCGCGACCGCCTGGGGGCGTTTTTCCAGTGTCGATTTCATGCAGACAATGCTGTTGCCATAAGGCGGATAACCCCAGTCGCTGACAGGATAGACATTGGCTTTTGCCCCAGCTTGTTGGATGGCAAAAGGCTCAGAAGTGACATACCCCTGTTGTACTAGAGTGTTATCGGCGAGGAACGGCTGAATACTGAAGGTATACGGGCGCACATGTGCATTCTTCAGGTTTAGCGCCGTTTGCGCCCAGGGCCAAAAAGAGGTGTAGGCCTCAGCCGCCAGCAGGAATGTCTTGCCTTGCAGGTCTGCCTGGCTTTTGACTTGCGGATGGGTGATAAACACCACGGCGGAATGCTGGAAGGTAGTGGCGACAGGTACTGCTTCCACTCCTGCCTGCCAGGACTCCAGCGCCTGCATGTTGTCACTGATGATGCAGTCAGCTTGCCCGGCCGCCATCAACTGTACGGTGTGTACCTGTGGGCCGCCCATTTTTATCGTGACATCCAGTCCGGCATCGCGATACAGATTTTGTGCCAGCGCCTGGTAGAAGCCGCCATGTTCCGCCTGGGCATACCAGTTAGTCATAAAGGTAAATTTTTCTGCGGCCATACCTGGAGCAGAGAGTGACACCGCGAGCGCGGCGACAATACTGGTCAGCGGTAAGCTGGTTTTGCTCATGAGCGATCCCCGATTATTGATGTTTTAACAGCGACGCGGCGTCGTGTTCTGCCAGGACGGTGCCTTGCCAGTGTGCTTTTCCCCAGGACGGCGCGTCCCGGGTAACCCACTTCATCTGATGAATTTCGCTAATGGCCCTGGCCCAACTGCTGGCCAGTGAATCCAGGATGGCTTCACCTTGCTCTGGGGTGGCCGGCAGTGGATCGCCAATCACGCCGCTTGGACCAAAGTCATACGCTACCCAGGCGGCCATTGGACGCGTGCTGGAGAGTGTTGGACAAGGGAAGGCTGGCGGATAGTTGCATACCGCCTTGTGCATCTGCACGGTTTCTGGTGCCAGGGCCATGATCAGCGCGGTTTCTGCATGACCGGCATGCATGGCCATCTGGCGCTCTTGCTCAGCCATAAAACGGTCGGCGCAGTTGGGTACCTTAAAAATATCCTGCATGATGAGGATGAAATCGCCATGCCGCAGTCGCAGCTCGCGCATTGCCATTTGTAGCGGTTGGGGCTGGCCTCCGTGACCATTGACCATCAGGAGTTTACGAAACCCCGCGCGATACACCGACTCGCCCAGTTCGATAATGGTTTGCTGCAGGATGTCGCCGGTGAGGGTTAATGTTCCTGGGAAATGCAGGTGTTCGTCCGACTTGCCATAAGTGATGGGGGGAATGGCGAACGCCGCTACCTCGTCAGGCAGACGCGCCAGAGCGTGGCCGACCACGCCCGCCGCAATAATGCTATCTACCGCACAGGGCAAATGGGGGCCATGTTGCTCAATCGCGCCGGTGGGCAATACGATAACGGTATTTTCTTTGTCTGGCAGTTCGGCAATATCCGTCCAGCTCAGGAAGGGTAAAAAGCGCGCTGGCGGCAGGTAACCATTTAACATGTTTGCTCCTCAATACCCTGGGTTATTTCGGCAACCAGGCGGTCGCTTCGACTTCAATTAACACGTCGGGGCTGGGCAACATTTCGCTGACCTGCACCACGGTGGAGACGGGCGGCGTGTCGGGAAAAAATAATTTGCGAACCCGGCTGTAATAGGGGAAATGGTCAAGGTTGCGGAAATACTGCACCAGTTTGAACACATCGCTCATTTGCCCTCCCGCGTTCTCGATGGTGGTACGGATGCTCTCCAGCACATACCAGCTCTGGGCCAGAATCGGCCCTTCTTTACTGTCGGTAGAAAATTCGCCACTGCGGCCAAGCTGTTGCTGCGCCGCCGGAGGAATGTCGTCGTAGCCACGCACAATCAGCCCCAGTTGGGGATTGACCGGAATAATGCCGGAGAGAAATATATAGTCGCCTGCGCGTCGCCACGCGGCGTATTTGGCCAGCGGTTTTCCCGCGCCGTCATCAAGCGCCATAACAGTTTTCTCCTGGCGTCAGTGAATGGACTATGCCGTTAACCAGTCGGTAACGTGTGGGGTGGCGTAGCGGCCAACTGACCGTGTCCGCCTGTGGAAAAATCAGTAGATCCTGGGTCAGGACAGGTGAACCTGGCTGCAACGCGGCACGTTGGCAAATTAAGGCGGAGGCATGATCGAAAGACGAGGTCAGTTGCGCGCTGACAATTCCGCAGAATAGCGTATCGAGTGGGTCATAGCTGCCGACAGGGCAAAACGCGTCCTGGACATTATCACACCCCAACAGTAACGGAATACCGCGCGCTTGTGCTTCCTTGATCAATGTCAGTCCCCGCTGACGCGGGGTTCGGCCAACGATGGCGTCCTGCAACAATAAATTGGTCAACGGTAAAGCGATAAGCGTCACATGATGGTGAGACAGGATGTCGAGTATCTCTGCCGCATCGGGTTGCAGGCTTAGCGCACAGCCATGGCTGCAGGTGATATGGCCGTTAAATCCCTGCTGTTGTAAATACGTTGCCAGCCAGCGCAGGCCCGGTGCATTCTCGCTTAGCTCTTCATCAATATGCAGATCGATATCCAACTGCCAACGCGTTGCCGCCGCCATCAGGTTGTTCATTGCTGTCGCCTGCCAGTTGCTGCTATGTATGAAGCCGCCTAACAATGCCCCCTTGCCGCTTTCCGCCACCTGACGCGCAATATTTTCAGCATCCTCTGCACGGGCGAACAACGGTAGCGGCACCAGTGCCACGCGTTCAATGTCACACAATGGATGCGTGAGCTGGCTGATCACCTGCCAGGCTGGCGGTGCCTCGGGTGAGTACCAGTCAATATGGCTGCGGAGCAACCCCACCCCGGCTGCCACCGCCCATTGCAAGGCACGCCTGGCACGGGCGGCGATATCCGGTGCACTCCAGTTTGCCCGATCCTTCTGCATCGCTTCGATAGCGGCCAGTAAACCGGGACGTTGCGCCGGACTGCGCTGCACCGTGAACGTTTTATCCAGATGTACATGTGGTTCCACCAGTGGCGGTAACACCAGCGCGCCCGCCAGATCCTGATATAACGCCTGATGCGCTGGATTATCAGGGAAAATATCGACGCCCTCTGGGGTGAAATTCAGCGTGGCGAGTCGCGGTTCACCGCCCTGTTGTGGCCAGTTGCTGGGCAGCAGCCAGCGGGGTAAACGCGCTCCGCGTACGCCTCGTAATCTGTTCACAGGTCGAGCACTAACAGCGGTGAGCGGGAACGGGAACAACAGAGTACGATGCAGTCATTGGCCGCCTTTTGCCTGGCGCTCAGTACCTCGTCGCGGTGGTCGGGTTCCCCGGACAGCACACCGGTCACGCAGGCGCCGCAGATGCCTTGCTCGCAGGAGAGATCAATTGCCACGCCTTCGCGTTCCAGCACCTCGGCAATACTTTCGTTAGCGCTGACCTGATAACGTGTGCCGCAGTTGGCGAGTTCAATTTCAAATGCGCTGTCAGCATCTACGAGGGGGGCGGCTGTAGCATTGAAATGCTCACAATAGAATTGTTCGGCTTGCCAGCCGTATTGCCGCGACCGGTCTTGCAAATACTGGATAAAGCCCTGCGGTCCACAACAGACGAGGGCACTATCCTCCGGGTACAACAGATCATCGGGGGTATCCCGGCGCAGAGAATCACCTTCATCGCTGAAATGCATGATCACGTTATTACGTAATGCGTCGCTGGCCAGTCGGTCGGCAAAGGGCAGGTCAGCACGGGTCTTGAGATAGAGATGCAACCTGAAGTTCGCGTCGCGCGCCGCCAGCGCCTCCGCCATCACCAGCAAGGGGGTGATGCCGATGCCTGCCGCGAAAAGTAAGGTCCGGGATGTTTCAGGGAGCGGAAAGTGATTTCGTGGCGCGGAGATGGTTAGCGAGTCTCCCTGTTGCAGGCCATGATGCAGCCAGTGCGAACCACCGGTAGAAGCGGCATCCAGACGTACGCAAATCTCATAATGTTGCGGTTCAGTGCTTGCGGAACACAGTGAGTATTGCCGTTTACCCTGCTGCGGGATGACCACATCAATATGCGCTCCCGGCGTGAAAACGGGTAAGACACCGCTATCTGACCGTGCCAGGGTTAATAACACATTGCCTGTACCGTTGGGCTGCTTTGCGATGACGGTGACAGTGAACAACTCAGCCTGCTTCATAAGTTAACCTGCATGCTACCTGACGCCTGGTCGATAAATTATTGCCGGAGCCATTGTTTTTATCATTGCAGCAATTATTATTTTCCCGTTGTGTAAGCGTCCATCTGTTTAATTCGCATGAAGCGTTGCAAAAAAGAGAGCACCCTTATGTTCGCGTTTTCTCGTTTCTTGATCTATTTCACTGTCGTGGCGCAACAAGGCTCGCTGCGCAAAGCTTCAGAGGTTTTACACGTCTCTGCTTCATCAGTTGATCGACAGATTCTGCGGGTGGAAGAACAACTGGGTATGCCGCTATTTGAGCGCTATCCATCAGGACTCCGTATGACGGCGGCAGGGGAAATATTGCTGAATGCGGCGAAAAACTGGCAAAAAGAGTTCTCACGTGTTTGTACGCAACTGGATGACTTGCGCGGTTTGCGTCACGGCCATGTGCACATTGCCACTATTGATGCGATTAACCGTAATTTTTTCACCTCCCTCTTACAGAATATCCGGCAGGAATATCCCGGTATCTCTTTCACCCTTACCACCATGAGCAATATTCATATCGCCAGTGCGTTGATTTCCGGCGATGTTGATTTTGGCATTATGCTCAATCCCCATAGTTCGCGAGAGTTGCTGGTAAAATCGTTTGCCGATCTGCGGCTGGGGATTGTGGTGAATAGCGAACATCCGCTGGCTAATATGACCAGCATACGTTTCAGTCAATGTGAATCCTGGCCATTCATTATTCCATCGGCCCCCCTGATGCTGGCAGAGCCGCTGGAGGCATTGATTAATGCCTCGAGAATTGTGCTTAATGAGGCCGCGCGGACCAATAATATTCATATGCTGCGCTCGCTGGTGCGCGACAATGTCGGTATCAGTATCATGTGTTGGCTGGATATTGTTGACGAGCACCGCCGTGGTGAGCTGCAATTTATTCCTTTGATTGATCCCCTGCTTAAACCATTTACCTTGTCATTATGTGTGGCGCCGCAGCGACAGTTGTCCATTGCCGCGTCGATGATGCAGCGAGAGCTTGAAACCTTCTTTGCTTTGTTGCAAAACGAAGAAATGCATGTCGCCAACAAGGTGTCATCGTCGCAGTCATCGCATTATTGAACCCGGAGGGAGCCGTCATCTGACGTCCACTGGGCTGGTGGGTATACCTTTTGCGATGATGCCAGTCAGACTGAGAGGGTTATCTGCGTGTCACCACGGATAATAGAGCAAGGCCATGTCGCGATGCAGGGAAGCGGCATCGCCGTACAGGTCGATGCCGCAGAGAGACGCGCTTTATCATTGAATCCGTTGAGCCAGGACGCTTGCCGCTGATATTAATGGCATGGCGTCCTGTCCGGCGCGGTTACGATGCCAGTGACAACTGCGGTTTCCTGGCGTGCTGAGACAGCCATTCACCCACACGGGCACGTTGTGCTTCATTCAGCCACATGCCTTCTTTGGTCCGACGCCACAAGGCATCGTCCGACTCACGCACCCATTCGTGCTCAACCAGGTAACGTAGCTCGGCTTCATAGAAATGGTGGCCGAACAGTTCACCCAGGTCTTCCAGACTTTTCGCCTCTTTTAGCAACAGTTCAGTGTTGCTGCCGTAAGTGCGGGCATAGTGACGGGCCAGCGCTTCGTTGAGGAACGGATAGCGACGGCGCAGGCTGGCGGCGTAATCCTCGCGGCTGCCAGCAATATTTCCCCCAGGCAGGACACCGTTTTTTGTCCAGGCCGGACCCGCGTGGGGGTAGTACTTCGCCAGTTTTTCCAGCGCATGTTCCGCCAGCTTGCGGTAGGTGGTCAGTTTGCCGCCGAACACTGACAACAACGGCGCCTGACCGTTGTCGTCATGCACATCCAGGGTGTAATCGCGGGTGATCGCCTGCGGCGAATCAGACTCATCATCGCACAACGGACGCACACCGGAATAAGTCCAGACAATGTCTTCTTTGCTCAGTGTCTTTTTAAAATGGTTGTTGTACACATTAAGCAAATATTCTGTCTCTTTATCGTCGATATGGACGTTTTTCGGATCGCCATGATACTCAACATCGGTGGTGCCGATGATCGAGAACTCATCCATCCATGGGATAACAAACACGATACGGTTATCTTCGTTTTGCAGGATATAGGCTTGCTTCTGCGTGTGTACGCGCGGTACCACGATATGGCTGCCTTTGATCAGCCGAATGCCGTAAGGTGATTTCAGCTGTAACCCTTCATCAAAGAACTGCTTAACCCACGGGCCAGCGGCGTTGACCAGGCCTTTAGCCTGCCAGGTATAGGTTTTACCGCTATCGATATCTTCCGCTTCAACCGTCCACAAGCCATTCTCACGCCATGCGCGAGTCACTTTAGTTCGGGTACGCACTTCGCCGCCGTGTTTTTCTACTTCCTGAGCATTGAGTACCACCAGACGGGCATCGTCCACCCAACAATCAGAGTATTCGAAACCGCGCACGATCTCCGGTTTTAACACTGAATCTGAGCCAAAACGCAAACCTGTACTGGCTGGCAGGCTGGTACGCTTGCCAAGATGATCGTACATAAACAGACCAATACGGATCATCCACGCCGGACGCAGATGAGGGCGATGTGGCAGGCGGAAACGCATGGGGAAAGCGATATGCGGGGCCATTTTCAGGAGCACTTCACGTTCGGCCAGCGCTTCGCTGACCAGACGGAATTCGTAATGCTCCAGATAGCGCAGGCCGCCATGGATCAATTTAGAACTGGCGGAAGAGGTCGCGCACGCCAAATCTTGCGCTTCCAGCATCAGCACTGACAGGCCGCGTCCTGCAGCATCAGCTGCGATACCGGCGCCGTTGATACCGCCGCCGATTACGATCAAGTCTTTGGTTTCCACGTCATCTCCTCCGATGTTCGGAATAGTTCTTTAATGTTCGTTTTCGAGCATTATGATAATCGTAAACCAACATTGATGCCAGCGTTAACCGAATAAAAACATTTATGCGTGATATAGCTAACATAATTGCGTAAAGAAAACGCTGTTAAGCCTCTGACCGATTGGGTTATGGTCAGCAACGTATCGCGCTACAATAGGCTTTATTTGCCCCTATTTGACGAGAATCCCCCATGGATCAATTTGAGTGCATCAGTGTGCAGCAGGCCCAGCAATATTTGTCCGACGGTCAGGCGTTGCTGGTTGATATCCGTGATCCGCAAAGCTATGTCGTTGCTCATGCCTGCGGTGCGTTTCACCTCACCAATACCTCACTGAGCGCTTTTGTCGCACAGGCGGATCTCACCGCGCCAGTGTTGGTGATGTGTTATCACGGGATCAGCAGCAAAAGCGCAGCGCAGTATCTGCTGACCCAGGGGTTCACGCAGGTTTACAGCGTTGATGGGGGATTTGAAGCATGGCGCGCGCAATACCCGCAACTGGTCGAGTCTGGCGTACAGTAACTTTGTGGTTAAATGGCGCGGTATGCTGTGATGTCCGCCATACACCAGGCGACAGGAGCGTTGGTTTGTTCCGTCATCCGAATCACTTACCTGAGTAAGTTTGTCGGGATTTCTTCACTTGCTGTCTTCCTGCCACTGGAATTATTTAGGGGATAGCGTTTTATTAACAGGGACTTTCGCAAGCGATGATGCGCATTACTGAGTTCTCCAATCCCCGTATGGCGCAGGCCTTTGTCGATTACATGGCGGCCCAGGGGATTTTGCTGCGGATTGAACGTGAAAACCGCTACACAGTGTGGCTGGATGATGATTCGAAAGTGAATCAGGTCGAAAACGAGCTGGGCCAGTTCATCCGCGAGCCAAACCATCCCCGCTATCAGGCGGCCAGTTGGCATTCCGGTACCACCGATAGCGGTATCCATTACCAGAGTACCTCGCTGATTACGCATATCCGCGAGCGCGCCGGCCCCCTGACACTGGCAGTGATGGCCGCCTGTGTGGTGGTCTTTATCCTGATGCAACTCCTTGGTTACCAGACGGTGATGGGCTGGCTGACCTGGCCGAATGCCGATCAGCATGACCAGTTATGGCGTTGGTTCAGCCACGCCTTGCTGCATTTTTCCCTGTTGCACATTGTTTTCAACCTGCTGTGGTGGTGGTACCTCGGTGGGGCAATTGAAAAACGTCTTGGTAGCGGTAAGCTAGTGGTCATTATGCTGATATCCGCGCTGTTGAGCGGCTGGATGCAGGCTAAGTACAGCGGTGTGATGTTCGGCGGCCTGTCCGGGACGGTCTATGCGTTGATGGGGTATGCCTGGTTGCGTGGCGAGCGCGACCCGCAAAGTGGTATTCACCTGGAGCGCGGGATGATGGCTTTCGCTATCATCTGGTTGGGGGTGGGGTATATGGGCTGGTTTGGCCTCTCTATTGCCAACGCGGCGCATGTTACTGGTCTACTGGTCGGGTTGGCGATGGCTTTTGTCGATACCCGGAAGAAAAAAACATCCTAAGCAATTTGCAGGGAAGCGCAAACAGGAGAGCTCTGTGAAGCAGACGCAACGTCATGACGCGATTATCGATTTGGTGCGTCGTCAGGGGTATGTCAGTACTGAAGAACTGGTGGAGCATTTTTCCGTCAGTCCACAAACTATCCGCCGGGACTTAAATGATCTGGCGGAACAGAACAAGATCCAGCGCCATCACGGTGGTGCGGCGCTACCGTCCAGTTCAGAGAACACCGCGTGGCAGGATCGAAAAATGATGTGGTCGACGGAAAAAGCCCGTATCGCCCAACGTGTGGCCCGCGAAATCCCGGACGGCGCTTCGTTATTTATTGATATCGGCACCACGCCGGAAGCGGTGGCTCATGCCTTGCTGAATCACAATAACCTGCGGATAGTGACCAATAATCTCAATGTGGCGATGCTGATGATGTCGAAGCCTGATTTCAGCCTGATTATCGCTGGTGGTGAGGTACGAACCCGTGACGGCGGCATTATCGGTGAGGCGACGCTTGACTACATTTCTCAGTTTCGCCTCGATTATGGCATTCTTGGCATCAGCGGCATTGATATGGACGGCTCGTTGCTGGATTTTGATTATCATGAAGTTCGCACTAAGCGTGCGATTATTGAGAACTCGCGTTGCGTGATGCTGGTGGCCGACCACTCGAAATTTGGCCGTAATGCGATGGTCAATCTGGGCAACATGAGCCTGATCGACCATTTATTTACCGATGAAATGCCGCCGGCAAGCGTGTTGAAAACCATCGAGCAACATGATGTACGTCTGGAATTGTGCTGATTTAGGGGCTGCTCGTCGGCTCCTGGTAATAAATGATAACCATTCGGTCTGGACTATAAACTGCCTGCTACACCTTTGTTGAGCATTCAGGTCATCCTGATGAAGCTCAGTGAACATGTCAGAATTTTTGCGACCCATGCATCAGATTAAGGATCTTAACCGACAGGATAATGCGGGGATGCTATCGGGGGAAGTAAGCGAACACCACGCCAGGGCAGGGAAACCCCACTCCAGGCGTGGCATTTATCACACTCAGTAGAAAGAGTGTTCACCGCGTTGATGCTCGGTCAGATCACGCACGCCTTTCAGTTCAGGGAAGGCGGCCAACAGTTCTTTTTCGATACCTTCTTTCAGGGTGACATCGACCATCGAACAGCCATTACAGCCACCGCCAAATTGCAGGATAGCGAAGCCGTCATCCGTGATTTCCATCAGCGAAACTTTACCACCGTGGCTGGCCAGTTGTGGGTTAATCTGCGCCTGCAACTGATACTCCACGCGTTCAATCAATGGCGCGTCATCACTGACCTTACGCATTTTGGCGTTCGGCGCTTTTAGCGTCAGTTGCGAACCAAGATTATCGGTAACGAAATCAATCTCGGCGTCTTCCAGGTAAGGCGCGCTCAGTTCGTCGACAAAAGCCGACAGCTTTTCGAACTTCAGTTCGGTGTCGGTGGCTTCTACCGCATCGGGTGGACAGTAGGAAACGCCGCATTCCGCGGTTGGCGTTCCTGGATTAATGACGAATACGCGAATCTGAGT
This sequence comes from Erwinia endophytica, assembly GCF_009295515.1. Classification (GTDB taxonomy): domain Bacteria; phylum Pseudomonadota; class Gammaproteobacteria; order Enterobacterales; family Enterobacteriaceae; genus Erwinia; species Erwinia endophytica. The sequence continues at coordinate 87,971 of NZ_RQVV01000023.1, read as the reverse complement.
GCCATCTTCCTGTTTTGACAGTAATTTTGAAAAATGCTCTTGTGCAGCATCAGTAATTCGGATCATGACGATTGCTCAATAGTTGACTAATTTAGTTGGTTATAATACGCCCATCTCCGATGCTCTACAAGGTTCGGCACAGGCTCCATACCTGCACGCTGGCCGCGCCTGCGGCCAGCAAAATGCGGCTGATTTCTCCCACGGTGCTGCCTGTGGTTATCACATCGTCTACCAATGCGATATGTAGCCCCTTCACCGCACGTTCAACCCTGAAAGCGCCACGCAGGTTTCTTTTTCGCGCACTGGCCCGCAATTGATGCTGAATGCGGGTCTGGCGCTGGCGTTTTACGCCAGCGGCGGCATAAGGGCACCCCGTCCAGTGCGCCAGATGGCGGGTGATATCATCCATCTGATTGTAGCCGCGTTGCCAGGCTCGTTTGCGGTGCAGCGGCACACAGAGCAGCAGATCAGGCTTATCCAGCAGCCCCTGACGTCGTGCTGTTAACCAACTTAGCAGAATCAGCCGCGCAAGCATCATCGAGAGTGCTGTCGCGCCAAAAAACTTCAGTTGTTTGACCCATTCGCGTAGCGGAGGTTGCCAGTCAGTAACAAAAATCATTCGTTGCCAGAATGGAGGGTGCAGCAGGCAGCGGCCACATTCCGTGTGGGTATGCAGGGACGGTAAGCCGCAGCGTGGGCAGCACGGTGTGGCGACAGAAAGTTGCCGCAGGCACAGACTGCAAATACCCTGCGCGGGCAGGGCAAGTGGCATCCGGCATAGCCAACAGACGGTGGGCATTGATAGCATAGCGGCCTCCATGGCAAAAACGGGATATTAAAGGATGACTCAGCTTTACTGGCAGACAATAGGTAGTGGAGATTGCGATCTTGTGATGTTGCACGGTTGGGGATTGAACGCGGAGGTCTGGAGCAGCATTATTGATCGACTTAGCCCGCATTTTCGTCTGCATCTGGTTGACCTGCCCGGCTATGGACGCAGTCAGGGATTCCCGGCCATGAACGTGGAGGCCATGGCGACGACACTGTTGCCTCAGGCGCCGGCGAACGCGGTGTGGCTGGGCTGGTCGCTGGGAGGGCTGGTCGCCAGCCAGATGGCCCTGCGATACCCGGAAAGGGTCAGTGGACTGGTCAGCGTGGCGTCGTCTCCTTGCTTTACCGCCACCGAGGGGTGGCCGGGGATTAAGCCAGAAACGCTGAAGGGGTTTCAGCATCAGTTAAGCGAAGATTTCCAGCGTACCGTGGAACGTTTTTTGGCGCTGCAAACGCTGGGAACCGATACGGCCCGTCAGGATACCCGGCTGCTGAAAAACGTGGTGCTGTCGCTGCCTGTCCCGTCGGTTGAGGTATTAGACGGTGGTCTGGAAATTCTGCGCACCGTCGATTTGCGTGAAGCGATGAAGACATTGCCGGTACCTTTACTGCGAATTTACGGTGCGCTGGATGGTTTGGTGCCGCGTAAAGTTGTACCACGACTGGATTCTTTATGGCCAGCCAGCGAATCAGTGATTATCGAAAAAGCCGCTCATGCCCCGTTTATTTCTCACCCGGATGTATTTTGCCAACAACTTGTTGATTTCGGTCTGAAATTCACCAGATAAATTTTCGTTTAAAACTGGCGAATTGCTGGTAACGGGTAATAATTATTTGCGGTAAGCCGACGCTTATCTTTTTATTATCGAGTTGTCCTGGAACCCGGGCACGGTATCCGCCTACTTCTGGCCGCAGGATCTGTTTAAAAACGCTTCGCGTTTTTTCCTGCACCATGAATGATGTGGGGTGTCTTTACTTCCTGGCGAACTCATCAGGTAAGACTTATTTCTGAAAATAAAATAAACCCGGAGTGTTTTTGATGAAAATTTTTCAAACTGTCGCAATGAGTCTTCTGCTCGGAACCGTGTCATTTGGTGCGCTGGCGGCGAAAGAAGTTACTAAAGAAGAAGTGAAAACCCTGAAGCTGGAAAAAATAGGCACGGTGCGCACTACGGCTGAAACCACTTCACCCATGGATGCAAAACGTGAACTGTCTAAGCTGGCTGATGAAAAAGGCGGTCAGTACTACCTGGTGATCGCGGGTCGTGAACACGGCAAGTTTAGCGCCATTGCGGATGTATATAAGTAATCTGTTTTAGCAGGCAGGGGTAACTCTGCCTGTTGGCTAGCTGAAAAACAAGCTGTACAACTTTTTTTGACTTATTGCTGTTAAGGCGACAAAACCAGATCAGTGTCGGAGTGGTGCCTGGTCGTGTTCGGTGATGTCAGTTGAGATCATGTTACGAAATCGCAACCTGGCATGATGAATACAGCAGCAGATTATTGCCGGGAATAGAATAATGTCATACCTGACAGGACCCAGATTGCTTTTCAACGTCTAAAAACCACGATCAGAAACAGGATGAAACTATGCAGGAAAATCCTTTTTCCTGTGAGATTAATTCCCGCGAATCAGCCGTCTTTAGTGACAGCCCGCGTTTTTAGCACAACCCGCACAGCGTTTCGGCATCGTTGTCATCACTTGCAGCCGCTCTGGCGGTAACGTGATGTTTTTTAGCACCAGCCACAGCAGGCCGTTGAAGGCTATTACCAGGGTTAGTGTGATCGCGCTGGACAGCGGACTTTTAGTGAAAGTAGCCAACTGATAGAAGATTGTTGCCAGCGAATAAGCCAGACTACTTCCCCAGAAGATGGAGAACAACATCCAGCGACGGCTACTTTCGCGGGCGATAGCGCCCATTACCGAGACGCAAGGGACATACAGCAGCACGAAGATCAGGTAGCTGTAGGCTGCGGCATCGGTGGCGAATTTACTGTGCATCATCCCCATGGAACCGCTGGCCATATCACCATCGCCTTTACTGGCGTCGATAGGGTGGAACAACACGCTGAGGCTGAAGGTGTTTTTCAGCTCTTGCCAGGTTTCCTGGATTGCGTCTCCCAGTTCCGTCAACAGATTAAAACTTTCCGCATCAAACGTTTCCTGATGCAGCGCTTCTGCGGTGTAGAGCGTGTTCAGGGTACCGACAACCACCTCTTTCGCCATGGCTCCGGTCACCAGCCCGACGGTCGCCTGCCAGTTATCATCATCGACACCCATTGGGTTGAGCAGAGGGGTCAGATAACGACTGACGGTAGCCAGTGCAGAATCATTAATACTGGAAACCGGCTGACCACTAAAAGAGAAACTGTTCAACGCGCCAATCAGCACGCTGACCGCCACAATCACTTTACCCGCACGGACAACAAAGCTTTTCAGCCGTTGCCAGGTTTGCAGCAGCAGGCTTTTTACGTGCGGTACATGCCAGGTCGGTAGTTCCATCACAAACGGGGCCGCTTCGCCGCGTAGCAGCGTATGTCGGAGGATCAATCCGGTGAGAATGGCTGCAGTGATACCGAGCAGATACAGGCTAAAGACGATGATGGCGCCGTTTTTGCCAAAGAAAGCCGCCGAAAATACCGCGAAAATCGCCAGTCGTGCGCCACAGGACATAAATGGCGCCATCAGCACGGTTAGCAGCCTTTCACGTGGTGCGTCCAGTGTTCTGGCCCCCATCACTGCAGGAACGTTACAGCCAAAACCGACAATCAGCGGCACAAAGGATTTTCCTGGCAGTCCGATCGCCTGCATCAGCCTGTCAACCACAAACGCGGCCCGCGCCATGTAACCGGAGTCTTCCATCACCGACAGGAACAGGTACATCAGACCAATTTGCGGTACCAGCGGCATCACGGTATTGATACCGCCTCCGATGCCCTGAGCAAGGAACAGCGTGAGACTCAGCGGAAAATGCAGGGTCGCGCCCAGCCATTGCGTACCATCAATGAAAATGGCCGCTGAACTTTTTTCGAACAGTGGTTGTAATGCGCCGCCCAGGTTAATGGCGAGGAAGAACATCAGGTACATTACCGCCAGGAATAATGGGATCCCCAGCCAGCGGTTCAATACCAGCGCGTCGAGCCTGGCGGAAAGACGGTGCGGTGTGGCTTCCTGCATGGTGGTGGTGGTGCTGCAAAGTGTTTCAATTGTCTGATAGCGCGCCTGCGCAATTTCCAGAGGATTTTCCTCCACGCCCGGAAGGTCAGGCAGCAGGGCTTCGGCTGCGCCACATTGTGCGCGACAGTAAATATCCCCCTCCAGCGTTTGCAGCGCCAGCCAGCGTCGGCGAAGCGCTGTAAGCGGCTCCGGCATTGCGGCGGCCAGTGTCGCCACGTTGGTTTCCACGGCTTGTGGCCAGGTGATGGCAAAATGGCTGGTGGTACGGGGATGATGGTCGATGGCAGCTTTCAGTTCAGTCAGGCCGGTTCCCCGATTAGACACCATCGGGATGACCGGACAGCCGAGTTTTTCGGTCAGCGCCGCGACGTCGATATGGATATGCTGGCTGTGAGCGATATCCAGCATATTCAACGCAATGATGCAGGGGATGCCCAGTTCCTGAAGTTGCAGGGTCAGATAGAGGTTGCGCTCCAGGTTGCTGGCGTCGACCACGTTAATGATCAGGTCCGCTTCGCCGCTCAGGATATAGTGACAGGCGATCTGTTCGTCCAGAGAGGTTTGTTCAGAGATGGTGGTCAGTGAGTAAGTGCCGGGCAGGTCAATCAGCCGAACAGCGTAGTTTTCAGTGCTAAAGCTGCCTTCTTTGCGTTCAACCGTCACGCCAGCCCAGTTGCCGACATGTTGCCGGGCACCGGTCAACTGGTTAAAGAGCGTCGTTTTGCCGGAGTTGGGGTTACCAATGAGTCCGATAGTGGATGTATTCATCATTACGCTCGTTTCATTCAGGAATGGCTAATTGCAGGAAAGAGAGATCTTTTTTGCGCAGCATCAGGTTGAAGCGGTGAGTTTCAATTTGGATGGGATCGCCCAGTGGCGCGATGCGTTTGACCTTAAAGATGGCGCCAGGCAGCAGACCTAAAGACAGCAGCTTTTGTCGAAAGGCCGCGCTGACCTCGGGGGAGTAACGAAGGATTTGATAATCTTGCCCTGATATATATTGCATAAATACCCCTATTCTTTCTGGTGCGGTTTTGAACCGTTATTATTGATCAGGGGAATTATAATGAGAATAGTTCTCGCTCTTATTGACACAGGACAGGTTTAATTTGTTCAAATGAAGGGAGTGGATCAAGTGATCCACTCATTGGGCAGATTAATTCAGCGTTTTTTACTCAATGCCGCGGCCAGGGCATCGCCCATTGCGCTGTTACCAGCAGGTTGTGCAGTTGATCGTGGACGCGGTTTACTGTGGGCAGGGCGCGTGTTATCGCGGCCACTGCCGCCAGAATTACTGCGGCGGGCATGGGTTTCGCCAGGTTGCTCATCAAGACGCATCGTCAGGGCGATACGCTTACGTTGCAGATCAACCTCCATCACCTTCACTTTGACGATATCACCCGTTTTGACCACCTTGTGCGGGTCGTCGACGAATTTATCTGAAAGCGAAGAGATATGTACCAGGCCATCCTGATGTACGCCGATATCGACGAAAGCGCCGAAGTTGGTTACGTTTGTCACCGCGCCTTCCAGTACCATGCCGGGGACCAGGTCGTTCATGGTCTCGATACCCTCGGCAAATTGCGCGGTTTTAAACTCAGGGCGCGGGTCGCGACCTGGTTTCTCTAACTCTTTGATGATATCGCTGACAGTCGGTACGCCAAAGCGCTCATCGGTAAAGTCCACCGCGCGCAGGTTGCGCAGTTTGGTGGGATCCCCCATCAGCTCATCAATCGCCTGTTGGGTCGCGACCAGAATACGCTGCACCACCGGATAGGCTTCCGGGTGCACGGTTGAGGCATCCAGTGGGTTATCGCCGTGGTTAATACGCAAGAAACCGGCACACTGCTCGAAGGCTTTTGCTCCCAGACGGCTGACTTTCAGTAACTGTTGGCGATTCTGGAAACGACCGTTCTCGTCGCGCCAACTGACAATATTCTGCGCCATCATTTTGGTCAGGCCAGCTACGCGGGTGAGCAATGGTACAGAGGCGGTGTTCAGATCAACTCCGACGTTGTTCACGCAGTCTTCGACCACTGCATCCAGTTTTTTCGCCAGTTGGCTCTGACTGACGTCATGCTGATACTGGCCGACACCAATAGATTTAGGATCGATTTTCACCAGTTCGGCAAGCGGATCCTGCAAACGACGCGCGATGGAGACCGCGCCGCGCAGCGAAACGTCGAGGTCCGGGAACTCCAGCGCGGCCAGTTCAGACGCGGAATACACGGATGCACCGGCTTCACTGACAATAACCTTCTGCGCTTTCACCTGTGGGAACTGTTGCTGAACATCAAGGAAGAAGCGTTCAGTCTCACGTGAGGCGGTGCCGTTACCAATCGCCACCAGTTCTACCTGATGTCGGGTACAGAGTGCGGCCACCGCGGCAGCGGCTTTAGCTGTCTGACCCGTGTGCGGATAAATGGTATCGGTGGCGACCAGTTTGCCGGTGGCGTCCACCACTGCAACTTTCACGCCGGTACGCAAGCCTGGATCAAGGCCCATCGTGGCGCGCATGCCCGCCGGCGCGGCCATTAACAGGTCGTGCAGATTACGGGCGAATACATTGATTGCCTCGTCTTCCGCCCGCTCGCGTAGGGTACCCATTAATTCTGTTTCGAGGTGCAGCAGCACCTTGATGCGCCAGGTCCAGCTGACCACCGCCCGGCGCCAGCTGTCTGCTGGCGCGTTGTTCAGACGCAGGCCGAGATGCTCGATAATAATCTGTTCGCCGTAGCTTTCCCGCGGAGGTTCGTCAAACTGCGGGTCGGCATTGAGCGACAGTTGCAGTACGCCTTCGTTGCGGCCGCGGAACATCGCCAGCGCCCGGTGAGAGGGAACGGTAGCGAGCGCTTCGTGATGAGCGAAGTAATCGCGGAACTTTGCGCCTTCTTCTTCCTTGCCTTCCAGCACGCGGGCAACCAGGTGGGCGTTTTTCCACAGGTATTCACGGACTTTAGCCAGTAAGGCGGCATCTTCGGCAAAGCGTTCCATCAGGATATAGCGCGCGCCATCAAGGGCGGCTTTGGTGTCGGCTACGCCTTTTTCGGCATCGACAAAGGTCGCGGCCAGATGTTCCGGCTCATGCGATGGATCCTGCCACAATGTGTCAGCCAGCGGTTCGAGGCCCGCTTCAATCGCAATCTGACCACGGGTGCGACGCTTCGGTTTATACGGCAGGTAGAGGTCTTCAAGCTCGGTTTTGCTTAGGGTACTGCAGATGGCGTTGGCCAGCTCGTCGCTCAGCTTGCCCTGCTCTTCGATTGATTTGAGAATTGACTGACGGCGTGTTTCCAGCTCCCTGAGATAGCCCAGGCGAGTTTCCAGTTGTCGTAACTGGGTATCATCCAGCCCGCCGGTCATTTCCTTACGATAACGTGCGATAAACGGCACGGTATTCCCTTCATCCAGCAGACGAACAGCAGCATCAACCTGTTCTGCTCGCGCCTGGAGCTCACTTGCAATTATGCGGCTCAGCGAATCTTTCATTATTGGTTACTTGGTAGCTAAAGAACAGCGGACAGTTATACGGCTTGCGCGCGACAATTGCCAGCGAAGGGGCAGGCAGAGGCCGACTATCCGCGTGATTAAGATTATTTAACGTAGTCGATCGCATTGACGTACCAGATGGCCTCTCCGACAGGCGTATGGACGGTAACTACATCGCCGACTTCCTTTTTCAGCAACGCACGCGCCATGGGGGAGTCGATTGAGATATAGTCTTTGCGGCCAAAAATTTCATCATAGCCGACAAGACGAAAGCGTTTAATTTCGCCGGCGTCGTTTTCCACCTCGACCCAGGCGCCGAAGAATACCTTGCCGTCCTGCTGTGGCGAGTAATCGACAATGCGCAGTTGTTCGAGACATTTGCTGAGATAACGTACGCGGCGGTCAATTTCGCGCAGGCGCTTTTTGTTGTACTGATAGTCGGCGTTTTCGCTGCGATCACCCAGGCTGGCCGCCCAGGTCACCTTTCGGGTCACTTCTGGCCGGTCGGTTCGCCAGAGAAAGTCCAGCTCATCCTTCAGCTTCTGGTACCCTTCACGGGTGATTAGTTTGGTTTTCATCGTCTGCCCATTTCTTTTCTCTGTCACGCCAGCGTTATTTTGTGGTGTGTTGTGTGGCGATGCAAATTCTGTCGGTCTGTTTTATCGTTGTCGTTACTGTTTGTTTGTCATAACTATTCGCCGCGAATATTAACCTGCAATGTTGTGCGTCAGTGCAGTTTTTTTGTGCAAGATTAAAGATAAGCTGCTGTTTAATATGCTTTGTAACAATTTCGGCTACAATATAAACCATTATTGACTGTTACATTCAGGCATCTTTTTTAAAATATTGGCTCAGGCAATAGCGCCTTGGGGAGTATCGAAATGCAAGAAAACTACAAAATTCTGGTCGTAGATGATGACATGCGTTTACGTGCGCTGCTGGAGCGTTATCTGACCGAGCAGGGTTTCCAGGTGCGCAGTGTGGCGAATGCTGAGCAGATGGATCGTCTGCTGACCCGTGAATCTTTCCACCTGATGGTGTTGGATTTGATGTTGCCAGGTGAAGATGGTCTGTCGATTTGTCGCCGTCTGCGCAGTCAGAGCAACCCAATGCCGATAATCATGGTGACAGCGAAAGGGGAAGAGGTGGACCGTATCGTCGGACTGGAAATTGGCGCCGATGACTACATTCCAAAACCTTTTAATCCGCGTGAGCTGCTGGCCCGTATCCGCGCGGTGCTACGCCGTCAGGCTAATGAGCTGCCAGGTGCGCCTTCTCAGGAAGAAGCTGTGATTGCCTTCGGTAAGTTCAAGCTGAATCTCGGTACGCGTGAAATGTTCCGTGAAGATGAGCCGATGCCGCTGACCAGCGGTGAGTTTGCGGTGTTGAAAGCGCTGGTCAGCCACCCGCGTGAACCGTTGTCCCGTGACAAGCTGATGAACCTGGCCCGTGGTCGTGAGTACAGTGCGATGGAGCGTTCTATCGACGTGCAGATTTCACGCCTGCGCCGTATGGTAGAAGAAGATCCGGCTCATCCGCGTTACATCCAGACCGTCTGGGGACTGGGGTATGTGTTTGTACCGGACGGCAGTAAAGCATGAGGCGATTCCGCTTCTCTCCCCGTAGTTCGTTTGCCCGCACGTTGTTGTTGATCGTTACCCTGCTGTTCGTCAGCCTGGTAACGACCTATCTGGTGGTACTGAACTTCGCTATTCTGCCCAGCCTGCAACAATTCAATAAAGTGCTGGCGTACGAAGTGCGGATGCTGATGACGGATCGGCTGCAACTGGAAGATGGCACACAACTTGAGGTGCCACCGGCATTTCGCCGCGAGATTTATCGCGAGTTGGGCATTTCGTTATATACCAATGCGGCAGCGGAAGAGAGCGGATTACGTTGGGCACAGCACTACGAATTCCTCAGTCAGCAGATGGCGCAACAATTGGGTGGCCCAACCGATGTTCGCGTCGAGGTTAACAAAAATTCCCCCGTGGTCTGGCTGAAAACCTGGCTCTCGCCGGACATCTGGGTGCGCGTGCCGTTGACCGAAATTCATCAGGGCGATTTCTCTCCGTTGTTCCGTTACACGCTGGCAATTATGCTGCTGGCGATAGGGGGCGCCTGGCTGTTTATCCGCATACAAAATCGTCCGTTGGTGGAGCTGGAGCATGCGGCATTGCAGGTTGGGAAAGGTATCATTCCACCCCCATTGCGGGAGTATGGTGCTTCGGAGGTGCGATCGGTTACCCGGGCGTTCAATCAGATGGCCGCCGGGGTTGAGCAACTTGCCGATGACCGTACGCTGCTGATGGCCGGGGTCAGTCATGATTTGCGCACCCCCTTAACGCGTATTCGTCTGGCGACCGAAATGATGGCGCAGGAAGATGGCTATCTTGCCGAGTCGATCAATAAGGATATTGAAGAGTGCAACGCCATCATTGAACAGTTTATTGACTATTTACGCACGGGTCAGGAGATTCAGACCGAAAGGGCGGATCTCAACAGCGTGTTGGGTGAAGTCGTGGCCGCGGAAAGCGGCTATGAGCGTGAAATTGAAAATGCGGTGATGCCGACAGAACTGATGCTGGATATTAACCCGTTGTCGATCAAGCGTGCCGCGGCCAATATGGTGGTTAACGCCGCCCGCTATGGTAATGGCTGGATCAAAGTCAGCAGTGGTAGTGAGTTGCAGCGGGCCTGGTTCCAGGTGGAAGATGACGGTCCGGGGATCGCTCCTGAACAACTGAAGCATCTGTTTCAGCCGTTTGTACGCGGTGACAGCGCCCGGAGTACCAGCGGCACCGGTCTGGGATTGGCTATCGTACAACGTATTATTGACGCCCATCAGGGGACGCTTGAGATTGGCGACAGTGAGCGGGGAGGATTACGCATCCGTGCTTACCTGCCGTTGCCCGCTATGGCAACGCAGTCAGCGACGACCACGAACAGCTGACCCTCTCCTGCCGCAATCAATCATTATCGCAACTGTGGCCCGGCTGGAATTAATGCTTCTCCGGCCGGTGTATCCGTGTATTGGTCGAAGTTAGCGATAAAGCGTTCCGCCAGCTCACGGGCTTTGTTGTGCCATGCGTCGGTGTCGACCCAGCTATTGCGCGGGTCCAGTATGTGACTGTCCACGCCCGGTAGGGCAGTTGGCATCGCCAGGTTGAAAATGGGCAGGATCACCGTTTCCGCGCTGGCAATATCGTCATTGAGAATGGCGTTAATAATGGCTCTGGTATCCTTGAGCGAAATACGTTTACCGCTGCCGTTCCAACCGGTGTTGACCAGATATGCCTCCGCACCTGCGTTTTTCATCCTCTTCACTAATACTTCAGCATACTGTGTTGGGTGCAGCAGCAGAAAAGCCGCGCCAAAACACGCTGAGAAGGTGGGGACGGGTTGGGTTACACCACGCTCAGTGCCTGCCAGCTTGGCAGTAAAACCGGAGAGGAAGTGATACTGTGTCTGCTCTGGCGTCAGGCGCGATACGGGGGGAAGTACGCCAAAGGCATCGGCCGTCAGGAAAATAACTTTACGCGCATGGCCCGCCTTCGACACTGGTTTTACAATATTGTCGATATGATCGATAGGATAGGAAACGCGGGTATTCTCGGTTTTGCTGTCGTCAGCGAAATCAACTGAGCCATCGGCGCGTACCACCACATTTTCCAGCAGCGCATTGCGGCGGATAGCGTGAAAAATCTCCGGTTCTGCCTGCGGTGAAAGATTAATGGTTTTGGCGTAACAGCCGCCTTCAAAGTTAAACACCCCGTCGTCATCCCAGCCATGTTCGTCATCGCCAATCAGCTTACGTTGTGGATCGGTTGAAAGCGTGGTTTTGCCCGTTCCAGACAGGCCGAAGAACACCGCCACATCGCCAGCCGGCCCAACGTTAGCCGAGCAGTGCATTGCAGCAATGCCTTTCAGCGGCAGCAGGTAATTCATTACGGCGAACAGACCTTTTTTCATCTCACCGCCATACCAGGTTCCGCCAATCAATTGGATGCGCTCAGTCAGGTTGAAGGCGATAAAGTTTTCGGAATGCAGTCTCTGCCGCTGCCAGTTGGGGTTGGTGCATTTCGCCCCGTTCATTACCACAAAATCGGGTTCGAATTCGGCCAGCGCGGCGGCGTCCGGGCGAATAAACATGTTCTTAACGAAATGGGCCTGCCAGGCGACTTCGGTGATAAAACGCACACTAAGACGGGTGTCCGGATTGGCGCCGCACCAGGCATCGACCACGAACAGACGCTTGTGGGACAATTGCTGTGCGACCAGAGATTTCAGTTCCTGCCAGGTCTCCTGGGCCAGCGGCTGATTATCATTTTTCCCTTTACCCTGGTCGTTCCACCACAGCGTATCGCGTGTTGTCTCATCGCGAACGATATATTTATCCCTGGGGGATCGCCCGGTAAAAATACCGGTATCAACGGCGACAGCCCCTGACTGGGTTTCGGTCCCGCGTTCATAGCCGGTCAGGTCAGGGCGGGTTTCTTCCTGATAAAGGGTGGAAAAATCGGGATTGTGAATAATCCCGAGGGTATCGGCAATGCCATAAGCGACGAGGTCCTGCGGGGTCAGGTGATGCATGTTACTGCTCCTTTGTTGTCTCTGTTCTGGCATTGAGTTTAATCGGATCGTGTTTGCTCAACCGTGATGTTCAGCAAATCCATCAACATGCTGATGACATAAAGAACATTAATGGACCTGGGTGTTACCGGCAGTGGAGTCATTGCGGAACGCGGCGATATCAACGGCATCAAAAATGTAGTGACTGCCGCAATAGTCGCAGTGCATATCGATTTTGCCATCTTCGGAAATGCTCTGATCGACTTCAGCTTCCGGCAGTGTGCGCAATACTTCACCACAGCGTTCCCGCGAACAGGTGCAATGGAAACTGACTTCTTGTGGGGGGTAAACGGTGACTTCTTCTTGATGATACAACCGCCACAATACATCATTTGCTGGCAGGCTGAGCAGTTCCTCGGTCTTGATGGTGTCTGTCAACGTCGCCAGGTGGCTAAAGTCATCCGGGTTGGCATCCTGGGCGGGGAGAACCTGTAGCAGGATCCCTCCGGCGCCCGGTTTACCGGCATTTTCGCCAGTACGGATAAACAGGCGGGTTGGCAACTGTTCTGAGCGCATGAAGTAGTCTTCCAGACATGCTGACAGGGTTTCACCTTCCAGACCGACCACGCCTTGATAGCGTTCGCCTTCAGCTGGGGAAATGGTGATCACCAGATAGCCATTGCCGACCATCTCTTTCAGGCTACTTCCCGCGGTGATGTCTCCTTGCAGGCGTGCGACTCCCCGCATCTCCTGACGATTATTACCATTGATAACCGCCAGCTTAAGGGGACCGTCTCCCTGCAACTGCACAGTGATATCGCCGTCAAATTTCAGCGTCGCGGTCAGTAAGCAGGTGGCGACCAACAGTTCGCCCAGTACCTGCTGAACCGGTTGAGGATAGTCGTGACCAGCGATGATTTCCTGCCAGGTGCTGGATACAGTAACCAGTTCACCACGCACGGCGTAATTTTCGAACAGGTAACGGTGCATTTGGTCTTGATGAGCCATAATTCTCTCTCGTTAAGGCGTCTTATGCGTCGCCAGAATTTTTAAATTTTATTAAATTCCGTCGTTCTTTTTTGTCAGGACGCCGGTCAGGATGCGGCATGCTCAGCGCGTTCATTTTGCGAGCCAATGCTATTTTTTCTCGTTTCTCAATGCTTTGAGCCGTTTCGGTATACAGTTGCTGTGCGTCAATTGCCGGGCCACGTCGATCGCTGATCGATGCAATAATCACGGTACGTTCGTCATTGCCCTGGCGAAGCGTCAGTTCAGCGTGCAGTTCCACAATTTTGCCGGGTTTACAGCGTTGACCGTTGTAGTGAACCTTGCCGCCTTCGATCATCTCACGCGCCGTTGCCCGGGTTTTATAAAAACGCGCGGCCCACAGCCACTTATCGAGCCGAACCGCTTCAACAGGCTTCTCTTTCATCGCCGCTCCTTTTTTGGGAATACCTTTATGTATGGCTTGCATGCCAGAAATCAAGGCGCCTTTCCGGAGTGCTATCCGTGTCGGGGAATATAAGCGAGGAGTGTTGAGAGGAGGATCGCCTTGCCAGCCTTAAAAATAGCATAAAACACACAGGCTCAGAACAGTGGACGAATGTTCTGGTGGGAGGGGCTGAGCGTCGGACTGAAACACTTATCATAATAATTCTGGATAGCGCTGGTGCGTATGCGATTACGGTGAATACGTTTCAGGGTGAGTACGCTGTTGAGAATAAAACTTATCGTGACAATCAACAACAGCAGACTGGTGCCGATATAACGGCCCAGGGTTATCACATCCGGTTCACTGTGCAGGACGATATGCCGGGTGCCGTTGGCATCAGTACTGATGCTGGTCACGATACCGCTGGCGGAAAACGGGGTATGCAGAAGCATACCCGCCAGGCGTTGCAGCTCAGGCCACTGATCGGGTGCATTATAATTGAACAGCGAAACCGTGGGTGCCTGATGTTTGACCCACTGATGACCTTCATCGCTGAGGATCAGGAACCCACCTGGCGGAGGACTGTTCAGCGCTTCAGTCGCCCGACGTGTTTCCCGGTAGAAGAAAGATGATGTTGCCGTATTGACCAGATTTTCCAGCGCCTCAGCGCTGACTGGGCGCAACAGTACATTCATACCATCCAGTGCGCCGGAATTGGCGCGGCGCACCAGCGTCTCCCAATTTTTAGCGTTACCCAGATTAACCAGCGCGTTTTTCAGTCTGACGCAATCCTGTTCCTGGCTGCACAGATCTTGCGTTTTCAACACGATATCAGCGAAATCATCCAACAGGATCATCCCTGATTTCTGAATGGCCGTCGCCAACTGCGGATTTAGCTTCGGGTCGGTGTTGTTCTGCGGGTGCAATTGTTGGTTGGTCGTGGTCAACAGCGCGGTAGCTTTATCAATAATATCCGACTGTGGCTGAGGCAGAGGCGTCGCGTTATTCCAGTATATGGCCGAGCAGTCAAAAGGCATAAACGCATAGGAGCGGTTACCCTGATAGGTCGTTGGGATTGAGCACATCCCCAGGCCAGTAGCGTTCAGGCTGTCGCCGACACGCAGCGGGATCTTTTCCAGATCGTTAACGCTATGCACCTGTACGCTTTCCGTTCCTTTTAGCCAGGCTATGCTGAGCTTCAATGGCATGCTCAGGGGAACACAGACAATCAGCAAGACCAGAACCAGCAATGAACCAGCGGCCAGCACCAGATTCTTTTTCCAGTGCTGAAGCGGGAAGTTGCGTACTTCATCCTGCAATGAGAGGAAACGTCCCTGGCGCACCACGTGGCGGTTCAGATAAATATCCACTTCCGTGGGCTGCCCCAGATCGTTAGCGACATAAGGTTGCCAGTGGGCGGGATAGATCAGATCAATGATGCCGAGGGAAATATTGCTGATTTGCCCCTGGTTTGATTCTCCGAACAGCCCCCAACGCTTGGGCGCGCCGCGCAGACAGTGGATCTCACGCAAATCTTTTTTTCCGGGGCGACGGTACAGGGACCAACAGCTCACCAGAATGATGGTGATGGCGGCCATGACCAGCCAGGGCATGAGCACCACAGGGCCAGTCAGGCTGAAAAACAGCAGCAGGAAAGCAACACCGATAGCACAGGTTTCACGGGTACCATCAGGGCGGCTCAGGGCGTATTCCTCAACGGTTTCTTTACGTACACTGAGCAGTTCAATATTTTCGCTTTCTTCTTTGCGGATCGAAGCCTGAGGGCCCACAGGCCTAAGTGCGGGTGCCAGTGCGGGCTGCTCGTAAACATAGTTCACCAGTGAATGACCATTCAGGGAGATCACCAGCGGGATAGTCTGTGTTTTGATTAATTCAACGTAGTTCTCATCCGCAATATACTGCTCCCAGAGCGGCGGCAGGTGTACTTCGACTTCATCAAGATAATAGCGCCATTGATACGGCTCATCGGTGGAGAGGCCATAGCGAGTGATGGAGCGGGTGACAGGGTAAACGTTGTTGCTCTGCGAATTCAGTACCAGGTGGTCGGCGATGCCGTTGGGTACGGTATTCTTACGGTACTTTTCCATCGAATCAATATAGCGTTCGACAGCTCTACGCTCATCGTCGCTCAGTTTTCTATAAGGCGGACTGATGAATGGCAGTGGTTTCGCCAACGGCGGGCGATGCCGCATAGCGTACCAAAAGAAACAACCCGCTCCGATCGAGCAGGCCAGCATTACAGCCAATATGATGACTATTGTGCTCATGCTTCCCTCATTCCTGCCATTTTGCTCCCGTCGTTATGTTGGAAAATGTCGGTCTTAACCATCTCGTTACCGACATTGTGGCGTGTTTAGACGGTGCTGGCAATCTGCTGTGTGTTCTGAAATAGTGCGCAAAATCATAAAATTAGAATAGTAGAATATCAGCATTGTGAATGAATGGTAACAATCAGAGAGGGAATACAGTATCGGTATGTTCCTATTCTAATTATTGAGGATTGACATTTTATAAAACATTTCTTCCGCTAAGTCACTGATTTGTTATCATAAAGTAAAATAACCTGCACAGTGATTGGCTTCCCCTCGCGACTGACGCACAATGAGGATAATATCGGTCTTGATATCGTGACTGGCGGGCTATCACGCTCATTTTTTTAGCTTTTTCCTGGGGCCCCTATGACCAGACAATTGCAGAAACCCAAAATCCTGAATGTTGAGGTCGTTGCCCGCTCACGTTTGTTTACTGTTGAAGCGGTCGATCTTGAATTCAGCAACGGTGCACGACGTGTTTATGAGCGGATGAAGCCTTCCGAGCGTGAAGCGGTGATGATTGTACCGATCATTGATAATCATCTCATCCTGATCCAGGAATATGTCGTGGGGCTGGAGAGCTATGAGTTGGGGTTTCCCAAAGGGTTGATGGACGCTGGCGAGACGCCATTTGAGGCCGCAAATCGTGAGCTGAAAGAAGAGGTCGGATTCGGCGCTGGAAAGCTGGAAATATTGGGTCAACTGACACTGGCCCCGTCTTACTTTTCCAGCAAAATGAATATTCTGGTGGCGGAAGGATTGTATGCCGAGCAGCTGGAGGGCGACGAACCAGAGCCCCTGCCGCAGTTACGCTGGCCGCTCGACAATTTGCCAGGGTTGCTGCTGGAACCTGACTTCCAGGAAGCCCGAAACGTCAGTGCGCTGTTTCTGGCGCGAGAGTGGCTGGTTAAGCAGGGAAGATTGCGTAACAGGACCTGACCATCTGCTGGGTGGTAAAGCGACAGAAAAAAAAGGGATAAACCGTACAGGTTTATCCCTTTTTTACTACCCCGGTCGCCAGAAATTGCTGCGCTAAATTTTTAGAACAGTTCGTGACTCTGGCCGTTATCCATCAGCGTGGTCCCCACGTCATGTACCGAATATTCTGTCGGTTGGGTGCCATTGATGAAATACTCCTGGCGGGTGTTGCCACCACCTTTAGCCAGCTTACCGGTGGCGCGATCAATGGTCACAGTGACCACCCCATCTGGCGGTGTTAGCGGTTGCACTGGAACACCATCCAACGCCACTTTCATGTATTCATCCCAGGCGGGCTGAGCACTCTTGGCGCCGCCTTCATAACCGGAAATCTGATCTTTAATCGCGCCTGATGCGGTGGTTCGTCCCAGGTCGCGACGGTGATCGTCAAAGCCAATCCAGACGGACGTCACCACGCCGGGGCCGTAACCGGAGAACCAGGCATCTTTCGAACTGTTAGTGGTGCCGGTTTTGCCGCCGATGTCGTTACGTTTCAGATCACGAGCGGCACGCCAGCCCGTCCCCATCCAGCCCGGCTCGCCGAATATGTTAGAGTTCAGCGCGCTCTTAATCAGGAAGGCCAGCGGAGTATCGATAACATGTGGCGCATACTGCTGCTGATCGCCCTGTTGCACTTGCTGTTGGGTTACTTGCTCCAACTGCGGTTGCGGCACCGCAGGGCTAGTCCTTTCTTGCGAAACGGACGGGTTTTCCACATTGTCTTCGCTCAGGGCAACGGATTTACTGGTTTCACCGTAAATAACCGGCAGATGACATTCCGGGCAGGCCACTTTAGGTTTTGCTTCAAACACCACGTGACCGCTTTCATCCTGAATTTTGCTGATGAAAAAAGGGTCAACCAGGAAGCCGCCATTGGCCATCACCGAATAGCCGCGTACCATTTGCAACGGCGTAAAGGAAGCGGAGCCCAACGCCAGCGATTCGGTGTGTACGATATTCTGTGCCGGGAAGCCGAAACGTTGCAGGTATTCCGCTGCGTAGTCAACGCCCATCGCCCGCATGGCACGAACCATCACCACGTTTTTGGACTGACCGAGGCCCTGACGTAACCGGATTGGACCATCGTAGGTCGGTGGTGAGTTCTTCGGCCGCCAGTCGGCACCGGCGCCAGCATCCCAGCGGGAGATAGGCACGTCGTTCAGAATTGAAGCCAGTGTCAGTCCGCGATCCATTGCGGCGGTGTACAGGAACGGTTTGATGTTCGAACCGACCTGGCGCAGCGACTGAGTCGCCCGGTTAAATTTACTCTGGTTGAAATCGAATCCCCCCACCAGGGCGAGGACTGCACCGTTATGTGGATCCAACGACACCAGCGACGAGTTAACATCCGGTACCTGAGCCAGCCACCAGTCATTGTCCACCTTCCGCACCCAAACCTGCTGACCGGTTTGCACTACGTCGGTGACTGACTGCGGCGTGCGGCCCTGAGTCGTATCGGACTTGTAGGAACGAGCCCAGTGCATTCCCGCCATATTCAGCGTCACGTTACTGCCATCACGCAGCAAGGCGGTGGCTTCATTGCTGTCAGCCTCGGTAATCACCGCCGGAATCAGCGGACCATACACCGGTAGCGCCTTCAGTGTTTTGAGGATTTCAGTCTGATCCCATGGCTTCTGGCCCACTTTCCACAACACGTTAGCCGGACCGCGATAACCATGGCGCATGTCATAGTTTATGACGTTGTCCTGCACCGCTTTTTGTGCCGCCAGTTGCAGTTTGCGGGTAATGGTGGTGGTCACCTGAAAACCATCGTTATAGGCATCGTCACCGTAACGTTTGACCATTGCCTGACGGACCATTTCGGTCAGATACGGTGCGGAGAAGGCAATCTCAGGCGTATGGTAGTTGGCGACCAGCGGGGTGTTGATGGCCTCATTGTACTGCGACTGGGTGATGTAATTCTGGTCCAGCATACGGCGGAGTACCACGTTACGACGCTGTAACGCCCGCTCGTGGGAATAGAGTGGATTAAACGTCGATGGAGCTTTCGGCAGACCAGCAATCATCGCCATTTCGCTCAGTGATAATTGATCGACATTTTTACCAAAATAGACTTGTGCCGCTGCGCCAACACCATAAGCACGGTAACCGAGGTAGATCTTATTCAGGTAAAGCTCAAGGATTTCGTCTTTGCTCATCATCTGCTCAATGCGGATGGCGAGGAAGGCTTCCTTGATTTTACGCATTATGGTGCGCTCGGGGCTGAGAAAGAAGTTACGAGCCAACTGTTGCGTGATGGTACTGGCCCCTTGCGACGCATGACCGGACACCAGCGCGATACTTGCCGCACGGAAAATACCAATCGGATCGACGCCGTGATGCTCATAGAAACGGCTGTCTTCCGTGGCGATGAACGCCTTCACCAGTTCCGGGGGAATTTGTTGTAGTTTCAATGGAATGCGACGCTTTTCACCATACTGAGCAATCAGCTCATGGTCGGCACTGTAGACCAGCATTGGCGTCTGCAATCGCACATCTTTCAATGTCGCAACGTCGGGCAGTTGCGGCTCAATATATTTGTAGAGGCCATAGATCGAGCCTGCACCCAGCAAAATGCAACACACTGCAAGGATCAAAAGATACTTTACGAACTTCACCTGATATTTTCCATTTTAAGTCGCCCGGACAGTTTATAAACAATCGCGCGGTAGTATAAAGGCAAGCCAGAAGCCTGGATACATCAATTTCTGCTACTGACGATATGGAGATCGCGCTAAATGGCATTTCAGACATGGCAAGTCGGCCTGGATATCCAGAATGGGCAACTCTGCGCCCTTGGCATCCAGCGCCGTCGAAACGGCTGGCAACTTCGCCATTGGTGGCAACACACGTTGCCGCACGATACGTTAACCCACGGGTTACTGCAACGCCCTGAGACTATCATCGCAATATTGCAGCGCTGGCGGAAGCAACTGCCTTATCGTATTTCGTTGCGGGTTGGTTTTCCTCCCCAACTGGTACTGCAACAGCAGATTGAGCTACCGTCGCAACAGTTACGCGAACCAGAGCGTAGC
Source organism: Erwinia endophytica (assembly GCF_009295515.1). Taxonomy (GTDB): domain Bacteria; phylum Pseudomonadota; class Gammaproteobacteria; order Enterobacterales; family Enterobacteriaceae; genus Erwinia; species Erwinia endophytica. The sequence continues at coordinate 68,123 of NZ_RQVV01000023.1, read as the reverse complement.
AGTTATATTATTGCAGCAGCGAGGCGATTTTTCCCAATTGAACCAGAGACGCTGGCGCTGGACTATCGCCTGGCGGAAGAAGACGGTCGTCAGTTATGGCTTACGGCCACGCGTCGCGAGGCGCTGCTCAGTTGGCTACACTGCCTTGATAAGGTGCGCCTGACGCCTCAGGTGTTGGAACTGACGCCTGCGGCATTGTTTTCTCTGGCGAAGACCATGTGCCTTGATCCCGCCGCCGCGCTGGTTCATCGTTTGCACGATCACTGGCTGTGGTGTTCTCTCCGGCAACCCTCGCTCTGGGGGTGGTGCGCGACAGAAGATGTAGCGGATTTCACTGCGCTTCGCCAGCAGTATTTACCTGATATTTCCTCATGTTACTACAGCTCGCTTAAAGAAGAGGCATTACCTGAAGGGACGCAGTGGCTTAATCCGCTGGAGGCCTTTGCTCTGAGGCTTCCTCCGCTACCGCGAAGGCCTGGCGCTTTTACTCTGGCGGCAGGGTTGGCGTTGCGGCCGGAGGATAGCTGATGGTTTGGGTTAATTTGTTGCCCTGGCGTACCCGGCAGTTGCAAGCGCGCTTACACCGTTGGTATCTGGTTTGGCTGGTGTTGATGGTCGGTTTTCTCTACGCGTTGTTACCGGTTGCTGGTCAGCAGGCGGTTAACGTCCAGTGGTTGCAGATGGTGCAACGACAGCGAGAGGGAGGCCAGCGGCTTGCTGAGTTGAACAAACGTATCACCGCGCGGCGTCTGCTGCAGGAGCAACTTGAGCGCCAACTGACCGTCCATCTGCAACAGCAGCAGCGGATGAATCAGTGGTTGGATTTTACCCAGCGTCTGGCGGAGCAATTGCCAGAAACATTGTGGCTGAGTGAACTGATCAAAACGCCAGAGCGGCTCACGCTGGCGGGTTTTTGCCTGGCAATGGCCGACATCGATGATTTCCGTCAGCGCTTGCAGCAAAGCGCGTTATTTAGCCAGGTCACCAGCGGAAAGCTTAGCCGCAGCCAGGACGGGGTTATCCACTTCAGTCTGCAGGCCGTGTTGAGAAGCGCGGCCGGAGAACGTGGGGCTGCATCGGTTGGCCGGATTGCCAAAGGAGAAGGACGATGAACCATCAGGGATGGCTTATCCGCTGGCTACATTTATCACGCTGGATACGCATACTCTGCCTGGTCTTCAGTTGCGGCCTGTTGGCGTTGGCGCTTTGGCAATATGGGCTGCGGCCACTACAGAGACAGAACGATCTCCTCGTCAGCCAGCATCAACAGTTGGACGGACATTATCAGAAGGCCCTCCGCGTCCTGCTGCGCCAACCGTCGCTCCTGAGTATTGAGGCCGATATTATCCGGCTACAACAGGCATTGTTGGCTGATAAGCGTCAGGCCTTTTCACTGTCCGCGCTGATTGCGAGTACCAGGGGACAACTCGTAGCCTGGCAACCGGGCAGTGATGGTGGCGAGTTATCAATACGGTTGCGCTGGCCGGCGGTGTCGGCGGTTCTTCATTATTTAAGCCAGCTACAGCCTGGCATCGCGTTGCCGCAGTTCACACTCAGGGCGGCGGAAAATCAGCTGTACTTCAAACTTGTGCTGGTACTGAATCATGCCGCCTGAACGACAAGCGTGGCAGCGGTATTTACTGCTGCTATTTCTGTTTTCTCCCCCCGAGGGGCAGGCGGCACGGGATCCTTTTCAACCGCCGGAGACCATAAGCTGTCTGGCCCTGCGGTCAACCGCGCCGTTATGGCGGTTACGTGACATCGTAGGGCGGGCGGAGGACTACCGTGCGTGGCTGGTTTCTCCGCAGGGAAAAGGAAAACTGTGGGCACAACAGCAATGGCCGGGACCTGGCTGGCAACTGCTCAAGGTGGAGGCGTTGAGTGTCACTGTCGGTCATGGACTGGCGTGTAAAACGCCGTTGAGAATCACATTAAAAGGGAGCATTTATGTCAGGGAAGCACAGGATGATGGCACTGTTTCTGTTGTTGATCCTCATGCCGCTGCACGCCAGCCCGGAACGACTGTCCCTAGCGTTCGATGATGCTCCAGTCGGACAAATCCTGCAGGCACTGGCCGATTACCAGCAGTTGAATCTGGTCATTGCGCCCGGTGTGGAGGGGGCATTGTCGATCAGGCTGAAGGAGGTACCCTGGCCGCAGGCATTAACGTTGGTTGCCCGTATGGGCAAGCTCAGCATCGAACAGGAGGACGACATTTTGCTGGTCTGGCCGCAAAGTTGGCAGCAGGAGAAAGAGCGTCAGCAGGCGTTACGTCAGGCGGAGGCTGAAAAGTCACGGCCGCTGCAGACCCTCTCTTTAGCGCTGTTGTATGCCGATGCAGCCAGAGTGCATACCAGCCTGCAGACTGAGCGTACAAAATTAATGACGCCTCGCGGCAGCGTGACGGTCGATACCCGTACTAATAGTCTGTTGCTGCGCGATACGCAGGCTGCGCTGGAGGACACCCGGCGTTGGGTCGCTGCGCTTGACGTGCCGTTGGAGCAAATAGAGTTGGCGGCCCATATTGTCACTATTACGGAAGAGAGTCTGCGTGAACTGGGCGTCAACTGGGGCATGGGAGGAGAAGAGCAAATCAGCAGCGCGTTGCGGGCCAGCCAATTCAGGGTGGATCTGGCGGCGTCCAACCCAGCGTTGACCGCCGGTTTTACCTTTGCCCGGTTGAATGGCCGGCTGTTGAGCCTGGAACTGAGCGCACTGGAGCAGGAAAATAAACTGGAGATTATTGCCAGTCCGCGTTTGCTCACCTCACACCAGCAAACCGCCAGCATCAAACAAGGCACTGAGATCCCTTATGAAGTCTCCAGTGGGAGTAGTGGCGGCACGTCGGTCGAGTTCAGAGAAGCGGTACTGGGAATGGAGGTGACGCCGGAAGTGCAGGCGAATGGGCGGATTATGCTGAAATTACATATTAGCCAGAATCTTCCCGGCAGCACGTTACGCAGCGGTACAGGCGAGTACATTGCTATCGATAAGCAGGAGATACAAACTCAGGTGACGGTCAAAGATGGTCAGACGTTGGCGCTGGGGGGCATTTTCCAGCAGCACAATACCCAGGGACAAAGTAAAGTCCCACTGATGGGCGATATCCCGCTGATTGGCGCATTGTTTCGTCGTACGACCTCCGGACAAAAAAGGCGAGAATTAGTGATCTTCATCACACCTCGACTCATTCGTGAAGAGTAATGCGTTTTTTGGTCCAAACTGAGGGACCTGAGGCTTTTTTAGCGGATTGCGGCCATTGCGTTTGACGCAAGGGCGGAATTAGCTTACAAGGTTTAGCGATTTTGATTTATAAGCCATGGTTTGGCTTTAGAAAGTGTATTTATGCCCGAAATAGTTCAGCTTGCAGGATAAAAACGCCTGGGCGTTTTTGCACAGCGTAGGGGGAGGCCGTCAGGCCGAATCACACGGCAAAAGCAGGGACCCCGGTTATCTTACACGGGGTAGTGATTCGGGGTGCGGCGCGTCCTCAACGCCATTGCAGCTTGAAGTACGACGGGTATCCCGTTTTTTATCGCGCGCAACCGGCGTAGCTGATGCAGTGACATCGGGCTGATAAATGAAGCGGACTGAAACGCGCCAGATGAGAGCTCAATGGGCAAGGTCAATTTAATCGGTTGCCAAAACACCTTCAGTGTTGAGATAATTTTCACCTGACTCTCGCACTATCGCTCATGAGGTTTCAGTTCATGTCCTGTCCGATTAGGACGGGGTATCATTAACGAATTGTCTTAGTAATACCGAAAAAATGGCAGAGAAACGCAATATCTTTCTGGTTGGGCCTATGGGTGCCGGCAAAAGCACTATTGGGCGTCAGTTAGCTCAGCAACTCAATATGGAATTTTTCGATTCTGATCAAGAAATTGAGCGACGTACCGGAGCGGATGTGGGTTGGGTGTTCGACGTTGAAGGCGAAGAAGGTTTTCGTGATCGCGAAGAAAAAATCATTAATGAACTCACGGAAAAGCAGGGCATCGTGTTAGCCACCGGTGGTGGTTCCGTTAAATCCCGTGAAACGCGCAATCGTCTCTCTGCTCGTGGTGTAGTGGTGTATCTTGAAACCACTATCGAGAAGCAACTGGCGCGTACACAGCGTGATAAAAAGCGTCCTTTGCTACAGGTGGATTCGCCACCTCGCGAGGTGCTGGAAGCACTGGCGAATGAACGTAATCCGTTGTACGAAGAGATTGCCGATGTGACCATCCGAACGGATGATCAGAGCGCTAAAGTTGTCGCGAATCAGATTATCAACATGTTGGAAAAGAGCTGAATTAGCTCGAAACCCGCCTGCGGGCCAAAGTAATTAAAGGTGATACCGCTTCATGGAGAAGATTACCGTCACTTTGGGGGAGCGTAGTTACCCCATTACGATTGCTGCCGGACTGTTCAACGATCCGGCTTCTTTTTGGCCGCTTAAGGCGGGTGAGCGGGCCATGCTGGTGACCAACCAGACTCTGGCTCCGCTCTATCTTGACCCTTTGCGCCAACGGTTGGAAAGCGCAGGCGTGCAGGTTGATCAGGTCATCCTTCCCGACGGTGAGCAATATAAAACGCTGGCGGTTATGGACCAGGTCTTTACTGCCTTGCTGGAAAAACCTCATGGTCGTGATACCACGCTGGTCGCTTTAGGCGGTGGGGTCATTGGCGATCTGACCGGTTTTGCCGCTGCAAGCTATCAGCGCGGCGTGCGCTTTATTCAAGTCCCTACCACGCTTTTGTCTCAGGTTGATTCTTCCGTAGGCGGTAAAACCGCTGTCAACCATCCATTAGGCAAGAACATGATTGGCGCGTTCTACCAGCCGGCATCGGTGGTGATTGATATTAACTGTCTTCGCAGTCTGCCAAAACGCGAGCTGGCCTCCGGGCTGGCGGAAGTGATCAAGTACGGTATTATTCTCGACGCCGAATTTTTTACCTGGCTGGAATCCAACCTTGATGCGCTGCTGGTGCTCGACGCCGCCGCCATGGCCTACTGCATCCGCCGCTGCTGTGAGTTGAAAGCCGAGGTGGTCGCCGCCGACGAGCGTGAAATGGGGCTGAGGGCATTACTGAATCTGGGCCATACCTATGGTCACGCTATTGAAGCGCATATGGGGTATGGCAACTGGCTGCATGGTGAGGCCGTCGCAGCGGGAATGGTGATGGCCGCCCGTACCGCAGAGCGCCTTGGGCAGTTTAACGCTGAAGATATCGACCGAATTATTCGCCTGCTGAAGCGAGCCGGGTTACCCGTTACCGGTCCGGCCAGTATGGCGGCGCAAGCGTATCTGCCGCATATGATGCGTGATAAGAAAGTGCAGGCTGGAGAATTGCGTCTGGTTTTGCCGCTGGCTATCGGCAAAGCCGAAGTGCGTCGCGGTGTCGGACATGATACGGTTCTGGCTGCGATTAACGATTGTCTGGCGGTCTGAAGCCGCATATTGGGTCTCCGACCTTAATTGATGAAGTCACAATAGCTGCTCACAGGGTGTTGAGTGGCGTCCGCGCTCTATTGGAGGAGGTTGAATGGACGAGTTTAAATCGGAAGACGAGTTAAAACCTGACACCAGCGACCGTCGACCGCAGCGGTCCCGCAAGACGTCTTCTGTTCCTAAAGTCCCCGTTTCTCGTCAGCATGTAATGATAGGGATCGGTATTCTGGTTTTATTGCTATTGGTACTGGGCATCGGTTCGGCGTTAAATACCACCAGTAACAGCAGTAGCAGTCAACAACAGTCTGCTCAACCCGGCACCACCGGCGGTGGCAATGATAAGACCATTGACCTTTCGGGTTCGTCTTCTATGAGTGGTCAGCCCACGGCTCAGCAACCCGCGTCTGACGCGACGGCAGCGGACCCGGCTTCAGCCAATCCGTCAGCGCAGACCCCGGCGCCAGCAGCAGCGGGCAATAGCCCTCAGGTGCTGAGTGCGCCGCCGGTCTCCTCCACGCCGACTCAGGCAGCCCCACTGCCGACACCGACTAACCAACAGCGCGTTGAACTACCGGGCGATCTCAACAATGCTTTGGCTAACCAGCAGGGTCAGGTTGATAACGCGGCTCAGGGCGTTCAGAACAATGGCGGTTCGCTGCCAACGGCGCCGGCCACGGTGGCGCCAGGGGCGCATTCTGCCAGCAATAAACCGGTTGCCGCTCAGGCGCATCAGTCTACTGCGCATCAGCGTAAACCGGCTACCAGCCACCGGTCACCTGTCGGTCAGCCGGTCAGAGAGAACAAATCGAAGAGTAGCATAGCCACGGGTAACACGGCCCCCGCTACAGCGAAAGAGAGCGCAACTTCGTTGCCGGGTGGCCATTATACGCTGCAACTGAGCAGCGCCTCGCGTGCTGATACATTGAATGCCTGGGCGAAAAAGCAGAACCTGAGCAGTTACCATGTCTACAAAACCACGCGTAATGGTCAGCCCTGGTTCGTGTTGGTCAGTGGTTCCTATGCGACGTCTGCTGATGCTAAACGCGCCGTTTCTTCGCTGCCGGCGGAAGTTCGGGCGCAAAACCCGTGGGTGAAGCCGCTCAGTCAGGTGAAAAAAGAAGCGTCAAACTAACAATGGCCGGGGTAACCCGGCCTCAGGAAAGTCGGCTTATCATCTGCGAGCGAGTGATATAAAGCGCAGATATGCTGTCAGTGTGTCCGTAGTCAAAAGAGTAATTGCAATAAAATGACGGCATGAAGAAAAATCGCGCTTTTTTAAAATGGGCTGGTGGTAAATTCCCGTTGCTTGACGATATCCAGCGTCATCTTCCTGGAGGAGATTGTCTGATCGAGCCTTTTGTGGGGGCGGGTTCGGTGTTTCTTAATACCCAATTCCCAAGCTACGTTCTGGCGGATATTAATAGCGACTTGATCAATCTCTACAATATCGTAAAAAACCGGGTTGATGAATTTGCCGCTGATGCCCGCGAGTTGTTCACTAAAAGCTCCAATGATGCGGGGTTCTACTATGCTCACCGTGAAGAATTTAACCACTGTAAGGATCGCTATCGCCGAGGTGTACTGTTTTTATACCTCAACCGCCATTGCTACAATGGATTGTGTCGCTACAACCTGAGTGGTGAATTTAACGTACCGTTTGGTCGTTATAGCAAGCCCTATTTCCCTCAGGATGAGCTCTACTGGTTCGCGGAGCGATCGCAGAATGCGACCTTTGTCTGTGAATCGTACGATGTTACCCTGAGCAGGGCGCAGGAAGGCGCAGTTGTCTATTGCGATCCTCCTTATGCGCCGTTGTCGGCCACCGCAAATTTTACCGCTTACCATACCAACAACTTCAGTCTGTTGCAGCAGCAACATCTGGCGGAACTGGCGGAGAAGCTGGCGTATGAGAGCCGCATTCCTGTGCTTATCTCGAACCATGACACACCACTGACCCGTGAGTGGTATCAAAGGGCGCGGCAGTTGTACCAGATCAAGGCCCGGCGTTCAATCAGTCGCAGTGGTACAGGCCGCATTCAGGTGAACGAGCTGCTGGCGCTGTTCGCCGACGACTGAACCTACAGTGAGGTACGTGCCTGTCGTCAGGCGCGCTAAATTGGGAGAAAGGGATGAAACAGTTTTTACTAGCCCCATCAATTTTGTCGGCAGATTTTGCCCGTCTGGGTGAAGATACGGCTAAAGCGCTGGCTGCCGGTGGCGATGTCGTGCATTTCGACGTGATGGATAATCACTACGTTCCCAACCTGACCATGGGGCCAATGGTGCTGAAAGCACTGCGTGATTATGGGATTACCGCGCCGATTGACGTGCATCTGATGGTGAAACCGGTTGATCGGTTGATACCTGACTTCGCTAAAGCCGGTGCCAGCTATATCACTTTTCATCCTGAAGCGTCCGAACATGTTGACCGCTCGTTGCAACTGATCAAAGAACAGGGTTGCAAAGCGGGTTTGGTGTTAAACCCGGCCACCTCGCTCAGTTATCTGGATTATGTCATGGATAAACTCGATGTCATCCTGTTGATGTCTGTTAACCCAGGTTTTGGCGGTCAGTCGTTTATTCCCGGCACTCTGGATAAATTGCGTCAGGTTCGCCAGCTTATCGACCAGAGCGGCTACGATATTCGCCTGGAAGTGGACGGCGGTGTGAAAGTGGAAAACATCGCCGAAATTGCTGCGGCGGGCGCGGATATGTTTGTCGCCGGTTCCGCTATTTTTGGCCAGGCCGATTACAAAAAAGTGATCAATGACATGCGTACTGAACTGGAGAAATCTCGTCATGGCTCATATCACTAAGGTTCGCGGATTAGCGTTCGATCTTGACGGGACGTTGATTGACAGCGCCCCAGGGTTGGCCAGTGCGGTTGATGCCACGCTGACTGCACTGAATCTACCGGTAGCCGGTGTTGAACGTGTCGCCACCTGGATTGGCAACGGCGCCGATATTATGATTGAGCGCGCGCTGCATTGGGCACTGGGCCATCCACCGCAAAGCGAGTTGTTAAGGGATGCCCGTGTCTTGCTGGATAAGCACTATGCCGTTACGGTAGAAAGCGGCAGTCAGTTGTTTCCGCAAGTGAAAGAAGGTCTGGCGGCACTGGCTGCCACAGGCGTGCCAATGGCGATTGTTACCAACAAACCAACGCCTTTTATTGCACCGTTGCTAACTTCATTGGGGATCGCTCAGTATTTCTCATTGGTCATCGGCGGTGATGATGTGGTGGCGAAAAAACCGCATCCTGCCCCTTTATTTCTGGTTCTGGGGACGTTTGGCTTGTTGCCGGGCGAGTTAGTGTTTGTCGGTGATTCCCGCAATGATATTCTGGCGGCACAGGCGGCAGGTTGCCCCTGCGTGGGGATGACTTATGGTTACAATTATGGTGAACCGATAGCCACCAGTAACCCAAGCCTTGTACTCGAGCATTTTAATGATTTGTTGCCCGCTCTCGGGCTGTAATTATCAGGACGAAAACCATGAGCAAACCCATCGTATTTAGCGGCGCACAGCCTTCCGGCGAACTGACCATTGGTAACTATATGGGTGCGCTGCGTCAGTGGGTCAATATGCAGGATGATTATGACTGCATCTATTGCATTGTCGATTTACATGCGATTACCGTCCGTCAGGATCCAGATGCGTTGCGTAAAGCGACGCTGGACACGCTGGCACTGTATCTGGCCTGTGGTATCGACCCTGAGAAGAGCACTATCTTCGTTCAGTCGCATGTGCCTGAACACGCTCAGTTGAGCTGGATCCTTAATTGTTACACCTATTTTGGCGAACTGAGCCGGATGACTCAGTTCAAGGACAAGTCGGCGCGTTATGAAGAGAATATTAATGCCGGTTTGTTTGATTATCCGGTGCTGATGGCGGCGGATATTTTGCTGTATCAGACCACACAGGTACCGGTTGGCGAAGATCAAAAACAGCATCTGGAGTTGAGCCGTGACGTGGCTTCGCGCTTCAATGCGTTGTATGGCGAGGTCTTTAAAATCCCTGAGCCGTTTATCCCGAAATCCGGTGCGCGCGTTATGTCGTTGCTGGAGCCAACGAAGAAGATGTCCAAATCTGACGATAACCGTAATAACGTGATCGGATTGCTGGAAGATCCGAAATCGGTGGTGAAAAAGATTAAACGGGCGATGACCGACGGCGACGAACCGCCTGTGGTGCGTTACGACATCAAAGAAAAAGCGGGTGTTTCTAATCTGCTGGACATTCTTTCTGGGGTGACGGGGCAGAGCATTCCTGAACTGGAACAGCAGTTTGCGGGGCAGATGTATGGCCACCTGAAAAGCGCGGTGGCTGAAGCCGTTTCCGGGATGTTGACGGAGTTACAGGCGCGTTATCACCGCTACCGTAACGATGAAGCCTTGCTGGAGAAGGTGATGCGTGAAGGCGCGGCGAAAGCCCGTTCTCAGGCGCAGAAAACGTTGACGAAAGTCTATGAAGCGGTTGGATTTGTTCCTCATCCGTAGCCGTTGAAGGGGTGCGTCTCAGGCCAGAGGCGGTTTTTTTTCCGCTTCTGGCTACGCAGTCGTCAGCCTGTTTTTTTCATCGCCAGGATCGCCCCGTCATACCAATACAAGGTCATGGTGTTGTTGGTCGGCACTGTCACCACCGCCCCGGGTCCCCAGGGCTGTTTACCGCACAGCACGTTAAACCCGTCTGGAACCTGGTAACCCTTTTCAGGGTCGTTCCGGTCGGCTGGCGTCAGTGTTGGCGGGCTGGTGCAGTTATCCATGACCGGATCGATAGCCCTCTCTTTGGTGCCTTTGGTCCAGATGATTTTGCGGGGGAAGAAGGTCACCTCCGCGCCCATGTACTGTGGATCGTTGACCACGACAGCCTGAATGCCGCTGTTGTCCACTTGCACGCCTTCCACCCGCCAGCGCCCCTGTAAAGCGCTATAACTGATTGTTGCGGCAGAACTCAGTTGGCTGAAACCAGCCAGTAAAACAGCCATCCACAGTCGACTCATCCCCTTTCCTCACACTATCAAGGTGTTGGAAATCAGTATAGATAAAATTCAGAACCAGCGTAAACGTTCACGTAGTGCGACCACTCGTCCGACGATAATCAGCGTGGGGCTGCTGGCCTGAGTAGCAAGTGTGCTCAGCTCTGCTAATGTGCCACTGACCACGCGCTGTCGGGTCGAGGTACCTCTTTCCACCAGGGCCACGGGCATGTCGCTCTCCATACCGTGGGCGATCAGTTGTTGCTGAATTTCTCCTGCTTGCGACAGGCCCATATAAAACACCAGCGTTTGTCGCTCAGCGGCCAGGTTTTTCCAATCGAGCGAAGCGTTGTTTTGTACGTGTCCCGTGACCAGCCGGACGCTTTGAGCGTAATCGCGGTGGGTAAGTGGAATGCCGCTATAGGCTGAGCAGCCAGAGGCGGCGGTAATGCCCGGCACCACGGAGAAAGGAATATCCGCCACCAGCAGCGCCTCAAGCTCTTCTGCGCCCCGGCCAAAGATAAAAGGATCCCCCCCTTTAAGGCGTACCACGCGTTTACCGCATTGTGCCTGTTGCAGCAGGATCTGATTAATCGCTTCCTGCGGCACACAGTGGAAGCCCGCCCGTTTCCCGACAAAGATCCGTTCAGCATCGCGCCTGACCAGCTCCATGATCTCATCCGAGACCAGGCGGTCATACACCACGACATCGGCTTGTTGGATAGCTTGTAGTCCTTTCAGGGTCAACAAACCCGCATCACCCGGTCCGGCGCCAACCAGTACCACTTCCCCCTTGTTATCAAGCGGTTCGCTGAATAAGGTCTCGGTCAGTTTTGCCGCCTGCGCGGTATCTTTATTGGCCAGGGTTTGCGCTAACCGGTCATGATGAAACACTTTTTCCCAGAAGCGTCTGCGTTGGCCCATTTCGCTGAATTGGTTTTTAACCCGCAGACGCAGGGAACCCGCCCATGTTGCAATGTTACCGAGGTGCTGTGGCAGGATGGCCTCGATTTTTTCACGCAGCAGACGGGCCATCACTGGGGCCGTACCACTGCTGGAAATCGCAATCATCAGTGGGGAACGATCAACGATTGACGGCATAATCGCGCTGGCGCCATCAGGGGCGTCGACCACGTTACAGAACACGCGTCGCGCTTCGGCAGCCGCACTGACCTGCTGATTAACCTGCTCATCATCCGTCGCGGCGATAACCAGCCAGCAGCCGTCAATCATCTCTGCTGCAAAAGGGGTCTGGATTAGCGTCAGTTCGCCAGACTGCTGCCATAGCTGGAATTGTGGCGAGAAGCGCAGTGCGCAAACGTGCAGGTTCGCCCCGGCTTTCAGTAACAGCCGGGCTTTGCGCTCGGCAATATCGCCGCCGCCAACCAGCAGACAGGTTTTGCCACGCAGTTGGCAGAATAACGGGAGATAATCCATATGACGCTCACAGTAATAAAAAGGGCCGCTTAATGCGGCCTCAATATAAGTATAAGACAGGCATCAGACAGCGACTTCAACCTGGCCGTCACGCACTCTGGCGGGCCATGCCGTTATCGAGTGCGAGGGATCTTCCATACACTGACCATCGCTCAGGCGAAAGTGCTGCTTTTTCAGCGGACTGGCAACCCACAGTGACTGCTGATGTTCGGCAATAATACCGCGTGATAGTACGCTGGCCTGGGCAAAAGGGTCAATGTTACTCAGGGCGTATACGGTTTCCTCCGCTGAGGGACGGAAAATAGCGACCTGATGACCCGCCACCAGCGCACAAACGCCGGTCGCGGGCAGGATGCACTCTACAGCACAAACAGTATGCCATTCGCTCATGATTGCTCCTCCAGCAGCACCACCGGGATGCGCTCTTCCGGGCGGGCAGGACGGTGCTGATCACGTTCTGCCACAACCTGTACCAGCGGATCACGCTGGGTATCGTTAACAAAGTGCGCGAAGCGGGCCAACTGGTCACTGTCGCTGAGGGTGGCTTGCCACTCACAGGTGAATGATTCACGCAGGCGGGTGATTTCACTTTCCAACTGGGCGTTCAGGCCCAGCTTGTCGTTGATGATCACCTGCCGTAGATAGTCGATGCCGCCGTCGAGGCTTTCCAGCCACAGCGAGGTGCGCTGTAGTTTATCGGCGGTACGAATATACAGCATCATAAAGCGGTCGATATAACGGATGAGCGTCTCACGATCCAGGTCTGCCGCCAGTAAGTCGGCATGACGTGGCTTCATGCCGCCATTGCCGCAAACATACAGGTTCCAGCCTTGCTCGGTGGCGATGACCCCGACATCTTTGCCCTGCGCTTCGGCACATTCACGGGTACAGCCTGAGACACCAAATTTCATTTTGTGCGGCGTGCGGATGCCTTTATAGCGGTTTTCCAACTCCACGCCCAGGCCGACGCTGTCGCCGACGCCGTAGCGGCACCAACTGCTGCCCACACAGGTTTTTGCCATACGTAGCGCTTTGGCATAGGCATGACCGGTTTCAAAGCCTGCGGCGATCAGTTGCTGCCAGATGGCGGGTAGATCGTCTTTCTGTGCGCCGAACAGGCCGATACGCTGTGAACCGGTGATTTTGGTGTAAAGATGGTAACGACGGCTAATTTCGCCAAGGGCGATTAAACCTTCCGGGGTAATTTCGCCGCCTGCGGAACGGGGGATGATTGAGTAAGTTCCGTCTTTTTGAATATTGCCCAGAAAGTTATCGTTACTGTCCTGTAGCGCGATGTGCTGTGGTTTCAGCACATATTCATTCCAGCATGAGGCCAGCAGAGACGCGACCGTAGGCTTACAGATTTCGCAGCCGTAACCCTGGCCGTATTTCGCCAGCAGTTGGTCGAAGGTCTTGATCTCTTCCACGCGGATCAGGTGATACAGTTCCTGGCGGGAGTAGTGGAAATGTTCGCAGAGGTGGTGATTAACGACGATCCCCTGGCTGCTCAACTCAGCATTCAGTACCTGGGTCATTAAAGGTACGCAACCGCCGCAGCCAGTACCGGCTCTGGTTTCGGCTTTCAACGCCGCCACAGTATGGCAACCATTCTGGATGGCGTTGATCAGGTCACCTTTGGTCACATCGAAGCAGGAACAGATCTGCGCCGTTGCCGGCAAGGCGCTCACGCCTGGCGCCGGTTTGCTGCCTGCATGTTCAGGCAGGATCAGCGTGTCAGGATGCGCCGGTAGTTCGATGGCATTCAGCATCAGTTGCAGCAGATTGCCGTAATCACGGGTATCGCCGACCAGTACCGCGCCCAGTAGTTTTTTATTGTCGGCGCTGACGATCAGACGTTTGTAGATTTCCTGCTGCTCGTCCAGATAAACATAGCTACGTGCGCCCTCGGTGCGACCGTGGGCATCACCAATCCCTCCCACATCGACACCCAGTAATTTCAGTTTGGCGCTCATATCCGCGCCGGTAAACGCATTATCGTTGCCCAGGAGATGGTCGGCTGCGACCTGCGCCATTTTATAACCTGGTGCAACCAGCCCGTAGAGCCGGTTTTGCCAGGCGGCGCATTCACCGATGGCATAAATATCCGCATCGGCGGTCTGGCACTGGTCATTGATCGACACTCCGCCGCGCTGCCCCAGCGGCAGTTTGGCCTGGCGGGCGAGGGTATCCCGAGGGCGAATGCCGGTAGAGAAGACGACGAAGTCGACTTCCAGCTCGCTGCCATCGGCAAATTTCAGCGTTTTGCCGCCCGCCGGTCGGTCGATAATAGTCTGGGTATTTTTGCTGGTATGGACCAACACGCCCATTCGCTCAATCTTCTGACGCAGTTGTTGTCCACCCTGCGGATCGAGTTGTTCAGCCATTAATACTGGAGCAAATTCAATGACGTGTGTTTCAATGCCTAAATTTTTCAGCGCGCCAGCGGCTTCCAGCCCCAGCAGTCCACCGCCGATGACCGCGCCACGTTTGCTACGGCGTGCGCAGGATTCGATAGCATTGAGGTCTTCAATGGTGCGATAGACGAAGCAGTCCTGACCGTCGGCGCCATTGATTGGCGGGATCCATGGATAAGAACCGGTTGCCAGTACCAGCTTGTCGTAATGGACGTTTCTGCCGGTATTGGAATAGATAATCTTTTTCTGGCGGTTCAGGCTGATAGCTTGTTCACCTGTCAGCACTTCGATCTGGTGTTGCGGGTAAAAACCGGTGGGCACCAGTGACAGCTCTTCCTCCGTATGGTGGGAGAACCAGGCGGAGAGGTGTACGCGGTCGTAAGCGACGCGGGGTTCTTCGCAAAAAACGGTGATGGCAAACTGGCCGGGAGCGGCTTTTTTTACCAGTTCTTCGATCAAACGATGTCCAACCATGCCGTTGCCAATAATAACGAGTCGGATGCTCATTTTTGCCTCACATTGCAAAATCATGCCGCTACAATAGCGCGCATCACTGTAGGGTTATTGATGTACGTCAAGCTGCATTTCAAATACTCCTTTATGGGTAGATGTATGATTTATCACAATTTTAATAACCTGAGGAAATCCTTCGACTTTCCCTTTCTGCACTCCAATAGCTAATAATGGTAATCAGCGTGCAGCTTTGGAAAACAGTGGTATGGTTATCAATAATCACTGGTGTCGAGGAGTGTTTCCATGTTGGCTGCTAATTTGAAATGGATTAATCACGTTCGGTTGCCGTGGCGTGAAGGACTATGGCAGATTGCCATTCGCGACGGCAAAATCGCCGCGCTTTCGCCGCAACCGCAAAATGCGCCTGTTGCGGATGCACTGGATGCGGAAGGCGGGCTGGCTTTTCCCCCCTTCATTGAACCTCATATTCATCTGGATACCACGCAAACAGCGGGGGAACCGAACTGGAACGAGTCCGGAACATTATTTGAAGGCATTGAGCGCTGGGCGGAACGTAAGGCTCTGCTGAACCATGAAGACGTGAAAACGCGCGCCCGGCAGACCTTGAAGTGGCAGATTGCCAACGGCATCCAGCATGTCCGTACCCATGTTGACGTTTCCGATCCCTCGTTAACCGCACTGCGGGCGATGTTGCAGGTGAAACAAGAGATGGCGCCGTGGGTGGATATACAACTGGTGGCGTTCCCGCAGGAAGGCATCCTCTCTTATCCCGACGGCGAGGCGTTGCTGGAAGAAGCGCTGAAGTTGGGCGCTGATGTGGCCGGCGCTATTCCGCATTTTGAGTTTACCCGTGAATACGGTGTGGAATCGTTGCATAAAGTCTTCGCGTTGGCGCAGAAGTACCAACGCATGGTGGATGTGCATTGTGATGAGATAGATGACGAGCAGTCGCGTTTTGTGGAAACGGTCGCCGCGCTGGCGCTGCGCGAAAATATGGGCGCACGGGTAACGGCCAGTCACACGACAGCGATGCATTCTTATAACGGGGCTTATACTTCACGGTTGTTTCGCCTGCTGAAGCGTTCTGGTATTAACTTCGTTGCTAATCCGTTGGTGAATATTCACTTGCAGGGACGTTTTGACAGCTATCCGAAACGGCGTGGCATTACCCGGGTGAAAGAGATGCTGGAGGCCGATATCAACGTCTGTTTTGGTCATGATGACGTATTCGATCCCTGGTATCCACTGGGTACCGCCAATATGTTGCAAGTGCTGCATATGGGGCTGCATGTTTGCCAACTGATGGGGTATGGTCAGTTGGATGAGGGGATAAAGCTGATCACCACCAACAGTGCGCGAACGCTGCAATTACGGGATTACGGCATCCAGACTGGCAACAGCGCCAGTTTGATAATCCTGCCTGCCGACAATGGTTTTGACGCGCTGCGTCGTCAGGTACCCGTCCGTTACTCAATCCGTCATGGTCGGGTGATTGCACAGACTAAACTTGCAGAAACCACGATTCACCTTGATGAGAGTGAACACGTCAATTTTAAGCGTTAGCGGCGCTGACGAAAAAACCGGGGAAAGCTCCCCGGCGTGGTGGTTTGGTGTGGTCAGTGTGCGGATACAAGGCCGCGTTGTTTATGCTTGCTGACAAAACCCAGCAGCAGACACATCACGAACACCACTGCGTACAGGCCATTTGCGGTCATCAGGGCCGCGTGCGGGCCACCCTTATCCACTATGGGGCCGGTGACCACGAAAGTTAACATGGTGCCGACGGTGCCGCAGGTCAAAATAAAGTTCACTAACCTGGGCGAGGATATACGGGTCTGTAGCGATCCCAGGGTGATGATGGTGGTGTAAATGGCGCTGGAACAGAAACCCAGACTCATCATGATCCCTTTCAGCATGGCGGCATCGTTACAGCGGACGAACCAGTACATCAGTGCCGTGGAGAGCAGGGCCAGCACGGTGACGATGCGCTGAGGATCGAAAAAACGCAGGATGGCGCTGAACGCCCACATGCCAATCATGTAGGAGGTCCAGAAGGTGCCCACCAGTCCGCCAGCCTGGGCCAGGTCCATGCCCCGGTCTTTGGTGGCATATTGCGGTACCCAACTGATAAAACCTAACTGCCCGAGGATATAACACAAGGCGGCGACGGACAGGAACAGTACGCCAATACCCCATTTTTCCTTTTCTATCATCGGCTGGTTAGGGGTTTTCTTGCCCAGTTGTGGGAATTGAAAACACAGCGTCAGTACGAAGATCGCCACATAAATCACACCGATGCAGACATACACCCAGTACCATGGCAAGGAACGCGCCAGGATAGCAGCGGCGATGATCGGGAAAATGGTGCCCGCCATGCTGAAGAAGGAATCGGTAAACAACAGGCGTGAGCCGCGCTGACGGTCTTCATACAGATGGGTTATCAGGAAGGTGCCGATCGACATGGTGATACCACTGACCACCCCCAACACAAACATGCACAGTGAGAAAACGCTCAGACTGTGGCTGGTTATCAGGCCCAGCACCGCCAGCACCATCAGCACAAAACCAAATATCAGTTGGCGTTTCAGTGGGATGATTTCCATCAGCCAGGCATTTAAAAACACCGCCGCCAGAATACCGGCGTTAAGGAAGGTAAAGGTATTGCTCATCTGTGCGACGGGCAGGTGGAAATACTCCGCAATATTTTCCAGCACCATTCCTGTGACGATGACGACAGCGCCGGTTAGCGCATAGGAGAGGAAACTTATCCAGGTCAGTCCGATTCGATCGCGATTAGTCATTGTGGTAACTCGTAACTCGTCAGTCTTAAGGATCGTGAAGCAGGACGCTCACGATGAACTCTGGCAGTGTAGCGAGAATGGTGAACCGCTTGAATAAATAATAAAATATTTGGTTTCAATTACATAAGTTTCGTGATGAATATCACCGTTCTCACTGTCGCGTCTGGGATCGTCAACGTGTCATGCACGTAAATAAAGGTAAACCTCTGGCGCAGTGATAAGGCTCTCTTTACAATCAACGTTGTTTTTTCTGGCCTGTAGCCCTCAGTAAGGAATCTTTCATGTTAAAACGTACTTTGACCGCGGTCGCCACTGTGCTGGCATTGTCCACGATTTCCGCTTCCGCGCTGGCTGCGCAAGGGGATACTCACGTGCTGCTGACGACCTCGGTGGGCAATATTGAGTTGGAGCTCGATAATCAAAAGGCCCCGATCTCGACGAAAAATTTCGTGGATTACGTGAATAGTGGTTTCTACAACAACACCCTGTTTCACCGTGTTATCCCTGGTTTTATGGTGCAGGGGGGCGGCTTTACCACTGATATGCAGCAGAAACCGACCAATGCGCCGATCAAAAATGAAGCGGACAATGGCCTGCTGAACAAGCGTGGCACCATCTCAATGGCGCGCACTGCCGACAAAGACAGCGCCACCAGCCAGTTTTTTATCAACGTTGCCGATAATGCCTTCCTCGATCACGGTCAGCGTGACTTCGGCTATGCCGTGTTCGGCAAAGTGGTTAAAGGGCTGGATGTGGCCGATAAAATTTCGCAGTTACCGACGCAAAATGTGGGACCTTACCAGAATGTTCCCGTGAAGCAGGTGACCATTATTTCGGCAAAAGTCCTGCCTTAACTTTTCGTTGGCGCCGTCTGACCTTCCGGCTGAGCGGCTGATTGAGATGCTGGCGGCGGCGTTGGTAACGTGGTAAGCGAATGGCAGGAAAATGTGTAGAATAGCGGCCTGCCAATCCAGTCGGAGCGCTGATGCTGCTGCTAATTGATAATTATGACTCTTTCACCTGGAACCTCTATCAATATTTCTGTGAGCTGGGGGTGGAAGTGTGCGTACAGCGTAATGATCAACTGACGCTGGAACAGATAGCGGCTCTACAACCGGAAAGGTTGGTTATCTCCCCCGGACCTTGTACGCCCGATGATGCGGGGATCTCGCTGGCCGCCATTGCGGCATTCTCCGGGAAACTCCCCATTCTGGGGGTTTGCCTGGGGCATCAGGCCATCGCCCAGGCTTTTGGCGCACGGGTCGTACGGGCACGAGAGGTGATGCACGGCAAAACCTCGCCGATTGAACATAACGACAGTGGCGTCTTTACCGGACTGAATCATCCGCTGACCGTGACCCGTTATCACTCGTTGATCGTTGAAAAATCCACTCTCCCTGCCGAGTTTGACATTACCGCCTGGACGCTGCGTGACGGAGAACCTGATGAGATTATGGGATTTCGCCATCGTCATCTGCCGCTGGAAGGGGTGCAATTCCATCCGGAGAGCATCCTCAGTGAGCAGGGACATCAGCTATTGAATAATTTTCTCCGGCAGTAAAATAGTTGCCTTAAAGTGATTTTTTATGCATATTTTGTGATTATAATTTCACTTCCTTGCAACGTAAAAAATGGGGTAGTCAATGGCAGCGGATAAATTAGCAGTAACGCGGACAACCTTCGATGAGGTGATCCTGCCGGTTTTTTCACCTGCTCAGTTTGTGCCGGTGAAGGGTAAGGGCAGTCGGGTCTGGGATCAGGCAGGGAAAGAGTATATTGATTTTTCCGGCGGGATCGCCGTAACCGCGCTGGGCCATTGTCATCCGGCGTTAGTGGCAGCCTTAAAAAGCCAGGGTGAAACGCTGTGGCACACCAGTAATGTATTCACCAATGAGCCCGCGTTGCGCCTTGCCAGCAAGCTGACCGCAGCCACTTTTGCTGATCGGGTGTTCTTTGCCAACTCTGGCGCTGAAGCTAACGAGGCGGCTTTCAAGTTGGCGCGTTACTATGCCGCCAAACGCCATTCGCCTTATAAGAGCAAAATCATCGCTTTCCATAATGCTTTCCACGGACGCACACTGTTTACCGTTTCTGTTGGCGGTCAGCCGAAATACTCTGATGGTTTCGGTCCGAAACCCGCCGATATTGTCCACGTGCCGTTTAACGACCTGGACGCGGTTAAAGCGGTGATTGATGACCATACCTGCGCCATCGTGGTGGAGCCGATCCAGGGAGAGGGCGGCATCACCCCCGCCACGCCAGAATTTATGCAGGGTCTGCGCCAGTTGTGTGATGAATATCAGGCGCTGCTGGTACTGGATGAAGTGCAGAGTGGCATGGGCCGTAGCGGCAAGTTGTTTGCTTATGAGTACTATGGCGTGTCGCCGGATATTCTGACCACCGCGAAAGCGCTGGGCGGTGGCTTCCCGATCAGTGCGATGTTGACCACCCGTGATATCGCCTCGGTCATGTCGCCAGGCGTGCATGGCACCACTTACGGTGGTAACCCGCTGGCCTGTGCGGTGGCTGAGGCGGCGCTGGACATCATCAATACGGAAGCGGTGTTGCATGGCGTGGAAACCCGTCGTCAGCAGTTTGTTAGCGCCCTGCAGGATCTTGACGCGAAGTGGGATCTGTTCAGCGACATCCGTGGCAAAGGCCTGCTGATTGGTGCGGCGCTTAAGTCGCAGTATGCCGGCAAGATGAGCGATATTCTGCAGGCGGCGGCGGCGGAAGGCGTGATGTTGTTGACGGCGGGTACTGGCGTTATCCGTTTTGCGCCATCGTTGGTGATTGAACCGGCTGATATTGCCGAGGGGATGACTCGCTTCGCCGCGGCTGTGGGCACGGTGTTGGCGGCTTAAAACGGTCAGACAGCCTGAGTCATCAGGCTGATTTCCTTAAGCGCCGTGACAACCAGAGTCCATGATGGGGGCGGTTACTCCATGCCAGAGAAGAGATGGTGTGCATAACGCTGAGATGTCCCAGGATCCGTTGTACATGTCTTTCCAAAATGGTTACGGCTCCCTGTTGAATCTCAACTTGTGCATCCAGCAGCATGTCAGTGTCTGAACTGGGGCCATCATATTCCAGCCGCTGCTGACAACGTTGTAAGGCTATCTCACACGATTGTAAGCAGCGTTGCGCCAGGGATGGGGTCAGCATGGTGTGCTCCCGTGCGAGGATAGTCATCGCATTGATGTGCTCAACAATAAACTGGCTGTGCGTCACCCAAAGTTTCATATCCACCAGATAGCGGTCATTAAAACCCGGTTCCTGCATCGCCTGGTGCAGCGAGTTAAACAACGCGTTATGTGCCTGGTTGACGCGCATCCTTTGCCAGGCCAGCTTCTCCGGGTCTTGCTCATTGCCGAGCAACATCTGTAGCGCCTCCTGATAGGTTTCCAACGCATCGTGCGCATTCTGCCGCAGTAAGCCGCTTTGCCACTGCGGCCACAACCAGATCATGCCGCCGAAAGCAATCAGACAACCCATCAGGGTATCCATCAAACGTGGCAGCAGGAAGTCCGCGCCATTAAGCGACAACAATTGCAGCGAGTAAACGGCGGTTACGGTAAAACCAATCATTGCCCAGCCGTAGAATTTACGGATAAACAGATAGCTGACCAGAGTGATAACCAACATCACCAAGAGCATCAGCGTTTCGGGCACCTGCAATTGCAGGGTAATGGCGGCGATGACCAGTCCGGCAAAGGTGCCGAGTGCCCGGTGTTGAATACGTACCCTTGTCGCACGGTAGCCGTTTTGGCTGACAAACATGACCGTCATCAAAATCCAGTAGGGCTTGGGTAAATTAAAGAACAGCGCCAGCGAGCTGCCAAAAGCCAGCATCACCGCGAAGCGGGCAGCGGTGCGCAGTGCAGTGGATTTCAGCGAAAGGTAGTTTTTTATCGCCGGTAGCAAGGGCAGGCGGCGCTGGCGATCAGCCATCAGATCGCGTTGATAAAGAGGCCGCTGGTTGCGTAGCACCCGGGCTATCCGGCTGAAATGGTAATAGCAGAAACTGCCCACGGTGTTATCCGGGTGTTGGCGCGAAATTTTCTCCAGTGCCTGTAACGGTTTATCCATGCTGAAACGTTCCGGGAGCTTGTGGTACAGGATATCATCCGCTAACTCGCGCAACCTTGCCGCAATTGTCTGGGCATTCCAGCGGAGCACTGCCTCGGCATGGCTTTGTTCCACCAGTTTCAGTACTTCTTCCGGCTGATGCAGACTGACGGAGATATGTTCTTGCAGATCCAGCGCGACCTGAAAGGCGCGGGTTAGCCGTTTGTGATGACTGTCGTTGTTAGCGGCTAACATGTGCATTTGTTGGTAGCAGGTGGTTATCAGATCGACCGCTTTCTGCTGGCGGATGAGCAACGGCGGCAGGGTTTTTTCCGGGTCTGCCAGACGGGTCAGCTGTGTGTATTTTACCTCGCAGTAATCCGCCAGTTCACGGTACAGCAGGCTCAGTGTTTCGCGCATCGGCTGCTCTTTCCACAGCCGGAACCAGCACCAGTTGAAGACGCCATACCACACTGTGCCCATCACATAGAGCAATGGCGGTTGCCAGACAGGCACTCTGCCGGCAAGACTCAGGGTGAAGATGGCGGCAATCAGCGAACCGGGCAGTAATCGCCCATGTAGTGGGCTGATTTCTCCCGTCACGCCCAGCAACATAGCCATCACCAACAAGATAACCGGCAGGGGAACATGATGTTCGCCAAGGTACTGGATCAGGAAACTACTGAAGGCAAACAGGCTTCCCCCAACGATTAGCCGCTTAAAAAAGCGTTTATGCGGGGTATCAAGGCCGGCATTGTTGCAGCAAGCTGGAACTAACGAGAACAGCAGCCCTTTTTGCAAATCGCCCAGCAACCAGCCAATCGCGACGGGCAAACACAGCACCAGCGTTTGACGCAGTGCATAATTGACTTCAGGGTGATAAATGATTCGACGCCACATCGCTCCATACCAAATAAAGGCGCAACAGGGACTGTCGCGCCGTGGATCAGAGCCGGTTAGCGTGTACCGTAGACAACGATAGTTTTACCGTGTGCGGAGATCAGATTCTGATCTTCCAGCATTTTCAGGATTCGCCCAACGGTTTCACGGGAGCAGCCAACAATCTGGCCGATCTCCTGGCGGGTGATTTTGATCTGCATGCCATCAGGGTGAGTCATGGCATCCGGCTGTTTAGCCAGATTCAGTAGGGTCTGCGCAATGCGACCTGTCACGTCGAGGAATGCTAAATTACCGACTTTCTCAGAGGTTACCTGCAGACGACGTGCCATCTGTGAAGAGAGACGCATCAGAATATCGGGGTTGACCTGGATCAACTGGCGGAACTTTTTATAGGAAATTTCAGCGACTTCACATGCGGATTTCGCCCGAACCCATGCGCTGCGTTCCTGGCCTTCTTCAAACAGGCCAAGCTCACCAATAAAATCACCTTGATTGAGGTAAGAAAGGATCATCTCTTTGCCTTCTTCATCCTTAATCAGCACTGCTACCGCGCCTTTGACGATGTAGTAGAGCGTTTCCGCTTTTTCACCCTGGTGAATCAGCGTGCTTTTGGATGGATACTTATGAATATGGCAATGTGACAGGAACCATTCAAGTGTCGGGTCTGTTTGCGGTTTGCCGAGAACCATTCGCTGTTATCCTCTATTGTAATCGTGCCTTAAATTCAGGGGCTGAATTCCCTGGCAGGCGTTGTAATAGTCAAGCGTTTCCCTGGGCAGGAAATTTATTCGGGCTTTTGTTCAAAGCCTGGCTCGTTATGTCATTCCGTTTCGTCATGATTGTAGAGTACTGACGAAGGTATTACAGCTTTGTTTGTAGCACAGCTTTGGACGGGTGTCTTGTGTTGTCTCGCTTCAGCATAGTGCGAAATTTGCTGCATTGCCGTTTTTGTTACTAAAGCGTAATCTGACGTTAACTGAATGAATTAGAGGAATTTGTTATGCAAGCACGAGTCAAGTGGGTGGAAGGGCTGACCTTTTTGGGAGAATCCTCATCGGGACATCAGGTATTGATGGATGGCAACTCCGGTGATAAAGCACCCAGCCCGATGGAAATGGTGCTGATGGCGGCGGGCGGCTGTAGTGCGATTGACGTGGTTTCTATCCTGCAAAAGGGCCGCCATGCGGTAACCGATTGTGAAGTGAAGTTGACCTCTGAGCGGCGTGAAGAAGCGCCACGCCTGTTTACGCATATCAATCTGCACTTTATTGTCAGCGGTAAGGCGCTTGCTGATAACGCGGTGTCGCGTGCTGTTGACCTCTCTGCGGAGAAATATTGTTCCGTAGCCCTGATGTTGGGCAAAGGAGTGGCGATAACCCACAGCTATGAAGTGATTGCGCTGTAAAATGTCCCACGCCCCGCAGCGCCGGGGCATTACTCTATTGTCTTCCCTTCGATGAGCCGTTTCACCAGCGGTCCCATAATCAGTTCCATCGCCAGCCCCATTTTACCGCCTGGCACCACCAGCGTATTAATTTGCGAGATAAACGATCCCTGTAACATGGTCAACAGATACGGAAAATCAATATCTTCCAGCGCCTGAAAATGGATAACCACAAAGCTCTCATCGAGAGAAGGGATGCCCCGTGCAGCGAATGGATTGGAGGTATCAACGGTGGGTACGCGCTGGAAGTTAATATGCGTACGGGAGAATTGAGGGGTGATGAAGTTAATGTAATCTTCCATTGAGCGGACCACAGAATCCATGACCGCTTCACGTGAATGACCGCGCTCGCTGGTATCGCGCACCAGTTTTTGGATCCACTCCAGGTTGACGATGGGCACCACGCCTACCAATAGATCCACCTGCTGCGCAACATTGTTTTGCGGTGTGACCACACCGCCATGCAACCCTTCATAGAACAGGACATCAGTGGGTTCCGGCAACGGCTGCCATGGCGTAAAGGTACCGGGTACCTGATTCCATGGCACGGCCTCGTCGTAAGTATGCAGATATTTGCGGGACTGACCGCGGCCGCTGCGGCCATATTCCTGGAAGGTTTGCTCCAGAAGCGCAAAATCGTTGGCTTCCGGGCCAAAATAACTGATGTGTCGTCCCATATCGCGTGCTTTACGGATCGCCATATCCATTTCAGGCCGGGTATAGCGATGAAAGCTGTCGCCCTCCACCTCTGCTGCATGCAGGTTCAGCTGCTGAAAAATTTTCCGGAAGGCCAGACTGGTGGTGGTGGTTCCCGCGCCGCTGGAACCGGTTACGGCAATCACCGGATGTTTGGCAGACATAGCAGAGCTCCCTGAGAAAGATCATATCGAATCAGCATTGGTATCATGTTTCGCGCACGGGTGTCACCTTTGCCCCTCTCCGATGCCAAAAAAGCAACACGCCGCCGCAATTTTGCTGCTTCATTTAGTGTTCAAAATTAATCAGACTGAATAAAACAGTGCAGGAGATAACTTTCGATGAATATGCCGTCGTCACGCTGGTGGTGGGATCTCTCTACCCGTGAATTCAGCGAGCTGGAGATGGACAAAATTGTTGCGGTGCTGCCGACTGGCGCGGTGGAGCAGCATGGACCGCATTTGCCGGTCAGGGTGGATGCCGCGATTAATGCCGGGATTATTGCCGAAGCGGTCGGAATGATGCCCGCGGACCTGCCTGTGCTGATCCTTCCCGCGCAGCCGGTCGGCAAATCTGATGAACATCTCAATTACCCCGGTACGCTGACCCTTCCTTATGATGTGTTGGGTAAAGTGTGGTTTGAAGTGGCAAAAAGCGCCTGGCGCGCCGGGATCCGCAAGCTGATTTTCTGGAACTCGCATGGCGGCCAGCCGCAGCTGATGGAAATTGTCTGCCGCCAGTTGCGTATTGAGCTGGGAATGTTTGCCGTCGGGGCCAGTTGGTTCCGCACCATCGATTCCAGCGATCTGTTCAGTGAACATGAGCGGCAGCACGGTATTCACGGCGGGGAGTCGGAAACCAGCGTGATGCTGCATCTTCATCCAGATTTGGTGCAGATGGCGTACGCGGAGAATTTTGTTTCCGCTTCGGTGGCACTGGCGGAAACCTGCGGCATTCTTACTCCAGAAGGCGGCGTGGGCTTTGGCTGGATGGCGGAGGATCTGCATCCTTCCGGTACTACCGGCAACGCATCTGCTGCGGATGCTGAGCGCGGCAAAATCGAAACCCGACGGGCGGCTGAGGCGCTGATTAAGCTGATCCGTGAGGTGCAGGTTTACCAGCCGCCTTATCAGTCTGCTTAGCCTAAGCCATCTGGTTCATCATTGCCTTGATCGTTTCTGCCAGCACGCTGCCAATGGCGCTGGTACCACGATCGTGCCCAATCAGCATCAGGTTCTGCGTGCGCTGCGCCAGCTCACGCACCGGAATATAGATCAGCCTGCCGCTGCGCAGATCGAACTCAATATCAAATGGCGTCAGGAAGGTCAGCGCCTGGTCGACCATGGCCGCCTGACGCATCACCTCGATCGAATTGGTTTCAATGACCGGATGCACGGTCACCAGCGCCCGTGAGAACAGATCGTTCAGATAGGGACGGATCACCATCGATTTGTCGGCAATCACCAGCGCATGGGGCACACAGTCGCTCAGGCGCAGGCTGGTTTTATCCGCCAGTGGATGGCCGGGAGCGACCACTGCCCCCAGCCGTCCGACCGCGCTGCCCAACGTGCGCAGGGAAGGGGGTAAATCAAAGTCGAATCCCAGCCCTAAATCCGCCTCGCCCGACTCCACTGCACTGGTAATGTCGTGCCCGGTGGTCATCTGCCGCAGGACTAATTTTACCCTTGGATTCGCCCGTCTGAATTCCGCAGCCACGCGGGGGATCAGGTTAGCCGCCAGCCCGCTCATCATCGCTACTGTCACTTCGCCGCGCCTCAGCCCTTTCAGTTCCTCAATCTTAATCTGCGCCCATTCCAGCTCTTTAAATGTCTGGCGCACGTGGTGGATCAGCACTTCTCCGGCGGCGGTCAGCATCATTTTGCGCGGCAGGCGCTGGAATAGCGGAGTGCCAAGCTCTTCCTCCAGCGCGAGGATTTGCCGGTTAATGGCAGAGGCAGAAATATGCAGTCTGCTGGCCGCTTTTCGGATTGACCCGCTGCGCGCCACTTCATCCAGGTAGGTCCACAGGCGATGCTGAAGCATAACGACTCCGTAGTGTTGCCTTTAAGGCATCGTTGAGTACGAAAAACTGTGCTTTTAAGGTAACGAAAATCGCGGCATAACTGAACAATCTTCAGTTGAGGGGGCATAAAAAATGGCAGGTGTAAGTCGCAGGGGATTTGCAAAGATGCTGGCGGGCGCGGTGATGTTACCGGCTCTGGCGCCGTTACTTTCTCGCCGCGCGCTGGCAGCGGATAAGAGCATCAAAATCGCGTTGCTGTTGCCGGGCTCGGTCGCCGATGGCGGCTGGAGCATGCTGGCGTATCAGGGGTTGCAGGCGCTGAAAAAAGAGGGCTTCCGCGTGGCCTGGAGCGAAAGCGTGCCGCAGGCGCAGATGGAGCAGGCAATCCGCGGTTATGCCGACGACGGTTACTCGCTGATTATCGGCCACAGCTTTGAGTACGGTTCGGCGTTTGCCGAAATTGCCCCTGACTATCCGGATACCCACTTCTTCGCCTCCACCTTTAAGCCGGGTGAAACAGCGCCGGGCAACGTGGAATACGTCAATCTCGCCTATCTGCAGGCGGCTTATGCCGCAGGCGCACTGGCAGCACTGATTTCTGATAAAGGAAAAGCGGTCGGCTTTGTCGGCGGCGGTGATAACCCAACACAGCAGGCAATGATGCGTGCCTTTATTGCCGGTGCCGAGAAAACCCGCCCGGGCGTGAAAGGGCTGGGCGTGGTCACCGGTGATTACGATAACGCAGCGAAGGGCAGAGAGGCGGCAACTACCATGATCGGCAATGGAGCCGATGTGATCTGGCATGCTGCTGATGTGACCGGGCTGGGGGCGCTGCAGGGTGCCGCCGCCGCGAAAGTTAAAGCCATCGGCTGCTATGCCGATCAGATGGATGTTTCCCCGGCGTACATTGCCTGCAGTCTGAAGCAGAACCTCGACTGGATGGTGGAAGAGGTCGGCCATTCCGTGGCGAATAACGCCTTCCTCGGTGGCAAGGAGTGGGCACCGACGGTGGCAAAAGCCTGGTCTGTGGTGCACGGCAAAGATCAGTACAACAGCAAGCTGGTCAGCGCTGAAGCCTGGCAGAAATTCACTGCCATCTGGCAGCAGCTGGATAACGGCACCCTCGTGCCGAAAGTGTGAGCGAGCCTGAAGTGATGGTAGCGATGCAGCCCCGTGTAGCATTAAACAACGTGACCAAGCGATTTGCGCGCGTCACGGCGAATGACGGCGTGTCGATGAATGTCGCCGCAGGGGAAATCCACGCGCTGCTCGGTGAGAACGGCGCGGGCAAAAGTACCCTGATGCAGATTCTTTACGGGCTGTATCAACCCGACGAGGGCGAAATTGTTATCGACGGGCACCCGGTGACCCTGCGCGATCCCGGGGATGCCATCGCGCACGGCATTGGCATGGTCCATCAGGAATTTATGCTGGTCCAGCCGATGACCGTGGTCGAGAACGTGATTCTTGGCCTGAAGGAAACCCGTAGCGGCCGTCTGGATTTGCAGGCGGCAGCGCTGCGGTTACAGGCACTTTCCAGTCGCCACGGGCTGGCGGTCGATCCCTGGGCGAAAATTCAGCATCTGCCAATCGGGGTCCAGCAGCGGGTGGAAATCCTCAAGCTGCTGTATCGCGATGCACAGGTGCTGATCCTCGATGAACCCACCGCCGTGCTGACGCCGCAGGAAAAAGAGGGGCTGTTTGCCACGCTTCGCTCGCTGCGGGAAGAAGGGCGTTCGGTGGTGATAGTGACGCATAAGCTCTACGAAATTATGGCCGTGGCGGATCGCGTATCGGTGATGCGTGGCGGCAGGATGATTGAAACGGTGGCGGTGGACGAAACTTCAGAAACCGATCTTGCCCGCCGCATGGTTGGACGCGACGTGGTACTGCGGGTGGAGAAAACCCCGTGCCAGCGTGGCGAGGAGATCCTGCATGTGGACAACATCGCGCTGCGCGATGAAACCGGTCAGCAAAAAATCTGGCGTGCCTCGCTGAAAGTCTCTGCCGGAGAAATTCTCGGTATTGCCGGGGTGGATGGCAACGGTCAGTCTGAGCTGGCGGATGCGCTGCTTAATCTGCGGCAAATTGAGGCGGGCCGCATTCTGCTGGCCGGAGAAGATATTTCAGCGCTCTCACCGGCGGCACGCCGGGCGAAGGGCATCGGTTTTATTCCCGCCGACCGCCGCGGAGTCGGTTCCGTCATCTCGTTGTCGATAGCGGACAATGCCATGCTCGGTGACCAGCAGGCGTTCACTCATGCCCGCGGCTGGCTGCTGGACCGCAAAAAGATTGCCCGTCACGCCCGCGCGATCATCGACCACTTCAAAGTACGCACGCCGGACACTGATTTCGAGGCGGGCAAACTCTCTGGCGGCAACCTGCAAAAACTTATTCTGGGACGTGAAGTGGCCCGCAAACCCCGGCTACTGGTGGTTGAGCAGCCTACCCGTGGGCTGGATGTGGGTGCTGTGGAAGCGGTCTGGCAGGGGTTGCTGGCCGCCCGCGACAGTGGTTGTGCGATTGTCATGATCTCCGCCGAGCTGGAAGAAATTCTCAACCTTTCCGACCGCATCGCGGTGATGTATGGCGGCCAGATAGCTGGCGTGCTGGATGCCTCTGACGCCACGGCAGAAAAGCTGGGTGAACTGATGGCGGGCGGTAAATTAACGGGAGCAGGCGATGACTAGGCTGCTTGAAAAACGACTCGCCCCTGCGGACTCTTCCGCCGCCGTTATCGCCACCACCTCCGGTGCGATGCTGGCGGCATTTGTTATTGCCGGGCTGCTGTTTATTCCCTTCGGCGGCAACCCTTTCAGCGCTTACAGCTTTTTGTTCAGCGAGGCTTTTGGCTCTCTGCGGGGTTTTAGCCAGACGCTGGTGCAGGCCACGCCATTAATCCTGATTGCACTGGGAACTATCGTTATCTGGCGTGCCGGGCTGGGTTATATCGGTTTTGAAGGCTGTTTCCTGGTTGGCGCGGCGGCAGCCAGCTGGGTCGCGCTGGCCGGAACACCACAGGGTATACCGTGGGCGCTGCCCGGCTGGGGTTACTGGCCTGCGGTGATGGTGGCCGCTTTTGTCGCTGGAGCATTGTGGGCCGGTTGGGTTGGCTTCCTGCGCGTGCGGTTTGGCGGCAATGACGTACTGATTTCGCTGATGGCGAACTACGTGGCGGTTTTTCTCATTCAGTATCTGGTCTCCGGCCCGATGCGTGCGGTGGGTGACCTGCCACAAACGCCGCGCTTACCACATGATACGTGGCTGCCTTTTATCATGAAGGGCATGCGTGCGCACTGGGGACTGGGTATTGCGCTAATCGCCACTCTTTACGTCTGGTGGCTGATCCGTGCCACGCCTGCAGGATTTGAAATCATCGTCAGCGGGCTGAATCCAAAAGCGGCCCGCTATGGCGGCATCGCCGTCGGCAGGCGGCAGATGAGCGCGGTGCTGCTAGGCGGCGGTCTTGCTGCGCTGGCCGGACTTTGCGCCGTGCTTGGCGTGCAGCACCGCCTGATGGAAGGATTGTCCGGCGGCGTGGGCTTTATAGGCGTGGTGGTGGCGTTACTCGCGAGGCTGAATCCGCTGCTGGTGATCCCGACCGCAGTGCTGTATGGCGGCCTTGAAGTGGGCGGCAGCGCGATGCAGCGCCAGACTGGCCTGCCAACGTCAGTGGTGCTGATCCTGCAAAGCCTGGTGGTGATCCTGATCCTTGCCGGAGACATTCTGCGCTACTACCGGCTGCGCTGGCCTGGCCGCACTCCGGCGCAGCAGTTGTCGGAGGAGAAATCATGAGCGCGCTGATGAATATAGATACGGCTTTCATCGTCACCTGGCTTGCTGCCGCAGTGCGTCTGGCGGGGCCGGTGCTGCTGGCGGCGCTGGGTGAAATCTATGCCGAGCGGGCTGGCGTGCTGAATATTGGCATTGAGGGCACTATCCTGATGGGGGCGCTCGCCAGCTATATGACGGCAGTTTACAGCAGCTCGACGGCTCTGGGATTTATCGCCGGTGGTGTGGCCGGGCTGGCGGTGGGTGTGCTGCTGGCGGCTTTGTACCTGCGGGCTCATGCCAGCCAGATCGTGATTGGGATTGTCTTTAATATCCTGGCTGGTGGCGTGGCGACCTGGATTTATTCGCTGGTGATGGGCGATGCCTCTTCCCCTACCATTACCATGCTTAACCCGATTCATCTGCCGCTGTTGTCGAAGATCCCCGGCATTGGGCCGGTGCTGTTCACTCAGCCTTTGCCCCTCTATCTCACCTTGTTGCTGGTGGCTGTGGCGCATTTTGGCCTGTTCCATACGCGCTTTGGCCTCTCGTTGCGTGCGGTGGGTGAAAACCCGCGTGCGGCACATGCGGCCGGGCTTAATGTACTGCGCATTCGCACCTGGGGCGTGCTGCTCTCCTGCCTTGGCGCAGGGCTGGCTGGCAGCTATCTGGTCACCGCTCAGATTGGCCTGTTCCGCGACAATATCGTCAGCGGTCAGGGCTTTATCGCGCTTGCCATCGTTATATTTGGGCGCTGGAGCCCGGTGAAAGCGCTGATTGCCGCGTTTATTTTTGGGGCTGCCGATGCGCTGCAGCTCTCACTGCAGCTTTTCGAAAGCAGCCTGCCGCCACAGGTCTTACTGGCTCTGCCTTATCTGTTGACCATTCTCGCTATGTCAGGCGTGGTAGGACGGACGGTGCAGCCTGCGGCGTTAACCCAGCCTTACCGGAAGGAGTAAAGGATGAAGAATTTCCGCTTAACCAACCCTGCGGAGGCTCAGGTCTTCCGCATCAGTCCGCAGGACACCAACTACTTTGTCGTACTGTTCGACAGGCATCAGGACGGGATTGAGAATATCTTCGTGGTGGAAATTTTCACCGTTGGCGGTGCCACACCGCCGAATGAACATGCCCATGCGCATGAGTTCTTCTATGTCTTACAAGGCGAAGGCATCGCGCGCTGTAATGGCGACGAAGTGACTATTCGCCAGGGTGATGCGTTACTGCTGCATCCGGGCAATGAGCATATGATTAAAAATACCGGCAAGGGTAAGCTCTATACCCTGACGGTGATGACGCCGAACGAAGGCTTTGCTGAGCTGATCCGTAGTGGCCAGCCGATGACGCTGGATGAAGAAGATCTGCGCGTGCTGTGCGGGGGCTGATATGGCAGGGAATCTTCTGGGCAGTTCCGCGCACAACCAGTGGCGGGTGTCAGCCGGGCAGGTGGATATGGTACGCGCGCCGGTGCTGCCCAATCCGGTGACGCTGACCAGCCGCGGTCGGGAGGTCACTTTCGATCTCAACCGCACAGCGCTGTTGGTGATTGATATGCAGAATGACTTTTGCCATCCCGAAGGCTGGCTGGGGCATATTGGCGTGGATGTCACTCCGGCTCGTGCGCCTATCGCACCGTTGCAATCTCTGCTGCCCGGCCTGCGGGAAGCGGAAGTGCCGGTGATCTGGCTGAACTGGGGCAACCGTCCTGACCGGCTGAACCTCAGCCCGGCGCTGCTGCACGTCTACAACGCGGACGGCGAAAGCGTGGGGCTGGGCGATCCTTTGCCGGTGTCTGGAGCGCCAGTGCTCGAAGCCGGAAGCTGGGCTGCCGATGTGGTTGAAGAACTCAAACCTGCGGCCAGCGATATCCGCGTCAATAAATACCGTATGTCTGGTTTTCAGGACACCGAGCTGGACAGCATCCTGCGCAATCTGGGGGTGACCACGCTGCTGTTTGCCGGGGTGAACATCGATCAGTGTGTGCTCTGTACGCTGCAGGATGCCAACTTCCACGGCTATGACTGCCTGCTGCTGGAAGATTGCAGTGCCACCACTTCCCCGACGTTTTGCCTCGATGCCACGCTGTACAACGTGCAGCAGTGTTTTGGGTTTGTCGTCGGATCAACCGAGCTGCTGCCGCAACTGTAAGGAATCGCCGTGTCTTACCTTCTTGCCGATGGCTGGATCATCACCATGAATCCGGACCGTGACATTCTCCAGCAGGCCAGTTTGCTGATTTCCGGTGACCGGATCGCGGCTATCGGGACGCGGCAGCGCCTGCAGGTGGCCAACCCGGAAGCGGAAGTGATCGACTGCCGCGACAGCATCATCATGCCGGGTATGGTGAACACCCATACTCACCTTTTCCAGACGCTACTTAAAGGGCTGGGGGATGACATGGTGCTGAAGAAGTGGTTCACCTGCATGACCGGGCCGAGTGCTGTGGCACTGACCGAAGAGGATGTGTTTGCCGCTGCGCTGCACGGCTGCGTGGAGTCGATCCGTTCTGGCGTGACCTCGCTGGTCGATTTTATGTATGCCCATCCGCGGCCGGGCCTCACCGCGAAAGTCATTGAAGCCTTCGAGCTGAGCGGCATCCGGGGGCATGTCTGCCGGGGGTTTCTCACCACCGGTGCGGAACATGGCATCCCCCTGGAGCTGATTGAAACGCCGGAAGCGGCGCTGGCTGATGCACGGCAGGTTATTCAACGCTATCACCGCCCGGATGGCCGGGTGAAAGTCGGACTGGCACCCAGCATGATCTGGGCGCTGGATGAAAAGGTGCTGCGCGGAACCCGTGCGCTGGCGGATGAAGCCGGGGTGCTGATTACCACCCACGTGGCGGAGACTGACTTTGAAATCGCACAGGCGCAGCTGCGTTTTCAGGGCAGCGATACCGAATTCTTAAGTGATATCGGCTTTCTCGGGCCGGATGTACTGGCGGTGCATTGCGTGCGGTGCAGCTCACGGGATATCCGTGCCCTGAAGCATCATGATGTGCGCGTTTCGCATAATCCCTGCAGTAACCTCTATCTGGCGTCCGGCATTCCGCCAATTCCGGAAATGCTGGCAGCAGGGATCACCGTTGGCCTGGGGTCGGATGGCCCGGCCAGCAGCAACAATCACAACCTGTTCCAGGCGATGAAGACCGCCGCGCTGATGCAGAAGGGCATCCATCGCGATCCCACCATTATGACGGCGGAGAAGGTGATGGAAATGGCCACCATCGACGGAGCAAGGGCGACAGGTCTCGATCATCTGGTGGGATCGCTGGAGGTGGGGAAAAAAGCCGACGTGATCGTGATTGGCACCGATCATCCGGCTATGACGCCGGTCCACCATCCGGTTTCGGCGCTGGTTTACTCCGCGCTCGGGCATGAAGTGACGGATGTGTTCATTGACGGGCAGGCGGTGATGCGTAATGGCATCTTAACCCGCGTTAATCAGCGCGAGGTGCTGCAGCGTTCAGCCAGAGCGGCCGCTTCTCTGGCTACACGAACCGGTAACGATAAACCGCGCCGCTGGCGTTCCTCCGCTTTTTAACCGGTAATCTGCCCGCGAGGCATGATGTTGACGGTCTCGTGCAGTTCTGACCATACCAATACGGCTTCGCCGCTGATTAGCTGACGGCGGACATCGTTTACTTTTTGTGCCAGCGAGCGTTCCTGTTCGCCGTAGTCGGTGCCTTCACGCAGCACAAAGGCCTCGATCAGGTTATCGAGTGTTTCAGTCGCCAGATTTTGCCAGGGAATCATCATCTTAGTTGTCCAGCCAGGTTGATAGCCATTGTGGAATACGGTGTTCCAGCCACATCTGTGGCCTGCGTAATGTTCCTCCGACAAATCCCACATGTCCACCGTAACGAGTCAGTTGATACGTTACGCAGGCAGGCAGCAGAGCTGGGTCGGGGATGACCTCGTCAGTCATAAAAGGATCGTCCTGTGCGTGAATGATCAGTAAAGGTTTGTGCACGTTGGGCAACAACGGCAGTGCGCTGCAGCGGTGGTAGTAATCTGTGGCATCCAGAAAACCATGCGCTTTGGCGGTAATGGCGTCATCGAAGTCGCGCAATCTCTTCAGTTTTTTTAGCTGGGCTAAATCCACAGGCAGCGTACCAGGCCAGACCAGCAGTTTGCGCCTGGCGTTCTGCTTGAGCTGGTTCAGCAGATAGCGCTGGTAGAGGCGGGAGAATCCCTGTTCCAGTTTGGCGCTGCACGGTTCCAGCATCAGCGGGGCCGACACCACGACGCCGGCATCCAGTAGACAGTTATTGCCTTGTTCTCCCAGCAGAACGCTCAGCATATTGCCGCCCAGAGAAAAGCCCACGGCAGCGGTGGGCGCCGTTCCCCACTCGTCACGCAGCCATTGCAGGAAGAAAGCGGCATCACCGGTTTCGCCTGAATGGTAAATCCGCGTCAGTCGGTTGGGTTCTCCGCTGCAACCGCGAAAGTGCATCACTACGCCCAGCCAGCCTCGCTGTTGGCAGGCCTGTAACAGACCATGAGCATAGGGGCTGTTGACGCTGCCTTCCAGCCCATGGAATATCACTACGCGAGGTTTGTGGCGGGCCCCGGCGGGGTCTTCACTCCACGCCAGGTCAACAAAGTCGCTATCCGGCAGGGTCAGGCGCTGCCAGTGCGGCTGTAGCATAAGGCGGCGGCGCAGCAATCTGGGCAGCAACGTTTGCAGATGCGCGTTGCTCATGCCTGGCATTGGCTGAAAGGCGCCCTCCGCTTGTGGACTAAAATTCATGTTCAAAATGCTTGTAGGATCCCTGTCACATTGCTAGCTTCTTCAGATTCGTTTTTGGTCTTGGGGTGAGGAGCGCCCGTTTCATATGGAATTGAGTTTGTTTTTATCTATGCTGGGCTTTCTGTGGGTCGCTGCGATCACGCCTGGCCCTAATAATATGTTACTCACTGCCTCGGGCGCCAACTTTGGTTTTCTGCGATCGCTATGGTTACTGATGGGTATCATGATTGGTATGCAGGTGATGTTGTTGCTGGTGGCTTTTGGCGTGGGTGGACTGATCCTGCTTTATCCTTCCCTTCATCTGTTTCTCAAAGTCGCCGGGAGCGCTTATCTGCTCTGGCTGGCATGGAAAATCGCCACCGCTGAATATGAAAAACTGGAAGCTGGCGATGGGCCAACCAGGCCAATGCCGTTTTGGCAGGGGGGATTGTTGCAATTGATCAACCCGAAAGCGTGGTTAATGACGCTGGGTGCC
Source organism: Erwinia endophytica (assembly GCF_009295515.1). Classification (GTDB taxonomy): domain Bacteria; phylum Pseudomonadota; class Gammaproteobacteria; order Enterobacterales; family Enterobacteriaceae; genus Erwinia; species Erwinia endophytica. Next base: position 32,458 of record NZ_RQVV01000023.1, on the reverse strand, counting down.
GTGGCCAGTTTTAGCCAGGCAGGTGAGGCCTACCGGAGTTCAGTTGTCGCTATCAGCTTCGCGATGGCGCTGGTGAACATCGTGGCCGGTGTTATCTGGCTGGGGTTTGGTTCACTGATTGGCCGCATCCTGCACAGTCGATGGGCCTGGACTATTTTCAACGTCTCAATGGGGCTGTTAACCGCCGCGTGTGTCGTGCTGATCTGGCATTGAGTCTGGTGGAAAGGTGCACTTAATTACCCGGTTGCGCTCCGGTATCGCGTAATGCCATAAAGGACATTATCTCTTATCAAATATAATGCACTTATCTTATTGAGATGTAACGGACGTATTTTGAGTTGTGTATTCAATATGGTGATTGGAGTTATGATGCATAATGCTCACTTATCCAGTGGAAGAGAGGTGACGTTTTTCGGCGAGAGTTTTTTAGCGTGCGCGCAACGGCATTAATGCTGATATGCAGTGCTCGTGCGGTGTCGCGAATACCAGCATTATTCATGGCAAGATCAATGATCTGATCCTTCATTTTTCACTGGGTCTGTTTGCTTACAAAACGGACATTTTACCTCAACCTTAGCCATCAGAATCCCTTTGATAAAGACGGGGTATTCAACGAATTGAATACTGACCATCGCCAGGGCGTTGTGTATGCAGCCTAAGGTGATGTTATTTGATGAGCCGACTTCCGCCCTGGATCCCGAGATGGTCAATGAGGTCCTGGATAAGATGATAAATCTTGCCCGGGATGGCATGACCATGTTGTGCGTCACCCATGAAATGGGTTTTGCCCGCGAGATGGCCGATAGGGTGGTATTTATGGATCAGGGGCGGATTATTGAACAGGCGACACCCGGGGAATTTTTCCAGCATCCACAGACAGAACGAGCGAAAGACTTCCTGAGTAAAATCATTCATTAATAACCATAAGGCAGGGTTGATGATGGTGGGTCAAGATCAAGAACTTGCGCGTAGGGATTGCCGGATTGGCAACATTGTGCGACGTAGTGATTGAATGTGCGCCATCCCATTTGCTTACGTCCATTGCCACGCCAGCCTTACGTTTGGGTAAAACCGTCATCGTGCTTAGCTCCACCGGGTTACTCGCTCTGCCGCAGTTAGCGGTTATCGCCCGTGAACACGGTGGCCGAATTATCGTGCTGTCAGGGGAGATTGCTGGACTTGATGCGTTGGTCGCCGCGGCGCAGGGTGAGTTGTATTCAGTGAAAATGGTCACCCGTAAGCCGCCAGAATCCTTGTCTGGCGCACCTTATCTGCGGGATAACGCGATTGACGTGCATAGCATGACTGAACCGACACGGATTTTTAGCGGTTCTCCCCGGGATGGGGGCGGATCGCACTGAATACGAAATTTGGGCCGTGCCGGGATTACAGTACAATAGCCATATTGTTGAAGTGAACTCGGCGGCTTCTCGTTTTATACTCACGATCGAAAATGTACCTTCCTCTAATAATCCCCGAACCGGTATTCTCACCCTGTATAGTGTGCTGGCGGTATTGGATCGTTTAATGAGCCCTGTACGTATCGGCACCTGATAAAAATGCGCTATTAATCAATGAGTTGACTCTGTCACAAACCTTGCAAAGTGGGTGACATATGTCTCTCGTTGGCTCATGCATTGCCGATGCTAATATCACGTTTATTCGAGGTTATCGATGATCCGTCATGTGTTGTTCATTACGTTTACTGAAAGGGCCCGTTCGTCAGAGATAGAACGGGTCAGGAAGGCATTTTTACAGATACCTGACCAGGTTGATGGCGTGTTGAGCGTTGAATGGGGTTGCAATGACAGCCCAGAAGGGAAAAATGCTGGCTTCACACACTGTGTGCTGATGACGTTTCGTGATGAAATAGCCCGTCAACGTTATCTTCCTCATCCAGCCCATGAGGCGATAAAGGCTATTTTCCAGCCGGTGCTGAGCGACATTATTGTGTTTGATTTCACCGTGATGAAGAAGGATGTCTATCCAGGATAATTTGAGTTGCAGGACAAAAAGCAGGGCGTCATTGAGCTGCGCTAACCCCGTAAAGGGGAAAGGCGACAGACCGAATGACATAATAGGAAATAGCAAGGGAGCCGAGACATTACTGTATGGATAAGAGGTATTTTTCATATTTTACCCATTTAACGTTTTAACACTGGAGACCACATGGGACAGCGAAAATATTTAACGCAAGGCGAAGTACAAAGTTTACTGGAATGCGCCCGTCAGGGGGGCAATCCTGAACGAGACTACTGTTTGATCTATATGAGTTTCATTCACGGGTTTCGGGTCAGTGAGGCCTGCCAGTTGCGTCTTTCTGATCTGGATCTGAAAGGAGCAAATCTGCATGTTCAGCGAATGAAGAACGGTTTCAGCACTAATCATCCGTTACTGGGTAATGAAGTCAAAGCGATCCGGGCCTGGCTGAAGGTGCGTCAGACCATGCCGGGCGCAGAGAGTGACTGGTTGTTTTTATCCCGCTATGGTGGCCCGTTGACCCGACAACGAATTTATCAGGTCATTAGTAAATTGGGAAAATTGGCCAATATTTCTGTAGTTTCGCATCCGCACATGTTGCGCCATGCCTGTGGTTTTGCTCTGGCCGATCGGGGAGTAGACACCAGATTGATTCAGGACTATCTGGGACACCGTAATATCCGCCACACAGTGCGCTATACGGCCAGTAATGCGGAACGTTTCGAGGGCGTGTGGTGTGCGAAAAACAAACAAAAAAGGAGACAATTAGGACCAAATTGTAAAGGTATTATATTCATGATTGAAAAAAAATCCAACTTAAAATTGGATTAGTCCTAAAATATTTCAACTTATTGTAAAGTATACAGAAAAAATTCTTTCTACATGACTAACCTGCAATTTTTCAATCTTTCCAGGCACTCCAGTCCCAACGATACCTTCCTGAGTTCTCACTTGAAAACTTCTACCTTCCATTTCGAAAGCAAATAAAACTGAATTTATAAATAATGTTGGTTTTATTTGCTTTGAATTAATAAAAATCAGTCAATAATTTTTAAACCTCACGATGGTTGTCAAAATGGTCCTAATTGTCAACTGCTCCTTAGATGGAGATGGCGGTAGCGTGTCTTTTGAATGAGGCTAAGAGGGTGTAATGAAGCGATTAAATGGCTATATAACTTTAGAAATATTTATAATATTAGCTGCTTATGCAGTGTGTTGGTTTGAAAGGAAAGAGATTTTCGAGCTCATTGAGCACAATCGAATGATCAATAGTATTATCATGCTGTTATTTCTCATTTCTTCATTATATGTATTAAGTGATGCAATAAATAGTGCCAGGAAAGGGAGGTTATGGAGTAAGCAGAAGGATCATCTTTCTGATGACTATTCTCTTAAAATATTTGGTCGTAAATTTTATAAAATAACAGATTTATCAAATGACACATCTCATGAGGTCGTTAGTCTGTGGAAAAAGTCTATTGAATGGAAAAGTCATGTTCTGGAATATATATCAGGATCGTTAATTGGTATTGGCTTGTTAGGTACATTTATCGGATTGATGCATACAATGGGCTCCGTTTTCAATGTGCTTTCGACCAGTGTATCGGGTAAAGATTTAGTATCAGAGTTAGGTGTCCCTCTTTCTGGCATGTCCACGGCTTTTTCTGCTTCAATGTTAGGTCTTTCCACCTCCCTGACTGTTGGCTTATTAAGCGTTCTGACGTCTAAAATGAACAACGAATTTACTTCCGAGGTTGAAAACTGGAGTCTTGAAGTAAAAGGTAACAAAGGAGAAGACGGCAATAACGGTCAGGAACATCATTACCTGAGCAAAGTAGTCTCACAAGTCGAAGATAATAGCAATTTAGTTAAAATAAATAATGAATATTTTTCAGGGATTATCAACGCATTCAGTAATAACAATAACTATCTGGTCGATTTGAATCTGACTATGTCAAATATTTCAGATAATACCAGTCGTATTAATGATGCTCTTAATGGTTTAAATGTATTATTCAATGAAAGTAATTCAAAAATAGAAATTGTAAGGATGCAGATTGAGTCCTTAATAAAAGGAAGCATTCAAGGTAACAATGAAAATAAAAAATCGTGGCGTGATATTGAACAAGGTGTAACAGCTATAAAGTCACTTATTGAAAATAATGAAGATAACCTTAATAAATTCCATAAGATCCAGGAAATAATGTATGAGTCCGGTTTTTTTTGCTTGAATGAAATTGTATCAATGCGCAAGGTACTTGAATCATCTTTAGCAAAGAAAAACGAAAACTTTATTGGGGGTGGAAATGAATAGTATAATGTTGATTATATTTGGATTGATAGTTGTTTCATTCAATAGTAATGCGATGACAATAGAAGAGGCTATCAAGAGTGGTATAGACTATAATCTTAATATAAAAATGTCAGAAACAGAAAAAGAGATTTCTCATTATAAAGTAGAAGAATCATATGCGTCATATTGGCCCCAGGTTACGTTGACGGGAAAAAGCAGGACATCAGATCATCGTTATAGTGATGAGTATGTGAGAGATGATGATGAAAGTGCCATGCTTAACTTTGGCGCACAATATACAATATTAGATTTGGCAAGATATGAGCAGGTCAATGCAGCAAAAAGTGCATTAGATGTACAAACGTGGGGATATAAGATAGATAAAGAAAAATTAACATTTCAAATTATTAAGGCATATATTGATGTCTGGAGAAAAAAGAGAACGCTTGAAATAGGGAAGGAATATCTTAATCAGGTGACTGGATTGACCGAGAAAGTTAAACTCAGAGTAGAAGGTGGGCTATCTCCTTCATCTGACCTGGTAAGATCTGAAGCTTCTGTTGATGATGCAAAGACAAGGCTGGAAAATGCGGAGAAGGACTTTGTTAATGCAAAAATAAATTTATCTTCTCTCATCGGAAGAAATGATGATATTTCTACAATGTTTAACGAAAACTCACATCCTGTTGTTCCTAAATTTATCTCAAACAATGAACTTGAACATATAAATCTTTTGCTAAAGCAACTGGATTCAGATATCCAGCAGAAGCAATACGAGTACCAATTTACACGTAAAAGTGATTATCCAAAAGTGCAGTTTTTGGCAAATTATAAACAAAGAAATCAAAGTGTTGACTCTCCTGATTTACAGTTCTATATCCAGGTAACTGTACCCATTTTTACTGGTTTTATGTCTACCAACAAGATAAATGAAGCGGCTGCTGACGTTAGGTTAAGTAATTATAAAAGAGAGTCTGCATTAAGAGATTTGAATAAGAACTATAACTCAACAAAATCATCAATAGAAAAAGAAGTCAGTATATGGGAATTGAACAATAATGCAATTATCAATTCCAGGAGAACACTGGAATTGTATCAAAATGAATTTAATCTCGGGAGCAGACCGCTTTCTGACATTATCGATGCACAGCGAGAATTACAAGTATCATTAATTGATATGGTAGATGCAAAAGCTAATTTTTATGATTATGTTGCTGCCGCATATAATCTGTGTGGTGATACAGATAAATTCATAAAATTCATATAAGAGGTTTATTTTTATGTCGCAAAAAAATCATATATGGCCTGCCTATGTTGATATGATGACGGTATTGCTGTTGGTCTACTTAATCATCAATGCAATGTATTCTGCATTACTGGCTAATGCCGATCTTGATCCGAAACCCATTAAAAAGATCACAGAAAAAACACAATCAGGCTCAGATGATTCAAGAAGTGTTGAAATTATGAAAGAATATCAGAGTTTATATAATGATGAATCGGGAGATTTGGTTGTAAAAATTGACAATGATCAATATACGTTATATTCCGATGATATTAATGCAATTTCAAGTTGGTTAGATAAACAACCCAACGATAATGGTCATTATGAAGTCAGTGTATTTTTGCATGACAATGAAGATGAAACATCGGGTACTCTTTTACGCAAACAAACAATTCTTTATTATCAGGTATTATCTGTATTTAAAAAGAATAACGTCGCATTGAGTTTAATTAATAATCGGAATGCAACACCAACAAAAGAATATAGCAATATCATTAAGATAAGGCGTAAAAAAAATAATGGTTAGATTGTTTAAACTATATCCTGTCTTTTTTTTTATTGCTCTTTTTCTTTTTCTTTTTCTTAAAGTGGATGTGATTGTGCATGCCAGGGGATATATACAGATTAAGGACAGGAATATAATTATTGATCATCCTAATGGCGGAAGGATAAATAAACTTTATGTGAGGGATGGTGACAGGATAAAAAAAGGAGAAATAATCGCTGTCGTTGATAATAGCTATATTTCTGAAGACTATAATAAAAACAAGCTTCTTGTTGATACCATGTCAATAAGGAAGAAGAGGCTGGAATCACAAATTAATAATACTGATTTTATCATTAATGGAGATGGTAAATGTCGCGATATATATAATCAGGAATTTTTAATATATCAGTCTGAAATGAAGAAGTTTCAAGATCAATATATGGGGGGGCAGGCAGTAATTGCACAAAAAGAAGCTGAAATAGATGCTAATAAAATAAAGATATCAGGATTGAAACAGGCATTAAGTTATGATGAGACACAAGTCAATTTATTAAAAAGAATGATCAAGGTTGGCGCTGCTTCTCAGTCAATGCTACTGTCAAAGCAAAATGAGACTCAACGGACACAGAATGATTTAAGTGATGCAATATCTGCATCTGATGTGCTTAAGAGTGAATTGCAAAAAGCAAAATTTGATACTGATAATATTAAAAATACGTTTAATACTGAGAGTCAGATTGAATTACAAAAGGTTCAGGATCAGTTAAATGATGCCGAGTCAAAATTGAAGGGAGCAAATGTACGTAAAGAACAGGAAGAAATTAAAAGTCCCGTCGATGGAATAATCCAAAAATTAACAAAATCTAATGAAGGGGCTGTCATACCCCCAGGTGGGGAAATTCTTGAAATAACGCCTACGGATGTACCAATGGTCGCCAGTGTGAACTTAGAGACCAGAGACAGATATAAAATATGGCCGGGAATGACCGCTAAACTGGAGGTGAATGGGTTAGAGAAATTATCTGATGGTACAATTTATGGAAGTGTAGGGGTTATCAGTGCTGATTCGGTTACTGATAATAATAATAAAGGTATACGGTATTATAAAGTTGATATCCTTATGGATAAAAATAAAATCACAGATAAAATATATCCGGGGATGTCTGTCGATGCGTATATTATTGTAGGGAGAAGAACAATACTTGAATATGTTATTAATCCTATTATGAAAGGGATAGGTAATTCATTTGGTGAAACTGGATAATGTGTTGAAATAATTTAATTTAACTTTTAAATCATAAATGTGAGGCTATCATGAATACCCCAGATAAAATCATTCTTATCAAAACGCTACAGGAAAATAATCTACCATTCCCTCTTAATGGGACAACGGTTTCTATTGATGGACAGGATTTTGTTTTTAAAACAGCAGCCGGAATTATCTATAAGCTGCCATTTGCGGCACAGTTCTCTGGTCTTACTGATGACGCATTTGAAGTTAAATTCTCTGATGGTATTCAGTTAACTTCTAAACAGTTAATTGATAAAGCTATTGATAATCTATCAGAAAATAAAGAGTATATAACCAATCATCATGTAAATAATGAACAACAGAATACAGTTGACCATGAAAAGGTTATCACAAAAACAGTCTATGAAACCGTTAAGATACTTGTTCATGATAATAATAGCCAGGATGCTGGTGCGACGCCTCAAGATCAAGATGATGGTAGTGCCAAGGATAATATTGATAATATCGATATTTCACCACCAGAAGACGTTATATATTTTTCTGCCAATACTTCAGCAACATCAACAAGAAATCAAACTCCTGACACACCTGACACTCCTGACACACCAATCATCATACCTCCAGCCCCGAAATCGCCGAATATAAGTGTATTACAGTTGGATACATCTATTGATGAAAAAGACCACACCGTTGATGTAGGAGGTGGCGATAGAAATACTTCCAGTTATGATCTCCAGTATGGTACAAAAACAGTTGATTTGAGTAATAGTAATGATAACTGGACAATCAATGCACAGATTAGAGGAAGTGCTGATGATGAGAATACACTAACTAAAATCATACGATTAGATGATGTTACTACCATAACCGGAATTTCTACTAGCCAAAATAGTGACTATAGCATAATTTCATGGGACTCAGATAAAGGCCGTGAATTAGGTTTAAAGCAAAATGAATTTGCGGTTGTCTACTCTACGGAGCATGATGACTCATTTTCTGTCAATGTCAACTTCGCCCCCCCTGATTATAACGGAGATACGTCTTATAATCTCGGTTTTAACATATCACCCGATCCCTTATCAATAAATGATGCAGCAGGTACGACTATGCTTGGAACAGATCCTGCACCTCTGATCATTAAAGGCGGGAATGGTGATGATAGCATTATTGCAGGGAGAGGCGATGATATTTATGACGGTGGAGGTGGCCATAATACTATCGATTATAGCCAGTTTAACCATGGTATTACTGTAGATTTTCAGGCTTCGGATAGCAGTACACTGGAAAGCGCTGGATTGAAAGATACCGACTCTGCAACAGTAAGTGGAACGGACATTAAATCTCAGCAAGTGATTAACAATATACAGGAAGTTACTGGAACCCGTTATGATGATGTTTTTATAACTAACGCCAGTGATCATGTTTTCCATGGCGGTGATGGAAATGATACTTTTATTGGCTATGGGGGGAATAATACCTTTGATGGCGGGAGCGGAAATAATACGGTGGACTACCGAAATGTTGGCGGTACCACCTTTGACCAGGTTAGCCTTGCTAAAGGTCTGGATGTTGAGCTAAACGGCGTTAAGGTTGATCTGACCAATAATGTAACCGGTGATAATGGTTGGGTGGATGCTAATGGCACTGAAGGTAAGGATCAGTTGTCTAACATTCACACGGTTTATGGTACATCCTATAATGATTTAATCATTTGTGATGATAACGATAATATTATCTATGGTGTGGATGGTGATGATGTTGTGGTGTCAGGATACGGAAATAATACTGTAGATGGTGGAAAAGGAACGACAACAGTCGATTATAGTAAAATTAACGGTGTCGTTGATGTGAATTTAAACACCGGTATTGCTAATAAGGATAATGGTAATAAAGATAATCTTACCAATGTATCCGCGATTATTGGTTCTGATGATGGTGGTACGCTGACCGGGAAAACCGGCGCATCTAATACCCTGATAGGAACCGGCGGAAATACCATTTTTAATCTTGATGGCGGTACAAATACTGTTTTTGGTGGTGACGGGGATAATACATACAATATTTCCAACAGTATAGTCACTGTGACTGCTGATGGAAATAGCAATATCGGTAATTATACCAATGATATGCTGACATATCATGGTTCCACATCAGGTAAGGACACAGTCAGTATTACCGGTGGACGCAATTCGATTTTTGTTGGTACGGGTTACAGTGATCTTACTTTCGGTGGTTCGTCATTTAATGATGTTCACACTTCAAATGGTGGTGAAGTTGTCTATCATGGCGGAGACAGTTATTCTGAATTATATCTTGATGATCAAACGAAAACATCTCTTGATTATTCAGGCGTCGATGATGATGGATTTAATGCTGATCTCAATAATGGAGTCATAATCAGTAATAGTGGTAATTTTAGTGACCGAATTTTATCCGGTATAATAGACAGTATAACGGGAACAACTTTCGGCAATGGAACATATACTGCATCAGACTATACCACAGACCTGAGTGTCCATGCTTATGGTGCAAATAATACTATTTCTTTAGGGAAAGGGGTAACATATTCAGTCTTGATTGATGCAAGTGCATCTGGTGTGGGAGGAAATAATAACGTCATCACGACCAATGGAGGTGAAAATAACAATATACTCATCAATACCAGTGGCTCGAATAATAAAATCACTCTGGACTCAAAAACGGTTAGTAATAGAATCGAGATTACCGGTGTAGCATCTAATAATACAGTCTATGTTTATGGCGGTAAGCATAATTCAATAGTGTTTGATGATTCAGGAATAAATAATACAGTTGATTACAGTCATACTAGCGGTGTTTTACATATAGATCTTGGTGCAGAGACGGCATCCAGCAATGGCAATGAAGGCTCTGATACTTTAGTTGGAGTCAACTATATCGTTGCAAATGGTGCCAGTGGCAGCACGTTTGAAGCCAAAGAGGGGGTTAATACAACCTTTGATCTTTCCAACGCAAAATCCGCATTTATCACTGCAACAAACACTGGAAGTGATACTATCTGGAGTAAAAGCAATACTAATAAAATAGATTATTCTGACCTGACTAACAGTCTCACATTTAATATTAACAGTACAAGCAAAACAACAATAAAAAAATCGGATAGTGACACTGATACTGTTAACGGGTATGTGGGAACATATACTGGGAGTAATCATGGCGATAATTATACTATCAATGCAGGTTCATATTCTGGGCTAAACATCAACGGTGGTAGTGGTGATGACACTTTCACTGTCACTAATGATTACAAGGGCACCGCAGTAGTGATTGATGGTGGTGCTGGCCATGATACTTTTACGTATGCAAATAATTCAAATACTTATACTACTTATGTTGAATTCACTAAAAACACTGCTAATGGATTCAATATGACTGTATGTTACAATGGATATTCAGCCACTAACAGTAACGGATATATGACTGTCAATGATATGAATGCTTTTCATCTGTCTGATTCCGGTTATAATGATTTGAAGTGGGATGCCGGTATTAATGGTATTAATGTCACCGTAGATTCACATAATCCCCCATCAAATCCTAATGTTTATACTTTTGATGTTAATGGTGGCGGTAACTATATAAATGGTGGTGTAAAAGGACTTTCTACAACATCTTTTTCTGCTGTGAATTATGATACCGTATCTTCAATGAGTAGTACTTCAGCTAACATCAATTTGAATACGGGTGTGGTGACTTTTTCAGACGGACGTGAAAATGACACCTTGGTTAATATTAACAGAATTGAAGGGACAGTTAATGATGATACTATTACAGGGCATACCACCATGTCTGATATTTTCTCTGAATCAAACGGTAATGATACCATAAACGGCAATAGTTCAAGTGGTAATATCTATGTTACTACAGGTGGCGGCGTTAATGCAGACCTGAACGCCGGCACTATAACCAAGAGCAATGGGGAAACAGGTGTTGATCATATTCAGAATATACAGGAATTAGATCTTGATAAATTAAGTGCTAATTCAACGGTTGTTGCCAAAGATAACTCTAATATGACATTCAAACTTGATTCCGCTAATGTTACTTATACTATAACCGCTGCTCATAGTGCTAATGATACATATAATATTACTGCAGGCACGTTGGAAATGAACTATTCAGATTTTTCAACAAATATCACTGATAACTTAACGGACAATACAGTTATTAAAGGGGATGATTCAAAAGATACATTCAGTACTCATATAAATAATATAACAACCGGCACCGGTGATGACATTTTCACCTGGTCAAAATTTAGTGATGTTTCTTCTGTAACGATTAATGGCGGGGCGGGAGATAACAAACTGGTCGAAAGTTCTAATGGGGATACTTCACTGACTCTGGGGGCATTATCGAACGTGAGCAATGTAGAGACACTGGATCTGTCAAATGTGAAGCATACATCAATATCATTTGATGTTGACGGTTTCTTCAAGGCTCATACAAATGAAAGTGATTTTACCATCAAAATTCAGAATAACGATTCGTCAGCCCTGCATTTAAGTAAATCCAGCGCATGGACTGATACAGTTTCGCCAGACGGAAAGACTGATAACTGGAGTGATACCAGTGGGCATGAACTTCATGTTGTTCATGTTTCAGCCGCATAATATTCGCCCTGGTCAGGGCAGGACGTTCTGACCAGTATAATATTTTAAAATTCCGGGTGTATATTAAATGTACGAAACTGAAAAAATACGCTTCTGCGCAACGTTATTATCATCTGTTAATGAGTTTTTTGCCGCTTCCAGCGTAAAACTTAATCCTGTATTAATAGGGCAGCTTATTGAAATTTATCCTTCCTCTGATAATTTCAATAACATTCTTTCCTACGTTGGTGGTTTAGTCAATTGTAAGTTTGTACCGTTATCTAAAAAACACGTCATACAATCAGATGAATTATTTCTGGTATACTGTCAGGGGGAATGGTCTGTTGTCCGAAGCGATGAATTTAAAGATGATGTACAGATTTTTAGAGTAATCCATTTAAAGAAGAATGAGAGATTCAGTATTGGTGAGTTATTGAATACCTGGTCAGTAAATAAAAGTGGGATTTTTCATTTTTTTCTTTATTCTGTCCTGCTTAGTTTCCTTGCATTGTCAATTCCTCTCTATATGAATGCCATCTATGGGCGGATTATTCCTTCTTCTGCCGAAGCGTCTCTTTGGACGCTGTCTACATTAATCACCCTTTTATTTGTTTGCGAGGTTTATTTAAAGAAGAAAAGAGAACGGGTTATTAAGCGGTTCATGACTGATTTTTCTGTCTTTTTTGAGGCAGGGTATATCAGGAAGTTGGTATCTTTTGTTGCATCGGAGGGAAATCAGTGGGGAAAAACCCGCAATGAGGCCATTTTGAACTTTACCAAGTTGAGGGCTTTGTTTTGGCTGTTCTTTTCGACTAATTATATTGATTCTGCTTTCTTGTTTATATATCTGTTCGTTATTGCCATTGTTGGGAAATGGCTTGTTCTTGCCACTGTTTTTATTGTCGCCATTCAGGTTTTAATAATAATTTATTATGACAGGAAACTGAAGTTGACAAATGTTGAATCTGTTAATGAGGTTGTCAGTCCACCTGTTTATTTACTTGATAACTATAAATCCCGGGGAATGGAAGATTCGTATGTGAATATCTGTTCATTATTAAGTGCCCAGGGAAATTTGATTCAGAGTATCAAACTTAATAATAAAATATCATCTTCCACCGTATTCACCTTTCTTTGTTCATTTCAGACCGTCATCACGGTGATTCTGGCTTATTATTTACTTCAGGATAATGATATATCATCAGGTTCATTATTTGCTACCATTATTCTGTCAGGGAAGGTCAATCAGTCTATTGGTCCTTTGTCTTCCTTGTTACCATTGTTCAGGAGGATTCGTTCCAGTTTTGCGCAGATAGAATCTGTGTTAAAAACATCCACCCAACATTCTGATGTTGTTAGCAATATTAATGATCAACAGGTGATTTGGGATATTGAAAAGTTAACTTTCTCATATGGGCCGGATGTTCCTCTCTTTTCCGAAATCAGTTTCCGTATTGCACATGGCGAGAAAGTGGCAATAGTCGGCGGTGAAGGTGTTGGTAAATCAACCCTGCTGTCGCTGTTATTAGGTGTGCTGAGCCCGTCTTCAGGTAAAGTTCATCGTAATATCTTTAACGATGATAAAAACAGTCTCTATTATTTTCCGCAAAAGATTTCGGCTTATGCGGACACACTTTACACTTATCTGAATTCGGATGGTTCCATTAATGATGATAAGATAAAAGAAGTCTTGTCACTCCCTTTCTTGTGGTGGATCCCTGCTGAATTCCGTTCAGGAGTCCACTCACCTGTCAGCGAACATTTTAATACTCTGCGTGCGGACAGAGTTCAAATGCTGGAAATGGCCAGAGCCTTGTTATCTCCCAGTAATATCTATGTTATGGATGAACCGACAGCATATGTTAATTCAGAAATAGAAGGGATGTTTTGCAATCTGTTGAAAAGCAAACTTTCTGATGATGATACATTGGTTTTTTTTACAAACAGGATAAAACTGCTGGAGCAGGTGGATCGTATTATCGTTCTTGAAAATGGAAAAATCACTTTTGACGGTGGTCGGCAGGATTTTTTATTGAAGGTAAAAAATTAATTTAATTAAGAATTGCCCAGGATTCAGGTATCCATTGCTGGTATTTATTCTGAGAGGGAAGTTCATTTGTTTTTTATTAATATGGTCTGTTCTGCTGGTAAGAATTAATGCGGCGTTTTTTATGGTTTTTATTCGCTTTGATTAAATGAATACATTCATAAAAAAGTCATTATCTGGCCCAGAATAAGCAATCTCATGAGGTTATTTTCATCAATGATTTTCAGGCCGGTTTTAAGGACTTTCATTAAATTACGGATAAATCAGCAACTGAAGGCGCACTTTTGCCACTGATCATCACAGCGATACATCTGGTGTGAACCTGTGTTGATCGTTGCTCTGGTTGTGGCCTCAGGTACATGAACTGATCTCAGGATAATAAACCGGAGGGCAGCATGATGGATATATGGCAGACGGGAGGGTGGTGCTGGGTGTGGCTGGGTATGACGATCATGCTGACAACGCTGATGCGGTTCATCCCAGCCAGTGACGGACATTGCCTGCAGCGGGTCTCCGGTGCCTGGTGGTGGCGCCTGCTGCGCGGTGACATGGCGCTCGGTGGGTCGACCGGCGTCGGACTGGGTATGGCTGCGGTTCTGTGGTGGTGTATCACCGCCGGCATTCTGGTCTCTTTTCAGATGCGCGCTGCACTGTTCCTCACCGCAGGAGGAGGGATATTGGTCGCGCTGGTCAATGCGGGGCGCCGGGCACGGCTGTCCACAACCCAGACATTCTGTCTGTGCGGTGCACTGAGTGCGGGAGGGGTGCTGTTGCTGATGGTCGCGGTCCGTCTGTGGATAAGTCTGTCCGGGAGATGAGCAGAGTGACGTTGAATCAGGCCAGCCGGCACAGGCGGCGATAGCAAAGTAATGACAAGAAATGAGGTACGACGATGAAATCAGAAGCGGGAGATTTTCTGCGGAGTGACTGGCGGCACGTAGGGGTGATTGACCCCTGTAACTATGGGCGGCAGGGGCTGGTGATGGCCCTGCGTTCTCCGCCTGGGATAAGCCAGGGACAGCACAGTGTCCAGGGGTATGACGGTGTGGAAGATGCGCTGTCCCACTCATGGGGAGGGCAGTCAGACCGTTGCCTGGCGCAGGAGAGAACAGCGGAATCCAGGGATATCCTGGTAGTGCGGCTGCCACCGAACCCGCTGGAGGGTCTGGCTCTGCTACTGCAACTGGGTGCGCTGACGGAGGCAGCCCTGTCCGGGATTATGCTGACCGTGCTGTCGCGCTTTTCAGCAGGGGAAGTCCGACGAGTGTTGCGCAGGGCCGGAGTGGAGAATCCGCTGTGGGTGATGGATGACCGACTCCCTGTCATGACACTGTGTTCGGCAGTAGCCGGGTCAGAGAACGACAGTGGGGAGGGGGCGTTCCCCTCCACGGGTTTCCAGCCCCGCCTGACGAATAAGGAACGGGAGGTACTGGTGTCTTCTCTGTTGGGGATATCTGTGCAGGAGCAGGCTTACCAGCGCACCCTGAATATCTCAACGGTGTACGGACAGCGACAGTCAGCCCTGTACAAGCTGGGTGTCGCCACGTTGCCCGGGTTGCTGGAACTTTTTGACGCCCACCGGCCAGCCCTGACCGGGTCTGGCTGTGGACGGGCGGAAGGGCGCTATGCATCAGCCGGATAGACGGAACCGGCGTTTACCCACCGTCCCGCGCCATTTCCGGCCCTGGCGGAGAATAAGAACACAAGAAGGAGAGAGATAAATGAAGACAGGATTACATCCGGTGGTTATCGCGTTGCTGCTCGGCGCGATGGTCACTCTCAGCCATCATCCCGGCACCGTGAAAGTTGCCGGCAGGGGGGATACCGCACCGATGAACCAGGACGTGCGCAATCCGGTCTCTGTCCAGCAAGTCCGTTGGCGGTGGCCTCTGGCCGGACCGGCTGGGGGGGGGCGGTTGCCGGGAACTGAGCAGGATGAGGACCTCAGCATTCAGGACACGACAGAAGACAGTCCGCGGGTGGCGAAAGCCCTGACCGGGCAGGTGTTTCAGGGCCCCAGCTACCGGTTCTAAGTGGATCGCTGGCTGACGTCAGGTCAGGGTGAACCCGTGCGGCAATGATAAATGATGAGGAACGACGGATGAGACGCAGTACATTTAACTTTCCCGGGACCTGGGTGATGGTTTTTCTGTTACCGCTGGCGGGGTGCGACCAGAAGAGCGCAGAGACGCCTTTGCCACCTTCCACACCCCCGGTTACGGCATCTACACCGGTTCCTGCAGCCCCCGCCGTTGCCGCGACAAACGCGCCGGTGGAGAGCGCCACGGCGCTGTATTCGCTCCTCGCACCTGTCGCTCTGTTCCCGGATGCTCTGCTGGCCCAGGTGCTGGCGGCCAGTCTCCATCCTGATGATGTGGCCTCCGCCTGTGTCTGGCTGCTGCAGAATAAAACCCTGAGCGGCGACGCGCGCCGGCAGGCGGTGGATGCCCGGGACTGGGCGCCTGCCGTGAAGGCGCTGACCGGTTTTCCGGATGTGCTGGCCCAGATGGCCCGGAACCTGTCCTGGACCCGGTCGCTGGGTGACGCTTACCGCGATTCGCCGGAGACGGTGATGAACGTGGTACAGATACTGCGGCAGCGGGCGGCGGACAGCGGGGCGCTGAACAGCTCGTCACAGCAGAAGGTGGCACGTTCACCGGCCTCCGCTCTTGCATCAGGGCGCGAGGCAAGGACGGCGCCCGCCGTGACGAAGGCCTCAGGCTCGCCGCCTGCCGTACCGGCCCCCCGGCAGACCATTACCATACAGCCCGCCAGTCCTGATGTGGTTTATGTTCCGGTGTATGGCAGTGCGGTCTACGGTACCCCGCCGGTGGCTTATCCTCCGGGTTACAGCACCGGGGACATGGTGGCCACCGGTCTGGTCAGCTTCACGGCTGGTGTGATGGTGGGCGCGGTGGTGGGCAGCCATAATGACTGGGGGTGGGGACAGTGGGGAATGCACTGGGGACCGGCACCGGTGGTGGTGTACCGGCAACGGACGTTTGTTGACCGGACGGTCATCCGCCATGATGGCTTCCACCGGCCCGGTCCTGATCTGGCGCCGGGGCCGGTACGTTTGCCGCATTTTGCACCGGTCAGAGGACCGGCGGGGCCCACGCATTATGCTGGTGGCGTGGCACACCTTCCGATGACGCCGCCGGTGGTTCATCACCGGGCGGTGGGGCCGCTGCGTGAGCCCCCTGGCAGGCCGGAGCGGCAAAGCGTTCATCATCCCGCGCCGGTGAGGGAACCGGGTCCGGTCTGCCGGCCATACGGAACGGAGAAGCCTCTCAGGTATGACCCGCCGTTACGCACCGCGCCCTTACCGTATCGTTCTTCAGCCGAAATAGCGACAGCGGGATTGTCAGGGCTGGGGGGACAGGAATACGGGAAAACGGATGAGCGCTTTGCGGGCGGCATGATACGTCACCGCCGTGACTGACGTTTCGGCAGCGCGGCAGTCGTTATCGCGGCGTGCTGGTTGCCGTGTTCCTGATGGCGAGACCGGTTGCTGAATTGTGCCACTGCGCGCGGCAGTCAAATTCAATACCGTTGCGGTAAGTGATTTATGTTGATCAAGTGTCCTCTGTTAGCGGTTATGTAACCGCCAGCAATTAAATCTTTGGTGATTTTCATGATCGTGCTGCGTGAGATTTTTGTGGTGGAAAGGATATAATTCACAATAGAGTTTTTTTCCCGGAATTCGTCAGTATTCATTTCCAGTTCTAATAATTTACCCTTGATGGTGTCATAGGCACTGTCATTCAGTAAATGCAGGTCTCGCCAGTAAGAATAATGCAAATGAAATGACAATAATATGGCAACGTCTTTCCATAACCCGGGTGCCTGACTGAGTACCTGTTGTGTGTCGGCATAAGAGAGCGTGTATACCTCGCTGCCTGGAGAGAAATTCATATAAATTTCTCCAACGGCAGGGATCAGTAAATCAGCAAGCCCGAAGATATGAGGGGCTTTGACCGTAAACAACCGTAGCTTGTCTGGTTTTCGGTATAGCCAGTAATATCCCTTGGTCAATATATAGATATTATCCTCCCTTTTAATGGAAGATTCTAATTGATGAGGCAGGACTTTACTGGCACTTTTTAAAAATGCACGTTGCAGCCTTTCAATACTGTCCAGTGGTTTGATGTTTGTCACACTTTGTAATGTTTTTCTGAAGGGATCCCGACTGCCTGACATACTGATTACTCCGGTCAACATCCCTGCATTCATAAATTCATTTTAAATCTAACCGGATAATTCCTGATATTCAACAAAAATTAACGTGAAGGGGTGATCAGGAGTAGAGCGATATCAGACACATAAGATCATGGACTGGGATACAATTCTTTCTGAAATATTTTATGTAGGTTGTTCAAAGCTGTTTATTGTAGGGAACTCAGGTGTATGGCCATTTTTTGTCCAGGCACTCACGAAACGTGCTGCATTTGCAGCAGTGTAACGAACCGTATGTCTGATATTCCGGTGACCAAGATAATCCTGAATTAATCGGGTATCATTTCCTCGTTCGGCAAGATGATAGCCACAGGCATGTCTGAGCATGTGCGGATGGACCGTCAACGGTAGGTCGCTTA
Organism: Erwinia endophytica; assembly: GCF_009295515.1. Lineage (GTDB taxonomy): Bacteria > Pseudomonadota > Gammaproteobacteria > Enterobacterales > Enterobacteriaceae > Erwinia > Erwinia endophytica. Next base: position 13,888 of record NZ_RQVV01000023.1, on the reverse strand, counting down.
TTTTTCCATACTTCCTCAGTAAGTTATAAAATCGTTGTCTGGATAGCTTATTTCCTTTTTGTGAAATAAATAGCCATGAACTTTCTTTTTTTATCCATTTTTTTCGCTCAATTAACCAACGTTGTAAGGTGATATTTTCCTCTGGCAAAAGAGGATGAATTGTACTGAATCCGCCTTTGAGCCGATGAATGTTTATTTTCATTGACAGAGGATCATAATCTTCAACTTTAAGAGAAAGAAGTTCACTCACCCGCAAGCCATGCAAAAATGCCATCATTATCATGCAGTAGTCTCGATGATGATGATTTCCTTTTGTAGCTGCATTTAGCAGATGATGAATTTCATCTTCAGTAAGATAGTTACGTTTCATGGCTGGTGGCTCTTATCTTCAATTTTTATTAGGAATTTTCTTATCTCCAAGTGTGCACAGAATGCAGGCGTATATCCATGAGATAGTCCGATTTTGGACTTTATATCGTTATCTGCTTACATCTTATGTTATTTCCCTGGGCGCTTCTGTTCCGGCTTATTGGCGTTACAGCTTGCTGACACCTGAGATCCTGCTGTTTAATCCACTTTTCTGTTTAACAATCCCCCTTTTCTTCTAATGACTTATCGTTATAAGCGATAATTTTTAATTACTTTATCGAGATGATTGCTCTCGGTTACAAAGAGGTTGTTCACCTCATAACAATGATAACCGGAGCATGGCTATGGTGCGTAATTTCACATTTTCTCTGCTAGCCGCCACGTTTTCACTTTCCGTGTTCAGCGCACAGGCGGTGGATGTCACGATCGCTTATCAGACCTCGGCGGAACCTGCTAAGGTCGCGCAGGCTGACAATACTTTCGCCAAAGAAAGTGGCGTCAGGGCGGACTGGCGTAAATTCGATAGTGGCTCCAGCGTGGTCAGAGCGCATGCTTGCCGTCTCACATCTGACCGCCCGTTATGACAGTCATCTGGTGCTGGAAGACATCAATCTGTCGATCGCCGCAGGAGAACTGGTGGTGATACTGGGGCCTTCAGGCTGCGGGAAAACCACCTTGCTGAATCTGATTGCCGGTTTCTTACCGGTAGAATCTGGCACCATTACGCTTGGTGATAAGGCGGTGACCGGGCCTGGCGCCGAGCGTGGCGTGGTGTTCCAGCATGAAGGCCTGTTGCCATGGCGTAACGTATTGGACAATGTGGCGTTCGGCTTGCAACTGGCTGGTGTGGAAAAAGAAAAACGTCGCGATATCGCCCGGCAGATGCTGAAGAAAGTCGGATTGGCTGGTGCGGAAAAAAAGTGTATCTGGCAACTTTCCGGGGGAATGCGCCAGCGTGTGGGTATCGCACGCGCGCTGGCGGCCCGTTTCGGCAACGTGCATATCCATCCGGTTTATCCTCATGCGCCAGGCGTGGAAGAGATTATCGTGCTAGATACGCACGATGATAATCCGCCGGATAATGATAACTGGCATACCGATGTGACCTTTATTGAACGGCCACCGGCCGTCGCAATCCTTGCCGCAAAACAATTGCCAGCAACCGGAGTTCCAGGTGCGCTGGCATTGGCAGGAAAACGATCTGGCCATCTGGGATAACCGGGTGACGCAGCATTATGCCAATGCAGATTATTTGCCAGCGCGGCGTATTATGCACCGCGCGACCATTCTCGGGGATAAGCCATTTTAACCACCGACTCAGCAAGCGCGATAGTGAACAGGGTGCTACGGGTTGTGCGCAATGGCGCCAGAAACAGTACGGACGCGATATACAGAGGTCTGAGCCGTGTGCAATGACCCCGCGGTAGCCTCGTCGCCCGGAACATTTATTGCAGCAGGGTCTCTAACTGTTCCTGGGCATCCAGCCACGCTATTTCGCACGCTTCCAGCGCCGCTTTCGCCTCTGCCTGTTGCTGCAGCGCTGTCGTCAGCTCCGCTTTACGGCTTGGATCGTAGAGCCCTGAGTCAGCCAGTTTTTCTTCTGTCGCCGCCAACTGGCTATGCAGTTTTTCCATTTGCTTCTCCAGCTTATCGATCTGCTTACGCAGTGGCTGGGTTTGCGTACGCAGTTCAGCTTCCCGACGCTTCTGATCTTTTCTGGCCTGTGCGTTGTTGATGGGATCGGGTCTGGGCTCGGCACTGCTGACCGGTTGTTTTTGTAGATCGCTCAGCCACTGTTGATAATCGTCCAGGTCACCCTCGAAGGCTTCCACCTTGCCGTCATGGACCAGGTAGAGGTCGTCGGTGGTGGAACGTAACAGGTGACGATCGTGCGAGACCACCACCAGTGCGCCTTCAAAGTCAATCAGTGCTTCGGTTAGTGCCTGACGCATATCGAGATCGAGATGGTTGGTTGGTTCATCCAGCAGCAGCAAGTTGGGGCGCTGCCAGACGATCAACGCCAGTACTAACCTTGCTTTCTCACCGCCAGAGAAACGTCCTGTGTGCTCGGTCACTTTGTCGCCCTGGAAACCAAAACCGCCCAGGTAATCGCGCAATTGCTGTTCCAGTACGTTAGGGGCCAGTCGTACCAGATGTTGCAGCGGTGATTCATCAGTCCGTAATAATTCCAGTTGATGCTGGGCGAAGTAGCCCAGTTTGACGCCCTTCGCCAGGCCAATATCGCCTTGCAGCGGCGCCAGTTCACCGGCCAGCAGTTTAATCAGGGTGGATTTACCCGCGCCGTTGCGGCCCAGCAGACCAATACGCGAGCCGGGCACCAGGTTCAGTTTGATCGCCTTAAGGATGACGTGTTCGCCATAGCCCGCGCTGACTTTTTCCATATTCAGCAACGGCGTCGGCAGGTTTTCCGGCGTACGGAAACTAAAAGTAAAGGGATTATCGACATGGGCGGGCGCAATCAGCTCCATGCGCTCAAGCATTTTAATCCGGCTTTGCGCCTGTTTGGCTTTACTGGCTTTGGCTTTAAAGCGGTTGATAAAACTCTGTAGGTGCGCCACTTTCTGCTGCTGGTTTTCGAACATTGACTGTTGCTGCGCCAGTTTGGTCGCCCGCTGAATTTCAAACGAGCTGTAGTTGCCGGTATATTCAAATATCGACTGCTGCTCAATATGCAGAATTTTACCCACCACGGGATCGAGGAAGTCACGGTCATGGGAAATCAGGATGAGTGTACCCTGATAACTTTTTAACCAGCGTTCGAGCCAGATAACCGCGTCGAGGTCGAGGTGGTTGGTCGGCTCATCAAGCAGCAACAGATCGGAACGGCAAATCAGTGCCTGTGCAAGGTTCAGGCGCATACGCCAGCCGCCAGAGAAGTCGCTGACCGGACGCTGCAATTGCTCCTGAGAAAACCCCAAACCGTTAAGCAGACTGGCCGCACGTGACGGTATTGTCCATGCCTGGATAGCATCGAGCTTGCCATGCAACGTGGCAATGGCGTGGCCATCATCAATTTCATTGGCATGTGCTAATGCAGATTCGAGCTGGCGAAATTCGCGGTCGCCGTCAATAACATACTCAATGGCCGGTTTGGTCAGCGCAGGCGTCTCCTGGTTAACCCACGCCAGCGACCAGTTACTGGGATAATTGAAACTGCCGCCATCGGCGCTTATCTCGTTCTTAAGCAGCGACAGCAGCGTAGATTTGCCGCAGCCATTTTTTCCCACCAGGCCGACTTTCTGCCCTGGATTGATGGTGGCGGTAGCGTTATCCAGCAACACGCGGACACCACGCCGTATTTGTAACGAGGAGAAGACAATCATAAGCGCCGTAATAGTCAGGATATGTTAAATTAAATCATCATAATTGCTTTGCGGAATACACAATTCCGTTGCGTCGAGCATGGTAGCGGAATTTCCCCGCAATGACGACGATTTGGAGGGGAATGATGTCGCAGCCAGCCAACGTTTTGCTGCTTTATGCTCACCCGGAGTCACAGGATTCGAGGGCTAATCAGGTTTTGTTGCAGGCAGCGCAAGGCCTGCCTCAGGTGACGGTACATGACTTGTACGCACATTATCCTGATTTTTTTATTGATATTCACTATGAACAGCAGTTGTTACGTGAACATGAGGTGATTGTTTTCCAGCACCCGTTATATACCTACAGCTGTCCGGCATTGCTAAAAGAGTGGCTGGATCGGGTGTTATCACGGGGATTCGCCAGTGGACCCGGTGGCAACGCATTGGCAGGAAAATACTGGCGTAGCGTGATAACCACGGGTGAACCGGAAACCGCCTACCATCAGCAAGGCCTGAATCGTTATCCCATGTCAGAGATTATGCGTCCCTTTGAACTGACCGCCCAGATGTGTCGTATGCACTGGTTGACGCCAATGATTATTTACTGGGCGCGGCGGCAGACGCCTGAGGCGATGCAACACTTTGTGCGCGCCTACGGTGACTGGCTGGCGGCGCCAAAGCCTTATGGAGGTTGTTGAATGGCAGGGCAAACCCTCCTGACTGCAGGCGTGGTCTATCTTTTTGCTGCGGTGATTACCGTTCCGATCGCCGCGCGCCTTGGTATTGGTGCTGTATTGGGGTACTTGCTGGCGGGGATCGCGATTGGGCCCTGGGGATTGGGGTTTATCAGCGATGTGGATGAGATCCTGCATTTTTCTGAGTTGGGTGTGGTGTTCCTGATGTTTATCATTGGGCTGGAGCTGAAACCGTCGAAGCTTTGGGCATTACGTCACTCTATCTTTGGTGTTGGCGCGGCGCAGGTCATCCTGAGCGCGATTATCCTTGGCGGGTTGCTCCGGCTCACTCATTTCTCATGGCAGGCGGCGACGATTGGCGGCATCGGCCTGGCGATGTCCTCTACCGCCATGGCGCTGCAATTGATGCGTGATAAAGGGATGAATCGTAATGAATCCGGTCAATTGGGCTTTTCCGTGCTGCTGTTTCAGGATCTGGCGGTCATCCCCGCTCTGGCACTGATTCCGCTGTTGGTCGGGGGCGACAGTGGTCATACCGACTGGATGAAGGTCGGTATAAAGGTGCTGGCTTTTGCCGGGATGCTGGTGGGGGGACGCTACCTGTTCAGGCCGATTTTTCGCTTTATCGCCGCCTCTGGCGTGCGTGAAGTTTTCACCGCAGCCGCGTTGCTACTGGTACTGGGATCAGCGCTGTTTATGGATGCGTTGGGTTTTTCCATGGCGCTCGGCACATTTATCGCCGGTGTTTTGCTGGCTGAAAGTGAGTATCGCCATGAGCTGGAAATTGCCATTGATCCTTTCAAAGGTCTGCTGCTTGGCCTGTTTTTTATCTCGGTCGGGATGGCGCTGAATCTGGGGGTGCTTTATACCCATATTACGGAAGTTATTGTTGGTGTGGTGGCGTTGGTCGCCATCAAAGCCGTGGTGCTTTATGTACTTTCCCGGCTGTTTGGTCTGCGTAGCTCAGAGCGTTTGCAATTTTCCGGGGTGCTCAGTCAGGGCGGGGAATTTGCTTTTGTGCTGTTTTCGGCGGCAGCGGCGGCAAAACTGTTCAGTGGCGATCAGATGCCGCTGTTGCTGGTGACGGTGACGCTGTCGATGATGACGACACCGCTGTTGATGCAAGGGATTGATAAAATTCTGACCAGCCGTTTTAACGACGGGGACGATAACGACGAGAAACCGTTTGTTGAAGATGATAAGCCAGAGGTTATCGTGGTCGGTTTTGGCCGTTTCGGTCAGGTTGTCGCGCGCCTGCTGATGGCGAATGAGAAGCGTATTACGGTGCTGGAGCGAGATATCAGCGCAGTCAGCCTGATGCGTAAATACGGTTACAAAGTATACTATGGTGATGCCACCGAACTGGAATTATTGCGGGCAGCGGGGGCGGAAACGGCGAAGTCGATAGTGATAACCTGTAATGGTCCGGAAGATTCGATGGAGATTGTGCACCTTTGTCAGCATCATTTCCCGCATCTACAGATCCTGGCGCGGGCAAGGGGACGCGTGGAAGCGCATGAGCTGATTCAGGCGGGTGTAACCCAGTTCTCGCGTGAGACCTTTTCCAGTGCGCTGGAGCTGGGGCGCAAAACGCTGATGGCATTAGGGATGCATCCCCATCAGGCTTTTCGGGCCCAGCAGCACTTCCGCCGTCTGGATATGCGTATGCTGCGCGAGTTGATGCCGAACCATGCGGACAGCCAGCAAATTTCGCGAGTAAAAGAAGCCCGTCGTGAGCTGGAAGACATTTTTCAGGCTGAGATGCAGTATGAGAAACACCAGTTTGATGGTTGGGACGAATTTGAATAGGAACCGATATGCGTAAAAGATTTATCGCCGGTGCGACCTGCCCCACATGTCAGGCAATCGATACGTTGGCCCTGCAGCGCGAAAATAATATCGATGTGGTTGAATGCGTTAAGTGCGGTCACCAGATGCGCGAAGCGGATAAACAGGTTCGGGATCAGGTTCGCACTAATGAGCAAGTGATCGGAATTTTTCATCCTGAGTAGCGTTATGGCCCGGCTTTTTTTAAGCTGTAGCGTACAGCGGTGTTGAAATTCAGTAAACTCGGCGTAATTTAGAGCCCTTCACGTTGGCAGAAGGCTAACAGAGTAAGGGCTTAAGCTCTCAACGGTTAGGAGTAATCATGAAAGTAGCAAAAGACCTGGTGGTCAGCCTGGCATACCAGGTACGTACAGAAGACGGCGTGTTGGTTGATGAGTCTCCGGTGAGTGCGCCGTTGGACTATCTGCACGGTCATGGTTCTCTGATTGCTGGTCTGGAAAAAGCATTGGAAAATCATCAGGCGGGTGACAAATTTGAAGTGGATATCGCCGCCAATGACGCTTATGGTCAGTATGATGACAATCTGGTCCAGCGCGTACCGAAAGATGTGTTCATGGGGGTTGATGAACTGCAGGTCGGCATGCGCTTCCTGGCGGAAACCGATCAGGGACCGGTTCCGGTCGAAATCACTCAAGTGGAAGACGACCACGTTGTGGTGGATGGTAATCACATGCTGGCAGGTCAGAACCTGAGCTTTAATGTCGAAGTCGTGGCTATCCGTGAAGCGACGACGGAAGAACTGGCCCACGGTCATGTTCACGGCGAGCACGATCACCACCATGACCATGACCATGACCATGACCATGGTAAAGGCGGTTGTGGTAGCGGCGGTTGTGGCTGCAGTCACTAATCTTCAACAAGGCCACCTTTGGGGTGGCCTTGCTGTTTATATGATTGAATACTTAGTAGTGCGGCGGCGGCGTTTCTTCCGACTGCGAAGCAATCATTGAAGGAGCGACTGATTTTAATTTATCAGTCAGCAGGCGCATCTGTTCACGCAGACGGGCTATCTCCAGTTCATGATGAATCACCGTTTGGTTAAGCTCTTCGAGGGTGTGTTCCTGGAAGGCCAAACGGCTTTCCAGCATTTCCATACGCTGTTCAAACAATGATTGTTGCATACACTTTCCTCTTGTTACTGCACAAGTCATTATAATGACTGGATTGCTCCGATTCTAACGGCAAAGCAGGAACGGAAACAGGAATTACGCCTTTTATTTCAGTCACACTATTGAAAAAAAAGGCGTACTTGCTTTTCCGTGGTGAAACTTTTGAATTGATAAACGGTCGGAAGTTAACTTACGTTTGCATTGCGAGATTGTGCAGTATTCTTGCATACAGTTATAGTACGGACTCTGGTCTGTAAATGATTTCCGAGGTGAGAGGCTTCGGTTTTGGAGAAATGGATGAAATCACTGTTTAAAGTCACATTGTTAGCCACGACCATGGCCGTTGCGCTGAATGCGCCTCTGGCAATGGCCGCTGAGAGCGCGCCGGCGGCAGCGCCTTCAGCACCAGCCGATCAGGCGCCTCCACAGGTTCCAAAGAATGCCGCGTTCAAAAATGACGATCAGCAGTCTGCTTATGCGCTGGGCGCCTCACTGGGACGTTACATGGAAAATTCCCTGAAAGAGCAGGAAAAACTGGGCGTCACCCTGGACAAACAGCAGCTGATTTCTGGTGTGCAGGATGCGTTCGCTGGTAAGAGTAAACTCTCTGACCAGGAAATCGAACAGACCCTGCAGGTCTTTGAAGGCCGGGTGAAAGGCGCCGCTCAGGCTAAAATGGAAAAAGACGCGAAAGCGAACAGCGAAAAAGGTGAAGCTTTTGCTGCCAAATTCGCCAAAGAGAAAGGCGTGAAGAAAACCGAGAGCGGCCTGCTTTACCAGGTCGAGAAAGAGGGAACCGGTAGCGTTCCTACCGACAGCGACACAGTCGTTGTGAACTACAAAGGTACGCTGATCGACGGTACTGAGTTTGACAACTCTTACACTCGTGGTGAACCTCTGTCTTTCCGTCTTGACGGTGTGATCCCTGGCTGGACCGAAGGTCTGAAGCACGTGAAGAAAGGCGGGAAGATCAAATTGGTCATTCCACCAGACCTGGCATATGGTAAAAATGGCGTTCCGGGGATCCCGCCTAACTCCACACTGGTATTTGATGTCGAGCTGCTTGATATTAAACCCGCAGCGAAAGCAGACAATAACGCCTCAAGCTCAACTGAAGCGCCAGCGGACTCTCAGTCTAAGTAACGCATTCCCCGCCGCCACACTTCTGTGGCGGTGTTCTTTTCCCTGCCATAATCCCCCGTTTTTTGTTGCGTCCTGCAATTCATAACAAAGGTCAGGACAGGCGTTTACGATATTTGCTACACTAGCCGCCGTGTATTTTCATCAGAATGAGTCTGTCCTGGCGCCGTATGGCAGGTTATTTTCAAGGGTGGTGTCTTTATAATGTCTGGTTCAATTTTTACCGGCGACATAGCCGATCTGGAACTGCTGGAACAGCATCCCTTCGAGCAAACCGACTTCGATATCCTGAAATCCTATGAAGCGGTGGTGGATGGCCTGGCCATGTTGATTGGCACGCATTGCGAAATCGTGCTCCATTCATTGGAAGATTTGAAGTGCTCCGCGGTGCGCATTGCCAATGGTGAACATACCGGCCGTAAAATTGGCTCACCTATTACTGATCTCGCTCTGCGTATGCTGCATGATATGAACGGCGCTGACAGTAATGTTTCCAACACCTACTTTACTCGCGCCAAAAGCGGGGTGTTGATGAAGTCAGTGACGATTGCCATCCGTAACGGCAGGCAGCGTGTTATTGGTTTGCTATGTATCAACATGAACCTTGATGTGCCGTTCTCGCAGGTTATGGCCACCTTTATGCCGCCGGAAACCCAGGATGTCGCCTCTTCGGTTAACTTTGCCTCCTCGGTCGAAGACCTGGTGATGCAGACGCTGGAATTCACCATCGAGGAAGTCAGCGGCGACCGCAATGTCTCCAACAATGCCAAGAACCGCCAGATTGTGCTTAATCTGTATGAGAAGGGGATTTTTGATATCAAGGATGCCATCACCCAGGTAGCCGATCGTCTTAATATCTCTAAGCACACGGTTTATCTGTATATTCGCCAGTTCAAAAATGGTGATTTTCAGGGGCAGGATCGCTAATGCGTTTTACCTTGCTGGTCACTGGACCGGCTTACGGTACGCAGCAGGCCAGCAGCGCGTACCTGTTTGCGCAGGCTTTGCTGGCCCAGGGGCACATTCTGGAGAGCGTGTTTTTTTATCGCGAAGGCGTGCTGAATGCCAGTGTATTAACTTCTCCCGCCAGTGACGAGTTTGATTTGACCCGAGGTTGGCAGCAGCTTCATCAGGAGCGAGGTGTGGCGCTGAACATTTGTGTCGCAGCGGCGTTACGCCGAGGCGTGACGGACGAGCAGGAAGCCAGGCACCTTGGTTTACCGGGCGCTAATCTGGCGTCGGGTTTTCAACTATCGGGGTTGGGGGCGCTGGCTGAAGCGGCTTTACGTTGTGAACGGGTGGTCCAGTTCTGATGAATCGTATCGCTGTCGTCTTTACCCAGTCTCCACATGGTAGCAGCGCCGGTAGAGAAGGGCTGGATGCCGTTCTGGCTATTTCGGCGCTGAGTGAAGACATTGCTCTTTTTTTTATCAGCGACGGCGTGTTGCAACTGCTCCCCGACCAGCAGCCCGAATTGGTGCTGGCGCGCAATTACGTTGCGACCTTTGGGGTGTTGCCGCTCTATAATATCGATAACCTGTATGTTTGCGCGGCGGCGTTGGCGGAACGTGGTCTGCCGGCAGATGGACTCAAGGTGCTGCCGGTTGAGGTACTTTCGCCAGACGCTCTGCGGGCAGAACTGGAAACCTATGATCGCCTCATCACCTTTTGAAGAAATAAAGACATTATGCTGCACACCCTGATCAATTCTCCCTTTCGATGTGATTTCACTGCGCTGTTGCGTCTGTTGGCTGAGGGAGATGACGTGCTGTTGATTCAGGATGGGGTGCTGGCGGCGTTACAGAGCAGTCAGCACCTTGCATCCTTGCTTAATGCCCCCATCTCTGTATACGTATTGCAGGAAGATGTGAACGCCCGTGGACTCTCTGCGCAAATTTCATCCAGCGTAATGACAGTAAGCTATACTGATTTCGTCGCGCTGACAGTAAAAAACCCGCAACAAATGACCTGGTAGAGACGATATCCTGGTTATTTCTTGACACCTTTTCTGCTCAGCCCTAAAATTCCGCGTCCTCGTTATACCACGAGGCGATTTATCACGTGTTTACGAAGCAAAAGCAAATCCCAGGAGCTATTTAATGGCAACAGTTAACCAGCTGGTTCGCAAACCACGCGCACGCAAAGTTGCAAAGAGCAACGTGCCTGCGCTGGAAGCCTGCCCGCAGAAACGTGGTGTATGTACTCGCGTATATACTACTACTCCTAAAAAACCGAACTCCGCACTGCGTAAAGTATGTCGTGTTCGTTTAACCAATGGTTTTGAAGTTACTTCCTACATCGGTGGTGAAGGTCATAACCTGCAGGAGCACTCAGTTATCCTGATCCGTGGCGGTCGTGTTAAAGACCTGCCGGGTGTGCGTTACCACACCGTTCGTGGCGCGTTGGACTGCTCAGGTGTTAAAGACCGTAAGCAGGCACGCTCTAAGTACGGCGTGAAGAAGCCGAAGGCTTAATGGTTCTCCGTTAAGTAAGGCCAAACGTTTTATCTTAAATGTCATAATAAACTCGTAGAGTTTTGGACAATCCTGAATTAACAACGGAGTATTTCCATGCCACGTCGTCGCGTAATTGGTCAGCGTAAAATCCTGCCAGATCCTAAGTTCGGATCAGAGCTGCTGGCTAAATTTGTAAATATCCTGATGGTAGATGGTAAAAAGTCTACTGCAGAATCAATCGTTTATACCGCGCTTGAGACCCTGGCTCAGCGTTCAGGTAAAAGTGAACTGGAAGCATTTGAAGTAGCCCTGGACAATGTTCGCCCAACGGTGGAAGTTAAATCCCGTCGCGTTGGTGGTTCTACTTATCAGGTGCCAGTTGAAGTCCGTCCGGTGCGTCGCAATGCTCTGGCAATGCGTTGGATCGTTGAAGCTGCTCGTAAACGCGGTGATAAATCTATGGCTCTGCGCCTGGCGAACGAACTTTCTGATGCTGCAGAGAACAAAGGTACTGCAGTGAAGAAACGTGAAGACGTTCACCGTATGGCCGAAGCCAACAAGGCGTTCGCACACTACCGCTGGTAACAGCCTCGTAGTTGTTATTAACCCAGCGGAGGTCCCAGTGACACGCCCGCTGGGTTTTACTAACTTAGAACGTCCGAGAATCAGAGGAATCAAATGGCCCGTACAACACCCATTTCACGTTACCGTAATATCGGTATCAGTGCACACATCGACGCCGGTAAGACGACGACGACTGAACGTATTCTGTTCTATACCGGTGTAAACCATAAAATCGGTGAAGTTCATGATGGCGCCGCCACCATGGACTGGATGGCGCAGGAACAAGAGCGTGGTATTACTATCACCTCCGCAGCGACTACCGCTTTTTGGTCCGGTATGGCGAAGCAGTTCGAGCCGCACCGCATCAATATCATCGACACCCCTGGACACGTTGACTTCACTATCGAAGTAGAGCGTTCCATGCGTGTTCTGGACGGTGCCGTCATGGTTTACTGTGCGGTTGGTGGTGTTCAGCCGCAGTCTGAAACCGTATGGCGTCAGGCGAATAAATATAAAGTGCCGCGTATCGCGTTCGTTAACAAAATGGACCGTATGGGCGCTAACTTCTTGAAAGTTGTTGACCAGATTAAATCTCGTCTGGGCGCTAACCCGGTGCCATTGCAGTTGGCTATCGGTGCCGAGGAAGGTTTCACCGGTGTTATCGACCTGGTGAAAATGAAGGCGATCAACTGGAACGACGCCGATCAGGGTGTGACCTTCGAATATGAAGAGATCCCGGCTGAAATGGCTGAACTGGCTGAAGAATGGCACCAGAACCTGATTGAATCCGCAGCTGAAGCTTCAGAAGAGCTGATGGAGAAATATCTGGGTGGCGAAGAACTGACGGAAGAAGAGATCAAAACGGCTCTGCGTCAGCGTGTTCTGAATAATGAAATCATCCTGGTGACCTGTGGTTCCGCCTTTAAAAATAAAGGTGTTCAGGCCATGTTGGATGCGGTGGTGGATTACCTGCCAGCACCAACCGACGTACCGGCAATCAAAGGTATGTTGGATGATGGCAAAGATACGCCGTCTGAACGTCATGCGACAGATGATGAGCCGTTCTCTGCACTGGCATTTAAAATCGCTACCGATCCGTTCGTGGGTAACCTGACGTTCTTCCGTGTTTACTCTGGGGTGGTTAACTCTGGTGACACGGTGCTGAACTCAGTGAAGTCCGCACGTGAGCGTTTTGGTCGTATCGTACAGATGCATGCCAACAAACGTGAAGAGATCAAAGAAGTTCGCGCAGGCGATATCGCTGCCGCTATCGGTCTGAAAGACGTCACTACCGGGGATACCCTGTGTGATCCGGATTCACCGATCATTCTGGAGCGTATGGAGTTCCCTGAGCCGGTAATCTCTATCGCTGTTGAGCCAAAAACCAAAGCGGACCAGGAAAAAATGGGTCTGGCTCTGGGACGTTTGGCTAAAGAGGACCCGTCTTTCCGTGTATGGACTGACGAAGAGTCTAACCAGACCATCATCGCCGGTATGGGTGAGCTGCACCTCGATATCATCGTTGACCGCATGAAGCGTGAATTCAACGTTGAAGCGAACGTCGGTAAACCTCAGGTTGCTTACCGTGAAACGATTCGCAGCAAAGTTACCGATATCGAAGGTAAACACGCCAAGCAGTCTGGTGGTCGTGGTCAGTATGGTCATGTTGTTATCGACATGTATCCGCTGGAACCGGGTTCAAACCCGAAAGGCTACGAGTTTGTCAACGACATCAAAGGTGGTGTGATCCCTGGTGAATACATCCCTGCGGTTGATAAAGGTATTCAGGAGCAGCTGAAGTCTGGCCCGCTGGCTGGTTACCCGGTAGTGGACATTGGTGTGCGTCTGCACTTCGGTTCTTACCATGATGTTGACTCCTCTGAGCTGGCGTTTAAACTGGCAGCATCTATCGCCTTTAAAGACGGCTTTAAGAAAGCAAAACCTGTGCTTCTTGAACCTGTCATGAAGGTTGAAGTTGAAACGCCTGAAGAGAACACAGGTGACGTTATCGGTGACCTTAGCCGTCGTCGTGGTACGCTGCGCGGTCAGGAAACCAACGTGACCGGCGTGGTGATTCATGCAGAGGTTCCGTTGTCTGAAATGTTCGGATACGCAACTCAACTGCGTTCTATCACGAAAGGCCGTGCATCTTACTCTATGGAATTCCTGAAGTATGATGAGGCACCGAGCAACGTCGCTCAGGCTGTTATTGAAGCCCGTGGTAAGTAATCGGGTTTAACCAACCAATTGATCCCGTGCTCTCCTGACCACACAGGAGGGCACAGAAAGTAAGGAATATCGCCGTGGCTAAAGAAAAATTTGAACGTAACAAACCGCACGTCAACGTTGGTACTATCGGCCACGTTGACCACGGTAAAACTACC